>JABHEG010000070.1 GCA_018676675.1 Lentisphaerota bacterium
GCCCCCGTCTGAACCGAGCCGCGCACAGCGTAAGCGGTCCCCTCCCGTTGGCTTGTCCCGCCATAGCCGCCCTTGGGGGGCGACGGCGGATCAGGGCTCTGCCGGACACGGGGGGAGGTCAGCCTACAGCAGGCCGGTCGTCTCGGGGAAGCCGCAGGTGATATTCAGGCACTGAACGGCCTGTCCTGAAGCCCCCTTGGTCAGGTTGTCGATGGCGCTGCTCAGGATGACGCGTCCCGTGTGGCTGTCGAAGGCGTAGCCGATCTCACAGACATTCGTCGCCGTGATGTGCTTCGTGTCGGCGAGTCCGCCGCTCGGAAGCACTCGCACGAACGGCTCGTCTGCGTAGGCCGCATTGAGGACATTCCCGATCATCTCGGCCGAGACGTTGCCCCGGGCGTTCGCCACGATTGTGGAGTGGATTCCCCGGTTAATGGGAACCAAGTGGGGAATGAAGTTGATACTCATCTCATCCACACCTGCGGCGATGGCCAGCTCCTGCTCAATTTCAGGCAGGTGCCGATGCCCAGTGACCTTGTAGGGCCGGACGCTTTCGTTGCACTCGGGGAATATGTAGGGGAGGTCGACTTTCCGGCCTGCGCCACTGACACCACTCATGCTGCTGACGATCACGGTCGCGGGGTCCACCAGGCCCGCCGCAAGCACGGGGCTCAGCGGCAGGATCGTGCTCGTGGGATAGCATCCCGGACAGGCAACCAGCTGGGCGCCTTTCAGAGCACCCCTGTAGCGTTCGGGCAAGCCGTAGACTGCCTGTGAAAGCAGTTCCGGGGCAGGGTGGGGTTCGTCGTAGTAGGCTTCATACTTCGCGGGTGACCTGAGCCGGAAATCCGCGCTGATGTCAATGATCCGGACTCCCGCTTTGAGCAACGGAATCGCGTACTCGGTAGCCAACCCGTGGGGCAAAGCCAGGAAGGCGACATCCACATTTGGGGCGATGGCGCTGACATCCGGTTGGCAGAACTGCAGGGAGGATTCGGCGAAACGCGGGAACACCGTACCGATTGGTTGCCCGGCGTATTGCCGCGAAGTGACGAACGCGACGTGGGCACTGGGGTGCCTCTGAAGGAGCCTGAGAAGCTCTTCGCCGGAGTATCCCGACGCTCCGAAAATCGCTACTTGAATGGTTGTACTGTCCATGTCCTTCTCCCAACAAAAAAAAGATCCGAGCCGATTTTTGGTCGGGCTCGGATCTTGCACTGTCGGTTTGGTTAACCCAAACGTTACCGCTTGGAGAACTGGAACCGTTTCCGCGCTCCGGGCTGACCGGGCTTCTTACGTTCTTTGACTCGTGCGTCCCGGGTGAGCATTCCGCTCTCTTTCAGCACTGAACGGAGTTCGGCGTTTGCTTCGCACAGACCCCGTGAGATCCCGTGCCGCAACGCTCCAGCCTGGCCCATCGGGCCACCGCCCTTGATGTTGGCGTGGATATCGAACGCTTGCGTCACGCCGGTGATCATCAGTGGCTGTGTCACATAGCCACGGACCGTTGAGCAGGGGAAGTACTGCTCAAAATCGCGCTTGTTCACGACGATCTTTCCCGTTCCGGGATAAAGGCGGACGCGTGCGACGGCGCTCTTGCGCCGACCCACCACTGTAACTTCGTCTCTAGATGCTGCCATACTCGTATCCCCGTCGCTTTATCGGTCCTGGCCGAGGTCTTGCTTAGAGTGCGAATGCCTCTACCTGCTGGGCTTCATGCGGATGCTCGGGACCGGTGTAAATCCGAAGTTTGCGGAACTGAGACCGACCGAGGCGCCCTTTGGGCATCATGCCCCAAACGGCATCGCGGATAATGCGTTCCGGCTTGCGGGCACGCACTTCATCAAGCGTCTGCACCTTGCGTCCACCCATGTACCCGGAGTAGTCCTGGTATTCCTTCTGGGTTTCCTTATTGCCGCTCACGAAAACCTTCTCGGCATTAACGACGACCACGAAATCTCCGCAATCGAGGTGCGGCGTGTACGTCGGCTTGTGGCGACCGCGAAGAACGTTCGCAATCTTGACGGCGAGGCGCCCGAGGATTTGCTCCTCAGCATCCACAACCAGCCACTTCCGCTCGATCTCGTCGACTTTGGGTAGATATGTTTTCATGGGCATGTCATTTCAGCACAAACAGGTTCCATACTTCGGCGACAAAGATCATTAACGTAGACCCGAAAGCAGGGATGTCAAACGTCAGCTCGCGAGAAATGGACTGCTGGGATGAGTGCTCGCGAGGGCCTATATTTGGTGTCTGTACGGTAGTGTTTCGTGTCTGTTTGGTCAGGAGTCATGCATGGCAGTTCAGCTGACTATGAACCGGCGGCGTTTCCTTAGCGCGGTTGGGATTGGCGCCGCCCCGCTGGTGGTCCCCGGAGTTGTTTTGGGAGACGAAGGCGGCCGGCCGCCGAACGATCGCATCACGGTTGGTTTCATCGGTGTCGGGAACATGGGTATGGGTAATCTCCGTGGGTTCCTATGGTCCCGGGATTGTCAGATTGTGGCCGTTTGCGACGTCGATCAGAGCCGCTGCGACAAGGCCCGGGACACCGTGAACAAGCACTATGCCAAGGAGCGGGCCTCCGGCACGTACCGAGGCTGTGCTGCCTGCAGCGATTTCCGGGAGATCATCGCCCGTGACGATATTGATGCAGTCGTGATCTCAACGGCGGACCACTGGCATGTTCTGGCGGCTTTGGCTGCGGTCAGGTCCGGGAAGGACGTATACGTCGAGAAGCCCCTTTCCGTGACGATTGAGGAAGGGCGTGTTCTGAGCGACGCGGCGCGGCGGTACGGGCGCGTCCTGCAGATGGGGAGTCAGCAGCGTTCCGATCAGCGGTTCCGCTTTGCTTGCGAGCTGGTCAGGAATGGCCGGATCGGCGAGGTAAAGCACGTGAAGGTCGGCCTATCCAAAGGGAGAGCGATGGGCGTCGCTCCGGCTATGCCTGTTCCTAAGGGATTTGACTATGACATGTGGCTCGGCCCGGCCCCGTGGGCTCCCTACACACAGGCGCGCTGTCACTACAACTTCCGGTTCATCTCAGACTACTCCGGTGGCCAGATGCTGAACTGGGGCAGCCACCACCTTGATATCGCTCAGTGGGGACTGGGAACAGACCGCTCAGGGCCGGCCGAGGTCAAAGGCAGGGGGGAGTATCCCAAGGATGGGTTGTTCGACAATCCGGTGACTTACGAGGTGGATTACCGCTATGCCAGCGGCATTACTCTCAACTGCTCCACCTCAAACCGTACGGGTACACGCTTCGAGGGGACTGATGGGTGGGTGTACGTCAATCGCGGGAAGATCGATGCCGGGCCCAAGTCACTGCTTCGGTCGGTCATCCTGCCGGGTGAGATTCACCTGTATCGGAGCAGGAGTCACCGAGCGAATTTTTTGGAGTGCGTGCGTACCCGGGCAGAGACCGTTACGCCGGTTGAAGTCGGGCACCGCTCTGCCACGATGGGGCACCTCGGCAACATTGCCATGCTTCTGGAACGCCCACTGCGCTGGAGCCCCGAGGCCGAGACCTTCGTCGATGACCCAGAGGCGAATCGGCTGATTTCACGGGCCATGCGGGGACCGTGGCGTCTGTCGTGATTGCCGCTGAGTCGGGACGTTGGGCGCGGCAGCCCAGGTCTCGCTCGTGGGTCCCCCATACGTCAGTCTGGCGCGCGATGGCCACGTTCGTGGGCTATTTGCCCGTGACCGGCGCAATCCCGATGATGTACATGGCTCCCATTCCCGGGGCGGCATTGCCTCCCAGGACGACTTTCCCGGCCGGCCACACCTTGGTGTACAGGATGAGCTTGCAGGCCCTGTCGGTCGAGGCAATGGCATCCTTGGTCCTGGTCCAGCCCTTCAGCCACTTTGGCGATTTCTTTGCCCGGTTGTCATAGCAGACGTAGACACGCGCAGGGCGGTTGATGTTGAACGTGATGAACGCGTCTCCCTTGCTGTACTTGTCTTCCATCGCTGTCTTGATGCGATCTGCCGCGACCAGGGGTTCCGGGAGCTTGGTGATCGTGTACTCGCGGTCAATGTAAGGTTTCTCCCCCAGGCGGAATCCCTTTGGGATCACTTCATAGGGTTTGTTCGATCCTGCCTTCAGACCAGTAATCCTGAGATCCATCATGGCCGATTTCAGCAGTTCCTTTTCTTGTGGCCGTCTGGCGATAGCCAATGCGGCTTCATATTTGGGCTTTGTTTCGCCCGTTGTGATCAGCCCGACGAGTCTGACGAAGCCGCGGATCGCCAGCACATGGTGAACGTCGTTCGGTGTGATCTTGGCGAACGCCAGAAGAGCATCGGCCGGGGCTGGTGTGGCCCACGCCCCGAGTGCCTTGACCGCGGCATAGCGAACGGTTTCGTCTTCCTGGGCGAGGCCGGTAATGAGGGCCTTCGCCGCGGCGTCTCCACCAAACGTTCCGAGCAGTGTCCCCACTGCAGGCCGGCCCTTCTCTCCCGCGCTGTCCCACGCCTTGAGCAGGAGCGAGTCGCGTTTGGGGGCGGGGATTTCCTGGGCCAGCGCCTCGATTGTGCGGCGGGCTTCTTCGATGTCCCGTGGCTGTGTGGACGCCGTCATGAGGTCGAGCAGGCGGGGTACGAGATCAGCGCTTCCCAGAGCTCGGATGGCCTTCAGGCATTCGCGGCGGACCGCAGAATCGGCGTCTGAGGCGGCTACCTGCAGGAGAACGGGCACGCCCGGCTTGTAGGACCGGCTCGCCAGCGATCGGGTAAGGAGTCGGCGCAACGCCGGGACTTCGGCGGCCTCCAGAGTCTGGAGCATCGCTGCGTCTACACCTTTTCCGGGGAGCATTGCCAGGGCATGGATGGCTCTGTCAGCTTGCGTCCCTTTGGTCAGAGCCAACGCCGTCAGGGGCTTGACCTGAGACGAGCCGCCGAGGACGGCCAAGGCGTCAATGGCGGCTAGACGAACGCCTTCGTCCCGGGAGTCCAGCAGGCTGGTGACGAGGGCCGCTGCCTGCTCTTCTCCCCTGTCCGCGAGTGCTCGGACGATGACGGCCTGAACAGTGGGGGGAAGCTCGGGAAGCACGGTGGTGACGTTTGTGGTCACGTCCTTGCCGGGGATATCAACCACTGTTCTTGCCGCAATCCTCTGGGCGTCCCCGCGAAGGCTCCTAAGGAGGGGGAGGATCTGAGGCAGAGCTTCCGTGCCCTGGACTCGGACGAGTTCGCGGCAGGCGGCCAAGCGGATGGCGTCGGTTTCAGCCGAGGCGATGAGGTCGCGGCAGATGGCGATGGCCGCGTCATCGCGCTTTGCAGCTGCCGCAGCCACTGCGCAGGACAGACGTGCCCGGCTTCGGGCATCACTGAGGGGCGGCGTCGGGACAAAAGTCTCTAATGCCTCTTCCGCAGCAGGCCCACCGATTCGTCCCACCGCCACCAGGGCAGCGGCGGCGAGAACGGGATCAGGAGCGGAGAACGCGGAAGTGAGCTCCGGTAGGGAGGAGGCATCGCGTTTCCGGCCCAGGACATTCACAATACCTGCTTTGACCTGAGAGGGGGCATCGGTGCCCAGGCCGGCCCTCAGCGCGTCGTTGGCCATCTTGGCCGGAATGGCGTAGAGCGCTTGCTGGGCTTCCGTTGCCAAAGCCTTGTCCGTGACGAGTTTGCCCAGGGAGGAAACGGCTCGTTCAGTGCCAATCCGGGCCAGGGATCGACAGGCGAAGCGTTTTGCATCACTCGTTACTCCCGGGTCGTTCAGCAGCGCACAGAGCTTGTCCTCGATTGCCGCCCGCTCCTCCCCAACGACCTTCCTTATGTCGGCCTCAATGGCCAGCAGTGGGGCTCGGCTCTGGCCGTATTCGTGAGACCGTAGTTCTTCCCAAGCGGCTTCGGAAGCGGCAGCGGCTTCATTCAGAGTCAGGAGTTCCTTGATCCAGGTGTTTCGGAAGTGCACGGGGTTCCCGTGGTCCTGGAGCAGAATGGGGCCATCTTCCGGGCTCTCCTGTCTGCCGGCGCCCGTCTTGTTGGGGATATCGACGTTGTCATGGATCAGGGCACCGTTCTGGGCAACTGTTATTCGGGCATTCTCTACCTTCTTACCGTCCTTATCCCAACGCGGGCTCCGGAACACGATGTCGTAGGTTTGCCATTCGGGAGCTTTGCGGCAGGCGTTCACAGCGGGTGCCTTTGTTTTGTAGAGCGCCCCGCACTCACGATTGCCCAGCGGCTGTCCATGTGAATTGAGTATCTGAAGCTCGTAACGGCGCTGGATGTAAACGCCACTGTTCCCGTTGTTCTGGGAGTGCTTCTCCCTGCTGTTCACCCGGAACTCGACGTGCATGCGGAAGTCCCTGAAGCTCCGTCGGGTGACAATGCTGCCCTTCCCCGGGATGATCTCAAGAACCCCCTCGCTACATCTCCACGGGCAGGCGGCGTCTGTTTTTCCACCGCCTGTCCATTGGCTCAGATCGTCCTTGGCGCCAACCAGAACCAAGCTTCCGGGTGGCGGCGGAGCCCCCATCGTGTCAGCCGGCTTGCCGAGGGCGTCTCTGGTTGTTCCCGCCCTGGAACCAAGGTCCAGGATTCGCAGCCCGCGCCAGCTGACATCCAGAGGGGTGGTGCTGCCTGTGGCGTGCACCTGAAGGGCGATGAATCCGGTCGGGGTCATGTCGTCGGTGAGGTCCGCAGCCGAGACCCCGTTCTGCCACGTTCGGATCGAGGAACCAATCGCCTCGACACGCACATGGTTCCACTCCCCTTGTTTGAACGCCTTCCGCGCTGCTTCGTTGTTCTTGAGGTCATACAGCCACCCCCGTCGACCTTCGTCATAGATGCCGCCTGACCAGGCGCGTTTGCCTGGGTCGATCTCGACCTGATACCCGTGCACGCGCCCGTTCCTGTATTCCTTGAGGCTGTTGCTGCGGATCTGCACCCCGGAGTTGAGGGTTGGGTGGACTTTGAACTCGTACTCGAGAATGAAGTTCGCGTAATCCCTGTCCGTACAAAGGAAACTGTTGGGTGTTCCTTTGACCGACAGTCCCACAATGGCACCGTCTTGAACTGCGTATTTGGCCGTGCCGCCTCGCTGGACCCAGCCATCGAGTGACGTCCCGTTGAAGAGTTTCCGCCATGTGGCTTCCGGCGGCGTTGCCCGTGGGGGCACAGCGTGGGCGGAGAATGCGAGTGCGAGCAGGAGGGTGGGTAGGTAGCTTGGTCGAAGGGGCAAGATGGGCATCGTTCGTTCCTCTATGGACACTGCGCAGAACAGACACGAAATTTACATGCCCGCCTGCTTGCCCGCTAACCCTAAACTGATCCGGCGACACTCAATGGTGCGTTTGGCCAGATCAGGCTTGAGGTGTCTGGTGTCCGGTTTCAGGCTCGAGTCCTGACACCTGAACACTGAAACCTGACACCCCGATGTGCAACACTGTTCATGGCCGGATCAGTAGGGCCAGGCTGCGGAAGTCAGTTCACGCCCTGACGGTGGAACGGAAACCCACACCCGTCGCGTTGCCGCTTCGTTGGGGGCCACCTAGACGGGCCTGCTTGCTCGGTTGCGTTCGCTGAGCTCCGCTTGTATGGTCTTCCAGCGGCCGCTGCAGCAATCGTGCCGGGTGTGCATACGGGAGGTGTTCGGATGAGTGATGCCGTGATTGTGATGAATCGTGCACCGGTATTGACATTGTGGGCGAGCGTGGTGGCAGAGCGGCTAGGGCACGATTGGCCCACAGCTCTGTCCCTCGGCAAGGCTGTGGCGGGGTTGAACGCTCAGTCGAAGGGGCGGATGCTGGGGATCTACGGTGAGCCGAAGGGCCCGGAGCGGGGGCTCCCTCCGAAGAAGACTGGCCTGGGCGAGGAGTTCTGGATCAAGCTCTGCGAACGTGGCGTGCCGGTCAAGACGACGGAAGAGGGCGTTCGAGCTGTGGTCAAAGACAAGCCTATCGAGCCGGAGAAGGTCGCGACCTACCTCACAGGCAAATTTGGCGATCGTTACGAGGATGCTCTTGCTGCCATGCGGGCGTTGGCATCTGCTTTCGAGGCAGATGAGCTGACGGAGTGCGCCTACACGCTGTACGAGCGGTTCCGGCCGGAGATCCCGCGTGGGAAGCGGGGATGGGGTGCCAAGGGAGATCTTGATCTTGGGCTCATCCGTTCCCTGGGTGGTGATTCCCTCTCCTGATTCTTCGAGGATGTCTCATGCGCCCCACGGAGGCCCGTCACGCTGTCGTTTCCGCCTTGCTGCAGGCCCGCGAGCCTGTTGTGGCTGGCGAACTCCGCACTTGCACGCAGCTATCGACGGCCGTGTTCGGGGAGGCCGTTACCGAGTTGGTCCTTGAGGGCTTGGTGGTTCGCCTCCGTCCCGGCTCCAGCGCGAGTGATGAGCGTTTGGTCTGGTCAGCGCATTGGGAACAGGCGTGTGCGGAGTTGCATGACCAGATGGGCCGAGAGCTCGCTCTTTGCTGCCCTCCCTCTGCATCGCCTGTCATCGACGTCCACTCGTTGTCCTCGAAGCGCTTCCACCAGTTTACCATCGAGCGCTACACCCCTCCGCCCGAGAAGCGCTACCTCGTGTTCCTCCAGTGTTCCGTGAGGCGCCCATTCTCCACATCACCTTCGCACGCCGGGATGCGGCGTGCGATAGAGATGGCTGTGGGACATGATCCTGCGCACGACCGCGTGCGTTGTCCGGTCCACGTGGTTGTTCTGGCCAGCACGATTGGTCCTGTCCCCTATGAGTTTGAGGACGCCTATCCCGCGAATGTCCGGGCCGGGGGCGTCAAGCAGATGGGGGTGGACGAGTACACCGCGGCCAAGCCGATTCTGGCCGGCCGCATTGCGGAGTACCTGAACGCCCACGGGCCGCGGTATACGCATGTGGCGGCCTTCGCGGACGGGCGGTACGGTGACGTGCTGGTGGACGCGTTGGCGTTGGCCGGCGTCAGTTCTCCCATCTTTCCGCGGCCCGATGGCGAACGCGTGCTCCGCATGGGAACACGTTGCCCGCGCCCCTACTGGGAGCGCTTCTGGATCCAGCTTTACCGTGAGATTGTCACGTGGCTTCCTTCGCGGGAAGCCGAGGCTGCCGTCCGGCGCCTGGCTGCGCGTGATGTCGTCGTGGGCTGAGCGCCGACAACGGCAACGTTGGCACTACAGAGAGGAGCACAGTGTATGGCATTCGATCCCTCAGTGTTGATGATCTCGGCAACCAAACCTGACGGGAAGCCTGCTCGTGAGCTTGAGGCGTCCGGTGTCCGGATCATGCCTGTTCTTGAAGACGAGGGCAACGTGGATCGGTATGTCCTCAGCAAGCGTCTGGGGGTAGAGCGCCGCACGGGGAGTCGCTTTCTGGCCGGTATCATGGACAAGACCCTGTTCACTGGCGCGATCTATCTGCGCGAGCACTTCGAGATCCCCATTCTGATTGTCGAGGGTGAGATCAACTACGAGTACAGCATGTTTGACCCGCAGGCTGTGCGGGGCGCGTTGACATCGATGCTGATCAAGTACGGTCTGACCGTACTGAGTACCCGCGATGTTGGGGAAACGGTTGCGTTGCTCTCGATGATGGCCCGTCAGGAGCAGGTGGGGATTCCCGAGATCTCCCTCATTCCCAAGCGGAAGGCCGTTGACCTCCCGGACCTGCAGCGGCGTGTCATCGAGATGCTGCCAGGGTGCGGGATGGTCATGGCACGGGAGCTCCTCAAGCAGTTCGGAACGGTCCGCCGGATCGCCAATGCGTCTGCGGAGGAACTCCTGGCCGTGAGGGGGATAGGACAGCGCACGGCCGATGGTATGGAGGAGGTCCTCGGGGCGGATTACCGCGCTGTGGATACCGAGCGTGATATCGAAGACGCCATCGAAGCGGACCCGTCACTGTTGTTCCACGAGGAGGTACAGTTCGTTGCCCGTCAGCACTGCATCTACACCGATGCCCAGGATCGACATGTCGTCGATATGGTCTTCCGGGACTGCACTGCAGATGCGCTGGTTTTGGTTGAACTGAAACGCGGGAAGCTCACACGGGGCCATGCTGAGCAGTTGCGGCGATATCTTGACACTGCGGACCAGTCGCGGCTTCTGCGGGGCGAACTGACCGGAGGGAGGATGGTTCGGGGGATTCTGGCTACGGTCGAACCATCGCGCTTCGCCTCTCCCTATGCGGATATTGAGCCGAGGGTCATCGAGAGGGAGAAGGTCATTGACGTGCTGCAGGGACTGCGGCGGGAGTCATTGCGGTGACGGGCGGGGCAATCAGTCATCTTCGTCGTGGTCAATATCGACCTTCAGGATCTCGTCTGCTGTGATGAGGATTGCCCGGTCTGTAGTGACGACCAGAGCCTTCTTGCTCTGGACCGCAAAGACGGTGAGGGCGTGGATGCCCCAAAAGGCGGACCCGACCACGGCGAAGACCACCGCGCTTGTGGAAACTCCCATCTTGGTCGAGGCAAAGCAGGCGACCGGAATGACCAGAACGGGGAGGAAGGTGACGAAAAGCTGGCCCAGACTGACCGTCTTCCGCGCCAACTCGCAGCCGCGGATCTCTTCATCTTCATCGAGTTCCATGCCCTGGACCCACGTCGGCAGCGTGACCACGCGGACACGTTTACGTTTCCTCTTTTTCCTTCTTTTTCCCGCTGCTCTTCCGTCTGACGTGCTGTCATCTGCGATGAAATCGTCTTCCGAGAGGGAGTCAACGTCATCGTCAGCCAGCGGGTCGCTGATCGGTTGATGTGTCGCTTCTCCGGTGACCGGATCGTAGAGAACGCCGGATTGCTTTCTGCGATGGCGCTCCTGGCGCATTTGCTCTTCAGTCTTACGCTTTGGGGTCATCGTGTTGCCGACAACAGCATTACGCGAAAGGCGCACTGTTCCTGTGCGCTTTGTTGAGCGATCCGTCGTTCCCTGTTGTATTCCGGTTCCGGTGATCTCAGCAGGGGGTTGGAGTTGTGGTGGTCCGGCGAATGGATCAAGCGGTGACGGCGCGGGTGCGGGTTGGGGGGGAGCTGGTTCCGGCTCCGGCTCTTCCTCAAGGGGGGGTAGCTCATCGTCGGGCACGATCTCGCCCTGGGAACCGGACGGAGGAATCCGGAAGACACCGGTACATTCGGAGCACTCAGCGAGCTCGTTCCGGTATTCAGCGGGGACCTCGAACACCACCTGACAGTGAGGGCAGGAGACCTCGAATGTTGAGTCGTCGGCCGGAGCCGGTGCTTGAGGCTGAGCTTGGGCTGGCGGCTGTGACTGAGCTTGGGCTGGCGGCTGTGACTGAGCTTGGGCTGGCGCTGGGGCTGGCGCTGCTGAAATCCTCACTCCGACCGCCCCAGTCAAGGGAATCTGGAACGGCACCGCACATCTTGGGCAGTCGACTTGCTCGCCCCGGTATTCTTCCTGGATTTCGAAAACCGCCCCGCACTCGGGGCAGCTTACGCGAGGTTTGTCCATGTCGGTATCCAGCCTGTTCCTCGATCAGATCAATCCTAACGCGGGACCGGAGTCTGTCCTCGTCTTCCCGCGGTCTTTGTTCTGCAGCTGTTCGCTGTCTGTGCCCGGCAGATGCGGGCGCACAGACACAAAGCTGAGCATCGCCTAAGATACGAGATTCCGGGCGGCAAGTCAATGGTAGGGCCCAACAACACTGTCCTACCCGCACAGAAGGGCTCAAGGCTTGCCGCCATCCTCTTCCCTGTGGTCTCATGCCGAGGTCCCACAGCCAGTCCCGGGGGTGTGCGGCGGGCTTGCGCTCTGGCTTGGCGAGGCTTGCGGTGTTCGCAAAGCCCGGAGTGCTCGGTATGGTACTGGCCTCACTTGCTGCATGAGGATGACGCATGTTCACGGAAGAGCTGATGGGCCGTGCTGAGGGCGGCGACATACAAACCCTGGTCGAGCTCGATGCCCGAGGCTTCCTCATAGGGGCTGATGAGTCACTGGACCAGTATGTGACCCGCCTTCGGTGTCTTCAGGGCAACATTGAGGAGATGGACGGGGAGCTGACTCAAACCGGCCGCTTCGAAGTAGAGGGGGTTGAGCTGTCTGACGACGACCGGATCCCGGAGGCGCTGTTCGAGCGAGTGAAGGGGAAGACTGAGGAGTTGTTCCGCTTCACGATTGATTGGGTCCCCGGCTTCTTCATCAACCCATCGCAGGGCTGGCTCTTCGGGGGCTGCGCTTTCTATTTCTACCCGGATTTCTTTGCCCTGTTCATTATCCGCCGGTCATTTGCCAATCGGGAGCGCTGGCTGATCTACAGTCGGGATGAGCTCTTGGCTCACGAGCTTTGCCACGTTGCCCGGATCGCGATGGAGAGTGACGTCTTTGAGGAGACGTTCGCCTACCGGACGGCCACGAGCCCGTTCCGTCGGGCTGTCGGCAGTGTCTTCCGCTCCCCGATGGACAGCTATCTTCTACTTGGCAGCACTCTCGTCCTGCTCATCGCGCAGCTTGTCCGTGTACTTCTGTTCCACAGTATGCCTATCTGGCCGTTTTGGGGACTTGTGCTGCTGGTTGTCGCTTCCTTTGCCGGCCGTCAGCAGCACGGCCAACGTGTCTGTTCAGCGGCTCTGAGGCGGTTGTCCTCCGTCAACGAGGAGGACGCTTTGGCCGTCCTTTTCAGGTGTTCGGACGAGGAGGTGCTCTGGCTTTCGCGTTGCCAGGAAGACGCATCGTTCCTGACGTGGATGGCGGGGAAAGCAGAGTCGAGCGTCCGTTGGCAGGTCATTCGGGCGCGTTTTTTCCCGGCGGTCCCGTGACCGGACCGGCTGCCTCTGGGGCTGCCTACTCGCCGTTGCCGACGACGAACCACGGGATGCCGCGCATGATGCGCAACCCGACATCGAGGCTACGTGCCGCCGGTGACAGCATGTCCCTTGCCGAAGACGCACAGGCACCAGGCTGGGTAAGGTGGGAACCCCCGCGCACGACCTTCGCTGTGCCCTGATCCGGTCCGACCGCGTCAATTGTGTCTCCGGGCAGCAGCGGAGCAAACCAATCCCTGCACCATTCCTGGGCATTGCCATGGCAGTCGAACAGGCCCCAGGCGTTGGGCTGTTTTTGGCCGACGGGTTGAGGAGAATCAGCATCCTCTTCTCCTTTGGACCACGCGACACGGCCGAGAACGGCTTCACCATCGCCCATGATGAAGCGGGTGTTTGTTCCTGCCCGGCAGGTGTACTCCCATTCGGCTTCGGTGAGCAGGCGGTATGTCCCCTCCGGGACTCCTTCGTGGACTGCCAGTTCCCGGCAGAAGGCGCTGGCCTCATCCCACGTCATCCCTGTCACCGGCAGTTCGTCGCCAGCTGTGATGGTTGCCTCGGGGAGTGCTCCCATCACCTCAATCCACTGCTTTTGGGTGACTTCGTAGCGAGAGACATAGAACGGCATGGACAACGTTGCTCGCCGTACGGCGTCCTCGGGGGCTGTTCCCGCGGCCGGCGGGAGGTCGATACTGAGCGTCCCCGGTGGAATGAGGCGGAATCGCAGGTCAGTCTGCCACGTCCGGACCTCGAGTGGAAGGCCCAGTTCGGCGGCTGTCTGTTTCTGAAGCTCCTGGGCTTCCAGGCTTCCTTCCGCCAAGCCCTCCAAGGCGGCCTGGTCTGCATTCTCTACCGTGGCCAAGTCAGGAGGGAGGGATGTGCCTTTGAGCTCGGCTCGAAGCTCCTGGTCTCCGCCCGTATCCGCCTTGAAGATCGTCTCGAAGGGGGTGTACCGGGTTCCCCCCATCGGGGTCAGGGTCACACCGATCCGGTATGCCTTGCCCCGCTCCAGCTTGAGTCTGGCAGGTGTTCTCTGTTCCAGAGGGACGCCGTCCAGGCTGATCAAAGCTCCGACGGTTTCGCGGTTGTCGACAACCGCGATGATGCTGAGTCTCGGTGTCAGCGCTTCCTTGGCTTCGTGGCTCAGCGCTTTGGCTCGGGGGGAATCCGCCTGTTCCGCCAGCGCTTCGCCAGCAGCCCGCAGTACGTCTTCCCAGTCCCCCTCAGCTTTCGCGGCTTCGGCCCTGGCAACCGCTTCCGCGACTCGGACCGAGCGCAAAGCGTCTTCCTCCACCGGCTCTCGGGTGGCTGCTTGGTCGGTCTTTACTCGGTTCTTCTTGGCCTCGGCCGCCGCCTCTGTCAGGAGCTCTTTTGCTTCGTCCCAACGTTCGGCTGCTTCGCTCCACTTCCCCTCCCGGGTCAGCCGTTCAGCGTCTTCTCTGGCCAGCTGAATCTGTTCCCACTCGGCCTCGGCATACCGCTGAATGGCCTCCGCGTCAACGCCCTTCAGGTGTTGGTCATACTCGGCTTGGGCCATCCGAATTGCGAGCGTTCCCTTTGCCGCGGCCTCGGCTTTTGCGAGTTCCGCGCATGCCGTCATCCAGAGCTGAGAAGAACCGGCGAAATCTCCGCTTCCGAAAGCGTCTCTGGCGGACTCGACCAGGCTAGTCGCTCCATCGAAGAGCTCACTTGCATCGGTTTCGGCCTTCGCCTCTCGGGCTCGTTCTACGGCTGCGTCGGCAGCGTCGCCGTTGCGTCGAGCCGTCTGCCTTTCCGAGTCCAGCTTCTGGAGCCTCTCGCATTCAGTGAGCAGCTGTCGGTAGGTCTCAAGGGACTCCGCATATTTCTCCGCCCCGAAGAGCCCCTTGGCCGCATCCCGGAGGGACCGTGCCCGGTCAAGCATCTCTCCAAAGCCCTGGCCTCTCTCGACGTTCTCAACCTGTCGCCACTTTGCCTCTGCTTCGCTGCTGGCCGGGACCAGCTCGGTTAGTCCCACAGCCAACTTGATCTCCATCTGGAGTTGTCTTGCTTCAGAGCTTTGGGGGTCCGTCTCAAGTGCCTGTCTGGCCGCTTCCGAGGCCGCGGTGTGGTCTCTCTCAGCGAGTGCCGTCCGGGCTGCCTGAAGGAAGTTGCGTACCGTTTCCTGCTTGGCTTTGACCGCACTTTCACGCGCCTGTTCCTCTGTTCGATTCTGCTGGTACACACGATACTCACGCATGCCTTGGTGCCCGATTACGGCCAGCATAAGCAGCAGGAGAAGGATGACGAGGAGTCGCCCTGTAAGGTGGGATTCCGCTGCTGGGCGTTGTGTCCGCTTGTTGCTGCCGACCTTGACGATTGGCAGGTTCCCACCCGTCAGCACATTGATGAATTCGCCGCATGACCCGAATCGGTCTTTGTTGTCCTTCGCCAGTGCTCTGAGGAGAGCCCGGTTCTGCTTCTTGGTCAGTCCGGGAAGAGGGTCAGGAGGTTCGGTCTTTACCGCGTGGAACATGACCAGCCGGCTACTGCTCTCGAACGCTGAGGAGAAGGGGACGAGCCCTGAGAGCATCTCGTACAGCAGGACTCCCAGTCCGTACTGATCAGCGCCTGGTCCCTGACGTCGACCAGCCCACTGCTCGGGGGACATGTACGCCGGCGTCCCGCAGGTGTCGCCTGTGTCATGCGAGATCCGGGAGAGCGATGACCGGATGTGGGCGGCGAGACCGAAGTCGAGAACCCGGACATCTCCTTCGGGAGTGATGATAATATTGGCTGGTTTTATGTCCCGGTGGATGATGTTCTGGGAGTGGGCATAGTCGAGCGCTTCGGCGATTCGCGCGGCGACGTGAAAGGCTTCTTTCTGGGGGATCCGTCCGTCTTCGTATCGATTCCGGTAGCCGGTCATCGTCTGGCCGGGCACGTAATCCATGACGATGAGATGATCCCCGGCCGCAATGCCCATCGCAGATTTGGCAACCACATCGACTGTCTCTACAGTGTGGAGGTGGAGTACGTTGGCGATGTTGGGGTGTCGCAGAGTGGCAACGAGCTTGAAGTTCTCGCGGACCTTGTCCAGTTCTTCGGGGTTATGAGCGACCAGCGAGGGCAGAACCTTGATCGCGACCTGGATATCCGCCACATCGTCCTGGGCGCGATAGACGGCCCCAAAGCCACCTGCGCCGAGCTCTTCGAGAAGAACGTAACGGTCTACCCTGCCAATGGGCGTTTCACGGCGAGTCAAGGGAGTCACGAGGTGCTGTGTGGACTCAAACGCGAAAGGCCGCCCGGTGGGCGGATCGTCACGGTGAGTTCCGGTCTCGTTTTTCTGTTGAGGATCTGCGGAATCCCGCATGGTCCCTGACTCCTGACACAACACAAGAATGGACATTCAGTACAATCAGCCTAAGACCCTGAGCGCCCGCCGAAGTTGCGAAGGGCTGGGCGACCTCAAGCAACGGCCCGCGCCGGGGGGCGCACTCTTCCGTCGCATCCGCCGGCTGTGCATCAGGCCGGGACTGTACCGCGACTCTCACCGCGTGAGGTAGTCAACGGCTGACAGAACCCGCCAAATCACCGCGCCCCGGAGCTGGAATCCGACTTCAGTAACCATAGTGCGAAAGCGTGGTTTGGCCAGCACCATTCAAGGTGATAGGGGCGTGCCCTGTTTTGCGGGCAAGGAAGACACAACATCGTCACATGCAGGAGGTAAGGCGATGCTGTGTCTCTTTGGCAGCGGTGGCGACGGGAGCGTCTCTGTCGTCTTCGCGTGCGTTCCCTCCCGCGCGACTCGCGGCAGGAGGCAAGGTCCTGCAAAGGTCCCGGCCTCTTGCTTAGCCCGGCTCTCGAGGAGTATAGTTGAGCTAGCTCACTCCACTGTTGGGGCATGGCGCCAGATGGGCGATAACTCGATCTTACATAGCGAATAATTGAGGGCACGATGTCAGTCAGCACCATTCGTTCTGACCGTTACGGGAGTCTGATTGTGGTGTCGGGCCCGAGCGGAGCAGGCAAGAGCACCGTATGCCGGGCTCTGCGGGAGGTGTTTCCGCCCCTTCACTTTTCCGTGTCGTGCACGACTCGGGCTCCCCGCGCTGGGGAGGTCGACGGCGAAGATTACCACTTTGTGTCCCCGGAGGAGTTTCTCCGCCAACGTGATGCCGGCGAGTTTCTTGAGTGGGCAGAGGTGCACGCCAACTGGTACGGAACGTTACGGGAAGAGGTCGAGGAGCGCGTGTTTGGGGGCACTGATGTCTTGCTGGACATAGACGTGCAGGGCGCCCGGCAGGTTCGGGAGAGCCTCCTGAACACTGATTTGGGGACGTTGACCACGTTCGTCTTCTTCGGTCCTCCTTCGTTGCCGGAATTGGAGAAGCGGCTGCGTGGTCGCGGGACTGAGACCGAAGAGGCCATCATTCGTCGACTGACCAATGCCCGAGAAGAAATGGTCGCCTGGGCGGAGTATGATTTCCTTGTGGTCAACGAGACCGTTGCTGTTGCTGTGCGTGAACTCAGCGCCATTCTCGTTGCTACTCATTGTGCGGTAGAGCGCTCGGATCAGGGCTGGGATCTCTAGTACTGACGGCGTAAGGAGTATAGGTCGCATGTCTGTAGAAGATGCATTACCCGCTGGGGGCGGCAGCACGGTCGTTCTCGGGGTCACGGGCTCGATCGCCGCATACAAGGCCGCGGAACTGACCAGCGCCTTGGTCCGGGCGGGGATCGACGTCCACGTCCTCATGACCAGATCCGCGACGGCGCTGGTTCAGGCACGGACGTTCCTCACGCTTTCCCGAAACCCCGTCACGTCGGACCTCTGGGGCGTCCCGACTTGGCAACCTGAACACATTGCCCTTTCCGAACGCGCCCACGTTTTGGTTGTGGCTCCCGCGACAGCCAACTTTATCGGCAAACTTGCCCACGGGATTGCGGACGATGCCCTCTCGACCTACGCTCTGTCGCACGTGGGAACCACGATCATCGCTCCGGCAATGAACCCCCGCATGTGGCAGCATCCCGCTGTGCAGGCGAACTGCGAACTGCTCCGCCAGCGTGGGGTTGCGTTCGTTGGTCCCGATTCCGGGCGCGTTGCCTGTGGCTCGAACGGTCGGGGCCGTCTCGCTGCCGTATCCTCCATCGAGCAGGCCGTGCACAGTCACCTCGCGGTGTCACATGGACGGCAGAACGGGGCGCTGGACCAGGAGCAGCATGCTCCCCTTCGGATACTAGTCTCTGCCGGTCCCACCTGTGAGGATCTGGATCCTGTCCGGTACTTGACCAATCGCTCAACCGGGAAGATGGGGTACGCGATCGCTTCGACCGCAGTTGCCGCAGGTCATGATGTGGTCCTGGTAAGCGGTCCTACTCAGTTGGCTCCGGTCGCTGGGTGTCGCTGTCTGGATGTGGTCAGCGCGGCCGAGGTGGGCGAAGTGGTCGGTCGTGAGTTCGACACCTGCGATGTGCTCGTCATGTGTGCTGCCGTGGCCGACTTCCGTCCGTCGACCGCGGCTGACCAGAAGCTGAAGAAGCAGGACGGGGGGATGGTGCTGGAGTTGGCCAGGACAGAGGATGTGCTTGGGAGTCTGGCTCCGCGGAAGCGCCCCGACCAGCGTATCATGGGGTTCGCGGCCGAGACCAACGGCATCGTGGCGAATGCCGAGGCCAAGTTGGCGGCCAAGAGTCTGGACTGGATTGTCGCCAACGATGTGAGCCGTGCGGACGTCGGCTTCGCGAGCGATGCGAACGAGGTGAGCGTGGTCACCGAGGGCGGGGTCAGTCATTTGCCAAAAATGCAAAAAACGGACGTTGCAGTCCGTCTTCTAGGGCTGATTGAGCGGAGTTTCGCGTAAGAGGGGACTACTTGCCCAGTTGAGCGATGATATCGAGGTAGCCTTCCGCGCGCTGGCGCTGATCAAGGGCAGCCCTTCCATCTTCCACCAGTTTCTCCAGCGCCTGCTTTGCCTGGTTGAATTTTCCCGTTTGGTACAGCCAGACCGCCTGGTTGTAGGCGGGGTCACTCGCTGGTCTGGCCGGCCGCACTGTCGGCGTGGGGGCTGTTCCCGGAAGGGGAGCCGCCACACCTGACGGGGTAATCAAGGACGTCGTCCGTGCCGCCGCCGGTGGCGCCGGGGCGCCGACGACTGCGAACCTGCGCCGGCGGAATTTGCTCTTTCTGCCCTTCTTCCTGGCCGTGGTCGTGTTCTTTTCAGCTGTTTTCGTTCTGGCCGTGGCCGCATTCACTTCAGCTGCTTTGGGGATTGGTTTGGCACGGATAACTGGAAGTTTCGGCACGGGCGGATTAAGGGCGGAATTGAGCGCCTGGGTCGCCACGGAGGAGAAGTTCACAGGGGTGGCGGCGTCGCTGGCCAGGACGGGAGGAGCTTCGAGTGTCACCTCATGCATGGGGAAGGGCGCCAAGGTGACCGAACTGTCAGCGGACGAAGAGGGAAGGGCGGCCACGGCCTGAGTGATGCTTCCCTCGACGTCGACGGAGGCATCGGACGGCATTGCGGGGGCCCCCTCGACCGTGAGATCAACGGCTGTCGCGCTGACAACGGAGGCGTCGTCTGTCACATCCGAGGAAGCAAGAGCTTCCCCAGCTCCGAGAGCTGACGTTGCCTGCAGACCTGCCTCCAAGTGTTTCGTCCGTTCCGCGATTGCGGTCAGGTATGCATCGACCCGATGGGCGTAACCGGCTTCTGGCTCAGTCTGCTTCAGGATCTGGAAGAGCTCCCTCGCTTGCGCGTAATCGCCGCGCTGGTAAAGCGCGGCGGCGTCATCGAAGTTTGTTGGCATGGGGGCCAGACCCAGGGGAGGGTCCGCGGTCGTGCCCCCGGTGGGGGCCGGCGGCGACTCTTCGGCAGAAACAGTTGATACCTGCTCTGTCTTTGAGACGTCGGGCGCTTCAGCTTGCGGGAGAGGGGAGCGGTCCTCCACGGCGGGTATGGTGGCGGCCACCACCTGCTGTTCCGTCGGCACGGCCAGTTGTTCGGCGGGAGGGGCTACTGCACCTTGCTGTTGCGCCGGGGCCGGGGCGAGGGGAGGAGGGGGAAGCATGCTGGGCGGAATGAGGGTTGGTGAAGGTGGGAGCTTCTTTGGGGGCACCGGTGCAGGAACGACTGGGACCTGCACGTCAGGTTGGTGTGTGGTCTGCTCAACCGGGCGCACGGGGTCCGGCTTAGGCGTCAGGAACGGCCGGGGAGCGGGGGCCGGCTGAGGGTTGAGGAACGCCTGAGGAGCTACAGTCGACTGGGGAATCGGGGCCGTCTGAGGCGTCAGGAACGGCCGGGGAGCGGGGGCCGACTGAGGGTTGAGGAACGCCTGAGGAGCTACAGTCGACTGGGGATTCGGGGCCGTCTGAGGCGTCAGGAACGGCCGGGGAGCGGGGGCCGGCTGGGGGGTGAGGAAAGGCTGAGGAGTTACAGTCGACTGGGGAATCGGGGCCGTCTGAGGCGTGAGGACGGGCTGGGGAATCGGGGCCGTCTGAGGCGTGAGGACGGGCTGGGGAATCGGGGCCGGGGTTGTCATCTCACTCGTCCTGACATTGAAGCGTGCCCGTTCCCGCTCAATGACGGCGAGATACTGCTTGATCTTGTGCTTCCTGGAGGCGTCCAACGGCGTGTCGAGCAATTCTCTCAGCAGCGGCTCGGCAGTGATGTAGCTCCTGGCGTTGCACAGGGACACAGCCGTGTTGTACTTGACGAGGAGGCCGGTCGCGTCGAACACCGGGGCTTCCACATTGGCTCCCTCGGCCCCCCGTCCCTCTGCACCCTCGATAATGTGGAGAGTCAGGAAGACCACCAAGTCGGACTTCTTGCTCTCTTTGCTCGAGTGTGTGAAGGCCTTGCCGAGGAGCGGGATGTCGCCGAGAATCGGGACCTTCGTGATTTTGTCGGTTTCCTCGTTCTGAAGCAGCCCACCGATAGCGATCGTCTCGCCATTGATAACTGACACAGTGGTCGTTGCCGTGCGGTTGAAGGTGTCAACCTGTTCTTCGAAGAACGAGGACTCTTTGGCTGTGCTGACTGACGGTTCGACCTTCAGAGTGATGTTCCCATCCGAGTGGACCATCGGGACGACCTTGAGCGAGACGCCCACGTCTTCATAGATCGGCTTGACATTAACCAGACCGGTCTCGTCTTCCCCGGAGAGCTCTGTCCCCACGACCGTCTTGGTGGTGATGTTGATCTCAGCTTCCTCGCCATGCAGGGCGCGGATTCGGGGGCTGGCCAGGACCTTGGCATCCCCACTGGTTTCCATGGCGTCGAGCTGGACCTGGAACTCCTTGAATGACACTTCGCCGAATGTCCACCCGACATCGCTGTCTCCCCCGAGCCACTTGCTTTCAAAGGGGAAGCGTGTCTGGCGAGCTCCGCCCTTATAGCTGAATCGGGCGTTCCACAGGATCCCGAGCTCTTCTGATGCATCGTCGTTGAGCTCAGCCAGAGTTGCCTCGATAAGGACCTGCCTTGGGGCTACGTCGACTTCGGTGATGAGTTGCTGGATGGTTTCGATGTTGCCCTTGGTCGAGTCCACTGCCAGGATGTTGTTCTTCTCGTCCGCTTCAACTTTTCCCTGCTCCCCGACCAAAGCCTCAACGACCGTCTTGACGTCCTTGGCCTGGACATGTTCCAGAGCGAAGTAAGCGGCATTCTGCCGTGGGCGGGAATCCACCTTGGCAATGAACTGCCGGACGGCGTCCAAACCACGTTTCGTGGCCCGTACCGCGAGCAGGTTGTTCTTGGCATCAACTTCGACTTCCTGGCCGAGGTCTTCGCCCACGAGAACGTTCACCACATCCTTGATTTCTGTAACGTTGGCCCGCTCAAGGATGAAGACTTCTGAATCGATCTGTTTCACGACGTACAAGCCTGTGCCGATCTGCTGTTCGTAGTATAGGTCATGGGCCTCACAGACCGAATCGAGCGCTTGCTTGCCCGTGACATTCGGGAGGTAAACGCTCACGGGTTTCTTAGCGATCTCCGGGCTGGTCAACAGCGGCATGCCGCTGAGCTCCGTGATCATCTTCAGGACGGTTCCCAAGGGAGCTCCGGGAGGAGGCAGATTGATCGTGATGCGTTGCTGAGTCTTGCTGACCGGTGGTTGAGCGCCTTGGACAGCCGGACCTGCGGCGATAAGTGCCGCGAGGCAAAGGCAAAGTGTATTCATCATGCACTTGGGTAGTCTCATTATTCCGTCTCCTCATTCCACCCAGTCAGTTTCAGGCGTCTTGATGACCCCACGGGCGACGTCAGCAGGACTGCATCGCCGTCTATCTCGCTGATCATGATTGTCCCAACTTTATCGTTTAGGTAATACGCATCGCCGTTGATGATGGCCATGGACCGGTTCCCAGCGGCGACGATTCCATCCAGTCTGAGTTCAGGCCACCGCATGGCGGGCCGCCGCGTGGGAGGGGCGGGCTTCCTGAGCTGCGGCTTCGACTGGACCTGGGCAGGCTTTCTTGCCACGGCGGTAGGCACGGAGGCAACCGCTGTGACCGGGCCCAGAATCTTGAGGACGTCGCTGCTGTCCGTCGCGGCCAGGCGGTCCATTTGCTTTCCCAACCTCGCAACTTCCGTCTCTTGCCGTTTGCTTGCGCCCCGGATCTCTTTGAGATCGGCGACGAGGCCCTCGGCACCCGTGAGCGTGTCAAGCCTTGGACCGGCCGTTGAGTTCCGCGAAATCGGCCACGTCATGGCCAGCAGAACGACGACGATCACGATGGCGCCAAGCAGAAGTGCTACTCGTGTCTTCATTTTCCGGCCCCTCGCTTCGCCACTCGGCTGAAGGCCTGTTCTGACCAGACGCCAAGGAGGACTGTGACTTCGAAATCTGTCTTCTTGCGCTCAAGCGTGAACCCAGCTGCGTTGAGGAGCACACCGTTGCTCTGCACCTCGTTCAGGAGGGCCATGACGTTTGCCAGACGCCCTCGGCAGGTGAGGCGCCAAAGGTCGGCTCCCGGCGTCTGGGAGGTCGACGAGGCCTTCCCGTTAGCTGCAGCTGCCGTTTTCCTGGCCTTCTTGGGCAGGAGCGCGATGAGCTCAATTCCCCCTACCTCTTCCAAGGCATCGGCGACAGCGGCGACCAAGATTTGGTCAACCGGTCCGGAGGCCAGCATATTTGCCTGGCCCATGAACTCCTGGGTGGTGTCCAGCCCCGTCACGATTTCCTCAATAATCCCCGGGGCTCGGCTGACTTCACCCACACGTTCGTCCACGATCTGCGTTTGGCGCCGAGCATCGGCAAGGAGGGCCGACTGGGGCACGAACAGCAGCAGGCAGACGAGTCCCAGCGCGACACACACGGTCACGGGACACAGAATCCACCAGATCCGTAACGAGTTTGTCTTCTGTGAGGCGCTCATGATTTTTGCCCCTTGGCGGGTGTTCTTGGCTCCGGACGCACGAGATGTACCCGGCCCATGACGGTCAAGGGGGAACCTTTCTCTCCCTCGATCGACAGCAGTTCAGGCTTCTCGAAAGTCGGGTGCTCCTGGAGTTCGTTCATGAACTCCTGCATCCGAGATACTGGTTTTGCGGCGGTGCAGGTGGCCTCGAAGGAAAGGGTCTGACTGGTTCCATTGGCTATAGACTCAACCCGTCCCAGCTCGATTCCTTTTCCGCGCCCGCACTCAACCAATGAGGCGATGATCTCGGGCCATGGCGTTGCCCCGTCCACGATCCTTGCCAGGAGCGTGAGGCTTGCATCCAGGTTGCGGCTCCGGGTGACAAGCCGCGCGACCTCATCCGGGTTGAGTGCGGTTGTCTTTTCCATCCGGTCGAGCAACAAGCGGATTTTCCCGTCCGCCACGGTGAGTTGATGGTCGCGCCGCAGGTAGAGGCCAAATGCTGCGACCAGCAGCATCGCGAGTATGAGCAGCGATACGGTCACGAGTCTCAGCACGGCGACGCGCCCTTGCCGGGAGGCGACTTGGCGGGCGACCATGTTGACACTGTAGGAAATCCGCGGGCGAGCCTCGCCGTTTTCGTTCGCCACGAGACTGACATTGTACTTCGTGGTCATCGCTCGACCTCCTTCATCAGGGCCAATCCGAGAGCGACTGCCAGGTTGGCGCCCTGGGAGTTGACCATCTCACGATCGAGTCCATCGGCAGTCGCGATCTCAGTCAGTGGATTCCATTGGAGGACAGGCACATGAATATCCTGGGCAAGCCACTGCAGCAATTCGTCCGAGTAGGATCCGGGGCCCACCAGTCGGACTTGGGCCGGCTGTCCGCCGAGGCGATCGGCAGCGAATTGGAGTGAGCGTCCGACCTCTCTGGACCAGTGCGCTCGTCGGGCGCGCAGATCGCGGTCATCACTTCCGTCGCGGCCGTCAGCTGGTGCTGCATTTGAGGCAAAGAGGTTCGCGCCTTCAGCGATGAAACGAACGATTGGGGCGGGGCTTCCACCTCTCGTAGGCACGGCCACGAAGTTGGTTGCCGTTCTGCCTATCTGCAGTGCTACAGCCACGCTCGCGTTATCCTCGGGCGCCAACAGGGAGACGACGTTTGCCAAGGCCATTCCGTCGGGGGCGATGGCGTCCAATTCGACTCCGCATCGGCTTATGGTGTCGAACCGGGTCTGCACCGAGTCGGTCGGTGCGGCCACGATCAGCACGTGTGTCTTCACGGAAGAATCGCTTGAGTCTCCCAGGGGAGTGATAATCTGATGGTCGACCACGCACGCCCCGACGTTTGGGATGAGCTGTTCAGCTTCCAAGCGTACAGCTGCTTCCAGCTCATCCTGGTCCATCTGCGGGAACTCGGCATGGTGGACGACCGGGCGGACTGCCCCCAGATTGCAGCTTACCGTTGCTGAACGGCTGAGCTCACGCTGCCAGACTTCGCGGATAGCGCTCTCAAGGGAGGCAACGTCGGAGAGTTCGGTGTGTCCCAGCGCGGTCAAGGTCAGCACGTCCGGGGCCGTCTCGGTAACGCGTACAGCTCCCACACGGTCGCTGGCCACGTAGAGTCCGGCGCGGTGTGCTGCTTTGTTGGTTGTCCGAGTTTTCACGTATTCGCTCCGGTGCTGCCTTCGGCTCTCTCGCCAAGCTGGCGAGCGGTGTTCTTGTCCGAGTCCATTTGATCGTCGTCGGCTGAAGAAGCAGTAGTCTTGCCAATGTTTGATTGATATATGTATAACACACAGAAGCTGAGTTGGTTCGGACTCCTGTGCGGTGTTCCTCTGCTTCTGCCTGAGCGTACATTCAGGGACATTCCCGTGAACAAAAAGGGGCAGCCGCGCAACACATCGCGTAGGGTCACAGGCCGTGGGACGGCTTCTCATCCGCAGGTCCGGGAGGGGACGCGCATCGAGTCCCGAGCCAAGCAGCTCTGTCGGCGAATCGTCGGCAAACTCAGAGAGGGATCCGTTGGCGGACCCAAGACTCAGCGTTCGACGACTAGTCTGACCCGGCGTGTTGTTCGCAGTGTCCCAGTTCGTGGGTACGTCCCTTCGGCAACGATGGTTGCCTCACCTGCTGAGACGTTCTCCAGGTGCACTGTATAGGTTCCGTCCTGGAATGACTCCTCGCTGAACACGACATTGGCTCCGGGAGATGTTTCCCAGTCGCCTTCAACGGCCAGAAGGGCCTGCGTTCTTTGGGCCCCGGCCTCGGCAAGGAAGAATGCCTGGCGGCTGGCCTCGGTCCGCTTGTAGAGCTCAAGTTCCATCCCCGCCATGCTCAGAAGCCCGATTCCCATGAGCGAGATGATGATGAGGAACATCATGACCATCGGGATGACATATCCGTCCCGACGATTTGCCACTGCGCGGACGCAAGGAGTTGTGTGCGCTTTCGTATTCATCACGTTTCTGTCGCTGTCTCGACCCTAAGGGCCTTCCCTGTGGTATCTCTCGCTACTTTCTTCCCACCGCACATCGGTCCACGGCCCCGATCCAGGCGCTGTCGTCATTGGCGGTGAGGGTATCTGAGCGGATCCCCAGATAGAGGCTCCCTGTTTCACTCTCCCATGTGTAGGCTGTCCGGAACGTCCGCGTTCCCTGATGCTCGTCGTCTCGCCAAAAGGTCGCTACACCCAGCACGTTGTCGATGGAGACGACCGCGCGATACCAGCTGTCGGTCTCCCAGTCCAGGGGCTCGCTTGTCAATGTCTGGATGGCACTCCCCGTAGTCCCGGCAAAACAGAGCCGGCCCGAACTCCTGTCCACATACACCCAAATGGAACGCCTGGTCTGCCTGCCAGCCACCACGGCTGAGCAGAGTCGGCGTTGACTGGGAGCCGCTCGCCAGCCGAACGAGTGCGTCGACAACGACCCTTTCCCCCAAGTCGACAGCACTGCTGTCAGGGACCGCGACGTAGGACGGTGAACTGGGAGAGAACTGCAGAGCCCTTCCTCCATCGCTGCCCGCTGTCCACGCCGTATCGTAGAGGGCGCTGTTGTTGGCCGCCTGGGACGCGTCAAACGCGGTCACTCCGTCGCCTTCGTCCATGCCCCAACGGCCCACCATGTCCAGGTTTCGTGTCTCGATCACTGTGTCACCGGACACGTTTTCCCCTTCGTTGGTGAGGGTGAGGGAGACGTTCACCTCCCCGGCTCGAAGGGCGAATTTCAGTTCTCCAAGGCTGGCCAAATCGTCGCCGGGGTACACGTTCTCCATACTGCCGGCCTCGTAATCTCCTCGGAGAATGACGAGCGTTCCCTCAACGCTTTTCTGGATTATCCCCGAGTCATCGGGTGTGTAGAAGACGAGCTGCGTGCCATCTTGGAGAGCCGTAACCCAGGTGGCTTCCCTCAACTGCTTGGCGATGCGCTCAAATCCGAGGTGGAGATCGGTTTGGAGTTCGAGGAGGGAGCTCCCCCTGGTCCACATTTTGTTGGAGGAAACGAGGACATAGGACATGCCCAGGGCGAGCAGGCCCATGATCACCGCGACGATGAGCATCTCCACCAGCGTGAAGGTCCTGCGCGTTCCGTTCGTCTGGCTGTTGTTGCGCTGCTTCATCGGCGTCCGACGATCCCGGTGAGGGAAACGGTATGGTCGGCTCCCCTCTTGCTCCAGGTGACCGTTACGGTGATCTCTTTGTAGCGGTATACGGGGGTTCCCGCACTGCGCTCCGTGATGGCACAGGCGATGGTTGCGGGCCATTCGCCCACAGTGGTCGTTTCGTTGGCGTCCCGGACCGTGTCATAGGCAGCCGTGAGGGCTTCATCGATTCTGGCGGACGCGGCTTCGAGCGCGACGCGACTGGATCGCGCATTCTCGATGAGGTTCATGGCGTGAGCGAAGAATGCCCCTGTACCCATCATCATGATCCCGAGAATCATCAACGCAACCATGACCTCGACCAGGGTCGCTCCCCGGTGAGATCGGCAGGATCGTGAGGTGTGATGCGACGACGTCATGTTCGAGGACGGTCAGGGCTTTGGGCACGATATGGCTGAACGCGCAGTGTTCGGGCAAAGAAAAGGCAGGGCAGGGACTCGTCCCTGTCCTGCCCACAAAATCTCGGCGGTCGTTTCCTGTCTACTCGTAAGAGCTCCAGGATGCGTCGGAGGCCCCATAGCGATAGGACAGCTGCCCTTTCTCGTTCATCCGGACAGAGATTTTGGTCACGTCGCTGGCTCGAGGGGAGGCATTGTCTGCATCAGTGCCGTCACAAGTTGCGACGAAGGTCGCTCCCGATATGGTCACGGCAAAGCAGTTGTCATCGAAATAGGTGTTGGTGCCGAAATCGAGTCCCAGGCCCACATCGGTGTCTTCGGGATTGTTGCTGATGTTGCCCGCGGTGATGGCCAGGTAGGCACTCTTTTCTGCATAGTAGACTCGCTGCACGCTACGAATAGCGCCGAGTCCGGCCACGGCTTCCGCAGTTTTTGCGCGTCTCGATTGAGCCAGATAGATCGGGACTGCTGCTGCCGCCAGGATCGCCACGATGATGACCACGACCATCAGCTCAATGAGCGTGAAATTCCGCTTCTTCGTGTTCCGATTGCTCTGCATACTTTCCTGTCCTCCTGTCCTTGATTGGCCTAGGCCGAACGTTTTCCCTGTCTTCGAGCTCCCAAGTCTCTCCTGTTGGGCAGGAGCCGGGTTTGACCGGCGGGGCGAGTGACTTGGCGTTGGCGCGCCTTGCCCTACTTCACGCGAGTACGCACCACTTCCTGGTACAATACCACTCCGAGTGTGGCAGATCAATATGTATTGGCCCGCTCGCCTGCCGGGCGCCCTGGTGGTGATGTGGGGCTGGTTGGGGTCGGATCAGTGAACGGCTCCCGCGATCTGGAAAATGGGCATATAGACGGCAAAGACAACGAATCCGACGACGATCCCCATAAGGACCATGATGAGAGGCTCGATCAGTGCGGTCATTCGCTGAATTCCAGCTTCGGCTTCGGCTCGGTAATACGCCGCTGTGCGTGCGAGCAGCTCTTCCATCTTGCCCGTCTGCTCCCCAACCGCAATCATGCGGATCATCATACGTGGGAAAAGGCCGCCTCTGGCGAGCTCTCGCGAAAGGAAGGATCCCTTCATCAGTCCTTCCCGTGCTGCCCTCAGTTCTGCCTCGATCATTGTGTTGCCAACCGTGTCGGCCGCAATATCGATGGAGGTCAGGATCGGGACCCCGCTGCGCTGAAGGGTCGCCAGCGTGTCCAGGAATCGGGCGAGCGAGATCTGCATGATCAGTTGCCCGGCGAGAGGCATTCGCAGAAGCAGGCTGTGCAGGAACATGCGCCCCCGCTCCGTGCGGCTGGCCAAGTGGGTGCCCAGGACAGCGGCAATCCCAAGGAGTATGAAGAGAGGGAACCAGTGCTTGAGCCAGACGCTGAAGCCCAATGCTAACTGCGTGAGTAAGGGGAGGCCGCGCCCCAAACTTGAGAAGATCGCCTCGAACTTCGGGAGTAAAACGAGGAACATGAAGCCGACTGCGCCGGAGAACACGACTCCCACAAAGGCAGGATACGTACAGGCCGTCTTGACCTTACGTTTCAGGGCAATGGCGGACTCCAGGTAGGATGCCAGGTCTGCCAGGACTCCTTCGAGCTGCCCTGTTTCTTCACCTGCCTTTGCCATCGCGCAGAGGAGCGGGCTGAAGACCCTCGGGTGGTCCTTGAGGGAGCTGGACAACGGATTCCCGCCCATGACTTTGTTCCGGACATCCTCCAACACCCGGTTGAACTCCTCCTTCTCTTCCTGTGCAGCCAAGTCCTCCAAGGCCGTGACCAAGCCCACGCTCGCGTCCAACAGGACGCTCAACTGACGCACGAATTCTGCCACATCAATCTGTTTGACCCGCCCTCGTTTGCGCCGGGTCGCCTGGTCGGAAAACACTTCTTTGGGCGTGTCTTCGTCAACCGAAATCGGCACGAAGCCCTTGCTTCTCAGGGAGGCGGCCAGGGCTTTCGCATCCTGAGCGTCCTGTGTTCCGGTCACCCTGTCCCCGTCCGAACCGCGGGCCACGTAGTTAAAGCGTGCCATAGCGCGTATGCTCCATCAAAGCCTTGAGTTCGACTACATTGGGACTCTTGTCCAAAGCCGTGTTTTCGGCTATTTCTCCGTCTCGCCACAGATCGAGGAGTGCGTTGTTCATCGTCTGCATTCCCATGTCCTGTCGGGTTTGGAGTTCGGAGTAGATCTGCTGGAATTTCCCTTCCCGGATGAGATGTCGAATGGCGGGATTCGGGAGCAGGATCTCGCAGGCAAGGATCCGTCTCTGGTCGGACACTGACGAGGGCAGCAACTGCTGGACAATGATCCCCTGAACAACCAGCGAGAGCGTAACCCTGATCTCGGACTGGAGGTCAGTCGGGAACATGTCCGCGAGGCGGCTGAGCGCCTGTGCGGATTCGCCCGTATGGATCGTTGAGAGCACGAGGTGACCCGTTTCTGCCAGCATCAGCGCTGTTCTGACCGTCTCAGGGTCGCGAATCTCACCGACCAGGACGACGTCCGGGCTCTGTCTCAGGACGTGCTTCATCGCGTCCCGGAAGCTGTTGGTGTCCGTGCCGATCTCACGCTGGTCAACGATCGACTGGTCGTGGTCGTGCAGGAACTCGATAGGGTCTTCAATGGTCACGATGTGGCTTTTGCGCGTCCGATTAATGTGCCCGATCATTGCCGCTAGTGTCATGTCACGCTTGCTCTGTTAGATAGGGTATGGCATATTTACCTCTATACAAGGAGGTGCGCCATGCCCAAGGTCAAGTATCGGTTGTCCCTGACGCCGGAGGAGCGGAAGGAGCTTGAGGTCATTGTGGCGAA
>JABHEG010000025.1 GCA_018676675.1 Lentisphaerota bacterium
AGAAGTTCCTATGACCACGCGGCAAGCAGGTTACGGAATCCAACCGAATTCTGCGCTCGAAGGCCCGGTGCGGCCCAAGGCCGAAAAAAAACGGGCGTCTCACTTTACAGAAGCACTGAGCTCTGGACTTCAGCACGAATTGAAGCCGGGGATCACCGTCAGAGCCGCGCGATGTCGCTACCGGAAAAACGCTCCCGAAAGTCGCGGCTCTGTTCAGGCACCGAACAGCGGTTGCTGAGAATCAACGCCCACGCAATGCGCTGATTTCCCACACATCTGAAGCCCCTGGTGGAAGCCTCAGATGGTGTTCAGCCACAGGCAGGCCAACAAACGCGCGGTTGGTCCGCAAATCACACTCAACAGGTCCCTCGCCAGAATTGTGTGCGTAAACCTCAAGCCCCTCATCGGACCACCATGTGACAACACGAATAGCCGATTCAGAACACGTCACCGGATGGCCAACGACGAGTTCCACATCGGCCGGGTTGAGGTCGAGCGCAGTATAAGCAGTGCCACGGCTAACCGTAACCGGGACAAGCTCTTCCCCTCCCAGTTGCTTGGCACACGTCCACCGTTCGTTCAATCCCTGCACCTGGACAAACAAGTCCGTCGGCATCGTCGTCTTCGACAGCGTCACGGCAAAGGCGGAATCCCCGGCCTGCGCCAGCAGTCGACCTGTGGTGTCACTCACAGTCCCAATTCGCGGCTCGATGGCGTAACCTGGAGAACAGCCAATTCCGAGCGTGCGGCGGATGTCCTCGAATACCTGATTCCCCTGTTCCAGCGTCGTGGGCGCTGCTACGGCCACAAACGGGATTCGCCACACATCGCCTTTCCTGGCCTTCACTCCCTCCAAGGCAAGACCAAAGGTTGTAGCGCAGAGCTTCTCGGTCAATACGGTCTTGGTACGCATCGGCGCCAGCGGGTATATCGCACCGGCGCCCAGCGGATTCGGGTAGGCCGCCACATAGCAGCCTGTATCCATGTCCCCGGATCTGTGCCACGGCTTGGCCCCAAGCGGCCCCACGCGGTTAAGGATGCGGCCGTCAGCCAGACGCAAGGTGATATGATCGCCAATGCCCTCGGGACGACTCGCAAAGTCGCTAATCGCGAAGCCGGACAGGGAGTAGCCGCCCCTCGAGCCGAAAACAAAGTCACGTTTCGCGGTCACGATGATCTCGTTGAAACTCACACCAGCGCGCTCGAACCGGGCCGTCGGGGTCACCTGCCGCACAACGTAGTCGATGTAGTCGGTGGGGACAGTACGGTACGCTGGAGCGCAATCCCGACGCTCGGGCGTGCCGTCCGGGTACTTATGCCGGACGGCCTGTTCCAGGATCTGGACTTCCGGTCCCGCCACCTCGTACAGGTTCGACGCAGCCGCGCTTCGGCCGGCTTCAACCGTGCCGTCCGGTAGAAGAACTGAGGTAACGGCCCAGCCGCTCTTGCCGGTGACCACGCCGTCCCAACAGGGCGGGTACGCGTCCCCGGGATCAACGGGACAAGGCGCCCCCCAACCGGGAGCCCAGCCGGCATAAACGCTGCGTCCTGTCCCGGTGGTGTAAATCATGCGCCCTCTGCGATTGCGCTGCAGACAGTTCGCGATGGTGTTCTGGTGATCGCCGCACTGATTCACGTAGGTTGGCGAGAAACGAATCCGGATCCCGGGCGAGAGCAGGCGTTTGCCGGCGGCGTCCGTAGCCAGCAGATGGAACACGTGCTGATTGTCGTGGTGCCCCGGGAACTCCCGTTGACAGACTCCCGCGTCATTGGCAAACCGCAGATGCGTCTGCCCCCGGTCGAGTACCTTGACCTCTCGCACGCCCTCTGGAGAACTGACGGAAAAACGCGCAAGAAATTGGTCATGCCCTTCGGTTGGGGAACCCCAGTACATCTTGTTGATGCAGTCCCAGTAGTCGAGTTTCGGCCCGGCGCTCAGATAAGCCCGATGGGGGTTGAACCAATAGAGTTTCCCCGCCTGATCATGGGGGGTGATGGACTCACGCAGGTCGAGAGCATCTGCGACCCGCCAGACATTCTGCAGGCCCGTAGTTGCGGCCTTCGCAACCTGCCCGGGGGAATCCACCAGATGCAGCACGAACGGGACGAGGTTGTGGAACTGCGCATCAAGGGCAAGGTAGTGGTCCAGTGAGTCGTCGATCACGTCCCCATTGCGGTACGTGTAGACCGCACAAGCAGTCATGTTCTTCAGCATCTGAGGGTCGCGATCAGGATGCGCGTGCAACCGGGTGATCGCGATGAAACCGTGGTGCATTTGGCTTCCCCAGAAGTTGTAGGTGTCATCAATGCGCTTGCCACCTGCAGCCAGGCCCGGTGCCTTCGGGAAGTCGAATTCACCAAACGCCACATACTCGTCTCCCTGCATCGTTTCATAGTCGATTCCTGGCAAGGCGAGGAAATCGCGGTCCGAAGCGTTCTGGCACTCCTCACGCAACCGATCCCAATCCGGCGCTGTCAGCTGATCAAGGCGTTCCGAGAAGAGAACGGCTTGGTAGCCTGCGGACCTCGCAGCGGCGCAGTACTCCTTGACCGTGCCAACGCCCCCACTGTAGGCCGTCCGCGCACCGGCCAAAACTCGAAAATGGCGCCGGGGAGGGGCCTCTCGGAACACCTTCTCGTCCCAATCGACCGGTTGCCCGGGGTATTGTTCCGGGCGTGTTGGCGGGGCCTCGGGAGTGCTGTAACCGCCGATGGTTGTGCCCTGTGCAGACGGTTCGGCGAGCCATTTGAGTAGATTCAGGCAAAAGGCCCCCGTATCACTGGCAATTCCTCGGGCACCGGTTTCCCAGACGACGCCTCCCATTGACGGATGCCGCGCTCCCCAGAATGTCCAGTTCGGCCAAAGTGCGAAGATCGCAGCGCGCCCTTTACCAAAGGTGCGTGCCGCCACGATGGGTGGCGCGCTCGGGTACGTACCCGGGACCTCCTGTAGAACGCCGTGCTTCCCGGTTCGTGAAGAACGCGCGCTTGTCGCCCCGCGCACGAGTACCTGCCAGCCGTCTCCCAGCTGAGGCGCGTACAACGTCTTCTGCCCGTCCGCACGCCAAGGCCGTGCGGGATAAAACAAGGCATTGATCCCCTCTGTTGCCGGGTGCGGGGTCAGGTTGGTGGTCCACGAGTAGTACCAGCGGATTCCGCGCGTCTGCCGATGCAGATTCTCCGAGTCGGTCACTTGCTCATCCAGGAGCTGCGCGGCCAATGGCTCGAGAAAGACATTCGCCGCCACCCGGCCCTTGTCCCATCCTCCAGCCCCCATGGCTGCCAGACAGCCTCCACCATTGCGGATGTAAGTGTGGATGCCCTGGCAGGCCTGGTCCGCCCATGGCTGCAGCTTGCCACGCTCATCCGCGGGAGGAATATCGGTCAGGACCACGACGTTGAACGGCTGAAGGCCCTTCACACTCACTTCTCTCCACCCCAGCACACCGACCTCGAATCCCGCCTCTCGCAGATCCCGACAGGCACCGTACTCCTCAAGGTAAGTGAACTGCCTGGAAACGAACGCAACTGCAGGCGAAGGCGCTGCGAACACATTGACGCAACCGAACAAGACGGATGCATACAGAAAGACGCGCTTCATGCTGACTCCTGATCCGGGATGCCGTTGGGCCGCCTTTGCTCGAGCGACACGGGGCTGTTCGCGGCGGGTCCTCATTCTCTACCCCCTCCCCCATCACCATCCACCCCTGAATCTAGCGCGCCGCTCGCCACGTAGTTGTAGTCGTCCCAGAGGGCAGGCGTGTAGAATGGTGACTGAACGACATGCAGACGGTCGAGGTAGATCGTGGCGTCTTCATTGAAGGCCAGGCGGAAGACCGGCTTGGCCTTCGTGCCTTCGAGACGCGGTTGCGCGTTCAGAATCATGTTGAGACGCCATCCACGCCACGCCATCACAGGCATCGGGAGGTAGTACTTACCCAGATTCCAGTGTGAGGTCAGCTCCGCGCCGGCCTCACCGTCACAGCGCATCATCCAGAACGGGAAAACATACGTTTCCGAGAAAGGCTCTAAACTCTCGGGTGCAAGTTCCACCACATCCCCTTTCTTGCCCTCGATCCTGACACACCCACCACTATCCTGATACCCTCCCGTCGGCTGCAGCGCGATGACCGGTGCCCCCTTCACAGCCACGAAGTGGGCAGTTCCGTTGCAGTCGGAGTCAAGCCCGACGAGGTTGCGCGTCACCACGGTGGAGTCTGTGCGGCAAAGCGTCTCAACTCGAGGGTCACGTTGGAGTATGGGCCGTGTGCCAACCCAGGAAAGCTGAGGGGATGTGAACCGAACGGCGCCCTCATACGCCCCGATTTTGGCGAACGTGCACTCATCAAATCGCAGGACTCCGCGATGGCTCTGGTTCCGGATCTTGGGGTAAGGCGCTTCGACACGATTCACACGGCAGCGGCTAAAACGAATCCCGTGCGTGTCAGGCGCGGCATCGATGAGATACTCCGACTTCGGGGCCTCCCGGTGCATGGTGAAGCGGCAGTTGTAGAAGTCCAGTTGTTCACAGCGAGGGCCGATCTCAACGATGGGTACAGATGCGTCCGTTACGCCAAGTACTTCCGTGTATAGATCCCGAATCTGCACATTGGAGCAGCGCACGAACTTGTGGATATTCTCGTTCGCAGTGACCCCCTCGATGCAGAGGTTCTTGATGGTGCCCACCTCTATGCCTTCAGCCCAAAGGTAGGTATTGAGACCACGCATCTCAACGGTGTCGAGGGCAAAGCAGTTTGCCCATCCCTCTGTGCGCAGGCTGCAGTCCCGGAAATAGGTCTGAAGTACATTGATACCGAGGCACGAATTGATGTAAAGACCATCCCCGCCATGCTCGCGCAGTCGTACGCGCTCCACGGTATAGAAACCCGCCGTAAACAAGACGATCCCGCGGCCCGATTTGTCGTTCCCAAGAAGCGTCAAATCGGAGATTATCGTCGGACGCCTGGACAGATTGTCGCGGAACCCGTAGTTGGTGATGTAGAACAGATCTTCGCCCTTCTCCCCCGTGTTCTCGACAACGGTACCGTGGCAGTTCTCGCCGACGATGCAGCAGTTGAGTTTGTGTAGGGACACACCTCTGTTCAGTTTGTAGTGACCACGGGGTATGTCGAGCCGCCCAAGCGGATTGGCGTACGCCGCCTCCTGGATCCCAACGTAGTCCATGGTGTCAACGTCCGGCACATACGCCTTGCGCAATCGTGGCCTGCTTGTGCCGACTGCCACGTAGTGCGCATTCTCGTTCTGCACGTAGACGGTCTGTCCCTGCTGAATGGGGACCTTCCGCCACTCCTTCGTCTCCGCCCGGTACTCGGCAATCCCGAACAGGTAGTGCCAGACTTTGTCCGAACTCCACTCACATGAGTACCACCGGTCGCCGTCTTCCGGGGTCTTGATCCGGGGATTGTCGGTCTTCCCCCCAAAGACGATACCGATGACCGTGTGGTCCGGCTCGGAGGCAGCAATTGGGTACCCCTTCTCTGACAGCCACGATTGCGTCGCCACAGCCCCGGATCCATCCCCCAACGCACCGTAGCTTCTGACACACGTGTCCTTCTGCATGTCGGCACCCAACGGAGCGCCGCGCAAGGCCAGGCCGCTCAAACAGAGCACCAGCAAGGCCCCCAGGGTTCGTTGGAGAGTTGAAGTAATTGTCGCCATTCCCGACTTCTCCTTTTCCCCCTTCCCCCGGGCAGTGGAAGATAGGGGACCGTTAGCGTATGTCACGAGGGCCCTCGACTAATCCAGACTGGCGCCCCAGTAGATGATGTCGTGGCGATTGTAGTCAAAAACAAAATGGACGTACTCCTCGGCCGCGTCGACCTGTCCGTCGGGATACGCCAGCATGCCGGGAAAGTCGGTCAGATCACGCCTGTAGGGCCAGCTTTGCATGTCGTCGTCGGAGATCCACATGGAGAGGGGGTTCCGAGCCGTGTTGCAGTTGCGGACGGAGTAGGCCGGTCCCCCTTTGGGCGTGTTCTGCGAGTTGTGGATCAGGATGATCCGACCATCGGATAGACGATGCAACCTAAACTTCGACCCGGGGTTCTTGATGTCAGTGAGCTCAGCCGGGCTCCAAGTCCGCCCGCGATCAACCGATTCACTGCGCCGCAGGAACCCGATGCCATCCGCCCGAATGAGCATGATCAGCCGGCCATCGGAAAGCTCCACGACGTTGTTCTCAGCCCAGTTGCAGGCCGGTTCAACCAACCCGGACAAGGCCCAATCGCCTCCTCTGTTCGAACTGATCAGTACGGCGTTTACCGGGTTCTTGAACGAGCCGTCATCAAGCGGAGAGACCTGCCAATCCGGCACGTTGTCGTAAGACTGAATCGGCAGATACCAATCTCCCCAACTGCTGATGTAGAGTGTCCGGATGAAGGCCCGGCGGGGAACAGGATCGAAACGGATGGGATCGGACCAGCTGTGTCCGCCGTCCAAACTCTCGATGGTCCAGTTCAGCCAGTCGTCGAAGTGTCCGCTGTGCGTCTGCATCAGGACAACGATGCGGCTATCACACACCATGACCTCGCTGAGAAGACACGCTCGGTCCTCGTACCGTTTCACCACGTCGGGTTTGCTCCACGTGGCGCCTTGGTCAGTCGATCGGCATATCGCTACGTAGTTGGCCTTCTCCGGCTCACCGGCTCCACCGGTCATGAAGACACAGATGAACTCACCGTCGGGCAGGATCCGTAACGTCTGATCGCAACAGCAGTGATCCGGCGGGATTCCGTGGTAAACCAGAGCTTTCCTGTCGGCCATGCAACATGCGTCCTTTCGTTCCTGTCACGGGATGGCCCACGCCCCGCAAGACAACATCCCTGTCCGGCAGAACTCGCGACTTCCGGGGCCGGTCACACACGCTGAAAGAAGGCGGACGCCGGAGGCACACATCCCGGCGTGTAGAATGCGCAGAAGCGGGGATCTCGCCTTGTGTTCCGCTTGCTTCATGACCCGCGTGCCGATCCGCTGTCTGTCTCCTTGCCGAACATTGCGTCACCTGCAGGAAATGCCGCAACTATTTCTTGCCGGATGCAGTGGTTGGGTGGGGGCCATCGGTGTCTGGCAAATACGCCCCATGCTTCTTTAGCTTCTCTCGGAGTTCGGCTGCATTCACAGCATGTACGTCCGTGGATTCAGCGGCCGCCATTGAAGCCGCAACTCCAGCGGCTTCTCCCGTATTCAGGCAGCAAGCCATAATTCGAGTGCTGCCGTTCGCCTGACGATCCGTGGAGATGCAGCGTCCGGCAACCAATATATTTGTGAGACCTTTGGGTGTCAGACACCTGTATGGCACCCCGAAGCTGTTACCTTTACCAAGATGACGAACCGTGTTCCTGTTCCACTGCTTCAGTTCATCAACCGTCTTCTTGCAGAGCTCCAGGACCTCCTCCTTGGATCGGTGCACGTCAATGCCATACGCATTCCTGCAGATCTCATCGGGAAATGTCCGGGCCGCCTCATAGTCGTCAAGCGAAAGTAGATGGTCGCCCAGGATGCGGCGGGTTTCACGGACGCCGAGCAGACTTCCTGTTGCAGAGAGAGTGGCTGCCGCAAATGCAGGATGATACTCCTTGAAAGCCCTGATATACTGACTCGCCATCTGCCGCCCCGTGAGAAGCGCTTCAGAAGTGCTTTCGGGATCCGTATTGTCAACACCGAAAATATGCCCTGCATTAAACCCGTAAGTTCCTGGAGCAATCTTCATGAGGCATGAGTGAAGCTCTTCGATAAGCGGGTATTTGTCAGACCTCATCGCTTTCCAGACAGGACTGTCCGGATCATAGAAGTGGATGCCCGGGCCCCCGGCCAGCAACTCTTCATCAATATTGCTGATGACGAAACAATGAGTGGCCGGTTGCATGCCGCCCGATTCATCCCCTTTCAGCACCTCTGCGCCTGCCCACGTGGCAAGATCACCGTCACCTGTACAGTCGACATAGACCTTCGCCCCAAAAGCGCAGAGCCCCGATTTGTTTGCCGCAATCAGAGTTTCCGGTCTTCCTTCAGCTGACATCTCGACAGAGGTCAGCGTAGAATGGAAAAGGACTTCGGCACCCGCATCTGTGACCATCTCATCATAGATCCGTTTCAACAGTTCAGGATCAATGGCCGGCGCAGAAAGCGGGTTCTCGTCCATCCGGGCCTTGAGATGGGGCATGTTGTCACGCAACGCAGCCAGGACACGTTCAGCCAATCCACGTGCGATTATTCTCTCTCCGTCATGATACCCGCAGAACCATGGCACCAGACCTGATGTCCCCATCCCGCCGAGTACGCCGGTTGCTTCGAGGACAAGTGTCTTTGCGCCTCCGCGCGCTGCAGCAGCGGCGGCCGCACACCCGGCGGGTCCCCCTCCGACAACGATCACATCCCATGAATCGTCCAGAGGAACATCTCTTTCTCTCAATACATAACTAGCCATTCCAACTCCTTGTCACATCCAACAACTGTGCTCAGCGGCGTGGCGCGAAGCAGAGCATCCACTGCATCGGCCTGTTCGGCTTCCAGTTCTCTGCAATGCTGTTCCACGGGGAAGGAGCGTTCCCCAAGGCCCACAGTCTCTTCCTTCTATTCGTCAAGTGCACTCAAGAGCGCATGCCGCGTCCTGCGGAAGGACACGATATCAGTATCTACCTCTTCGTATCCCAGGATCCTGCTCCTCACCAGACGTTCTGCTTTACCAGGATCCTTCTCATGCAACTGGTACAGCAATGTGTTGTCATCTATCCCGGCCCGCATCATCTCGAAACGTATCGAGTCCACGGGGGTGACTCTGTCCTTTGGATCAGGATAGACAATGTTGAGCGTGCCAAACACTTTGTTCGGTCTTCCTTCACCGTAAGAAGGTACCTCAACGTACGGATCCTCAGCAAACAGCGGATCTGTCCACACATTATAGCCCCAGTGAAGATATCCCTTCAGTCCATAGCGAAAATTGACCCAGTGAAGTTGACGCGTATGCAGGAAAGGATGGTGAATGAATCGATTTAGAGTCGGACTGCTGGCATTATAGAACCACAATTCTGCGCCATTCTCTTTGGCCTCCTCATAGTATGCATGATTCTGTGGCCAAAACTGCAGCTCTGGAATCCAGATATCCAGAACATCCGACGCATCATCTCTATGTGTAGCATCAAGAGTCTTGATTCGATACGTGCACCCCTCAGGATAATATGAAGAATCATTGAGTATTCTATGTACTATCCGGCCTACTTCATAGTTACTGGTTCCTGGACGGAAAGGCTTCTCGTCTCCAATATGCTGTAGATAGTCTTCGAGCCAGTTCTTTTCATGCAGATGAACGATCAACTGGCGGAAGAATGTCTCAAAGAAGAGAGTGATGTCGTTTCTTGAGCCTGCTGTCAGGTGGTTGCCTTTCAGGTGCCATCCTCCCCATGATTTCTTGCTGTACTCTTCTGTTTGCAGGGGGATGCATAGTGGGACGGCCCTATCACCTTGCTTCTCGGCGATCCAGACGCCAAAGGTCCTCTCCCGCCACCACCCATCTTCGCGCATGCCCTTCCTTTGAGCGCAGAATTCGGTTGGATCAAGCGGTGTTCTTGAGGATGTGCAGCGCGATCTCGATTGGAGCCGGTCTTTTGCGCAGGGCAGCGCGTGTCTTTCGAGACAGTCCACTGCCCGCTTTCCGAGCATGCTCGAGG
>JABHEG010000146.1 GCA_018676675.1 Lentisphaerota bacterium
ATTTGAGCCGTAACTCCTTGATTGACAGGCGTCTACAATATAGCTGAAAGCGCCTGTCGATCAAGCAACAAAAGAGTCGCAACCTGCTTTATAATAGATAGTTACAAGATCGAACGTGCTTTTGTCGGGGTGATCCTGGAGGGTCGATGTCCACAGCGACCGGGCCTCAGGCTGAGGAGAAAAGGCCCGGCGGTCGAGGGCGACCGCCCCCCAACGGACTTCCGGCGAGCGGTGCTTTCGGCTTGGAGGGCGACCGCCCTCGACCGTCGAAGTCTGTCAAGACAGGCGTTCCCGTGCAGCCGCTGTCTTGACGCCATTCGCGTCCACCGGACCGATCTCTGCTCTTGCCTGTGGCATCCGTACACCCTACGTTGCGGTCTGTGACTCGGTAGAACGTGACCAGGCAAGAAAGGGCAGGTACCATGACTGTTTCGTCTTGTTCGCGCCTGGAGGCGCTGTTGGCGAGCTTCCCGGGTGGCAGGGCGTTTCTCAGCCCGATCCTCGCGACCGCCCTTGCCTCAACTGTCTACGCAGCTCCCAACCCAGGCCAAGCAATGCATGATCCGGACCATGCGCTCGTCTTTCAAGTCGGCGATCTGAAGGTGACCATCGGTGACCATTACGCGCATGGCGGATCCGATCGGCCGAGCTACACCGGCATCCATCACCTCTCCCATCGTCTGAGGGAGTCCAACGTGTTCTGTCCCCTCTATGCCGGGATGATCGGGATTCGCAAGGAGTGCACAATCAGACCAGTGGGCAAGAATGGTGCAGTGCTCACGGTCGGGACAGGCAAGTCTGAGGTCAGTGAGACCTACACGGTCAAGGCTCCGCACTACGTTGATCACGCAGCACGCTTCACTGCCGGCAGGACGACAGGAAGCTGGAACAGCACGTCGTACATGAACGGCCCGGCAGACCCGGCAATCTACATCATTCAGACCAATGGGGAGTGGGCTCGTCACTACTCCGAGACGCACGGCGATCGGGCCAGCATCGCCCCCAAAGGCATGGATCCTCTGCCCAAAGGAAACGTCGTGGAAAACGCGAAGTACGCCCACGGCACAAACGGCTTCTGGGACGGCTTCAGCGACCTCAGGTTTGACCCGGACTTTCCCCTGTTTTACGGTCGTTTCGACGACATGGTTCTCATCTTCATGGTTGAGCGCAAATGGGGTAGCGACCTCATCCCCTATATGTCACCCTCCGGGGGAGGCTACAGCAAGGAGTGGGAACGCACGAATCCTGCCTGGGACTATCGCTACCGGCTCCGCAACTTGACGCCCGGGGCGGAGGTGGTGATCCGTTCGCGTGTTTGCTACAAGCGCTTTGTCAGCGATGAGGACATTCTGGCCGAGTACGAGGCGTGGCAGAAGCAGCTTGAGACAGGCAGCCGATGAACTCGCACATACACGAACCGCCTCCGGGTCTGGCAGCTCAAGTCATCAAGCAGGACAGAAAACCATGAACTTCCTCTATAGCCGCTTGGGCCCGCTTGCAGCGTGTGTCGTTTTCGTTACCCTCGGTGTCGCTTCGGTTACGGCTGCTGAGCTTGTCTGGACGGACACGTTTGACCGTGATGAGCTCGGCCCCTGGGACGTAGCGGACATCGGCAGGAACATGGGGCCCTCGGATTGGCATGTCCGGGACGGTGCTCTCCACCAGACCACGAATATCTACACGCGCCCATGGGATGGTCGGGTCGAGGCCAACTGGACCGGCAGCTTCTGTGTCGCGCAGCACGATGTCCCCGCCAATGCTCGTGTCAAGGTGGTGTTCCGATCCAGTGACGATGATGGAATCGGGATCGTTTGGCGCTGGAAGGACGCCCGCAACTACTACAAGTTCCAAGTCGATGGGCGCCCGCCGTTTTGGCAGCTCAGCAAGACCGTCGACGGCCGCTACACCTGCCTGGCTTCGGGCACGAAGCCGGGCTACAAGACGAACCAACGCTATCATCTTCAGGTGCGCACCGAGGGGACCATCGGCCTTGTTTACATGAATGACCGGATGATCTGCGGCCTTGACGATCCGGACCTGGCCGCGGGGCGCGTGGGGGTTGAGTCACGCGGGAATCAGGGCAGTCACTTCGAGTCCGTTCGCGTCGAGGCCCCAGCGTTCCGGCTCGACTCGGACGCGTTCAGCGTGTTCCTGCGAAGACAGGCCGCACGCAGGATCAGTTTGGACCGATTGGCTGTCCTGTCCGGGCAGGAGCTGCGCCTCAATTTGCCTACTTGTATGCGGGAGTACTTGTCCGGTCTGGTCGTCGCGATCGATTCGCCCAGCGGCTCGCGGACGAAGACGCTCCCACTCGACCCGCAACAGGATGCTGCCGGGCCTATTTGGGTAAACAGGGGAGCGGAAACGGGGGTCTGGACATTGCTCCTGCTCGAGAACGATGCTCCGTTGCGGACCTTCTGCTACAATGCGTGGCATGAGTTGCCCGAAGCTGTTGGTGTGTGTGCCCATCGCGGGGACAACCGTGTTGCGCCTGAGAATACGCTGGCGGCCATCGCGTCAGCCGTGGCCAAGGGGGCCCATCAGATCGAGATCGACCTCACGTCGAGCCGTGACGGGCAACTGGTTCTTCTGCATGACCTGACCCTCGACCGCACCACTAACGGCACCGGCAAGCCGGGCGACTACACGTTTGCGGAGTTGCGCAAGTTGGATGCCGGTGCATGGAAGGGCGAGAAATGGAAAGGCGGGAAGATCCCGACATTCAGGGAGGCCCTCGAAGCGATTCCCCAATGGATCCAGGTGAACTGCCATCTCAAAGGAGGGATTGGCGGCGCAGCAACCCGAGAGATCGTTGCCATGGAGAGGCTGGACCAGTGTTTTCTGGCCTGTGGACGCGGGGATGCGGCGGCAGCGCGCAAGGTCGATCCCCGGATACGCATCTGCAACATGTCAGGGCAGAGAGGCGCCGATTCAGCGTATCCGGACCAGACCATCGCGATGAGGGCCCAGTACCTTCAGCTCAAAGGCTGGAGCGATTGTACGCCCCGTGTTTGCGACAAACTGCGGCGCCACGGAGTCACGATCAACTACTACGGCACCTCAGATCCCGTGATGTTTCGTAAACTCATCGAAGCGGGCGTCCAGTATCCCCTCACAGACAATCTCGATGCCATGCTGGAGGTCCTGAAAGTCATGGGTATTCCTCCCGCAACGGCCCCGTTGGCCAGGTAGCTGGGACAAAGCGTACCCGACCTACATCTCGTGCCCCTATACGAGGGTGGAGTTGCAGGATGGGGAGGGCTGATTGCCTCGGCCGCCTGCCGCTCAGCGGTTTGCCGCGTTTGCGGCCAGGCTTGCGGCCAGGTAGTCGTCCAGTAGTTCCAGCTCGAACTCGGCGACGACGTCCATGGCGGTGCGTTCATCCGTCATGCTGTAGATCAGTGCCGAACCGACGTTGGCGGGTGTGTCGATGATGATCTCACCCAGGTACTTCTTCTCGATCTCGGCGAACTTCGTCCGATTCTTGTCCAGATGCACCATCACGCGGTCCAGGTTGATGGTCGCTCGGGCGACGTTTGTGTAGCAGTCGGTTACCTTCAGTTCCCGGCCAAAGGGGTCCAGTACGCCACAGCCCATGAACTGCAGTGCAGAGACGAAGAACGCGCGGCAGTCGTAGGCCCACATCTGCTGCATGAGGCCGCCGTGGTAAGCGCTGGCGAAGGTCAGGATGTCAGGCTTCAGGGCTCGGTACTGCTGCCGTAGTTCCTCGAAGTTCAGATCAAAGCAGATCACTCCGCCCAGACGCCCGATCGCTGTATCTATGACCACGGCTTTCGTGCCTGAACGTTCGCCTTTCCCAATCGCGGTGTAGGTGAGGTTGACCTTGTGGTACACACCCAGAATGTCGCCGTCGGGCCCGAAGTAGACGATCGAGTTGTACACGTCGTCACCTTCGCGGACACGCGATGCGCCGGCCACATGGCACTTCTCTGCCGCTGCGAAACGCGCATACGTCTGCAACAACGGCCCCGGGTTCGCAATCTCTTCGGCCGTTTCCAGGGTCTGGGCCAGGATCGCCAGTTCGCAGGTCACGACTAAGTCCAGACCGTAGCCTTTCAGGGAGTTCAGCTTGGCCTCCATCTCGCGGCAGATGACCTTCCCGGCGTCGGGGGCGCCCCCGCTCGTGCTCGTAGCGAACTGCACTCCGGCAACGTTGACAAACTTGGCCATGATGGGTCTCCTACAGCTTCTGCAATACGATTAACCAGTGACTGTATCCAGGATGTCTTCGAGATGACTTCTATCTTTTCGCGTCCGGCGGTTCGGGCCTCAGGGAGTACTTGTCCGTGTAGTGGTATCGTGGCCCGCCAATTCGGATGCGGGCAAGATAGATGCATGATCTCTGCAGGTGTGCGCGCCGACTCTCGGGGTTGGGGTCCTCGTGGCACGAGTAGTAGCTTATCCAGAGCTCGCCATTCACCTCGACGATTCCCGGATAGGCGTTGTCCCCCTGTGAAGGCAGATCCGCGATTCTATGTAGTATACTATTGTCTATGTCCAGCTCGTAGAGGGCCGTGACTGAGTCTCCGTAACCCCCGCCTCCATGCCGGCCTCCGAACCGACCCGCAACGACAATACGTCCGTCTGACAGGCGGGCCATTTTCGGTCCGCCGAGATTGACCGCGGTCTGCCTGGACCAGTCCCACTCCGTGTATGGCGGCCTGGAGAACCCGATGTTGGACAGTTGTCTATTGACGCGGGGTGCGTTGCGCAAGTAGACCCAGGCGCTGTCATCAGCGTCTATGAAAATGGACGCCTCATTTCCCTGGTGCTTCCCCTCGGTATCTTTGGGGAATATATCTGCCGCCAGCAGTTCCCATTCCTTGCCATCGTCTGTGCGGTAGATGGCGCCCTTTCGTCCGTGCTTCCCGGAATGCGCGACGGCATAGCCTGCGCCCTTATGCCAGGCACAGCTCCAGAGCCAGGTGTTCCCGGCAACAGTGCTGACATTGGGGCCCTGCCACTCCTGGCCGTCCGAGGACAGCCAGGTCATTGATCTGCCTATTGTTCCGTCGGATTCCTCGCCCTCCTTGAACCAGCGATCCCTGAACGCTGATTTTGCCGGTTCGAATCGGTAGCTCTCATAGGCAAGCAACACCAGTTGACTGTCCTGGGTCACCGCCAGCTTTGAATCTCGAACATCCACGCTTTTCTCTTCAGGCTGATAGAAGAAGACGGACGTCCACCTCTTCCCGTCCTTTGATCTCACGACGCGTAGTCCGCCGAGGGAACCGGTAACGGCGTGATCCTCTCCCACTCGAAAGACGCAGTACCAGCAGCCCTTGAACCTGGTGAGATCGGTGAAGGCATTGTGCCTCGTCTCGGGGTCGCCATTGGGCCAGTTCCCGTTCGCCCAGATGCGCCGGACGTCAAGGAGCTTCCAGCCGCTCAGCTTGTAGAGCTCGAGCACCGCGTTCATGCTCAGGATGCTGGGGTCGGTCTCTGACACGTACTGCGTCATTGCGCGTTTTCCTTCCCTGCTTATGTCGGCTTCTTGAGCCCGAACAGACATGTCTGACAGAAGTGTTCCTGACAGTGCGACCACAGCAAGAGACCCCGTAACGAGTTTTGCAGAACCGATATCCATGGTATTCCCAACCGATGACAGATGGGCTGTTGACGACCGTCCTAAGGATAGGGTCGACCGATTCGTGATGCAACTCGGAAAACTCCAGGCCAGTGCCCGGACGAGAAGTCCAGCTGCGCAGGTGTCAGTTGTTCAGGCGTGCCGGGAACGCCCCCAGATGGACTGTGTGGATGTCGGCCGGCCGTTTGTAGTGAGCGACGTAGGCCTTGCGGAGTCGCGTTGGCATGCGAGTTGATCCCCACAGGACAGAAGAACGGCACTCCGCTCCGCTACGAGCCTTACTACAAACAGATTGCCACAGCGAGCGGGAAGAAACCCAGACGATACCTTGGAATAGCATTTGGGGGGGCAGTACACTCCCCCGTTGCCGTTACGGATGTTTCAGATAGCCACAACGGGGGCCACAGTCACGATGGATATGTCGGCGAGAGACGAAGAACACTCAGCGAGGAAAGACCTCCGCACGTTGTCGCCCTCGGCCTGGCCGAAACGAACCGCGCTGTTGTGCATCCTTCTGCTGGTCAGCATCAGTCCATCCTGCCTGGCCTGGAGCCTGGGACACTGGAAGATCACCCGGGCGGCCCTGGACACGTTGCCGGCCTGGCAACGGGAGCTTTGGCGAGATTCCTACGACGATTTCCGAACATACTGCCTCTTCCCGGATATGGGGCTGGCGAATCCCGACGTCAAGCCCTACCTGGTGGTCATTGGCGGACGCCTGTTCCACTATTTTCCGCGTGACAATCGGCAGGATTTCGCGTTTTTCAACGACGGCGCTGAGCAGTATGTGCGCCAGATCCTCGCCGCCATGCGTGAGGAACGTTATGTGGATGCTGCGAAGTTCGCGGGGGCGCTTGCTCATGCCCTTGAGGATGCGGGCCAGCCTCAGTGTCATTCACTGGAGGGGATTAACGGGTTCCCCTGGGCCGTTCTCGATGAGCTCTTCACTCCGGAGGACCAGAGCTGGAATCGTGCCCCCCAGTCCATCATCAGCCTGGACGACGACGCACGCTTCAAAGTCTCGCTTGGCGACTACCGGCCGAAGCTCCTTGGCACGCATCCGCGAGAAGTGGCCTTCCGCCTCTACCAACGGACCTGCCAGTTGCGCCGTGGAGCACGCAAAGCGCTTCCGGCCATGCTTCGGCATGTGTATGCCGGTGACAAAGAAGCGGCGATCAAGGCCACTGTGCCTCCGGCAGTCGCCGATGCGCAACTCGTGGCGGACCTGTTCTACACGTGCTTCGCCCTGACGACTGACCGGTATGAACCTGGCGAAGTGGCAACCATCGAGACACTGGATCTGACGTCCTTAGTTCCAATCGCCGCCCCTACCTACATCAACCATCCCTACCGCTTCAGCCCCCTGGCCTACGGTTGCTGTGTCAACGCGAAACGCGAACCTGTTCCCCTGGAAGTGTGGACAACGAGGGACGGCGGGAAGCAGAAGGTGGTCCTGGCAAAAGGCATCGGCACGGGGTGCTGTCGCTTCAGCTACATGGTTCCGGCGGGGGTGTTCAACGAATTCCGCTGCACGGCGGGACTGCACGCCAGCCTTTCCTCCCACCCGTCCGGAGCCAAACTGAATCTGACGATTCGGTGGAATGGCAAGGACGCGTTTTCGAGCGGGGAACTGCTGGACGGTTCGCTGGCTCAGGATGTGGTCATTCCTGTCGCGGAGGGGGGAACGCTGGAGTTCGTCTCGAAAGGCAAGCCCGGATCGACTGCGAACTACGCAAACCATGCGGTCTGGGGGAATCCGGTCCTCGCGCGATTGGTCCCGACGGCGGAGTCCGCAACCCCGACGACGTCTGCAGCTGTGGACACCGCTCCCACGGCCTCCGCTGAACCGCTATCTGAGAACCTTCTGGTCAATGGATCGCTCGAGGAATGGACCGAAGGGGGGCTCCCCGCCGGCTGGCGAATCCATGCCCGCAAGGGCAAACCCAAACCCGTGACCAGAGAATCCACCGAGACCCACTCCGGCACGGCATCGGCTCGCTGCCACGTCGATGACGAGGGGTCCATCGCGGCGCTCTGGACCAGCTTCAAGAATGAGCCTGAGAAACGCTACCGGCTCACTTTTTGGTGGAAATCACGGGTGGGGATCATTCAGTATGCTGTCAAGCGCGTCAAAAAGGGAGGCGGTTGGGTCGCCTACAACGGACGCGCTTGGCGACCTGCCAACTCCAATCCCCTTGCCCAAGGCGCGCCCAACACCTGGACCCGCACCGTGGTCGAGTTCCCGGCGTTCGAGGAATCGATGGATATGAACATTGAGATCTGCCGCCCGTTCGCGAAGGGCACCGGATACGACATCTACGTCGATGATGTCTCGCTGGAGGAGATCCCGGTCCGTTAGGGAAGACCGGCTTCCGGGCAGTGCCGACGGAAAGCGTTCCCGGACGGTGTCGGGCGGGTGCTGGAATTGCAGGAGTGATCATGCAGAGAATGGCCATTAGTCGAGTTGTTGTTGTCGCCGCAGTTCTCCAGTCTGCCTGCCTGCTGCGGGCAGCCGAGGTGACGATACCTGTGGACTCACCTGCGGTTGTGTTCTCGCCTGGGAACTGGGTGGGAGATAGTGGGCGTGGGGGCGAACGCTATCGGCAGACGTGGAATCCGGGGGCTTATGCCCGGATTACCTGGGAGTCGACAGCCAAGAGCGCTGCCCCAACGCTGCTGCTTGATACATCCACCTACGACGGAACCTTCAAGCCCCCGATCCTCGCCTGCAATCTGGATGGCGTCTGGGCCGGCAATTTCCCCTGTGCCGCCGAGATCCCTATCCCCGAAGTGAAGGGCACGAACACGCATGTGCTGACGGTGTACCTGAAGAAGAGCACCCAAGTCAAGCGTTGGGGCATGCCAGGTGTAAGCGGCCTGAACGTCGTGCGCATCACGGGGCTGAAAGTCGCGGAAGGCAGCAAGCCCATCGCCGCCGCCGCGCGCCCGAAGTGGGCATTGATCGTTGGCGACAGCATCACGGAAGGTTGCGGTGCCTACGAACTCGAAGGCTACTCACACCTCGTCGGACAGGCCTTGGTGACACAGGGCTACGAGTACACCATAAGCGCTTGCGGCTGGAGCGGCTGGCTGAACCGAGGCGATCGTCCGCCAGGGGATGTGCCCGGGTATTACGTGGTGACCGGATCTGTCGACGGCACAGGTGGCGTCTACGATGAGGCGGCAAGCCGCTGGAACAAGATCGATGCCAACCACTCCCTGCTGGACGCTCAGAGCCGCATCAGCGCCTATGGCGGAACCGACCAGGAGCCCGGCGTGATCCTGATCAATTACGGCACAAACGATGTGCTGCACAGATCGAACGCAAGTGATGTCGTCGCCAGCATGGAACAGTGCCTCATGGCGTTGCGCGACGCTGCTCCAGCCGCTCACATCGTTTTCGTCATTCCGTTCGGGCAGTACAAAGCCGCGGAGATCCATAGGACTGTCCGGGACTACCAGGCAGCGCACCCGGATGACCAGCGCATTTTAGTCATCGACTTGGGGCCTGGCACAGCCCGGGCTCTGCGGGTCAAAAAGGGCTACTGGGGCGGACTGCACCCGAATGCCAGAGCCCATGCGACGTTCGCGGCCCAGATCGTCGCGCAACTGATGGTGACGCTCAACTGAACGCGTTCGTAGTGAGCGACGTAGGCTCTGCGGAGTCGCGTTGCCTATTTGGCCAGTTTCACTTCCCCGAGACGGTCCACTTCTCGCACGGTGCAGTAGCTGACCCACGTATCAATGCCGTAACGCGGCTCCTGGGCCAGGGCGGGATTACTGGTGCGAAGCACGTTCATGTAGATGGTCTCGCCCGGTTTGACCGGTTGGTCCACCAGGGATACCAGAGGCCAGCTCATCCGGGTCACCCAGCGGCTCCCACCTGTGTCTGTCGCCGCCCGGAAGCCGGTCTCGGCCATCTTGACGTTCTGCCGCCAGTTCACCTCGCCATGCGACAGAGCCACTGTCATACCGGTGGGGCCCACGGCGTATTGCCGGAAGGGCTGCGCGCGTTGTCGGGCAAAAAGTGGCTCCCAGCAATCGAAGCAGAAGATCTGAGCAGAGACCTCAAGCTGATCCTCCGTGACATTCTCCTCCACGAGCTCGAGGTAGAAGTGCTCCCCGTCGTGACAGACACGTCCACCGAACGTCCGTCGGGACGCCGCGTCGCCACCGCGTAAGTACCACGTGCTTCCCAAGCTCCCACCCTTGTTCCACTCGACCTTGGTCGGGTCGCCCCCCGCTGACGGCACACGCGTGGCAACCACCGACGGAATCGGCGCCTTCATCCTCTCTACGAACGTCTCACGTCCCGTCTGCATGTAACGCCACACGCCCTTATCCCACAGGTCGACCAAGCGCGCCCCCTGCCCGCGGCCCTTCTTCTTTGCCGCATCCATTGAGCGCCCGAGAGCAGACATTGTCTTGGCGTCACCCAGGTGTTCCCAGGCAATCCGCACGGTCTGGTGCCCGTTGTAGGGCTCTCCGCTTGGAGCGGGAGGAATCAGCGCCGGATCGCAGTAACGACTCTCCGCGAGTTTGTACCAGTCAGCCATGGGCTTGCCGGCCGAGCCGTAGGCGGAAAAGTAGGTCTTGAGCAAGACCTCGACATCACGGCTAGGATCATCCATCAGTTTGTAGCTGACGTAGTTCTCCACCTCGCCATCGAACCCGCAGTGGAAGATCCCCTGCACGTTGATCGACCGGTAGTAGTCGAACTGCTTCTTGAGTTCCCGCGCGAAGAAACCGGGGAAACAGTAGAACTTGCCGTTGTTGGCGATCTCTTTTGGGAAACAGTGGTAATGCCAGATGTAAAGGGGAACGTGGGGCTGCCTGTCCTTCCACTCCTGCAGGCGAGCGAACTGCTGCTTGAGGTGTTTCGGAGCCGTCGCGCAGTTACGCTGGGCTGAGATGCAGAAGTGGACCGCGACGTTGTCCTCTACCCGCAGATCTGTCGGCAATCCCTCGTGGGTCATGTAGGCAAGGGTCGACACCGCTTTGTCCGGGTGGGAAGCCTTGATCTCCCGTGCCACCGCATTCACGAAACGGAACCAGTACGTGCTGTGTTGGCTCGGGCGCTCGCGTTCCAGTTCGAACTGAGGCGTGCAGGTGTCGCACCGGCAGAACGCGGAGTTGTCCATAGGTTCAAGGGCAAAGAAGCTCTTCCCCCAGAGATATCCCAAAGAGCCGACGGTGCGCCATCGCTTACGGAATCCGCCGTTGTCGAAGTAGTCGCGGATGTCCGTCACGACTTGGGCGACGGTGGCTGGGTTGCTGTAGCAGAGCTGCGGCGGCTCTTCCCCCCCGTAGCCATGGGCAAAATACTCGGGGTGGTGCTCTTCGAAGTTCTTGTGGCCTGTGTGCCAGAAGCGCTCGTACAGGGTGTAGAACGAGTGATTGCACTGGCGTTGGTCGCCACCTGCTTTCATGCGGTGTTGGAAGAGCCGGTTCTGCGTGCGAAGTGCAGCGGTGAACGCCCGCTCATTGGTGTAGATGGCGGTCAGGCGCGGATAGGCGGCGGCCATGTAGTCGGCGGCTTCAGGTGTGCCCTTCCTCCAGAGCCCCCCGCCGTACTGGTAGCGGGCCCCATCCCAGGCGGCTCCCCCGCCACGGAACGGCATCACAGGTTGACGCCGGACTTCGGCACCGGTCACCGTAAGTGTTTTCGTGCCGCGGAGGAACGTTCCGAAATCAGTTGGGTTGATCCAGCGGACACCGCAGAACGCCTCCAGGAAGTCGTACGCCGCATACATCGTGCCCTGTTCATCGTACAGACCAGGCCATGTACTCACGGCGTTGGCGTTGGTCAGGTAGTCGTAATCCACCCGCCCGCGATCGTCCTCATCTCGTCCCATGAGGACAATGGTCTCGGGCAGGAATCGGATGAGGTATTCCTGGTGGTCAAAGCTCGCGTTGTCGAGACCAAGAGATCGTGTTGCGCTGCTCTCCCCAACCAGAATGCGGATCCCGGGCATCGTGGCTGCATCGGTGACGATCGGCAGCGTCGCACGGGTCACGAGCCGGAGATGGTGCTGGAGTTCGTGAGCTGCCAGCTGGGCCGGGCGAGTCGCGTCGTCAGCGATCACGATGGCCGCCAGGGGCTTGCTGTCGCGGATCAGCGTGAGAGAATGCTGTTCGGCAGCGGTCGTGGGCGTGACGGCGGCTAAGGCAAGTGCGGGTCCAACCAAAAGCAACTGACGCATCGTGTTCTCCCCGTAGAAACAGCTCCTCGATGTACCTGGACGACTGGCTCGGTCTCGCCCGGACAGGGCGCATCTCAATCATCGCCGTTCGGGCTGACCGTCAGAGCCGCGACTGACGGAAGCGGTCGCTGCGTGATGTCGCCACCGGAAACCGCTCCCGAAAGTCGCGGCTCTGTTTAGGCACCGAGCAGCCGCACGCTATATCTCGCGACGTCACTGGCGCGCTCCTCTCCGCCAGCGGCACCCGCTTTCCACTACCCCACCAGGGCGTCCTTACAGAACTGGACGCACTTGCTGATCTCCTCGACGGCTCCGGATTCCTTGGGCACTCTGTATTCCAGCTCAACGTCCGCGGGGAACGTCAGCTTGTTCTTGGCCATGAACTGCAGGACGCCGGCGATGGGGGTCTCGCCTTGGCCGAATGGCATGTTCGGGCCCTTGTTCAGCTTGCGGTCTTTGAGGTGGAGGCTGAGAATCCGCTCATGGTGCTTCTCGATCAGGGCGATGGGGTCCTGATTTGTGCCGGCGACGTAGTGTCCGATATCCAGATTGATGCCGAGATACTTGCCGTAGGAGAGGATGTCGCCGTCGTAGGTCGTGGGTGTCAGCTGCATGTGGTTGTGGAAGCCGATCATGATCTCGTGCTTGTCGGCGATTGGGCCGAGCCGTTTGGCGGCAGGCTCGGAGATCTCTCGGGTGATGCCCTTGGCGCCCAGTGCCTTCGCGACGTTGAAGTAGCGCTCGATTTTCTCCTCAGGCATCTTGGGGTTGCCGATGCTGCCGAACTTGACGATGTGGATGGCGACGCCGGCGTCGCTATAGAGTCTGCGCAGGGCCTTGAAGCCATCCATGGGGTCGCCACCGGGGTTCTTCTTGTCGTAGGCCCGGGCAAAGCCTTCGGCCGGGCCACCCATCAGCTCAACGGAACTGATGCCGCATCGGGTGATGTAACCGAGCAGATCCTCGGCACTCTTCCCGGGCAGCGAACGAAAGCTGTACGTGATACAGCCGATCTGAACGCCGTTGAACATGGAGTTCGGCTTTTCCGGGGCTTCTTGAGCAACGCTCGGAAGCATGGCCGATGCACCCAATGCAGCGGCGCCGCCCAGGAAAACTCGTCTCGAAAGTGTGAAATCGTGGTCTGACATCGTTCTCCCTTTCGGTAGCGACTGTCGATTCGTCCAGTGTAGGTAAGGATTGCCGAGAGGAGAGTCGGCCAGGCGTTCGCCTTGGCTGGTCGGCTGCCCACGGTTCCCACTCACTCGGCCCAATTGGTTAGTCTCAGGCCCGGTATCCTGCTGAAGTGCCGCACGTTGTTGGTGACAACGCTGTAGTCCAGAACCAAGGCCGTGGCCCCGATCATGAGATCCAGATCGGCGACGGAGATTCCCTGCCCCTGCAATGCTGCCTTCGCCTCCCCGAAAAACTCCATGATTGCCGGCGTGACGTCAATGATCGGGAACATCTCCCGAATTCGGTACACCTTGGCCAGATTCTCGTGAACGCGCTGAGACCTCCGGGCTCCAAAAATCAGCTCCCCAAAAGTGACCACGCTGATCGCCTTGGGGGCGTCCGCATGGGAGGCAAAGTTGCGCACCACGTGCGCGTTCCCTTTGAGGGAGTAGATAATCGTGTCAGTATCAAGAAGGTACATCAGAAAGGCTCTCGGAAGCGCCCGGGGCTCGATGTGCGCGCGTCCCGAATGTCCGCCGCTATCTCGTCTTCGGCCCTATCATCCTGCCAGGAGCCACAGAGCTGGAGGAACTGTTCCGTCGTCGTCTGGTGCTGGCTCGCAGGTCGCGAAAGGTAGTCTTTGATGATCGCGATGACTTCCTGGCTGATTGAACGGTTGTCCATCGCAGCTCGAGCACCGAGAGCTCGATAGAGTTGGTCGTCCATTGATCTGACTTGCAGTGTGGCCATTGATGGCTCCCTGAATCGCTCGCACTCACCCGGTACGCTCTGACGATAGCACACGATTCATGCACTTGCAATCAATATGCATGAATCAGCCTCGTTTCCTTCGCCACCTGGGAAGCCTCTAACCGAAGAGAGCTCCTCAGCGCTCAATGCTGAACGGCTTGAGCCCATGGTCCGGTTTGACGTTGAGTAGCACAGGCGTTCGACCCGGCGTGCTGACGCGAAGTCGAGCGACTTGCCACCTGGGTTTGCCGGAGGCGTCGTCGACCCACTCAAGCGTGGGTGTCTGTCCGTCCAAGGCGATTGCCCAGGCCAGTGCGGTTGCCTTTGCGCGTCGTCTCAGGACAAGACACGGGACTTGGGCGTGGGCTCCACCTATCCCCGGACCGGTGGCGGTAATGACCTCGGTCGGCGCTCCGCCTGCACAGGTGAACGTCACGTTCCAGTCCTCGTCGATACAGGTCCCGGCCGTTATCCCGCCCTCTCCATCGTGGGCGGTCGGCGTTCTGAGCGTTCTGTATACAGGATTGTTGGGCGGGGTCCAGGGCCGGCCCGGGGGGAGCTGGGTCCACGTGCCGGACTGGTGGTAAGCGAGGTCCAGTCGGCGTTCGCGGTCACTCACGATCTGGTCCACGAACACGACGAGGTTTTGGTCGAGAAGTGCAGCCGTCCGCACGAAGCGAACATCTGGGATGGCTTCTCCATCGTCAAGCATGGCGTAGTCGATGTCGCCCTCCGTCCCGAACGCGAGGCATTTGGCCGGGCGACGCTCTTGTGACGTCTCGTCGACCATCAAGGTGCTGTGGGAGAGTGTTGTCTTGTACCAATCCCGCTGCAGGTCCAAGCCGTAGGAGAGGCTTCCCGGATCGGGTGAGACAATCTTGCCGCGCGCGTAGAGGATGAAGCCGAGCCGGTCGGGATGGTCATGGTAGCCGGCAGACGGGCTGTACTTGAGGCATAGCCACGTTGTGTTCTCGCCTTCCCCTTTGGCCAGGACTGCGTAGCCGGCGTCTTTGTGATTCACGCTCCTGGCCGACACATTCGGCTCCCCCCCGGCCGCGGGGATGCCGTGCAGCAGAGCGTCGCGGGTGGCGCGTTTGCCGTAGGAGAGCATGGCGTGGAAGGCAGGCTCGTCCCACCGGGCCGCCGCGAGTTCGTAACGCGCGCTTGATCTGGTCAGGTCGATGAGCCCAGCATCGTTGAAGTTGGGTAGTCGCAGATCGGGCATGGCAAAATCCAGGGGCGCCTGGTAGAGACTCTTGAGCGTCGGGACATACAGATCGATGCCGCAGTGCCGGCAGGCCTCGGTGAGTGGCACCAAAGCGGACATCGTGTAGAAGTGGTATCCCCACGAGCCCTCGTACCAAACACCACCGGGCAGGATCCCCTCCTTGAGTTGCTGCCAGTAGCCCTCGGCCTGGTCATGCAATGCCTTGTTCAGGAGTTCGGGATCGTTGTAGAGCAGACCAACCAGACCGAGGGCGGAGTTTTTCCAGCACTGGATGTTGTGGACATAACAGCGCACGGGATCGATACTGTCGCGCAGGGCCGGATAGAACACGTTGTCCGCAAGGCGACGCCGTTCGGACTCCGACAAGCGGCCCCAGATCATGTCGGTGGCCTGGGCCATGTCGATCACCCATGTCGACTCGGTCAGGTAGTTTGCCGTTGCGCGACCTATTCCGTGCGTTTTGGGATCACCGTGCCGGGTTCGGGGATAGCTGAGGTATGTCTCGGCGTAGGCCAGGAGGATGTCCCGGGCTCTGGACGCGTACTGTGCATCACCCGTGATCTGGTGAACGAAAGCCTGATCGCGTGCTTCCCGCGCCCACGCGGCATGGACATACCCGATCTTGACTCCATCCAGGTCAGTTTGGAACGATGCCGGATCACCATGGAAGACCGCCCCGGTTTTCCGGTCAATGTGTTCCCACTCCCACGGGCCGATCTTCTTCGCCGCTCTCAGGTGGCCCCCGGTTTTCGGGTTCGCGTAGTGATGAGCCGCCACCCCTCCTCTCGTCGGTAGCTCAATGGCACGTTCGAGGGCATGATCGGCCTTCTTCCTCAGCTTGTTCCAGTACGTATCGGCCCATGCGTGGCTCCGGATACGGTCTTTGATCTTGACGACGTGATCGCTGTCGACCAGGAGCCGTGGGTGGGGTGGGAGCGGGAGCGGTTTGAGGACGTGCAACATGCGCCGCGTCCGAGTGAGTTCGACCCCGTACTGCTCGGCCCAGAGAGGGGTGGCAAGGCTCGCCAACGGCCGCAGTCTGGCAAAGGCTTCCCTATCGATCGGAATGGGCACCAGTTTCTCAATCGACTGCCCCGCGGCAAGTGTCAACAGGTTCCCGGTTGCTGCTCCCAGTCCGTAGTTCACGACAATGTCATGGTTCCCCGGGTTGCTGAACGTGATTGGGGCAAGCCAGTTGTCTCCGTCCTGACGCGACGTCGCAACACGCACCTGGAACGTCCCGGCAAGGGCAACGACATGGTCCACGAACAGGCGCACGTTTGACCCTCGATCCGTCTGTGTTCGGAACTCGATAACGCGCAGGTCGCTGGGATCGCCCTGAATCCCTCCTCTTGCCGCGAAGCTGACCTGAGCCGGCGTCCACTCACGCGGCACAGCCGCCTTACCCTTCCGCCAGACGGGGAAGACCAGCTGTCGTCCCTCGTGCATGCTCGGGCAGCGCGTCTTGATCGTGATGCTTCTGAGGCCGTCACCTTTGACCCGCCACCAGAATGCCAACCCAGCAAAGTCGCCCAGATCGGGTCCGGCATCCGCGACGAATAGGGGGAAGAACGACGTCTTGCCGGGGGGGACATTCCATACGACAGCACCTTCATCAACCTTTGCCTCGGCTGTCCCTTCCGCACCGCGGAACTGCTCGGGCGATTCTGCCGGGTTGATGACCCTGAATGCAGGGCCTGGGGCGGCGTGGGTTCCCGGTGCCAGCAAGGCTGATATGGCAATTGCGCACAAGATAGAGCGGGTCTTCATGGTCGCCTCATTCGTTGGTCGGCAAGGCAGACTTGTCTTTTCTTGTCAGCCGAACCGTGGTTCCAGGACTCCGGGCGAGGAAGATTCGTCGGTTTCTCCATGCTTGACATATGCTGCTGGCGGGCACATAGTTTCTGTATAGAAGAAATGTAGCGACTACAATAGTATTTGTCATGCATATAAGAACTGAATATCTAGAGAGGATGCGGCCTTACATCGGGAAACCGGTGATCAAAGTCATCACCGGTATGCGCCGCGTCGGCAAGAGCTGTTTCCTGTCACAGCTTTACGACGAATTGCGACTGAAGGCTGAGGGTCCTGCGCATGTGCTATTGGTTGATATGGAGTCCCTTGAGTTTGACGGACTCCGGGACTACCGCTCCTTCCACGGCTTTGTGGAGGAGCATTTCCGAGGGCTGGCTGGCACTCGATACCTCTTGGTAGATGAGGTCCAGGAGATCGACCAGTGGGAGCGAGCCATCGTTTCCCTCGCGAAATCCGGCCACACCGACATCTTCCTGACCGGCTCCAACGCTCATCTCCTTTCGTCTGAGATTGCCACACTCCTGTCGGGCAGATATGTGGAGTTCCCTCTGCACTCTCTGGGCTTCGCTGAGTTCCTTGAGTTCCGTAGCGACAAATGTGGAGACCCGGAGACAGAATTCGGCAACTGGTTGCGATTCGGTGGACTGCCGGCCGTTCATCATCTTGAACTCGCCGATGAGATGGTGTTCGACTACACGGGTTCAGTCTACAGCACGATCCTTTTGAAAGACATCGTCAAACGTAGAGCCGTCCGCAACGTCACACTGCTTGAGTCCATTGGACGTTTCCTCTTCGACAACGTCGGGAATCTGATCGCGGCAAAGCCCCTGGCGGACTACCTGAAGAGCCAACGTCTATCTGTGGGCGTACAGACGGTCCAGAACTACCTGAGTTACTTCGACGACGCCTTCATATCACACAAGCTGCGGCGCTATGACCTGAGGGGGAAGCGTCACCTCGAGGTGTACGAGAAACACTATCTGGAGGACCTGGGCCTGCGTCACGCAGTACTTGGCTATCGTGATCCTGACATCTCAGGCCTTCTCGAGAACGTGGTGTGTCTGGAACTGAAGCGCCGAGGCTATCGTCTATCCATTGGTCGACTCGGTAACCGCGAAATCGACTTCATCGCGGAGAAGGCCAATACGAAGGTCTACGTGCAGGTGGCATACCGTCTTGCCACGCCCACAACGGTCGAGCGCGAGTTCGGGGTTCTCCAGGCGATACGAGACAACTACCCGAAGTTCGTCATCAGCCTGGACAAGCACATTGGTGACGATTACGAGGGCATCCGCTGCCTCAACCTGATCGACTTTGTCCGTGGTGCGGAGCTCTGACCCGCCAATGCTATTGACTCTCTCTGCCCCGCGTGTCTGGCCGAAGAGTCGCCGGGTGGCACCGCCTCCCACATTGTGTGCTTCTCGAGAGTGGGAAGGGCTGTTTCGACGCGTCCCACGGCTGTGGGACTTGCTCAAGGCCCTGAGCCTGGTCGAAGGGCTGCCATGCCGCGACCGTCTCCAGAGAAAGTCAGTAGCACTGTTTGACCCGCCCCCATCCCTGGAATCCGCCGTACCGCAGGATCACCCCGGAACGATTGCGTTGTGAGCGCGGAGCGTGCGCTTGATCTCTTCCAACGAAACGGACAGCGGGGTGGTCTGCTGTTGAGCGGCCAGTGCGGCGGCGACACCGGCGGCCTGTCCCATGGCCATACATGGCGCCTGGACCCGCAGAGCTGAGTTTGCCAAGCGGTCACTGGATACACTGCGCCCCGCCACCAAGATGTTGCGACTGTCTTTGGGTACGAGTGCACTCAAGGGAATGGTCGGGACAGTGTCCGGAGCAAGAGGCTTGGGCCTGACTCCGCTCCTGGTGTGCAGATCGACCGGGTAGAAAGCGTAGGAGATCGCGTCGTCGAAGCGACGCCCGGAGGTGTAGTCCTCGTGGGTCACCATCGTCTCACCCACGATCCGGTAGCTCTCGCGGAAAGCAGTTTCGGGCTGCAGATGCATCAGCTTCTTCTTCGATGCACGCACCTTCTTGAGGATGTCGCGGCGACCAGCCAGGTTCGCAGCGGTGACTGTCGCAGCGCTGGAGGAATCGGCGCCGTGCACGTAAAGCCGGTGTATCTGCTCCGTCCCGGGCTTGTGTCCTGACCCGATCTTGAAGAGCATGGATCCGGGTTGCGTTTCCTTGTCGCGTAGTCTGGGGAGCTTGAGCATGCCGACGACCTCCGCGCCTCCGGTGCAGTCGATGATCTGCTTGCACAGCACGCGGCGGCGGGTACCGAAGCCGACGCAGTCAACCTGCCAGCCATCGAGAGTCTTCCGGATGGCCTCCGGGAACTCGTAGTAAGCGATCTGAACCCCCGCTTGCTCACACTTCTCTTCGGCGAGCAACACGTAGAGGAACTGGTTGGTGTAGACTTGATTCTGCCAGTGGCGTTTGGGTACCTTTTTAAAATCCGGGAAGGTCCCTCCGTCGAGTTCCACGCTTTCACGCACGAGTTCCCAGCCGATACCGGCGATCACCTGCTTCCCCCAGGCATCGAAGAGGCCAGGGAAAGCCACCCCTCCCGTCGTCATCGCACCCCCGAGCTGACTGTTCCGCTCGACTAGGAGCGTCTTGGCCCCGAGCCGGCCTGCCTGAATCGCCGCGATCGTCCCCGCGGTTCCCCCGCCGATCACCAACACATCGACGTTCACCTGAATGGAATCGGTTCCGCTCACGTCAGTTGCCTCGTTTCTGCCTACCCCGAGCACAATGTTGGTGGTGCTGGCAATCGCCACCCCAGCGACCGTGTACTGCAGGAACGTCCGGCGATCGGCCATACCCATGTCTTTCACAACTCTGTTCGTGGCGTTGACGGGCCCGCGCCCGACCCCCGCAGTCATACCCGCAGTGTCTTGACATCATACCGCGGAACGATCTCGTCGTGCGTAGCGAGGACGAGATCCTCGACCCGGCTTTGCGCGATAAGTAAGCGGTCAAAAGGATCACGGTGAAGATCCGGAAGACGACCGACCTCCAGGGCGTGCTCCCAGGTGATCTGCAAGCGCTGGAACGGTTCCTCTGTGAGGCACTCCACCCACTCGTCAGGAATATCCAGCTTCCCCAAGCCCCTCTTGATGACGATCTCCCAGACGCCCACCGTGCTCACGTATACCACATTGTCCGGGTCAGCAATGGTCTCCCTCGCAACAGGCGATAGCTGAGGCGCGTCTGCGAGCCACCAGAGCAACACATGTGTGTCCAGGAGTAGTTTCATGACAGATCAGCTCCGAAAGCCGATGCGAATTCCGCAGGCAGATCGTCAAAATCTTCGGAAATGTGGATCTTCCCACGCAGCCGTCCCGGGCGGCGGGGGCGATGCTCTTCGCGGTACGGTGTAAGAATGGCCACCGGCTTGCCTGCCCGGCCGAGAATGACCTCCTCACCGTTGGCAACGCGATCAAGCAGCGCGGAGAGCTGGGTTTTGGCTTCAGTGACGGTGTTGATGACCATGCCTGCACTCCAAATGTGGCCCGCATAAAGTCCGACCTGGTCTGGTCTGGTTCGATACGCCTAAAGGAAGGTAGTTCTGTGCCCGGGCGGTGTCAAACGGACCCGCGGAGGTCCGCGGTCAACGCCTCCCGTTGCATCAACCTGACGCCAAGAGTATGGTCGGGGAAGCATCCCATCCGTGCTGTCTTTCACTGGAGGCCGCCATGGCACCACTTTCACGTCGCGAGTTCTTGAGCGGCTCTCTTGCCGTAGCCCTTGCCCCGACTCTTCAAGCAACCCCGGGGAAGATCTACAGACAGGGGCAGGTCCCCAATGTGCTCATGATCGCGGTGGATGATCTGAATGACTGGATTGGGCCGCTTGCCGGGCATCCTCAGACCACGACGCCGAATCTGAACGCATTCGCAGAAAAGGCCATGGTCTTCGAGAACGCGTACTGTGCAGCTCCCGTGTGCAACCCTTCCCGAAGCGCTCTCATGACCGGCTACCGCCCCGGGCGATCCGGTGTCTACGGCAACCGCCATCTGTTCCGTACCTCGCCAGTTCTCAAGGACATCCAGACAATCCCCCAGTATTTCAACCAGTTTGGCTACTACACCACGTCCAAGGGGAAAATCTTCCACTCGGCTCAGGGCTTGTGGGGGGACACCGGCTCATGGGAGAAACACCACCGCCTGACCGGCAACAGCATGAATCGACATCCCGGCGCGACAGCGGACACGCTCAACAACGGGCGCCCAAAGGTGAAGGGGGCCCTGAACAACATGGACTGGGGTGGGCTGGACCTGGAAGTGGAGGAGACGTCTGACTTCCAGACCGCACAGTGGGCCGTTGAGGAACTCAATCGGGAACACGATCGCCCGTTCTTCATCGGCTGTGGCATTTTCCGGCCGCACATGCCGTGGTTCGTGCCGCAGAAGTACTTCGACCGGTTCCCGTTGGACACCATCAAGAACACACGGATCGATGAGGCGGATCTGGATGATGTCCCCGATGTCGCCAAGGGCATTTCCGGCGGTCTGAACGCAAGAAGCGATTACCAGATCCTTAAGAAGCACGGACTCATCGAAGGGGCAACGCGCGCTTACCTCGCCAATATCAGCTACGCCGACGACTGCATCGGCGAGGTGCTCCGGGGCCTCGAAAAGAGCCCGTATCGCGACAACACCATTGTGTTCCTCTGGGGTGACCACGGGTGGCATCTGGGCGAGAAGCTCCACTATCGGAAGATGACTCTCTGGGAAGAGGCCACGCGTGCGCCCCTGTACTGGCAGGTCCCAGGGATGACGAAGGCGGGCGCCCGTTGTAAGCGCCCGGTCGACTACATGTGCTTCTATCCCACGCTCATAGAGCTCTGCGGTCTCCCGAAGAAGCTTGACATCGACGGCCGAAGCATCGTTCCGTTGCTGGAGAATGCAGACACGCCGTGGCCACATGTGGCCGTCACGACCCGAGGCAAGGGGCAGCATGCCGTTCGCTCAGAGCGTTGGCGCTATATCCGCTACCAGGATGGTTCGGAGGAACTCTACGATCACTCCAACGACGAATGGGAAGCGACCAATCTGGCGAAGGCCCCGGCCTACGGAAAGGTGATCGAGGAGCACCGTGGGCATCTCCCAACCGACGATCGAGATCCCATCCGCCCCACTCACAAGAAGGGGCGGGGCGGCAAGGCGAAGGCTGTGCCAGGGGGAGGAGGAGTTGACGGTGCGCCTCAGCAAGCGATCCGGGAGCGGCAGATAGCCGCGAAGGGCAAACCCGGGCGCGGGTGTGAGTACCTGCCCGATCTCCCCACCGGGCTTTACCACAACAAAGGCACCACGTTTGCCCTCACGCCGCCTTACAGTCCCAAGGTAGACGCATACACGTTCCTGTACCCCAACCCCAACGTGCGCTGGGGATTCAACGACCGGAACCTGATGAAGGTGGCCATCAACGGCAAGGCCGGGAACGAGATCTCGTTCCCCAATCCCGGCACCATCACGTTTGAACTGGAGTATCAGGACGGCACAAAGCGTACAATCGCTGTCGATCAGAAGCGGCCGTAGACGTGAGAGCAGCACAGCGGTCTCGCAGTAACGACGTGAAACAAGAGCAGGAAAGGACATCCATGGCACTCGCGACACGGCAATCATTTGGTGTGGCCGTCTGCCTGGGGCTTATCATATCGATGCAGGCAACCCCGACTGAAGCCAAGCCACTGAGCCTCCGGAATCAGCATCTGGAGGTAAGCCTGGACGTGCCGTCGGGACTGCTGGCCGCTACCGATCTCCGCACGGGAACGCGGTGGCGGCAGCATGTCCCAATCCAGTCGGCCCAAGGGCGAAACTGGGGCCAAGTCAAGACTCACAAGGTCGCTCCGGGAAGCCTGATTCGGTTTACCGATGCCACGATCGATGGCTCACGGATCCTGGCGAAAGCGCTCTGGCGTGAACACCCGTTTACCGTCGTCTTTGAGCTCGTCCCCGAGGAACCTGCCCTCACCGTCACGGTTGATACGCTGAATCGGGACGACCCCCTGCCATGGAAGCCAAGCTGGCCGGGGGTCATGCTCATGACCTACCCTTACGCCTTCCACAACGACCAGGCCGGGCCGGATGCCGTCGTGCCAATCGATGAAGGCGTCATCTACTCAACGCGGGAAACGGATCCACAGGCCGACCCGAAGCGCTGGAAGCTCTGGTGGCTGCACAAGAAACTGAGCATGCCATGGTGGGGCGTCACGGATGGTCAACAAGGCGTGATGACACAAATCGAAGATCCCTTCGACTGCATGTTCTCAATCCAGTGGGTGCGCACCCCGCACGGTCAGCGGACGCTCCCACAGGTTACCTGGATCGGAGCGAAGGGGGCTCTTGCCTACCAACGTCGAGTGACCTTCCGTTTCGTCTCGGAAGGCGGGTATGTCGCCATGGCCAAGGCATTTCGGGCTTTCGAGCAAGCCCGGGGCGCCTTCCGCTCCTGGGATGAAAAGGTCCGGGCGAACCCCGCGGTCGCTCGACTCAGAGGCGCGCTCGATGTGTGGCACCAGCGCGAGCTCACCGCGGACCTGATCACGTGCATGAAAGACGCCGGCATACGGCGGGCCATCGTTGCCAAACCCCGCGGCGGGGACGCTCCCGCTACGCAGGGAATCGAGCCGGAGGCTATCTCCGCCGCGGTCGAGGCAGGTTACCTGGTCGGGGCGTACCACAATGACAGCTGGATTCAGGGGCGCTGGATTGCCCGGGACCCAGCGCTCAAGGACGCCGCGGTACTTCCGGCCGACGGGAAGCCGGCGTACATCGGTAACGCCTGGGATGCCAAAGGGCGCCTGGATCGGTGCCCGGGAGCCCACACGGATGTCCTCCGTAGGAAGAGCCGCGAGGCCCGTGAGGCCGGGCTCAATTACTTCTTTACCGACTGCACAACGACAGGCGGCGCGATCCACGAGTGCTACCACCCGGGACACCCTGCGCGGCGTAGAGATGGCGCCGGCCAGCTGAGCGCCGCACTCCGGGCCGCCTCGGACCAAGGCGTCGTGGTCGGTTCCGAACGGGGGAAGTGGTGGGCAACAGCGACAACCCACGTTTTCGAAGGAATCGGGACGCTCATCGACTATGGCGGCCCCTACTACGGGAAAGGCGATGCGACTCACTGGGCAGGGCCTTACCTCACGAAGAGCCCCGGCTATTCCGAGCTGTTTCTCGGATACGATCTGAACCCCGTCCGGCGAGTCCCGCTGTTCCAACTCGTCTACCACGATTCCGTCTATTGCACACGGCGCTGGAACCAGGATCCGGGCCGTGCCCCGGACTCTTGGGACCGCCATGACCTGATGAACATCCTCTACGGCACGTCTTCGTTGATCTTCATGCACCCCAAAGCAGGCAACGTCATTGGGACGCCCGACTGGGAGAAGGTCAGGGGGCGTTACCTGCAGACGTACCGCAATGTCTGCGGTTGGCATGAGAAGATCGGGTTCGATGAAATGACCAGCCATCGCTTCCTGTCACCTGACCGCCTGGTGCAAGAGACCCGCTTCTCCTCCGGCCCGGGCGTGGTCGTGAACTTCGGCGGGAGCGCCTGGGAAGACCCACGGGGGTTCACTATCGCCGCGCAAGACTATCGCATTGTGGAGCCGTAGTATCCCTACCGCACAGCCCGAGCAAACAGAGAGAACAGCCGATGATGGATAATGGGCCGGTTACGGGTGAGAAGGGTGGTCATGTGCCCAAAACAGCTGCGGACCCGGCGCCTTGGGCGGCGCTCCGCCGATGGAGACACCAATGGACCGCACTGGCAGTCCTGGCGCTGATGCCCCAGATCCTCTGTGCGATCACCGTTGACGTCACGGATTTCGGGGCCGTCGGGGACGGGGTGACTGACAACACGGCTGCATTTCAGAAGGCGCTGGCCCGAGTCGGGCAGCCGGGTGGCGGAATGGTCCTGGTGCCGAGCGGGCGTTTCCGCATCACGGGGACCCTCAAACTCGGCGAAGGCGTGACCCTCAAAGGCACGTACGACGCGCCCCCTACTGCCCATCGAACGGATCCCCAACGTCTCCTCGGGTCAGTGCTTCTAGCCTATGCCGGCCGGGGCGAGCCTCAGTCTCAGCCCTTCATTGAACTGGCCGGCACGACCGCGACATTGAAGGGGATTATCATCGCCTATCCGGAATGGCGTCGAGAGGACGTGCCGCCGGTGCCCTATCCGCCGACGGTCGCTGCGGGACGCAAAGACAACGTTGCCGTGGTTGACTGTCTCCTGCTGAACTCCTACGAGGGGATCAACTTCGACGGCACGGGCCGCTTCCTGATCCGCAACGTGTACGGCTATCCCAGCCGTCGGGGAATCTACGTCAACCGTTGTATGGATATCGGCCGCATCGAGAATGTCCATTTCTGGCCCTTCGCTGTTCCCTACCGGCCCGACGATCCCTACAGCCGCTGGATCAACCTGAATGGGGTGGCCTTTGACTTCGCCAAGACGGACTGGCAGGTGGTCTCCGGGAGCTTCTGTTTCGGGTACGGGATCGGCTACCGCTTCGGCAGGTCGGACGATGGCGTCTTCTGCGGAAAACTGGTGGCATCCAGCGCCGACAGTTGCCAGACACCGATCAAGGTAGAAGAGAACAGCCACATTCTGATCAGCGAGGGAGAGTTCGTCGGCCGTTGGGGCAGCAGCGATGCTGTCTGCGTGGACATCGGGGAGAAATCAAAGGGGAAGGTGAGCCTGATGAATTGCGCATTCTGGGGACCGATTCACCACGTGGTGCATAGCCGGGCCGTCAACGGGTCCTTCAGCATGATCGGGTGCGACATCCGCAACTGGAACGAGGAAGCGGGAGCGATCTGGATCGAAGGCGGCAAAGCAATCATCCAGGCTAACACGTTCACCAAACCCGGGCTGAACATTCGCATTGGCGCCGGGGTCACGTCCGCCATCATCACCGCGAACCAGGCCGACCCCGGTTTGCGGGTCGAGAATGAGGCCGGTGGTCGGGCCATTATCAGCAACAACCAGGCGGATCCGTTCCGCTGGCCTGACGATGATGCTCGGCGCTGCTTCCGGGTCGACATCGGGAGCCCAGGGGACTATCGCTACGTGTCGGGCTGGAACGGCTGCGAGAAGGCGTTGGAGTGGGCAGGGGGCGGCACGAAGCGCTGGAGCAAGGGAACGTCGCGTCTCACGATCCCGCTCATCCCAGGCACTGTCCACCATGTGGCCCTCGATGTCCACGTGCCCGGGCAGGCGTTGATGGAAGGGGCAGGCGTGTATCTGGGCGACACCTGCCTGGTCCCGATTGCTGTCGCGGGATCGCGACAGCTTCAGGGGACGATTCCTGCCTCAACTGCGGACTCCGCAGTCCTTGAACTGCGCTGTCGTGGCTGGCACCCGAACGCCCTCCCGGGGAGTAAGAGTCGTGACCGGCGCGAACTGGGGATAGCCGTCCGCGAGGTCCGTGTTCGGGCGGCAGGTGTGCCGGAGACACAGGAACCGTTCAACGCCTGCACGGGGCAGTGACGCACGCTGTCTGTATTCAGCAACGTAGGCCTTGTTGGAGTTGCGTTGGGGCTGTCCCAGAAATGGGCACAGCCTGCTGTTTTTCGCCCCAACGGGGCCGATTCATCGTAGCCCAGGGCAATGGCCCTGGGGATAGACGAAGCAGTGGTATGTGCCCTGTCGGGGCACTTCAACAGATTGGTGTTCAATGAGTTGAAGCGCACTTCCAGCGCGCGTGAATGTGCTGCTTTCTTCCCCAGGCCGGTGGCCTGGGCTACGTTGCAGATGCCCTTTCAGGGCTCAAGGCCATGGCTTGTTCCACTTCTGGGGCAGCCCCAGCAATGTAGGCCTTGCTGGAGTTGCGTTCTTCCAGCGCTGAATCACGCCGCCCCCGGCTCCAGTCTTACTGCCATTCGGACCTGTCCTACTCCCTCCAGGCCGACAGCTCGAAGACGACCTCCTTCTCCTGGCCCGGTTCCGGAAACAGGACACGGAACCGGTCAATGGTGGTGGGGCTGAAACAAGCGGTCGTTGTCGCGGACGGGTAATGATGGTGACAGGGCGGATCATCCGGCACGGCCTCGGCCGGTAGGGTGCGCCACTGTCCATCAGCTTGAATCTGGATCTGGAAGGCCACGCCGGGCGTCACAATCGCTCGGACACGACTGACCTCCGTCTGCTTGCTCGCCCGCACCTCGACCCAGCGCCCGGGGCTCCGGAAGTCCTTACCCGACCATCCCGCGATTCTGGCCTTCGAGTACTTGTTCCCCACGACCCATTGGGTGCCGGGGTAGCCGTCAATCATGCGGTACCAGACTTTCCGGGCAGCTTTCTCGGGATCCGGGAAACCCCACGACGCATGGAGGCGCGCACCATCACGATACGTGAAGACTGACGGATTGGCAGACCAGAACTCACTCTCGACCCGCTTCACTTCAGCCCGGACCGCTGACAGCGTGGGCAGGGCGGCCATTTTCGGCTCCAACGAGGTGACGTAGATGTGAGTTTCGAGCGGTTCGAAGGTCTCGTGAAAGCGGCCATCCGTGACCCGGATGTCCCGATCTTCCGAAATGACATGCAGTTGCCGATCGGCCAACTTGGGAATGACCAGTTGGGTGTCGACCCCGTCCAGACCGGCGTTTGCAGCCACCACCAGCCAGTCTGTTCCGCGTTTCCACGCGACAATATGAACGCTATTGCTTGCACAGGTGGGGGCCGGATCCGCTGTGCGTTCGGTCAGCCACGGCAGCAACACGACTGTCTCGTGGACGTGGTGTTCGAACCCTCGCCAGAACCAGGGGAACGCGTTGCGGAGATAGAATCCCTGGGTCTGAAAACTGTAGTAGAAGAGGCCACGCGCACCCAACGCAACAGCCAGCCACGGCATCGTGCGAATCTCATCGAAGGTCGGAGGCCGGCGGAAGCCATGCGCACGCTTCTCAAGCGTCGTCGTGAAGTGCGTCTCGTAGTTGAACGCTTGCGGGATGAACCAGAGACCTGAGCTCGCGGCCTGGGCTGCGGCACCATCGCGCATATCGCGAATCAGCCCAGCCATTGGCCCGGGTATCGGGTAGTTGTCCACCATCATGGCATCTGAAACGCGGTAGTAGGACGTCTGGAAACTGTTGTTGCAGCCGACGGCAAGGTGGTAGGGATCCGCCTTGCGGACCAGATCGCACAGGGACAGGAGTTTGGCGCGGGGGCAGTCACCGGGGTTGGGCTCATCGAATAGATAGTAGCCGAGGAGCGCGGGGGAATCCTTCAGGCGGTCGATGTAGGCGACGGCGGGTGCGGGCTCCAGCTCGGGATCGTGGTAGATGTGCTGTCTGCGCTTCGTCTTCCCTTTCATTCGCGGCACGACAAGCAACCCCGCCTTTTCTGCGGCATTCATGTAGGCATCGTTGACCGGCGCGTAGCTGTGCGCCGCATTGAAGCCCATCTTCTTGAGAAGGGCGAACTGGCTGGTGGGCGACGAGTACATGCCGAAGGGGAAGAACGGCTTCCCATCCACGAGGGTCACTCCATCGTCCCTCAGTGTGATTTCACGACCGCCCGGCGGATACTGCTTCACCTTAGACGCTTTCTCCCAGAGCACCTTGCCACCCCGCATTGCCGCCATCTTCAGCGTGACCGACTCGTCGTCTTCCATCTCAGGTTTGGTGAACGAGACCTCACCGCCGTCGGCGAGGTCCTCACCCGTCAGTTCCTTTGAGTCAATCACTGTGCCATCCGCTCTCTCCAAGGAGAATCGGGCCGTTCCCGCTCCGACGTCCTCAGCCGTCGTCCGACACTCCCATCGTGCGGAGATGTGATCCTCCGGCTTTGTGTGGAAGAAGCCCTGATGGAATGAAGGTGAAGTGAGGAACCACTCCACGGAACGGGGATCGGAGAGCTCAAACGTGTGGAGTCTCAGGTTATCCATGTGAATGACGGCAGGATGGGGTGGCCGGGTGAGGACGAGTGTCACGCTCTGGACGGCGTCAAGACGCAGACCGCCCTCGGCTGCAAGCCAGAGAGGCAGCCTGATGGTGGACCATTTTCCGGGTGCAACGCTTCGGGGGCCGACCCAGCGCCCGTCCGGCTCTGAGGTCAACACCATCTTGACCAGCACGTCATCGTCGCTTTCGACGTGGAGGTCAATCAGTAATTCTGCAGCGTTCCGCCAGTCGCGGGGCGCCTCGAGGGCTGGGAGTTCAATGCCGCAACTGGGCCATTGCGCGGCGCCTTCCTCGTATCGCTCGAAAACCATGCGGAGTGACCGCGTTCCCCGGGAAGTCAGCTCAGTGGAGACAGAACACTTCGCCCCACCTCCTGTGCTGACCGCGGAGCCCTGAAACGTCTTCTCGAAGTCAGCGACTTGCTTTGCCTGTCCGGCTGCGTGCCCGGCTGGGATGATGAGGGTACAGACGGCGATCAGAGCAGACACCCACAGCACGCCAAGATGTTCCATGGTACGGGCTCCCGGTTCTGGATATGACAAGAAGGGCCTGGGATTCGTCAATGCCATCTCGCTCACCCACGGCACAGCCGAGCTTGCGAGACGGGCGGAGCCAACGCCGTGGGGGTCGTCTCACGGCTTAAGTCAACGCCATTCACCATTAGGCCATGGCCTCTTTTGCCCTTAACTTAGTGCTGTTCGGTGCTGGCGCGTGGAGTTTCCGGGAAACGGTGTCGCCCCGACTGCCGGCAGACAGCTCGGAGTTAAGGAGTAGAACTCATATGGACAGACGAACCTTCACCCAACTGGCCGTGACAACCGGCATCGCGGCGGCAACTCCCGCCTCTCTGGCCGCCGCCGAGCCCACCAAGCCCAACCTGGTGATCATCCACACGGACGAGCATAATTTCCGTACCCTCGGCTGTTACCGTGAGCAGCTGTCGGCGGACCAAGCCTTTGTCTGGGGTAAAGGTGTGAAGGTGGATACGCCGCACATCGACTCGCTGGCCCGCGATGGGGCACTGTGCACCAGCTACTACGCTGCTTCACCGGTTTGCACGCCCTCACGGGCATCGCTCATCTCCGGACTCTACCCGCAGGCGACCGGGGCCCCCACCAATAACCTCCATCTCAATGACGATGTGGTTACGTTCGCCGAGATTCTCAGACGCAATGGTTACGCCACCTCCTACGTGGGCAAATGGCACCTCGATGGAACGGCCAAACCCGGGTTCGCCCCCAAACGGAAATTCGGCTTCAGTGACAACCGCTACATGTTTAACCGTGGGCACTGGAAGCAGCTGGAAGACACACCGGATGGTCCACGCGTGAAGGCTCGCGATGGCAAGGACAAGCCCAGCTACAACGTCGCCGGAGCAGATGAGACGTCCTTCGCCACCGATTTCCTGACCGACCGCACGATCGAGATCATCAAGCGGGACAAGGGCAAGCCGTTTTGTGTGCTCCTGTCGCTCCCCGATCCACACGGGCCGAATACCGTTCGTCCTCCCTATGACACCATGTACGAGAAAATGGTCTTCGAGAACCCCCGCACCATGGATGTGGATGACGCGACGATGCCGAAGTGGGTGACCCTGGGACGCAAGAACGTCGCGAGGAACCTGAACCAGAAACAGATGGCCCAGTATTTCGGCACGGTGCGGTGCATCGACGACAATGTCGGCAAGATCCTGGATTACCTCAAGAGTCAGGACCTGGCGAAGAGCACCATCGTGGTCTTCACCTCCGACCACGGCGACCTGATGGGAGAGCACAAGAAGCACAACAAGGGACTTCCCTACGAGACGTCGGCCGGGATTCCGTTCGTGATCCGCTATCCCGGGAAGATCCGGCCAGGGAAGATCATCCACACCGCCTACACGAACGCGGACTTCGCCCCGACCATTCTCAGCATGATGGGCTACGCAGGGCAACTGCCGGGATGCCATGGCAGCGATACCGCGGCGGATTTCCTCGGGCCGGACACTCAGGTCTGTGACGACAGGATTACGTACTTCACCAACGCGGGGAGTCGCTGGGTGGCTGCGGTCAACCATCGCTACAAGCTTGTCCTCTCCCGGAACGACCGCCCCTGGCTGTTCGATCTGCAGAAGGACCCCGACGAACTGACCAACTTCATCAACCATCCGGAGTACGCTGAGACCGCCAAGAGGTTCATCAACCATCTCGTTGCAGCTCTCAAGCAATACAGTGACCGTGTCCTGGATGGGCCGGATCTTATCACCGACCCCAACGGCCAGCCCGCACCTGAGGCCCCCGACAAGCGGAAGAAGAACGCTCCATCGGCCAATAGGATACTCAAGCCTCAGGACGAGGCGGCGACCGGCCACCTGATTGATGCGGCCGATCTCGAAGAGGACGCCTCCGGAGCCAAACCGAGGGCCTGGACGCGAGCCCTGACGGTTCCTCCCGGCAGCTTCGCAGCCAACACAACCTACGAACTCACCATCGACTGGGAGTCCAAAGGCTTGAGGGGGAAGGCTGATTTCTTTGCCAACTTCATCTGCGATGGGCCGGGCGGACGCAAGAAGCAGTTGGCCACCTGGAAGGGCGACGTCGGCAAGACAGGGACGCTCACCAAGGAGCTCGCCACCGATGGATCAGAGAAGTGGACACTGGCCGTCGGGGTCAGAGGAAGCGGTCATCTCATCGTCAAACGGATTCGCATCAAGAGGAAGTAACAGTATGGCCAACCCTCCCCTCCCCAACGTAGTCTACATCTATGGTGATGACCTGGGCCGCGGCCTCCTGTCGTGCTACGGGCAGACGCGGTTCCAAACGCCCAACATTGACCGAATTGCGGCCGAAGGCGTGCGTTTCACGCGGTCCTACGGCTGTGTCTTTTGCGCTCCGGCCCGGGCCAGCCTGCTGCTTGGGCGGCACGACTGCCATGCGGGGCGTTGGTCGTTCACCACCGCCGGCATCTACCAGATGATCCACACAGGCGAGATGGCCTACGACGACATCCGCGAGGTCATCAATAACACCGGTATCCAAGCTGCCGAGGACGACGTTTTCCTGCCCCAGCTCTTCCAGCGGACGGGCTACGTCACGGGCCAGGTAGGCAAGCTTGAGTGGGGCTTTGCCACCACGCCGGAGCGAATGCGCCGTCACGGCTGGGACTACCATTACGGTTACTATGACCATCGCATGTGTCATGGCTTCTATCCTGCCTATATGTTCGAGAACGGAGAGCAGGTCGATATCCCCGGCAACACCCGGGTGGACTGTGGGAAGAACCCAACCGGTGACACTCCGGAGAACCGCGCGTTGCGGCGGGATCGTACGGGTAAGGCGGCCTATTCCCAGGACCTCTTTGATGACAAGGCCGTCGCGTTTCTCCGCGAAAACCGCAGCAAGCCCTTCTTCCTCTACCTGCCATCGCAGCTGCCACACGGACCGATCGATGTTCCCGCCATCGATCCCGCGGTTGCCGGACACCCTGAACTGACCGAATACGAGCAGGAGTACGCCAGCATGGTCCTTCGCCTTGACCAGAGCGTTGGGCGGATCCTGGACGAGCTGGATGCCCTCGGTCTCACAGACAACACAATCGTCCTGTTCAGCTCAGACAACGGACACACCATCTACTACCCGTGCGAGGGCCGGACAGGCACACCCCAGACGACCAAAGCCGGCGAGAAACTGAATAACATCACGACGCGTTTTACCACAGAACTGTGCGGCGATGTGTTCAACGGCAACGATGGCATGTCGGGACTCAAGACGACCAACTGGGAAGGTGGACCCCGTATTCCGTATCTGGTCCGCTGGCCGGGTGTCAGCGCTCCGGGGAGCGTGTCTGATCACATGTTTGCCAACTACGACCTCTTCGCCACCTTTGCAGAACTCCTGAGTCAGCCCGTTCCCCCTGAGAAGGACAGTGTCTCCCTCCTGCCCACGCTGCGTGGCGATCCGCAGCATCAGCGCAAGCACGACCACATCGTGTACGCATCGTTCACCCATGGCGGCGCTTTGGTCACGGACGACGGCTGGAAGCTGAGGCACATCGGCGTCAACGACACCTGCCAGCTCTACTTCCTGCCCGACGATTACCGCGAGGAGAACGATCTGGCCGACACGTACCCGGATAGGGTCGTCGAACTCAGGGCCAAACTCGTGGACGAGTGCGAGGGAGACCTGGCCAACGGCCACATCGGCGCTCATAGACCCCCGTACGCCAATGAAGCCGTTCAGGATTTCATCTCCCGCCCGTTCACGCCGGAGGAGGCCATCCGGAAAGCCCGGGAGATGGCATCCGGGTAAGCGTTGACCACGAACGGGTTATGCCCCCAGCATGGCGGCGTTTGTCGTGAGGTGCGTAGAGCAGCGGAGTGCCGTCTTCCCTGCCTATCTCAGCGCCATTCCGGGCTACTTCTGCTCTTCGACGACCGGCCATCCGTTGCGAAAGGCGTCGGCCACGCCCGATGGGGAAAGGGCGGCGGCATGGAGTCGGATTGGGCCGATATCCCCCCGGTAGCGTCGGCCGCCACCATAGGCCCAACCGATGTGGTATTTGGTCCCGACCATGAAGAACTCGAAGCCGGGCGTTTCCGGGTCGTACTCAGCTTCGCCTGTAGGTTCACCGTCGATGTACAGGACGACCTTGCCGTCCTTGTGCGTCGTGACAATGTGCAGCCACGTGTTGCAGGGCACGCGCTTCTCGATGCGGACCTCGCCCGTGCCGTGCCAGCGATCCTCAGGCAGTCGTCGGTCATTCTGATAGTACAGCAAGCACGTCCCATCGGTTGCGTTGAAGCGGCGGAACTCAAGTCGTGCGTTCCAGCGGAAGTTCAGCAGGGACATGGTTGCCCCGGTGGGCGACAGTTGCGGCCGGGCCCAGAACTCATACGAGAAGGACTCCAACGGGAACAGCGTCTTGATCTGACCCACGGGCGCTTTGTAGTCCAACGGTAACAGGCGCGGCTTGAGCGGGATTGTTGCCCCGTCCTCCTCGCCGTCAAAGCGCAGGAAACCACGTCCGTTCTCCTGCAGCCACTGCGGGCTGCCCTCAAGCATGAGGTGGTGCCCGTTGTGACTCACGTCATAGACGCCTCTGGTCGCTTCGGCATCCATCGGCAGGTCGATGAGAACGTCGTTTCGGGTCACGAGGTCGGTGGGGACAGGTCTCGGGGTCTGGTCCGGGGTCTGGTCGGGGGCCAGAGCTGAGACCGCCACGTCGTCAAGCCAGACGCAGCCGGCTCCGTCGAGCTCGAACACAACGTTCGTGCAATCGCGTTTCTTGAAGACATCGGTGATGAAGGAGAACCGCGTCCATTCAGTGTCACCCCGGGCATCCATGTAGAAGATCTGTTCGGGCTTGTCGCTGTATGAGTATGCCGTTCTCAGCTGCAGTCCTCGCCCGGTGACGCCTCTCGATCTGCACCATCCACGTACCCACCAACGTTCTGCATTTGCCTCAATGGCATGTTGATAGATCTGGACCCAGCCCTTGCCGGGGCCGTCGATGCGCAGCGAATGGGAATCTCTCCGCCCAACTCCGGCATCCACTTTGGCGTCACGCCAGACCGTCATCGACTTGGGGTCGGGTCGAGTGGATGTCTCGGCAAAGGTGCTTCCCGCCGGGTTGAACACCGCGAACGCCTCGGCATGCTCGGCCACCTCCGGAGAGACTGTGGAGGCCGCAAATATCTTTCGGGCCTCGGACATGGGCATGCCGGTCATGGTGACGCTGAAACGGCGTTCGTGACCTGGGAGGACGGGGTCACCGTTGCCGGTTTCGCGGTGATGGAAGTCGTAACCCCAGTGGCAGAGGCCCAACTCGAAACGACGTTTCGGGTCACGTTCCCAATCAAGACCAAGCTCGAATGTCGGACATGCGCCGGAGTCGGGATAGAGGAGATTCGTGAATTTGCCCCAGCGTGTCTCCCGATTGGCACATGGGGCCAAGTGGTCGATCAGAGGATAGCGATACCATTTGAGGTCCGGGGCCTGGTAGAGGTGCCAACGGTGCTCGGCCGCATTCCAGCGGTAGGTGACTTCCGGGCCGGGCGGACGGTTGTTTTGGGTCAGCGGATCGATCAGTTCGAACGCGTTTATCTTGAACGGTCCCTCGGAGGTGAAGGTGAGATGGGTCTTGTACTCGTATCGGTAGACCCCCCGTACCTCGTCGAAGCGCACGACACACTGGTGTTCGGCTTTGGCTGTGTCCGGGCGGTTGGTGTCAAAGGCCATGTGCAGCTGCTCGCCTGTCCGGCTGACGCGGAGGGCATCGGGAAGCTCGCCAACCAGGGGCAACACGCCATGGCCCGGGCCCGGTGTGATTGCAGGCCCGTACCACGTGTAATACGATGGCCGGTTCCCCGGCTTGAGTTTGATGTTGCCGATGGTGAGGGCGCCGACATTGCCGCGAGTGGCCTTGTGAAAGCGCGCGATCGGCTCGAACCCGTCAAAGAGAATGGCGTGTTCGCCGTCCTGTTCGAAGTGGAAGTCCGGCTGGTGTTTCGGCGGCGTGAGCGGGACCGGGGACAATGGGGTCACGGCGTATCTGTCTATGGTGACGTCACTGCGCCAGACGGAAAGCCCCATCTGCCCTTCTGTGTGCGGCAAGTTGCGGTCCCAGTAGTCCAGGACCTTTTCTCCATCAAGTGTGGCGACGATGTGTGCCCCTCGGCTGACGACGTCGAGTCGGTGAGCTGCTCCGACCGTGACCGGGCACTTGGCGAATTGCAGGAATTCGCCAAGTGAGTCCCAGAGCGCCAGTTCCTTGCGGTGTCCTGAAAGGCTGAGTCGGTAGTGGTTCAACGGGCCCCGGTATCGCAACACGAGACCGACATCCCATCCGGAGACGTTCTCGGCGTAGTGGTAGCCCCAGCGGTACGTGCTTATGGGGGGGAGACGACGCGGTTGCTTCGCGCTTGAGTTGATGGTGAAGTCCACGGTGACGCGCGTATCCGGGCTCTGATCCCCAGGCAGCAGGCGCGTGTCCCAGCAGTTGGCTTTGCCTCGGATGGTCAGTCGTCCGTCCTGCTCGAGCCATTCAGCGGGGGTGGGGTGCAGCCCGATTGACGTATCCATTGACTGCGCGCGAGTCCAGGTCTCCAGCGGCACGGTCGACCACGCGCCCTCCGCGGCTATGGCGGTCAGCAGGACGCACACCGGAACGGCCATCAGCCGCAGCGTTTTCTCCGTCATCAGTTCGTTCCTCCGTTGGGAAACGTTCACTCCACTTCGAGAACGGCGGGAGCGGGCCCTGAGCGCCTTGTCGCGACAACGACCCGAGCCGAACTCGTCAAAGCGGGTCCTGACGTCGGGGCGATCTGCATTGGGCCCGGGCCTGTCCGGATCGCGATCAGCGCATCGTCCAGTACGATTGCCACGCCGTTCGTGCAGGGAATTGAGACAGGTGGCTCTGGCGGAGCTGTCGCGTCGCCGATGCTGATGGCCATCGCGATAGTCGCCTGTTCCAGCGGAGCCGTGTCGTATTGCACCAGCGCAATGTCAGCGTTCTCCGGGGTGAGGTCTCGCGTCGGGTGGATGAACTGCGGGCGGTATGTCTGCTCGGAGACACTGAGCTCCCCGGTTCCCAGCGGATGGAGCCGGCAACGAGCGTCACCTACCGCGAGGACACGATCGTTCCCCTCGGGTGTGCTCTCTCCCCAGTGATGAAGGAGCCAGCTGAAGGTTCGAGGTGCGTCAGCCCCAAGGCGGTCGTAAACCAGTGCCAGGTCAGGACCTGCGACGACGAGGGTGCGTTCGAACCGTCTCAGCCCCAGTTCGGCAGGGTACGCGCTCGTCGCGTCGCCTGTCACCACGACCATGTCGTTTTTGTGCGCGAAAGCGGTGATGTGGGCACGCCCGGGCTGGGGCCTGGGCCACATCTCTCCGTCCCCGTACTGACCTTTGCCGTCGACCAGGATGGTGTTGTGGTTCCGGGTCTCTTTCTTGTAGGTGTACCCGGGGTCCGCCGCCAGGACTTCGCCCCGGCCGAAGAGCAGGAAATGCCCTTGTGCCGGATGGTTGTGGCCGGTCCCGCCGATCCCGAAGCGATCACATAGCTCAGCATACCGATGCCCCCCGAGAGGGCGGCAGACAAAGGCAGCGTAGGTGGCATCGGCATCCCAGGATGTGCGAGCAAACGCCGTATCGATATCCGGATAGTGCTGAGCCAGCGGGATCCGCGCGAGTGGATTCGCGGCGGGGTTGAGTTCCTCGTCGTACCACAGCAGCGCCAGCTTACTCGAAGACGGCCCCCGGGAAAGGCAAGCGGCGGCTCCCTGAAGAACTGGGTTGGAGAACCGTTGCGCCTCCCAGCGGTAGAGAGCCGGTGACGACGTCTTGATATGGACTTTCGTGTCCTCGAGTGGGGCACTCTCATGGAGCCCCGGCAGAACGTGATGGATCCGGAATGTCCCTTGACCGGCCAATCCGGCATCCATTCCGGGAACGCCTCTCCCGGTCAGCGACTCGTAGAGGTCCACGTACATGTAGAGGGTCGGCATGCTGAAGTCCCAATAGGCGGGGCCTTCATGGAAACCGCCGTCAGTACTGAAGGACAATGCGATGCGCTCAAAGCGGTCCCATGACCACGCCAGCCACTGGTCAGCGACCGGGTTGTCCCCCACGAGTGCCGCCGCCCCGAGGGTCAGGGCCAGGTGGGCAAACCAATAGTGGTTTTGCTGGAACGAGTGTCCACCGCCCGTTTTACCTGCGAGGGAGGCCGTGTAAAGCTCCCCGCAGAGCTCGGCGATCCGCACTCCAAGCCGTTGTCGGAGGTCCGCAGGCAGCTCGCCGTGCAGCCAGTCATAGGCGAGGGCAATTCCCTCCATGAAGTACTCTGCATCCAAATCCACACCTACATCACCATAGGTGGTCGCCATCTCCAGCCATTCCATGATGGCATCCAGGTCCCTGGGTACGGGCGTGATCATGTAGGCGAGAACGTGGTCGCCGAGGCGACGGAAGGCACTGCCATTGCGTTTCCCGGGGCGGTACTTGGGCGGCTTCCGCAGACTCTTCGGGGGAGTGTAGATCGCCTGGATCTTCGGGGTAGATGCAGTGGACCGGAGTTGCTCCAGACAAGCGCGGTTCAGAAGCAGGCGCGGACGCTGGCTCCTCAGAGAGGCAAGCATGGGCGGAAGAACGGTGGACGGAGCGATTCGGCTGAGCGAGGCCGAGAGGATGCGGCTCCCGGGGCCCTCGCGCAATGACAGCACAATATCAGCCTTCCCTTCGGCCGGCATCGGCACTGTAATAGATGTCATCCCGATACGCCCAACCGGAGGCACCAGGAGCTGGGGAAGGCGTTCGCCATTCAGATCGACGAAAAAGGAATCCGTACCCCGGTTCGGGGCCGTGCATACCACGTCCAGTCGGCAATGGCCCGAAGCCGCGGCGATGGAGACGACCAGTCGGAACCCGTCGCCGGTCTGCAAAGCCGTCTGCCCATCAATCTCGACAACTTGAGCCCCCGTACTGAGTCTGGCGAGGCCCTCAGCCCTTGCGGTCCAGAGGGACTGGAGCTCCAGGTTCGGCGTGTCCAGCAGGTTGTCGACCGACGCCCCGCTGTAGGGCCCGATCGCTGCCGCCGCAAGCATTGCCATGGCTACTCCCATCTGTTCTGTCCTTTCGGGTGGAGACGAGGCGCAAGCTCCAGAATGACCAGTGCCGCAATGTACTTCTGCTCCGGAGGGTTATCTTCCGGCCGTCTGCGAACGGGTTCGCCAGCCCTAGCAGAGGGTGTAGCTGCCCACGTCTCCTTGGAGGTCCGATGTCCTCAGCGGCCGGCTTCGGAGACCGTTGGCCTCTCTCAGCCACGGTCGTCGAGGCTTGCCCTGCTGAAGAGAAGGGACGCCGACCCTCCAGGGGGGCGTGCGGACGGCTCAGAACCAACGTCGCATAGCGTTTCTCCCATGCTCAAATCGGGGTAGTTACACACAAGGCCTCAGGCGGGGAAATTCCCCTCCGGAGACCTGAACACTGAGACCTCAGACCAACCCCAAAGGAGAGATACATGGTCCCGGATATTCACAGGAGTCTCTTCATCGCTCTGCTGTTGTCCATCAGTGGGGCGTCCTATGGGGCCAGGAATGAGGCAATGATTGCTGAAGTGACGTCAGGCAAGCGCCACGAGGCACGGGCTTCCTGGTGGGGAGGGGAGCCGACGGAGTCGACTGTTGCACTGCAGGCCGCCATTGATTCCGGCGTGCGCAAACTGGTTATCGACAATGTTGGGGCGCCCTGGATCGTGGACAAGATCAGGCTCATGAGTGATCAGGAACTTGTGTTCGAGGAGGGTGTGGTGGTGCTGGCGAAGAAGGGGGCGTTCAAGGGCAAGACGGACGCGTTGTTCAGCGCCAGCCTCAAGAAGAACATTCGCCTCATCGGGTATGGTGCTGTCCTGCGCATGCACAAGGGCGACTACACCACCGATGCCTACGAGAAAGCCGAGTGGCGCCACACGCTTAGTCTGCTGAGCTGTGACAACGTCCAAGTGCGTGGGTTGACGCTGGCCGACAGCGGAGGCGATGGAATCTACCTAGGCGTGGCCAAGCGTGGCGTCCCCTGCAGCAATATCCACATCAAGGATGTCATCTGCGACAACCACCATCGACAGGGCATCAGCGTGATCAGCGCCGAGAACCTGCTGATCGAGGATACGGTCATGAAGAACACCGCGGGAACGAACCCGCAGGCCGGAGTCGATTTCGAGCCCAATCATCCCGGCGAACGGTTGGTCAATTGCGTGATGCGCAACTGCCTTTCCGAGAACAACGTCGGTGGCGCCTACGCCCTGTATGTCGTGCCCTTGGACGGGACCTCCGCGCCCATGTCCATCCGGCTCGAGAACTGCCGAGGAACAACCAGCGCTTTCGGTCTCAATCTGCTGACGAGCAACGGTGGCGACGGCGGGTCGCCACGTGGCACAGTCGATGTCGTGGGCTGCACGTTTGCCGACATGCGTGGTGCCGGCATTGTCGTGACGAATGTGCCCGCCGAGCGGATGGCTACGCGTTTTGTCAGATGTACCGTGACCGGCGCGGCAACTGAACAACCGGAAACATCCCCAATCATGTTGAGCACGAGGTCGGGCGCCTACGACCCCGTTGGCGACATCGCGTTTGTCGACTGCACCATCGAGGATTCGGTGGAACGCCGACCGTTGCGTTATGTGGATGTTGTCGGGGATATTCAGCTGACTGAGGTCACCGGGACGCTGCTGCTCAAGCGTAACGGTGTAACCGAGAGGGTCGCGTTGACCTCGGATGTGCTGGACGAGTGGATTCCGGCGCGCAAGCTCAAGCACATACCGCGGCTCAAGCTCGATCTTGGCACACTCACCCCGACCGCGGTAGACCCGCCGGCCGCGGAGTTGCAGCCACAACCTGTGCGCCAGCGTCTGGCCGTCACCTACCTCCTCTATGCCCTTGCCGGCGATCCGGTGTCGCTGAGTTTCTCATACGATCAGGTCGGGCGTTACGGCGGGTCGAAAATGCCGGTGAGGGTCACCAGCCGGACCGGCGACATCGTTGCCACAGCGACCGTTCCGTTTCAGAAGGAAAGCACAGTGGCATTCAGGGCGCCGATGACGGGTGTGTATACAGTCACCTGCAAACCGGGGGGAAACAGCTCGGTGCCGCGGCGTTCGAGTCACGTTCTGTGCCTGGCTCCGTCTCGTGGTTGCTTCCCATTGCACGGGTTCACGGGGCGTCTTTACTTCTGGGTCCCTCGCGGCACGACGGAGTTCGGCGTGAAAGTGTCCGGTGAGGGGGGCGAGGCGGTCAAGGCAACGGTGTTTGACGCGACTGGGACGCAGGTGTGGACTGAGGACAACATCACCGAAGCATGCATGTTCGACACGGTCCGCTCCGCCACGTCGCAGGGCGAGGTGTGGTGCGTGGAGCTCGCCAGGCCGAGCGCGGCTCCCTTTGAGGACTATTTTGTCGACCTCCGCGGCGTTCCCCCCATCCTGGGCTTCTCGCCCCAGGCGCTGCTGCAGCCCGCCCCTGTCCGTGTTCCCTGAGTGGGAATAGCGATCACACCGGTGGCAGCGTCAACGTGGGTGGGTGGGGGCTGTCGTTGTCGCCCCAACGGGGCCGATCCATCGTAGTGTGGACCGCTTGGGGCAGTCCATTTTCCTCTGCTATTCCAGAAGGAGCCAGCGGGTTGCCTGCGCCGGCAGGGACAGGGTCGTTTCCGGGGCACCCCGGGCGATGATTCGGCCGGTGAACGCGTCACTGACATCACACTTCCGCGGCAACCGCAGGCGGATCTCACCCCCTCGCACCCCATGCAGGCTGATGAACGATCCATTCATGTGCACTTCCGGCCCGGGCTCAGTGACCACGTAGGCATCGGCCTCGCGGGCAACGTTGTGGAACAGTTGAGCTCCGATCCCCGCCACACTGGCGACGTAGACCGATGTCCAGTCCGGATGTCGTTTCACCGCGATCGCCACTTTGTTGTCTGAAGCGTAGCGAGCAAGCACGGTTGCGTCATCATCTTCGACCCAGAAGCGTTGCGCGTCGATATGAGCAAGCGGCGTTGAGGCGAGGGTGAAGAAACTCCGAAACACATCTCCCATCCCCTGAAGCGGGGGCAGATCTCGTGCGAGTGGGTCGCCCGAGGGTCCCACGACAGTCGGCTGCGCGGTTAGAGCCGGTGTTGTTTGAACGCCCATACCGATCAGTTCGCTGATGGTGTCGGGTGACACGCCGGCAGGAGACACGTACCCGGGTGCGTAGTGCCACAGGAGGACGTTGCCATTCTGCTTCAGAGTCCCGATGAAGGTCCGCTCCGCTTCCGTCAAGTAGAATGCGTTGACGAACACATAGACCTTGTAGCGGCAGAGCTCGGGCTGCTGCATGAGGTCACGCAGGAAATACCCGTGCGTGGGAACGCCGGCTGTGTTCAGCGTCATGTGCTGCCATTTCATGGCGTAGGTGGCGACATTGTAGAGCCCGTACAGGGTCTTCCGTCGGCAGAAGAACGACGGTGTGTGGTAGACGAGGGCGACATCCGGTCGGAACGGTCGGGGATTGGCGGCCACGTGCTCGGCCACTCCCTTTGTCGTGCGGATTTCCTCCATGGCGGCCGGGTGGCGGTAGGTGCTGCCGCTGATGTCGTAGTACCAATAGCCCTGGCCTCGCGCAATCATCTGTCCCGTTTCCTTGCGGTTCATTGCCTGGAAATGGTCGCGTGAGAGCGGTGTGCCGATGCGCATGGTGATCAGCTCGTTGGAGATCCCGCGCAGCCAACTGCGTGTATCCATTTCCTTTATCGCGAGCTTGCCGTGAAGGGCGATCGATTCGTAGGGACAGTTGATTCCTCCGCTGTGGCCGGGATACCGGAACTCGTAGAACGGCTGTGAGATGAAAGCGTCCAGAGCACGGCTGCCGAGAAAGGCTCTGAAGTCACCTTTCCAGCCCCCGCCCATGTGCCAGGTCAGGCCGATGATGTCCTTGCCTATCTCGTCTTTGACAACTCCGGCGAAATAGTCCTCGATTTCCCAGATGCTCTGATTCATGAATTCGTCGTAGTCGCTGTGTGGCGTTCTACTGCGAGGATCGTGGAACATCAGCGTTCCGCCCGGTGGTGGTGGTGCTTCCGAATCCGAGAGCGGAACCTGTGCGTTGGCGAGAGTCGCACCGGGGGTTCGCCAGGCTTTCGCCAGTGCTTCGTCGGATCCATAACGCCGCCTGAGCCACTCACGCCAGCCAAGGACACCCGGTTCACTGTAGTCGGGCCAACCGATATAGAACTGACCATCGTGTCCGCCACTAATGAACGTCCCTGCCACCATCTTGATGTAGGGAGTCGTCTTCAGTTCACGAACGAAGGCTCGGATCACATCGGCAGCATCCTGGCGCGCCTTCCTGGAGTATGGAGAAGGCCACCAGCGCGTTCCTCTGGGCAGTTCCTCCTTGAAGCCCAGGAAATGGGTCGCGGCTCCGCAGCCCTTCCGTCCATCCTTGTCGAGCCACACGGTTTCCGGGTTACGGGTGACGTAATCTTCGGGCCAGCTGACCTGGAAACCCAGGATCAAGTATGAGTTCGGGGCTCGTCGAGCGAATCCCTCAACCAGCGCCATCGGGGTGGTGAAGTCCGTCTCTCCTCCGACCCGCCACACCGGTGCCTCCCCGGGCCAGTTCGGCCGGTTCGGGATATAGGTCCCCTTGCGGCTGTCCAGAAAGATGTTCAGTACCTGGAGCGGGACGTTCCCTTGCGTCTCGAACAGATGGAAGTCCGCGTGCAGTGGCGAGACACCGAGGTGCAATACCGGTGCTGCAGGCTTACCGTCAACGATCAGCTCAGAGTTTCTTGCCCCCTTGCGGACTATGGCTCTGGCGTCAGGGCGCTGTGCCAGCACCGCAAGTGCCTCGGAGCGTGTGTGCCGAGGCTGCGTCATGGTTGGGCCGGTCGCTGCAGGTTTCCACTCCGGTGACGGGAAGGTCACGTCATCTATCCAGACGGTGCATGGGTTGCCATAGAGGATGATGTGTACATAGAGCCGCTGTTCCTCTTTCGACTGGCGTCGCATGATCAGGCGCTTGTCCCATTTGCCTGGCGGAGTGTTGCGCAGCAGACTCTGGCTCTGCCACCCCGCGGCACGGTTGAGGCCGGTGTCGTCGCCGATCAGATTCCCTTTTTCGTCCTCAAAGCGCAGGTAAAGCGCCGAGGACACGGGTGCATCGTCCGCGCGGAAGTGGACAGCGTACGTCCATGTCTTCCGCCCTGGAGGGATGACCACAGGATGCGTACTGCGTATGTCGAGGTATCCCAGCCCGTTGGTCTTGGTCAGGCGCAGGGAACGGCGCCCCGTGCGAGCCGTCGTGTCGTCGATCGAGGCCACCCCAGTTGCGTCCCGGCACGGGTTGACACTCCATCCTGTCAGTTCCTTGTGATGGGCCTCAAACCCACCGTTCGGCAACAGGCTCGGCCCGAGTAAGGCGACCGCCGGCGAGGCCCACTCGAGGAGGTCGTTGAAGGTGGAATCCGCGCTGCCGCGTAGGGCGTTGGCCACGGTCAGGCGCAATGTCTTGTTCGGTCCGAGCAGGGCAGCCGTCAGGGCGGGTCTTGCCGGTTCGCCGATGGCGGTCAGAGCCCATGCCGCTGTGCACCGGAGTCGTTCATTGCCACTTCTCAAGGCATCTGCGAGGGCTGTGACGACGTCAGGTGTTTCCGGATGGGCTACCCCAAGAGCGTGAGCGGCAGCACAGCGGAGAGCGAGTGAGGGTTCCTCGCCAGTGAGACGTTGGACGAGCAGCGGCACGGCCTCGAGAGCGTGAGCGTGCCGGGCGGTCAGGGCGTCGATGGCGTGATACGCGGCTTCATCAGTCCCGGACTCAAGTGTCTTGAGGAGTTCCGGCAGCTCTGGAGCCGGTTGGGCCGGCAACCACAGCGCGGACGCGGTCAGGATGCCGAAGACGAGAGTGAGTTTGTGGATGGTGGGCAGTTTGGGCATCGCAATCTGTTCCCTGTCGATTCGGGGTCAGTAGGCCATGTTTTCCCGGAAAACGCCGGCGTAGTACTGGTAGTCGGCGTAGCTCACGTTTGTCGACACCGAGTGATCCGTGCTGAAGATGTAGCGAACCCCGTTCTTGCGCATGTAGTCGAGAATGCCCACGATCTCCCGCCGGATGGCCTGTCGGTCACCCGATTCAAGGATGCGCTTGTCAAAGCCGCCGGTGATAATGAGCTTCCCTTCTGTCTTCTCCGCGAAGGCCCTGGGATCGCAGCCGGCAGCGCGTTCGAGAGGGTCAATTGAGTCGAATCCTGCCTCTCGAACCAAGTCCAACGCCTCGGTCACGCCGCCGCAGCTGTGCAGGAAGACAGCAACCCCACGGGCGTGAAGGAAATCCACGACCCGTTTGTAGTGGGGGAACAGGAGATCCGCCAGGGAGGCGGGTGAGCAGAACAGCCCGGACTTGTAGCCCAGGTCCTCGCAGAGACGAATGCCGTCCGGCCAGCCGGCTTCGTCGAACAGGGCTTGCAGGTGCATGATCTGGAAATCGGCCATCACCGTGCAGTAGTCACGGATCCATTCGGGGTCGGCCACGAAACTCTCGTACATTGTCAGGTCGCCCATGCTCTGGCGCATGTTCTCGAACACGAAGCCGCTGTTGCACATCACCCACTTGCCCTGTTCCCGGCGTTCAGCGATTGCCTTCCGGGCCCGGTCGACATTGATTCGGGAGCGGTCGAGCTCGAGTAAGTAAGGGCGGTAGTCGCGTTCCCAGACGGCCCGGTCTGTCATGGCAAAGTCAATGTGCTCAGGCACTCCTGCGCGATGCTTCCAGCGCCTGTGAGCGGCCCCCGCCCCGTTGCGTGCCACGATCCACTCCTCAGTCTCCTCAATCACCTCCCGGTACCCACGGAGAGGCATGGTGTCGATGCTTGCTCCAATCGTCCCCCAATCATGGTCGAAATGCACCGCCGGATCAACGGGGGCGCCGTTTTCGTCCACGGGGTATCCCTGTTTTACCCAGCACTTCAGAGTCTGTGGCCACACGGGGTCCCGGAAACCCATGCGTTCCGGAATACGCCCCTCGACCAGAGCTCGGATGATATCGACCGATGGTGATGCCATGATGTATCCTGCCTGCCTGTCGTGTACCTCTGCTAACCCGCCTCAATACGCCGCCGGCTTGGGCTTGTCGCGGCAGAGGGAATCCTGCTCCGCATGCCACGCGTCCAGTTCTGCGCGCATCTCTCTGATCTGCGCCGCAAAGAGGGGGTCTTCCGCGCGGTTGACGGCTTCCCAGGGATCCTGGCCGAGATCATAGAACTCATAGTGCACGGTTCCGTTCCGGGCTGCTCTCATGAGCTTGTGCCGGTCTCGCACAATCATGGATTCGTCGTTGGCCTTCCAGAGGACCGTGTTGTCCCAGCCGTCTCCCTGTCCCCCGACCAAAGGTGTCAGGTCACGGGCGTCCGTATCAGGAGGGACGGCTGCGCCGGCCGCGACGAGGCACGTACGGAAGAGGTCCATGCCGCTTACGTTGCGGCTGCAGCGCCGGCCTCGCTGCTTGTTACGCGGGTCGCGAATGATCAGGGGCACGTGGGTTGAGCCTTCGTAGCCTCCTCCTCCCTTGAAGAACCGCCGGAATTGCCCCATGTAGTCGCCGTGGTCGGCCGTGAAGATGACGATCGTGTTGTCCCACAGTCCTTCCTGTTTCAGCGCCTCAAAGAGTCGGCCCAGGTAATGGTCGATCATCGCGATGTAGCCGTAGTAGGCGGAGAAGACATCGCGGTAGTCGGTCTCGGACCAGCCGTCACGCTCGCGCAGGTCGCGGAATCGGTTGATCATGATCGGCTTGTCGCCGACGGGATTGCTGAAGCCGGGTGGAAGCGGCAACTCATCAGGTGGGTAAAGGCGCTCCCAACGGCCGGGGCACAGCATGGGTTGATGGGGGCCGTAGAACGAGGTGTTGAGGAAGAATGGCTTCCTCTTGTCGCGTTCATTGCGGACGTAGTTAATCGACTCGCGTACTGCCCACGGGACCTCATGGTCTTCCTCGGTAACGATGTTGCTGCCCAGAATAAACCGCTTCTGATCGCGATCGGGGAAACAGGCCTCGTCTTCCGTAAATCGGCGTACCACACCTTCGGGATCGTCCTTGAACGGGCCTGTTTGCAGGTACTTCACGTACGCGGAGTCCGCGGCTTCCTCCCTGGAGTAGTTCGTGTAGGGGGCGTCGTGGCGCAGGCAGTAGCGGAATCCGAACCTGCGGCTCATTGGCTTCAGGTGCAGTTTTCCTACCAGAGCCGTATCGTAGCCGGCATCGGCCAGCAGTTCCGGCAGAACCGGGATGTCCGGGGGCCACAGGTCAATTTGGTTCGTCAGTTGTCCGTGGGCATCGGAATGGAGCCCCGTGAAGAGCGACGCCCGGGATGGGCCACACGCCATCGTCCCGCAATAGGCGTTTGAGAAGAGCACGCCGTCGTCCGCCAATCGGTCCAGGTTCGGCGTTTCCACCACGGGGTGCCCCAGCGTGCCCAGGACGTCGTGGCGGAATTGGTCTGCCAGGATCATGACCACGTTCGGCCGTCTGTCTGCGATGGGACGCATCCCGTGTCCTTCCTGAGCGTGTTCGGTGCGGCGACTAACGTTCTGAGCCGATGTACACGTGTACGGCCAATGGCGCGAAGTGGTCTCTGATCACACCGTCAGCAAGCGACAACGAGCGGTCTTCGAACTGCACCCGCAACGTGTCAGCCTTCACGTCGCCGAGAGGAATAACCGCGTCGTGAGCACGGTCCGCCGGATTGACGGCAATCACGCACACCCGCCCGTCGGTTCGCTTCAGACTCACATGCACGGCATCCTCTCCTTCGACCGGGACAGCCTTCTCCCACGTGTTCGGCCTGAGGAGGAACGGTTCAAGCTCGGCGACTTCGGTGTTCACCGCTCTCATCATATCCCACAGCGGTGGATTTCCTTCGGGGATGTACCAGCCCGGATCCCGGAACGAGTACCACATGAGACCTCGGGCGCCGTGGGTCAGCGCCAGATAGGTCATGCAGCGGTGCTGCGCCGGAGTCACGTTCGGCTTCTTGGGCCAGGGCCAGATCTGACCGATGAACCAGAACGGCACGCGCGGCATCACGTGTTGCGCACGTTCCAGGCTGACGGCAATCTGTGTGATGGGCGCACGCCCGATCGGGTAGACATCCAGACTCATGTAGTCGGTCTGGTGCCCGTAGCGTCCGTAGGTTGTGGGTCGACAGAGGCAGGTGTAGGCCGGCCGTTCCGGATCATTTGCCCGGATGTAGGCGTAGGACCGTGCCATCTCTTCGAGTGGAACGAGCCGCCCGTCCGGTTCGTCTTGGATCATCCAGGCCAGTACACCCGGATGGGCTCGAATGCCCTCGAACTGACGTCGCCACTCGCTTCCGTTGGGGCGACCGGACCAGTAGAGAGCGACACAGCTCTTCAGACCGGCAGCGGCGGCTTGTTCGACGCTGCCGTTGCACCAGCTCTGTGCGCGTTCCTTTGTGGGCGGAACCCCCGCGCTTGTCTGCACACAGTTGAAGCCATGCGCCGCGACCAGGGCGTAGTCTTCAGGGGAAACATGATAGAGTCCGCGAGGGAAGAAGGGCTTGCCATTGCAGAGGACTCCATCGTCCGCGGTCATCTGCTTCGGGCGCGGCACGAGAACCCAGATGCCTTCCCGGCGCAGACTCGTTCGTCGGTCAGTTGCACCGATGGCGGAAACAGCCCAGGCGTACTCGCCGGGCTGTAGCGCCCCACTCAGATTCAGCACCACTTCACAGGCGCGCTTGGGGTCCACGGTTTCTTCCTGTACGACATTCCCGTTGGGGCCACGCACGCTGAACGCCAGGCGCAGATGATTCTCCGCTAATGGGACGTGCAGCCGGACCTTGATATCGGGGGCCGGATCTCGTCCCACCTGCCATGCGACCGCAGAGGTGCTTGTGCCGAATAGCGGCGCCAGCAACCCGGTCGGTGACTCGGACACATAGGGAACAACATCACCGGCGAACGAGATGGTGAAGTCTTCGAACAGCTGCCCCGGGATCCGAGCCGCCTCGGCGCGCCAGAGAGCGTTGTCCGCTCCGGTCGGGACATCCACTGTCACGGTCTGTTCGAAGGTCCCCAGCGTGCTGAGTTTCGCGGCTTCAGCGCCACCGGGCAGGAAGATCTTTGCGGACGCCACTTCACCGACTCCCTCACCCTCGAGCTTCACCTGGAATCGACGGGCGCCTTCCGGGACGAAGAAGTAGATGGGAGCTGCTCTGCGAATGCAGTGGAATGGGGTTCCACCGATCTCAGCCGGGAAGGCCAGGCGGCCATTCAAACACCGCAGCGTGTAGGCATTGCGCCGAGCATCCACCACGAGTCGGCGCACTGTTCGCGGGGTGACGGAAAACGCGATCTCCACCGTCTCACCCGGCGGCACGGTACGCGTCTCCGGTTCGGCGCTCGCGGCGTCAGCAGGCAGGAGTTTGAGCGTGAGAGGCGAGCCGTAGCGACCAATCTTCACGCATGTGGCCGCGAGTCGGATCACATCGGCATCTCCCGCGTAGACCAATGCCTCGGTGCGAAACCGGACGTGGTTCTGGGCAATTCCTGAAGGCGGTGGCGGTGGTGTGGCCCCGCCGAGAGCGGTGTAGCCCTGCTCAAGGAGTGTGTCAGCCCGTCCCACGGTCATGACTGCCAGGATGCCCATCACTCGGGCTGTATTCCGTCCGATCATCATTGTTCTCCGCTCACTATTGAGGCAGAAACCGCAGCCACCCATCCTGGGTACCGACCGGAATGACGGCTGGGGCAACCCGGTGCTCGCCGGGACGAAGGAACGCTGTGGCCTCTGCTCCCAGTTCCTGCATGCCAATCAGCGGACCGCTGGGCCCGACGACGAACACGCGGCCCGACGGGCACAGCGCGAGCACGGAGCCGTCCAGGCGGGGCCAGAGGAACTGGGCATCGTCGCCGAGATAGCACCACCAACGTCGTTCACCGGAGGCCGCGTTGAACGCGTGGAGGTAGCCGCAGACCGATGCGCACAGGATCTGGCGTTCGCCATCGTGTTCACGCACTGCGAGCCCGTACGGAGCCCCGCCGACCTCGGCCTGCCAGAGAATCTCTCTTTCCCCGCTGCACACCATGAGTTGCCTGTTGTTGATGTCCCGGGCCACGACGATCTCTCGCGTACCATCGCCGTCGACGTCCCACAGGCGCAGGTCCCGGATGCGCTGTGACTCCAGTCGAGGAGCCTTCAGGCGCCCGATCTCTTTGCCGTCGGCACCGAACACGATCAACGGCCCCTCAAGGGTTGGGCCACGGGCGCCTCCGAACAGCGCGAATGTCCCCAGGTATGTCGTCGGGGTCATGGCATTGTAGATGCCGTACTTGATTACCTGCTTCCAGATCTGTTCGCCGGCCGCTGTGAACGCGTAAATTCGGCGGTCACCATTGGAGAGCAAGATTTCCTCTTCACCGTCCCCGTCGATGTCCGCGGACGAGATTTCGTGAATGCGGCTTCGCTTGTCACTCCAATGCGAGAACGACGCTTTCTCGTAGGGGATGGTTACGCTCCAGAGAGGCCTTCCCGACGCGTCGAAGCGGGAGATCGTTCCGTTGTCTTCTCCCACGAGAAGATGGTCACCGAGAACATGAAGCGACAGTACCCAGCTCGTCGTTTGTGCCTGCCACCGGGGGGTGCCATCGAGTCCGAAGACAGCGACGCGGCCGTTCTCAGTTCCGGCTGCGAGGCAATCCGTGCCCGTCGTCACCGCGGTGACTGCGGAGTCCGCGATTCTGATCCGTCGCCAGGGCAGATCTGCTTGCGCTGCAGAAGGCAGCCACGGCAGTGTCGTTGGCGGTTCCGTCAGGTTGGATTCAGTGGTCGGTATGGGACGGAGCCCGTCTTCGGTCAAGCTTACGTTGATCGCGCTCGTTTTCCCCGCTATGTGCCAGCCTTCGGTCGTCCGTGCGAGCTGAAAGGTCCGCTTCTCCGGGTCTTGGTTGACGTGGAGAAGGGCAGCTATCTCGACGATGTCTCCGGCTTGTACCTGGGTACGGACAATCTCCCTGCGGTCTTTCGCCCCGTGCGTGTTGGCGACGGGCGGGCCTATGCTCTGGAGGTGGAGGCAGTCGGTCTCGTTCCGGCTGACCACGCCGTCCGGCAGCGGCGTATTGTCCATGCTGCGGAAATGCCAGTTTCGTTCGACGAACGCCTCTCCGGGCTTGCGCGCGATGGCTCGATCCACCACCAGTGTCCAGGCGTGGCGCTTGCGCAGGACGTGGCGGTGCCAGTCGATCTCCCCGATTCCCTCCAGCGCAGTCCCAAGGGCGGCGTGTTGCTCGTCCAGCTGGGTTGCATAGAGCAGCCGCGCGACCCGATGGATCGCGCCGGGGCCTTGCCCGTCAAGCGCAAAGAAGAGGCCGTTCTGCTGCCGCAGGGTTGATGCCGTTGGGCCGGCATTGGTCCATTGCTGCCGAAACCACCGGTAGCCGTGGTCGCTGTAGTTCGTGATGCAGTTTGCGTCCTGAAAGGAGTGACCGCCACCGCACAGGCCGTCGACCATGAGGAAGAAATCGTCGGGGGTGAACCCGTCCCGGATTGTGGCCTTGTCGAAACACGCCTCGACCGGTGTGGTGAACCGGAAGTGTCCGCCCTTCCCGCGACCTTGCTTGACGGTGTCATACCACAGCGGCTCCAGCGGCGCGACATGGACACCAATCAGGTTCTGGCGGACCTGAGGCTCGGTGAAGCCGCAGAACGACCGTAGATTCTCTCCGAGTACCGACGCATTGCGCATCCTCGCACAATCCGTGATGAAGGACGCGCTTCCGCCGCTGGCCATATGGGCGAGGTAGGTTGGGTCATTGGTCACCACGGACACCGCGGTCAGGTAAGTCGCGTGCGCCCCGACGGGGTAAATCATGATGCAGCGCTCAGCTGCCTCGCGCAGCGCTCGGCTCGTGAAGTACTCGTCCCTGCCTGCGGCACACGCGTACATGAGGCCGGCCAGGAGCGAGGCGCCGAACTGGTGATATTCGTTGTCTTCAGCCGGCTTGGACGAGACCATGAGCGGCGCGAAAACGTTGTCTGCCATGATCATCCAGCGAGTGGCTTCCTCCACCCCGTAGCGCCGGTGGAAGTAGCGTCCCAGCCAGTACCCGTCGAGAGCCCGACCGAGAGGGTGGTTGCTGTACAGGAGCCACCGGGCTGAACGGAACTGACGTGGTCCCTCCCGCGAGCACCCGAGCAGGAGGAATTTCTCATCGATGGATCGACGTTCTTCCCTGCTGAAGAACGGGTGGTCGGCCAGCAGGTCCCAGGGCACGAGAACGGCGTCGATCACGCTGTGGCTCGATGGGAGTCGCCCCTCGTGGTACTTCTCCCACTCGAACACATTGTGCTCAAAATAGTAGAGCAGTTCGCGCCTGAAATGCTCCAGGTATCCCTCGTCGCCGGTTCGCAGATAGCCCATCGCCGCCTTGCCCATCTGCTCAAGATAGGTCCAGCTCCCCAATGGGCCGATGTGGTCCCAGATGCTCGGATCAGCGCTCTTGTACTTCGATGTCCAATCCCTGATTCTCTCGGCGTTCTCACCAAGCTTAACGATGTTCGTGTACTCGAGGCGCGGTTTGCAGCGACGGACGAGCTCGGTTGCGGAATGGGCAGCAGTGGCGATGTCCTCGGGGTAACTCCCTCCGACCATGAGTACGTGTGCCCCGGTCCCAAAGGGGTCGCGAATCGTCCGGATGACATGGCCCCCTCTGCCGGGCCACGCGTAGTCGGTGAAATCGTAGCCCGTGAGGTACAGCTTGCGCCCAAGCTCACTTTCGGTCAGGTTCCCCAGGACCAGTATCGGGCCTTTGCCGAGGGCTCTAACGTCCACGTCATCCTTCACCATTGCGGGACGGTGTCCCGTGCGTTTCTCCACCGCGTCCGCAAGGGCCGCAGCCGCCTGTCGGAGCCTGGGATCCGCGGGGCAGCTGATGGCGCAGTCCGGAGACGCAAGGTCAAGCACCAATGGCGCCAGCGGCGTCAACGGCAAGCTCTTTTCCGCGGGAGGCGTCTCAGGTAAGGGCTTGAGTCTCTCGTCTATTCCCGGCTCCGGTACCGGTTCCGGTGCCGGCCCCAGATAGTTCACGGTGATGTCGTCAAACCACATGGTGTCGGTGTGGGCCCGGTTGCCGTTCGCGGGGTTGAGGCGGAGCTCGCACTGCGTGGATGTCGGGCTGGTGACAAAGGTCTGTGTCGTCGTGCGCCATTGGCCCAGGGTTGGCTTCTTCATGAAAGGAAAGTAGAAATAGACGAGCCGTGTCTTTGCGTCGCGTTTGGCATCGTAGGCGATCACGGTCAGGCCGCCGTTGCGTGAGCCCTTGCTCCGGGCGGAGAAGGTGACCCTATACTGGGAGTCGGGCGCGACTGGGAAACGGGTCAGGACCGAAACGTATGCCGTGTCGCTGCCATCAGAAATCTTGAAACACGCTTTTCCCCCATGTTGCTGCTCTTGATCGATGGTCCCGACCTGGTCCGAACGCCACCGTTCCCGCCCTTCCTCGAAGTCTTCCGTGAAGACAAGGTCGGGGGCCGTCTCGGGCTTGGAGTCCACACCACGTGCCGTCATGGTGCCCAGGAGGAGCACCATTGCTGCGGGGAAGAGGCTGCACAGGATTTTCACGTCAATACCCCACTGTTTGTCCGGGTCAGGATTCACTTCCCTGCAATGTAGTCCGGGTCTCATGGGCTTTCTGCCCGGGGAATGCTGGGCACAGGGCTGTTCGGTTCTGACGGACAGAGGCGTTCTCTTGCTTGTATCGCGCACCGCCCCGGGGCGCGTCTGGTCTCGGTCGGGGGTCGCCCGAGGTACTCCGGGCTCTCCCAGTGCTCAGAATGAAGCAGCCCTGTTGAACGGGCTTGCGAGCGGGTCTCCGCTGCCCTATCGTGCTCCACACGCCCGAGGCAAATCCATGAGAAGGGCAGAGCCGCCCTGGGCGAACTAGATACGCTAGATACGAATGCCGAAAGCAGGCACTTGGATGTGCGGTCTGGGATCTTGACGTTCGGCATCTACAGGGAAGAAACCATGTACGAGTCCTTTGCTCCACCCCGGATTTATGTCTGCAACGATATCGCGGAGGACCCCGATGCGCATGAACGCACCCAACGAATCATCGCTGCCTATCCAGACAGCGACATTGTGCGTTTCGACCAGCAGGACGTCGGTGACCTGATCGCGTGCCATGGCCTGGCGGCCAAGCGTCCAAGGATGGGCGTGAAGGACGTCGGGCCGCCTTCGCTTTTCCTGACGGTGTCGCGGTTCACCGGGCCTGACGAGAGCGCACCCGAGGTGGCAGCTGTCTGCCGGGACGTTCCCGACGCAGACCGGCGGATGGTGATGTTTCTCCTTGGGCTGTACCCGTGGCACGGTGTGTGGCTGGGAGGCATGAAGCACGAAGGCCGCAGCGAGATGGGGTCCGACATGGTCTGCCGGCCGGCGTGGCGCCTGAACACGATGCTCGGCTGTCCACACCACTGCGTCTACTGCAGGTTCGGTGAGCTGATCCCGATGTACGTCAACATGGGAGAGTACTGCCGGCGGCTGACTGAGCTAATGGCGGCCAATCCCTGGCAAACGACCTATCTCTACGACGACGCGTCTGAAGCGCTCTTCCCGGAGCCTGCCCTCGGAGCGATCGAGGCGATGATCGGCTCCTGCAAGCAGTTCCCGGACCGGCACCTGGTCATCCATACCAAGAGCGCCAATGTCGACTTCCTGCGCGACATCGACCACCAGGGACGCTGCACCATGACCTGGAGCCTGACGTCAAGCCTGCAGAGCCGTGAAGTCGAGGCATTCTCAGCCACCATGGAAGAACGCATCGAAGCCGCGCGTAAGTGCGCATCCTGGGGGTACCCGGTGCGGGTCAAGTTCAAACCGATTGTGCCGTTCACGGGCTGGCGAGATCATGCCCGGGAGATGATTCGCGAGTTGATGTCGGTGGAGCTCGACAACATCAGCCTGTTCACGATCGCCTGGATGGATGTCGACGAACTCAAAGCCTGCTTTCCCGTGGACCTTCTGGATCAAGACTTCCTTCGCGCGGCTGAAGAAGCCAAGGAGGACATGAAGAACCGCTCGGTGCGGCCATATCCGCACCACGTGCGGGCGGAGATCTACCGGTTCTATGTCGAGCAGATCCGTGCGCTCAACGCCGATGTGCCCATCACGCTCTGCACCGAAGCGCTTGATATGTGGGAGGAGATGGCCCCGCTGACCGGGCAGAAGCCCAGGACGTTCGTGTGTGGCTGCGGCCCCATGACGGCTCCCGGTTTGAGATGCCTGTCAGCCGATCCCTGGCGCGATGTGAAACCTGTGTCCGTCTGGGACGAACCCCCTGACAAGGAGTGACCGTGACGCGTGCTTCGGACATCGCCTGAAGCCGCTGTCTCAATGCGCCGCAATTGCGGAAAAAGGGAGCAACCATGCCGAATGTGTCCACCGTCCTTCGTCTGCCTGTTTTTGTGGGTGTTCTCTGGCTTGCCTGTCTGGGTGGCCTGCACGCCGATGCGGCAGAGCTTGTGGGGCACTGGGCATGCGACGGACTGGACGACGTGGCCCTCATCGACTCCTCGCCCGCAGCTCGGGACGGGGACCTCCTGGGCGCGCGCCGAGCGCGAGGAGCTTTTGGCACTGCGTTGCACTTTGATGGCAAGAACGCATCGGCCATTCTCCCCGTTCTCCCCGAACTTGACGGTTCGGACGCCCTGACTGTGCAGGCCTGGGTCCTGTGGGAAGGCACGGGTCGCTACCCGAATATCCTCACCGGCGGGCAGTGGAGCCCGGGGGGCTTCATGATCTTTGTCCGCGATCGTGAGTGCTCCTTCCGCATGGGGCGTCCCGGACACAAGCACGGTCGGCCCGGCGATCAATGGTTGGAGGTCGGTGTGCCGTTTCTCAAGGAACTGCCCCTGCGGCGCTGGGTGCACCTGGCTGCGGTTTTTGAGCGGCCTCGCATCACGACCTACGTCGATGGCAAGCAGGTTGCTACTTCACGCTGGGACCATTGCGTGGGGGTTGCCGGTGATATGAAGCTCGGGAAATGGTTGGGTCACGAAACCCACTCGGGTCTCATCGATGATGTGAAAATCTATGCCGCCGCACGGACTCCGGCGCAGATCGCCGCGGACATCGCCGCGACCAACGCCGGTCGTGAATCGACCGCGTATGAAATCGTCAACATCGATGTATCGGCTTTGCCGCGTCTGGCGGTGCTCGAGAACAAGCTGGCTCGACTCGAAATCGGGGAGCGTGGGCGGATCCTCAGCATCACCGAACGTGAGTCGGGACGCGAGCTGCTGGACAGTCCCGCGCCGCTAGCCACGGTCACCGTCGGATCATCGAGACTGGTACCCCGCAGCTGTACCCGGATCGGAGACCGTTTCGATATCGTCTTTTCACGCAACAAAGGCTCAGCCTCTCTGCGGGTTACGACGGCGGAGACCTACTTCCGCATTGAGGTGCTGGGGGTCAAGCCTGAGACGGCGACCTCGATAGGGTTGCTTCCCATCGTCCCAACGTGTTCTGAGCGGCGCGGGGCCATGGCCAGCATGGCTTCGGACGAGGCCTCCGGCATCTGCATCCGCGCTCTGAACCTGCAGACCAATGTTGCTGCACCTGTTCCCGGGCGGGCGTTCTCGGCGTCCGCCTCCGGGACTTATGGAATGGTCGGTGCGAAGGTTGCGCTCGTGGCCGGGCCAATCGGGCATATGAAGGAGGCCCTTCAGCAGGTTGCGTTAGAGGAGGGCATCCCGGTGTCGCGTCTTGGAGGGCCGTTCAGCATGGACGCCGAAGCCAACCGCGGGTCCTATGTTTTCGCGCATGTCACCACAAAGAACGTGGACCGCTGGATCGAGACCGCTCGCCGCGGGGGATTTGACTGCATTCACTTCCAGTCCGGTTGGCACAAGTCACTCGGGCACTATGAGATCAACACGAGTCGTTTCCCCAAAGGTATGGACGACCTGAAAGCCACCGTGGACCGGATCCATGCTGCAGGCCTCCGGGCCGGCATGCACACGCTCACCGGCTGCATCTCGACGCGTGACTCCTGGGTGAGCCCCGTTCCCGACCCCCGCCTGAAGGCAGACGCTTCCTACACGCTGGCCAAGCCCATCGGTGCAGCGACTGACGTCGTCTACGTGAACGAATTGCCCGCGAAGCACGATGTCGTCTGGACCTATTCGAGCGATGGTAACGCGTTGCGGGTGGGCAGTGAGATGATCCAGTACGGGGCGGTCGTGAGAGAGAAGCCCTACGCATTCATGGAGTGTAAACGCGGGGCGTTCAAGACCGAGGCGTCTGCCCATCCGACAGGCACAGCCGTCGATCACTTGCTGCAGCGCTATCTCGCGTTCTATCCGGACGAAACCACCGATTTGGTGGGCGAGCTCAGCGACTGCATTGCCAATGCGTATAACACCTGCGGATTCGACCAGATCTACCAGGATGGTTCTGAAGGGATGCGCGGCTGGCATCCGGTGGCCGTGATACGTTCCGAAATCTACAGACGACTCAAGCGACCGGCCTTGGTCGAGGCGAGCTGCGGGGGACACTTCAGCTGGTGGTTTCACTCACGACGGGGTGCTTGGGACCACCCCAAATGGGCGCCGAAGCGCTTCACCGACCGTCATGTTGAGTCTGTGACCCGCTGGCGCACACATGATCTGCTTGAGCCGCACATGGGATGGTGGGCACTGATCGGTCCGTCATCGCACCATCGCGGCATGTTCCCGGACGAAGTGGAGTACCTGGTTGGCAAGACGCTGGGGATCGATGCATCCATGTCCGTGCAAGGTGTGCGTGTGGACGGCCGGAAAGCGAACGCGCGACAGGAGGAGTACTTCACCCTCCTGGGCTGGTACGAGAAGCTGCGTTTGGCCCGATGGTTCGATGATGCCACACAAGCACGCCTCAGGGAGCTTGGCGCCGAGTTCCGCCTGCGCCAGGACGACCGCGGGAGCTGGCAGTTCTATCCGCTCCAGGCGAGCAAGCACCGGGTCACAGCGATGGGGAACGGGAGCGAAGCGTGGATGGTCCGCAATCCATACGGCAAACAGCCCCTGCGTGTCCGCCTGGAGGCGCTGTACGCAGTGGATCCCTACGATTCGCCGCGGGGAACGGAGATCACTGACTTCGCGGGTGTAGCGACCGCCTGGACACTGCAGGAAGCCAAGGGTGTCTCCCAGGCCGTGAACCTGACCACCGATATGGTCAAGGTCGGGGCACAGAGCCTGCAGATCACCGCCCGAAACGAAACAGAGACACGACGCGGAGCCTGGACTCGGGCACGGCGCACCTTTGAGCCGTACCTGAATCTAGGCCCTGCCAAGGCGCTCGGCTTCTGGGTGCATGGTGACGGAAAAGGGGAGGTCCTGAACCTGCAGTTGACGACACCGCGCGAGTTCAGGACGTGTGAAGCAGACCACATGGTGACCATCGATTTTACCGGCTGGCGCTACGTCGAGTTCCCGTTTCGTGAACGTAGCGCTGAACAACACCGCAAGCACGTTTGGCCGTACAGTGGCCTTTACGCGATCTACCGCAATCCGCTCAGGACTGCGACCGTCAACTCCTTCAGCGTTTACCTCAACAACCTGCCTCCCGGCGAGGAGGCGCGTGTCCTTGTCAGTCCGGTCAGAGCACTGCCGGTACGGAGCGCGCCTCTGACGAAGCCCGCGTTGATGGTCGCGGGGCGACGAGTCGAGTTTCCCGTCTCCCTTGTCAGCGGGGAGTACCTCGAGGTTGATGAGAATCCCTGGGGAACGCTCTATGATGCGCGCGGCGCTATCCGGACGCGGTTCCCTCTGCCGGCGGCGTGGCCTGACGTGGATGGCGCCGGGGAACTGGCCCTGCAGTTCGACTGTGTGAGGCCCGAGGGCTTCAGCGCCCGCGCCGAGATCACGCTGTTCCATCTTGGTGAGGCCTTCGGGACGCGCGCCGGAGAGAGCGGGGGCCTCCGTGAGTACGTTGGGCGCGAGTACGTTCGGCCCTTCGAAATCACGGCTGGGGACCGAGCCTGGAATCGCCGTAGGGTGCTCTGCCGGAGTCAAGGGAACGCGCACCTTGAGCTGTCCATTGAGGCTTTGGCCGGCTCGCGCTTCAGTGCGGCCGCGGAGACCACGGCCAGGTTGGTCGATGCAGGTGCAGACGCGGCTGCGTACGAGCTATCCAAGCAGAACCGCTACGTCAAGTACGCCTACGACGGCTCGAACCGCGACACTCCCTCGAATCCTGGAGTCAGTGTCACGATCGGGGTGTCGAAGGATGCGAAGGTGGGGAATGCGTGTCTCCTGTTCGCGGCGGAGAGCACGCGCCGGGACAGTCGAGGCTGGGGTGCCAAGGGCCGCCACTGCTCTCCCCCGCTCGACCTCTCGAAGCACAGGTCTCTGGGCTTCTGGCTGCATGGCGATGGGAAGGGCGAGAGCTTCAAGCTGCAGCTTCACGACACCGCGGGAGCCTGGTTCTCTAAGGTTGTGCCGGTGGACTTCGTGGGCTGGCGACGCATCACCTGTGATCTCCTGGAGAGTGGGATCAATCTGAGCGCCGTCGAGTACATTCTCCTCTTCTACAACAACATTCCCGCTGGAACGCGGGTGGCCTGCCGGTTTGACGAACTGCGAGCACTTGGGGATGTCGCCGGAATCCCAGCCCCCGCAGTGACCGTGAACGGCCAGACGATTTCGTTTCCCGTCGATCTTGGCCTCAGTCAGTCGTTGTCGTGGTCAGGCGGTGAGACCGCTCAGGTTCTGGACGGCCACGGGCAAGAGATAACCCAAGTGCGCATTGTCGGGGCTCTCCCCAGGCTTCAACCGGGTCTGAACGAGGTCGGTTTCTCGTTCCCGGCTACCGCTCCTCTGGAGGCCCGGGCGAAAGTGCGCCTCGTCAAAGTCTACTGATGCCCTTCGGTGGGCTAAACTCAGAAAGGGTGCCACGGTGGAAATTGCCAGCAAACCACGGTCTACGGTCGGCGGCGCAGTCGTTGCTCTATTCCTGGCCTGTGCATCCCTCCGCGCGGGGCCTCCTGCCGGGGCCTCACCGGGCGCTACCGCGGAGTTCACCTTTGACCAAGGCGTTGACGGGTGGGTGGGGATCTACACCGATCCGGTAGCAGCCCTCCCCGACGGTGACGGCAGTTCGCGATGCCTCGTACTGAAGACCGAAAGCCCTGTCAACCGCGAGTACGTCTCCCCCATGTTCGCCGTTCAGAGCACGCACAAGTACAGGATCAGTGCGCGCATTCGAGTCGACACGTTTGGCGATGGGCAGTCGCCTCTGACCATCAACATGCTCTGGTTTCTGAAACCTGCGGAGATCCACAATTTCGGAGGCTGGAATGTCTTCCGTCTTGTGGCGGAAGATGAGCCGCGCACCTTCGGCTGGCGGCGGGTCCAGGCCGTGATTGAGATTCCACACCGGCCCTGGATGAAGCTGCCTATCACCCACGCCCGGATCCAGGTGCGCAACTACCGCACGGTCGGGACAGCCTACGTTGACGACATCCGGGTTGAGCCAGCGGCTCCCGACGCCGTGTCCGGCAACCGAGACTCGCGGACAGGTATTTGAGGCAGGTACTTCCCATCAAGGCTCCGTCTATGTCACGAACAACGTTCCAGAGGAAACGCGCGACGATGATAGCCGTGCGATGGCTTTCCGTCGGCCTCGCCTGGGCGGCACTTCCCCATGGTCTTTTGGCTGGCCCGACCGCAGGACCATTCGCCTGGAAAGACGTGCCCGTCTTCACGTCTGAGTTCTCCCGGACGTCCGGCCTGACGCGGATTCCCCTTCACGTTGACACGGGGAAGCTGGACTACCCCCAGGGCTTCCCGGTATCGGGTGGCGTTCCTCTCCCCAGGGGCGAGCTCACCTCCATTGCCCACGCCCGTGTCTTCAGCCCCTCCAACCGTGGAATCTCGTCACAGCTTCGGCCCCTGGCCTTCTGGCCGGATATGAGCATCAAGTGGCTGCTCGTGGAGTTCCGTCTGCAGGGCAAAGCGACGTGTCCCGTCTATCATCTCGAGTATGGAGCGGAGGTTGAAGCCACTGTCGTTGATGCCCCGATCACTGTTGTCGACAGTGTCGACCGACTCGTGATCGACACCGGCACGCTGAAAGCCGAGATCGGTAAGGGCACAGGGAGCCTGATCGACCAGCTCTGGCTCGACCGTGATGGAGACGGTGCCTACCGTGTGGAGGAGGTTGTGTTGACGTCCCCGGTCGATTCCTATGTGCATCTGCGCGATCCGTTCGGCGACCGAAGCGGGTTCTATTCCACCTTGGCTGACACCGAGAGCGATGTCCGTATCGAGAAGTCCGGGTCAGAGGAAGTGACGGTTCTCGTCAAGGCGTGGCATCGCGACGGCAAAGGCCGCCAGAGTTGTCCGGTCGACGCCCGACTTACGTTTTATCGTGGGCGCAATGACGTCCGGATTTACCACACGTTCCATGTCAGCGAAGACGGTAACACCATCACGTTCCCGTCGTTTGGCCTCCGGATTCCCGTTGGAGCCGCATCCCGCATCGCGGCTGGCGTTGATCACAGTCCAGTCCTCGCAGCGGGCGACAGATTCGAGCTCTATCAGGATTCTCGTGAGTCGTATTGGTACCCGAAAATGGACCAGTTTGATCCCTATTGCCGGGGACGAGTCGACGGCCGGGACGTGTTCGAAGGCGACAGATGCGACGGCTGGGTCCAGCTGCGCCAGAACGATCGTTCATTGACGGTGTCTCTTGTTGAGGCCTGGCAGAATTTCCCGAAGGCATTCACGTTCGCAGATGGGGTCTTGCGCGTCGAGCTCTGGCCTTACGCCAAAGACGAGCCCATGTGTTTCCGGCGCTTTGACCAGTCTCTGCCGCCACATTACACCATTTTCCAGGAAGGCGAGAGTCGCCACCTGCGTGGGTTCGAGTACGAACTGCGCTGCTACCGCAACCGGACCGAGGACTGGGAACGGTTCAGCGGTACGGGCTTTGGCCTGGCCAAGTCCCACGACATTACCCTGAGCTTCGGTTCCACAGACGCGGATGGCGCCCAGGCCGCAGAGCTGGCATTCCGGCCCCTGCTCCCTTTCGTCTCCGGTGCCTGGAACAGTTTTACCGGGGTCTCCGGCAACTTCCACCCCGAGGACCGAGTGAACTTCCCGGCATTCGAGACCTCGTGGGACAGGCGAGTCGAGGCACTCAGGAAGCTGCAGACGGAGTGGTTCAATTGGTATGGCATGTGGCATTGGGGGGATTTCCAGAGCCACTACAAGGGGGCGGGAGACCGCTGGGGTGAGCGGCGTTGGACGAATTTCGACTCCAAATACGGCTGGCGCAACGGAGGCATGGCAATCCCCTTCGGGTTCACGATGAGATACTTGCGGAGTGGACGCCGCGACGCTTGGGAGATGGCCCGGCAGGTGACCGTCAAACACATGGATGTGTCCAGCTCCCACCCCAGGGCCTGGGAGGAAGGGCGATTGGTTTCCCCTGAACAGATGGCTGACACGCAGTTCCCCTGGGTCGGCGGCGGCATCCGCTACAACTCCGATGGCTGGGGCACGGTGGGCTATGGCTACGATTCGCAACACACGTGGCTGATCGGGGTCGCACAGCACTTTTACCTGACCGGGAACTTCCGGGCACGAGATGTCATCGAGGAGTACATCGAGGCCGTCGACAAGGGCTGTAAGTTCCTCAACATCAAACGACGAAGCGGGCGTTTCTACCCGACCCATGCCCGCACGGTCGACATGACCAGTACGGTGGCCGCGATCGGCTACGAGCTCGACCCTCGAAGTGAACGTAATCGCGAGATTTTCGACTACATGGTCTGGCATCAGACCAAGGGCATGGCCTCCCTCAAAGCCGACGAGAAGGGAGTCTGCTACCACTCGGACATCAACGCGGCGATCGGCTGGTACTACACGTTGTACAAGGGCATAAACATCATGTACATGCTGGCCGTCGACCCGCGTCCGGAGCTGGTCGAAGCCGTGTTGGCCGGACACCCTGAGAGCTTCATGCTGACTCCCCCCGCTGGTGGAGCTTTCCACGCGCTCTGTTACCAGTACGGAAGAAACCGGAACTTCGCCAAGATGGCAGCCCGCTGCCTCCGCTATGGAGGATTGGCCACCGGCACTGAGTTGCGCATGGAAGATGCGCTCCCACCTTTTGATTACGGCTACAGCCTGCTCGAGAACTACTATACGCAACGGGCCGCCTACGATGCACGGCTCCACACACATCCCACAGCGTTGTCAAACTCGGCCCGCATCGGTTACGCCACGGGCGCCCGTGGTCCGGACAACGATCCCGTCGGCGACACCGTGCGTTTCGTGCCGATCGATCTCCGTTCGCTTGTCAACGCAGACCCCTTCGGCGGCGCTGCTCCGGTTGTCGCCAACGAAGACTTCAGCGCGGGGCCCGTCCGACTCGATTTTGGCCCGAGAGGGCGCCTGGAACCGGGCTGGTTACCCTCTGACAAGCGCTGCTATTACCCCTCCACCAAGGCGCATCGCGATCCGGATACGACCTTCTCGACACTCCCCTTTGGTTCCACTGTCCAGATGAGAGGGATCGATTTTTCCCTGCCTAATCCGCGAAGGAATGGTGGACGCGCCCTGTTGATTGTGCGCAAGGCAACGCACATCCCTATTGGGCTGAAAGCGCGACAGCTCTATATCCTCACAGGACCCGCTGACACACGGGACATCTACCATCGTGAGCCGGGCGTGACGTACACCGTTCGCTTCAGCGACGGGACGGCCGTTTCGGGCGAGCTGGAGAACATGACCCACTACCAGTCCCGTTACCTCCAGCCGCGGCTCACCAGCGAGGCCCTCTATGGCGGATCCCCAAGCAGCTACCACCTCTCTGTCGTCCCCATTGATTGCCCCCGCACCGACGTCGTCGGGCTGGAGTTGCGGCCCGTGGAAGGTGCTCAGATTGGCTTGAACGTTTTCGCGGTCACGGCAGCTGTTGCCGATCCCCGTCCTCGGACATGGCGCATGCGCGATCTGAACCTGGGGACATCGGGTGCAACATTTAGCCGTGACGCGGCCGTGGTCGGCACCACACGGTGCTCTGATCAACGGATCGACTACCGGCGTGACGTCCCGAACGGTGAGTTCATGCTGCAGTTCACCGCGTCGTCGAGTTTGACCGGTTGCCCGATGGCCGTGTATGTGAACGGTGTGGAGGCGTTCACGAGATCCGCGCTGGCTGCGCGCACCACCTATCAAGTGCCTGTCAGGATCACCGGTGGGACGCTTCAGTTGACCCTCATCCCCGGGGAGTTGCACACCAAGGCTGTCAACGGGGTGGCGACTGTGACGCTGCACGATGTGTCGTTGGCAGACATCCCGAATTCAGCTTTCGTGCCGGTTCTTGAGCCGGGAGCGGGGGCCGCGAAAAGACCCCTGATTTACGGCTGGCGGCTGCGTGGTGAACGGGCCATCCTGCGGCACTGTGACATGCTGGACCTGAAACCCATGGCAGACACTTACCACCCCGCCGCTAACCGCGTCGAGGATGACAGTGTCTACATGATTACTGGCGGAACCATGCGGGGAGAGTTTATTGTCGATGACGTGCCGCCCGGAATGTATAGAGTAACGGTCTGGATGAACACCCACGGCATCTCCAGCAAAGTTGATCTGCGAATCGAGGGCGACGTGCTGGAGAATCAGGCACTCACTTCAGCTCAGAACAACCCCAAGCCCTACAACACGACGGCCGGCATCGACCACCCGTTTGCAGCCACCGTCCAGATCACGGACGGGCAGCTGAATGTGGTCATCGATACCTCCCGGGAGCAGGGGCACTACGTGCTGGGAACGTGGCACGTCGCCGGCCTGGAGATTGCGCGGCGGGAATCAGTCGAGACGCAATGAGGAAGACCATCGAAACAGCTGGCCTACCGGTAACTGACGACACCAGGAAAAGGAAATGCCCATGATGTTCTCGAGAAGCTCCATCGGTATCCTGGGGGTCGCAGTGGCCTTCAGCATGACGGCGTCGCAGGCGCAGGATCTCGGCGCAGTCACGACCCCGGGCGCGCACATCCAGCGAACGATGAAATTGCTCGCTGATTCCACGCCTGAGAAACGCAACCGTGTTCGCGTCTTGTTCTATGGCCAGTCCATCACCTGTCAGTCCTGGTGGCGGGCCGTGGCTAAGGAACTGAAAGAGCGATTCCCCGCCGCTGATCTGGACATCAAGAACCGGGCCATTGGTGGATTCACCGCGCCGAACCTGATCGCGACAACCGAGTACGACCTCTTCCCGTTCTATCCGGATCTACTCATTTTCCATGTCTACGGTAGCGCCAAGATGGACAAGTGGGAGGAGATCATCCGTCTCGCCCGGACCCGAACAGCCACCGAGATCCTGCTCTGGACGCACCACGATGCGGGTCGCAAGCGGGACTACCCCCAGTCCGAACGCATCCGCGAAATTGCGGTCAAGTACGACTGCGGACTGGTCGATGTGGAGGCGCAGTGGCAGAAGGTGTTGGCCGAGAAGGGACTCGAACCGAAGGCGTTCCTCAGCGACAGCGTTCATCTGAACAAGGAGGGATGCGCCCTGCTGGCGAGTATGATCACGCCGTTTCTGGTCCGCACCTCCAAGTTGATGACGGACCAAAGCCGGGGCCTGGCAGAGGACATCTCCATGGACGATGCCTCCGTCAAGGTGCGCGGGGATGGCAGTGTGGAACTGGCATTCACGGGCAACCGGATCGATGCCATCGCCCTACCTGGAGTTGGGACTGACGGGCTCGCAGCGGTGACGATCGATGGCAAGTCTTCGGCCGAAATCGACGGCACGTTCGCCCTCACGCGTCCAAGCAATGCACCGTATACTTGGTTCCCAGCCGTGAAGGTGATCAAGAACAATGCGCCGCTGGTTGCGGAGAAGTGGACGCTTGAGTTTCTTGAGTTCACGCCTGATGCCTCGGAATTCACCTACAGAGCAACGGGGTCTGTCACCGGCGAGGACGGGGAGGGCTCGAAGGATAAACCGTTTGTGTCCAAGTCCGGCCGTGTTGTCATCGATGGCGGTGCAAACTGGCACCGCGTTCCCTGGTCGCTGACCTACAAGAAGAAGAAAATGCCTGAGACGTTCAGCGTGAACTGGCGTGTCTACCCCATGTTTGTCGATGAGCTCCGTTTCCCGGCCGTCAAGAATGCTGCCTCTGAGCGCGCGGTTACGCTCGTTCAAGGCCTTCCGAATGGCCCACACACGCTTCGTCTGATTCCGCACAAGGGCACGAAGCTCGACCTGCGAGGCTTCCGGGTCTACCATCCGGCGTTGCCGTAATGACAGGAAACGGGAGCGCGGGGTGTTGCCCCCTCCCGGATCAGAGGCGAAGACGGTTCACCAATTGAGGATGAACAATGGACCTTTCAATCAACCTTCTGGGGGTTTACGGCACTATGCCGGGTGAGAATCCGGTGACCGTCACGGAAGCCGTGCAGCTGGCGGCTGACGACGGCTTTTTCGTCTACGACTTCCCGTTGGCCGACCCAACCTTCTACGACGGCGACTGGCGCAGTGAGATCGACCGTGCGATGAACTGTGCTGCCAGGAACGGCGGCGTATTCCGGTACGCGCACGTGCCGTTTCAGTTTCCGTGGGCTGATCCATCGCCTGAGAACTGGGCGAGGTTCGAGGGCTTCATGTCACTTGCCATCGAGGGTGCGAGTATGCTCGGCGTACGCTGGGTGGCGCTGCATCCGTACACGACTAACGAACCCGCTGCAACCTACGAAGCAGGGCCTTGCCGGGACGCCGCGTTGGACCACTTGCGCCCCTGGCTGGCGCAGGCGGGAGAACTTGGGGTTCACTTCGCGGTCGAGAACATGCAGGGGGACGCCGCCTGCCATCCGCATCGTCGGTACTGCGCCAAGGTGGATGAACTGATTGAGTTGGTGGACACGATCAACGGAGACTGGGACGGGGGCCACGGGATCTGCTGGGACGTCGGCCACGCACACATCGCCGCCCACCAGCAGGCGGAGGCACTGAAGGCGGTCGGTGGGCGGCTGAGAATGACCCACATTCACGACAACTATGCCGGGGCTGACCGGCACCTGCTCCCCTACACTGGCTCGGTCGATTGGTCCGACTTCATCGCCGGGCTGAAGGCCATAGGCTACGACGGGGACATCAACTACGAGATGAACCTGAAGCGTATCCCCAGCGAGTTGCGCCCTGGTCTGATCGCCTACCTGCGTGACGTCGGTAACGCCTTCATCGCTGCCCTCGAGCAGTAACACATGTGTTCTCTGTGGTGAAAATGAGATTGCCTTACTTGGCCGTATGGGAGGTAGAAATGACCGATTCGCAGGCAGTGATCTTCTTGGCGCTTCCAGTCATCCTTCTGGCATGCGGTGTTGTCACGAAACACTTCCGCATGTGGAGTGCAATCGCCAATCTCACGATTCCGTGGTTCTGTGTTACACTGGCGTTGGCTCTATTGGTCGTGACGGCAACCGCGGCACTCACCGGAAGGGCAGTTGGGAGTATTCCTGTCGGGGCCTCAGTCTTCGTTACTGCTGCTCTGACACTTGGCATGCTCTTGGGGGTTCTTGTCGACGGGCACAAGCAAGGTGACGGGAGGCCGTGGGTGGACTTGAGTGAGGTCATCGGGTTCGGGATCATGCTGGGAGCGCTCTTCGCACTGGCGAGGATGACATCATGAGCCCCACACGCAGGATCCCTCGTGCGCAGCAGCCCTGAAGCTCGGCCCTGCCTCCGCCTCCCCAACGGGCGGGGGCGTCAGGCTGAGCAGCTCCGGCCCCCTAACGGTAGTTTACTGTAGATTGGGTCCGTAGTACACCTTTCCGCCCCGAGCGCGCGCGCCAAACTCCTGTCCCCCATAGCCTTCCGCGATTGTCCTTTTCTATTGCTATCGTATTACCCTATTGGAATACACCCCCATC
>JABHEG010000175.1 GCA_018676675.1 Lentisphaerota bacterium
ATTTGAGCCGTAACTCCTTGATTGACAGGCGTCTACAATATAGCTGAAAGCGCCTGTCGATCAAGCAACAAAAGAGTCGCAACCTGCTTTATAATAGATAGTTACAAGATCGAACGTGCTTTTGTCGGGGTGATCCTGGAGAGCGGTCGTCCTCGACCGTTCGGCTTGCGTGCAGCCACGGCGGGGGACCGCCGCTCTCCAATCGGGACGCAGCCACGGCGGGGACCGCCGCTCTCCAAGGGGAAACCTGGGTTGACCAGGTCCGGTTTACAGACGCGAGCCGTGGTCAGCTGTCCCCAAGGACCGTGAGCCCGTGGTTGCGCAGGATATCCGCGGCGCTGGCCACGGTGTCGGTGGGTGTCGGCGGGACGCCCGGCATGGGGTTGGGACGCCCGATGGCACTGCATTTGGAGCCGGAGAGGGCGTGGTAGGGAAGAAGCCGCACGCCGGTGAGATGGCCGAGCTCGGACAGGAACGCTCCTGTGGCCTCCAAATCGGTCTGCGAATCATTGAGCCCCGGGATCAGAGGAAGACGGATCTCGATTGCTGTGTCGCAGGCGGAGAGCCGGCGGAGGTTGGTCAGGATCTGTCCATTTGGCGCCCCTGTGGATGCCTGATGGGCTTGGTCGTTGATCTGCTTGAGGTCGTAGAGGAACAGGTCTGTATGTGGCAGCACCGTCTCAAAGCGCTCCCAGGGGACGGCGCCGGCCGTGTCGATTGCGCAGTGGATACCTTCCGGCTGCAGTTTGCGGAATACGGCAGCGCAGAAGTCGGCCTGCAGTAACGGTTCGCCTCCGGAAAGCGTGCAGCCTCCGCCGGATGTGGCGTAGAACGTCGCGTCCTCCAACACGGCGGCAACGACGTCCTCGATGCTGAACTCCCGCCCGTAGTACTCAAGCGCGCCGGGCAGGCACGCATCGACGCACTGACCGCAGGCCATGCAGTGCTCCCGTCTGAATGTGTGGCCTCCCTCCCGTAACGTGTGCGCGTCTACGGGACATGCCGAAACGCACTTCTCGCAACCGACGCACTTGCGGTCGATGAGACCGATCTCCGGGGCAGGGGAGATGGTTTCCGGGTTATGGCACCACCGACAGGCCAGCGAGCACCCTTTCAGAAAGAGCGTCGTGCGAATGCCCGGGCCGTCATGGACGGCAAAGCGCTTTATCTCAACCAGACGTCCGATCATTGTGCTGCTTCAGCTTTGGCGATGAACATGTCCTGTTCTTCAGGACTGAGGTGGAGGAAGCGGACATTCCAACCGCAGACGCGCACCTGGAGATTGGCGTATTTCTCCGGGGCCTGTTGGGCCGCGCGCAACGTATCGGCATCGAAGATGTTGAACTGAAGGGCCATTCCCCCCTTCTCGAAATGGCTCCGGATCAAGGAGATGACTGTCCCCACCCCCGCCTCGCCGTTAACGGCACTTGGGTGCAGCATGATGTCCAGCACGGTCCCGTTAGGGAAGTGCCTCAAGTCTACCTTGGTGACGGAGTTGATCAGGCTGGTGACGCCATTCGCGTCCATGCCGGTGGTCGCTCCGGTGTTGATTGCCAGGGGCTCGCCCGCCCGCCGTCCGTTGGGAAGCGCTCCGGTCCGTCTGCCGAATCCCTGTACGGTAGGCAGAATCCCGTACAGGGCGGCCTGGAATACGCCGTCTCGGGCGTTGGGCTCGTGGTTGATTCGCTCCCCCAGGAAGTTGCCGATCTCGACGGCAAAGTGGTCGACGCGGTCGTCGTTATTCCCCCACTTGGGGACGCCGTGCCGGGCGCTGAGACGGAGTTCGTCGAAACCCTCCCAGTTGGCGGCCAGGGCTTCTTTGAGTTCAGCCAGTGTGCAACGCTTCTCCTCATAGACGAGTTGTTCAATGATGGCCAGCGAATCGGCTGCGTCAGCCAGTCCGATGCAGCAGCAGCCGCTCGTGTTGTAGGTTGCCCCTGCCTCGGAGATATCTCGGTCGGCCTCCATGCAGCACGACATTGTGCCGGAGAGGAATGGGGTTGGGCTGGTCACCGGCCACAGTCGTTCCCAGCGTCGAACCTTGTCTGCGATGGCGGTGAAGTTTCTGTCCAGAACGCCCAGATAGGCATCTTTCAGGGCCTGAAACGTGGGGAAATCACCAGCGTCAAGAACCTGTTCAATGCTCTTGGCGAGGTTCAGCGTGGATGCCCCGGAGCAGTTGAGTTCCTTTCCCTGGATCGCGGGTTCATAACAGCCGATGAGGACGTATTCGTTGGCGTCTTCCACCGTTTTGCCGTTCTGAGCCAGCATCTCGACTTGTCGATCGTCATTGACGATTACCATGCTGGTGCAGCCGTCCAGGATGCAGTGCACCATCTGCTCAAGGAAGGGCTGCGGGGTGCGTTCGGCTACTCGAACGTGGAATTTGGGGTCCACGATCCGCATCTCGCGGTACGCCTCGAAGGCAAGCTGGGTGAGGGCGTTGGGATCCGGACCAAACAGGAATGGCTTGCCGAAGCGCTTCCCCTGGGTTTTGGCGAAGAACTTGATCCAGAAGTACTTGAGCAGTTCCTTGGCGTCGTCTCGGGTGAGATCTCCTGTCTCCAGGTCGTGAAGCAGGAGGTCGTTGTAGAGCAGGTCGAAACGGCCCATTGAGCGGATTTCCATTCCGTCCAGTTCCATGACCTCATGGTAGATGTAGGCCAGCTGGAGCGCTTCGTGGAGGGTCCTTGGAGGGCGTTCCGCCAACGCCGCCAGGACCGGGTGGGGTTGAAGGGCATTGTAGCGCTTGATCAGGGCGATGAGACCGTCGAAAACCATGGCGACGGCTTGGTGGAATACGCTGTTTCCTGCAGCGGCCTGGTCCCGCAACCCGACCGCGCCCAAGTTGCACAGTTGCCCCCAGTCGGGGCAGATATGGCTGGCACAGTCAAGCTGCCCATTCCAGGCTCCCGGGACCGCCGGAGGGTCATCCTCGAACTCTCTGGCTGCTGCTTTCAACCATTCGGTTCTGAGCGTACGCGGCAGGTCGTGGTGTTCCAGCTTGCCCACAAACGGGTCACCGGGCTCCGGGGTGATCCGTCCCCTGCTGCAGAGGAGATGGAGGAGCCAGGCTTTGGTGAGAATCCGTGGTTCATCCGGATTTTCGTCCCGGTGCCGCCCAAGCTCTGCGGCCAACTGCTCCCCGGAGAGACCCGACGACGCATCGAACACGACGTCCACGTACTGCCGCTCAAGCTGTTCCCGTACATCGTCAAAGGGCTTAATCATGACCCGTAAGTCTCCACGATTCGGTCGAAGTCGCTGTCCCACGTCTCATCGACCTTTTGGTACTCGGGGTTGTCCAGGTAGAACTGGAGTGTTCTCCGTAGCCCTTGGGCGAACGGAGTGGTGCAGATGAACTCCGGGACCGCTTTCCGGACCTTAGCACTATCGTACACCGCGTGCTGGGTTGTTGCCATGATTTTCTCACCGGCGCTCCGGCTCAACTCGATGAACAGGTCCTGGGCCGACACGTAGCAGAAGGTCGGTGTCACACCCAGGATTTCGGCCGTGAGTTCCGCGATGCGTTGCCAGGTGACGTAGTCGCTGGACGTGATGTGGAAGTCTTCGTTCATGGCGGCCGGGTTTCCCCAGAGGCCGATGAAGGCTTTGGCAAAGTCGGTTGAATGGGTCGCGGTGCAGAGCTGTTGCCCGTCATCGTGCAGGACGTAGGGCTTCCCATCCAGCAGGCGCTGCGCGACGGTCCAACTCCGCCAATGATTGATCGTGTAGGGCTGCAGGATGCGAATGTTGTTGTAGGTGTAGGCAGGGCGGACGATCGTGTAAGGCATGCCGCTCTCTGCGTACTCCTCGGCCAGGCGTCGTTCGCAGAGCGTCTTGTCAAGACCGTACTGCCAGAGCGGGTTGCCGGTTGGGCTGTTGGCTTCAGTCTGGATTGTGAAGTCCAGCGGCGGACGATACGCCGCGCAGGAGGAGATGAAGATGTACTGCCCGCAGCGTCCGCGGAACAGATCCAGTTTCTGCTTAAGGGCACCGACCCCGTAGGAGAGAAAATCCGCCACCACGTCGAAGGTCATGCCCCTGGTCTTTTCGCGCACGGTGTCCGCATCGTTGATGTCGGCCTGAATCAGCGTGACCCCTTCCGGGATGAACTGCGGCAGGTTTCCCCGATTGAGGATGTAGAGGTCAATGTCATCCCGCTGAGCTGCAAGCAGCGTGATATCCGTGCTGATGATTCCGGTTCCGCCGATGAGTAGTACGCGCATGATGGACACTGCCCTTTCTTGACTCTGCGACCAATGCGGTCTTTCCGCTATCTGGCTGTATCTGTACTATGATTCACGGACGCCGTGAGTAAATGCATCTGTTTGACGTGAGCTTGTACTTTCATGATCGTTGACCGTAAACAGAACCTGCTGACGCTGAATGCGTTTCTGCAACTGCGGATGGCCCATGCTGCCGTGGTGACCTCGTACGAGTGTCACACCCAGAAAAACGCTATGGAAGTGAACCGTCTGCTGCTGGTGTTCAGAGACGACGGGAGTGGGGACTGTGTCATCCGCAATCCGGCGGGTGAGCAAGAACTGACAATGCGGGCCGGACACCTCTACTTCATTCCGTGCAACGTGGTTGTCGGGCTTGATATCACCCCGGGTATCTCGTTCGTCTCTCTTCAGTTCAATCTCGACCTCTTCTACGGCTTCGATGTCTTCGGAAGCAGTTCCCGCTGCGAGATGCTCGAGGATGCGGCGCTGGTGGCTACGGCAACGCGTCTGCTGGTGGACGTGAATGAACTCCGAGCCCTGTGCGGTGTCAATGAGCTGATTTTCCATCTGTGCACCCGCTGGATTCCTGCGGGAACGGCTGACCTCCAGCAGAATGTCGTGGCCTACCACACGTATGAGGACATCCTGGCGTTCATCCGTAGAGAGGGAGATGCGACGACCACCGTAGGGATGCTGGCCGACATGCATGGCATGCGCAGTGATGTGTTCTCACGGACATTCACCCGCGATATGGGGATAACACCCAAAGCATTCCTTGCGAAGGTCCTGATGCGGAAGGCATCCAAGATGCTGCTGAACCCCGGAACGACCGTTCGGCAGGTTGCCGAAGGCTTGAGCTTCAGCTCGGCGTACTACTTCTCCCGCTTCTTCAAGAAGCACAGCGGACAGCCTCCCAGCGTGTTCCAGCGCACCACCGGCGTTCTCCCGCGGTAAAGCGCGGTTCGGTTTTGGCAGAGCCCTGACCAGCGGGAGGGGGCATCCCCGGGCCAGCAGGACCGCTTACGTTGTGCGCGGCTCGGTTTTGGCAGAGCCCTGACCAGCGGGAGGGGGCATCCCCGGGCCAGCAGGACCGCTTACGTTGTGCGCGGCTCGGTTTTGGCAGAGCCCTGACCAG
>JABHEG010000218.1 GCA_018676675.1 Lentisphaerota bacterium
GTGTGGTGGAGGTCCGCACTCTTCCCTCAACAGCTCAAGTAGTCAAGAAAACAGGGAAACAGGTTTGTCTGGACAGAACCGAACTGAATAGCAGGAAGATCAAGCACGGTTCTGTCTCAAGGACTTTTGACAGAACCACAATCAGGACAAGGAGTAGGTGATGAAGAGCCTCGAAGAACTGCGGAAAATCCGTGATGAAGTGCGTCAAAGTCTGGATCTCAGGGCCGGAGAACACCGGGCCAAGATCGTCGTCTGTATGGGAACCTGTGGAATCGCCGCCGGAGCTCGCGACACCATGAAGGCGTTCATGGATGCACTGGGCGAAGCCAATGTCAACGACGTCGCTGTCACAGCCGCTGGATGTGCCGGTTTCTGTGAGCAGGAGCCGCTGGTCGAGGTCGAGATCGAAGGCCAGGACTCGGTCCGCTACGGACATGTCGATGCGGACGCCGCCAAAACCATCGTCACCGAACACGTTGTGGGCGGGAACAAGGTCGAACAGCTCGTTTTTTAGTGAGGAGCACGTACGCCAATGGCGACACCTGAATGCTTGTGTGAACAAGAGTGCGATCAGGCACTCTACACCCAACTCGATGATTACATCGCGGGCTTGGACGACAGGAATCGGGATTCTCTCATCCCCGTCCTGCACCAGGCCCAGGAACTGTTCGGCTACCTCCCGGTTGAGGTACAGCAGCGCATCGCCGACGCCCTGACCCTCCCAGTGAGCGAAGTCTATGGCGTCGTTACCTTCTACAGCTTTTTCTCTATGCAGCCCAGAGGACGCCACACCGTCAATGTGTGTCTTGGGACCGCCTGCTATGTCCGTGGCGCCAAGAAGGTCGTCGAGGCCCTCAAGGATGAGCTCGGCGTTGATATGGGCGAGACCACTGACGACCGCCGATTCTCTCTGACCGCTCAGCGCTGCTTCGGCGCCTGCGGCTTGGCGCCGGTCATCATGGTCGGCGAAGACGTCCACGGACGCATTACCGCGAAGAAAATCCCCAGCATTCTGTCCCAATACGAATAAGGAGTGACGATGAGTACGTTCAGGGCACAAGTTCTGCTCTGCGCTGGAGGAGCCTGTATCTCTTCCGGCAGCGAGAGCGTGCGTGACGCCTTCCTGCGAGAACTGGAGCATCACGGACTAACCCAAGAGATCGACGTCATCACCACCGGCTGTATGGGGATGTGCGAAATCGGTCCGATTGCGGTCATCTATCCGGAAGGTGTGTTTTACCAGAAAGTAACCGCGGAAGACGTCACCGAGATCGTTGAAGAACACCTTCTGAAAGGCCGCGTCGTCGACCGCCTCTTCTACAAGCAACCCAGCACCGATGAGCTCGTTCAAGCCATCAGTGAAATCGACTTCTTCAAGCTGCAGAAGAAGATCGCTCTACAGAACTGCGGTAGCATCAATCCTGAAGAAATCCGCGAGTACATCGCTGCCGGCGGCTACGAAGCTCTCGGGAAGACCCTCACGGAAATGACCCCGACACAGGTGACCGATGAGGTCCAGGCCTCCGGACTGCGCGGCCGCGGCGGAGCCGGATTCCCCACCGGGCTCAAGTGGTCATTCACGGCCCGCGAAGAGTCGGAGAAGAAGTACGTCGTCTGCAACGCTGACGAAGGTGATCCCGGCGCATTCATGGATCGCAGTATCCTCGAAGGTGACCCGCACAGTGTGATCGAGGCCATGGCGATCTGCGGATACTCCATCGGCTCCGATCAAGGCTACATCTACGTCCGAGCCGAGTATCCTCTCGCCATTGAGCGCCTCAATACGGCCCTCAAACAGGCACGCGAACTCGGTCTGCTTGGCACAGATATCTTCAGTTCAGGTTTCGACTTCGACATCGAGATCCGTATGGGGGCAGGCGCCTTTGTGTGCGGTGAAGAGACGGCCCTGATGCACTCCATCGAAGGCAAGCGCGGTGAGCCGCGCCCGAAGCCCCCGTTCCCCGCTCAGAAGGGGCTCTTCAACAAGCCGACCGTGCTCAACAACGTTGAGACCTACGCGAATATCCCCTACATCATCCTCAATGGTGGTGAAGAGTTCGCCAAGGTCGGCAGCGGCAAGAGCAAGGGGACGAAGGTGTTCGCGCTGGCCGGCGACATCAACAACTCCGGCCTGGTGGAAGTCCCGATGGGCATGACCCTCGGCACGATTGTCTACGACATTGGCGGGGGCATCCCCGGCAACCGCGCGTTCAAGGCCGTTCAGATTGGCGGCCCCTCGGGAGGCTGTATCCCGAAGGAGTACCTGAACACCCCCGTCACCTATGAATCCCTGCCTGACCTCGGCGCCATCATGGGCTCGGGCGGCCTCATCGTGATGAACGAGGACACCTGCATGGTCGACCTCGCACGCTACTTCATGGAGTTCATCCAGGAAGAGTCATGCGGGAAGTGCACGCCCTGCCGGATTGGCAGCAAGATCATGCTGCATCTGCTGACCAAGATCTGTGACGGCAAGGGGACCATGGCCGACCTCGCACGACTCGAGGAACTGGCCGACCAGGTCAAACAGACCGCTCTCTGCGGGCTTGGCCAGACCGCTCCCAACCCGGTCATCTCCACCCTCCGGTACTTCCGTGAGGAGTACATCGAGCACATTCAGGAGCAGCACTGCCGAGCCGGCGTATGCAACGCCATGGTCAAGGCGCCCTGCATCAACGCCTGTCCGGCCTGCGTCAACGTGCCCGCTTACCTGGCGTTCACCAAGGAAGAGCGCTTCGACGACGCCCTCGCCGTCCACTTGCGCAGCAACCCGTTCCCCTCGGTATGCGGTCGCGTGTGCCCCCAGTTCTGTGTCAAGAAATGCCGCCGCAACGACCTCGAAGGCCCTTTGGGCGTCCGGGCAGTCAAGCGTTTCATGGCCGATCTGCGGGACGACTACAGCGACCTGTTCCCAGCCAAAGCCGACGCCAATGGCAAGAAAATTGCCGTGGTCGGAGCCGGGCCGGCCGGGCTTACCGGAGCCTGCTACCTACAGATCCTGGGCTACGATGTGACCGTCTTCGAAAAACAGCCGGAAGCAGGCGGAATGCTGCGTTACGCGATCCCGGACTACCGGCTGCCGCGTGAAGACCTGGCCAGCGAAATCGCTAACATCGAGAAGCTCGGGGTCACGATCAAGACCAGCGTGGCGATCGGCAAGGATGTGACCGTCGAGCAACTCAAGAGTGACGGCTATGACGCCGTGTTTGTCTCCACCGGAGCAGGCAAGCAGATCAAGCCTGACCTCCCCGGCGTGGAACTCCCCGGCGTTCTCTCAGGAGTCGAATTCCTGGAAATGACGTCCAAGGGTGACACGGTCGACCTCGGCAGGAACGTCATCGTGATCGGTGGTGGCGATGTGGCCATCGACTGCTCCCGTGTCGCTCTGCGCTGCGGCGCGGAGAATGTGCGGGTCGTCTATCGCCGGACGCGTGAAGAGATGCCCACTCAAGACCACGAGATCAGCGAAGCCGAGAAGGAAGGCGTCGAGGTCCAGTACCTGGCCAACCTGGTCGGCGTCAAGAACACCGAGACAGGCCTCCTGGCCACCATCCGCAGCATGCGCCTCGGAGAGTTCGACCGCAGCGGCCGCCGCCGCCCCGTGCCAATCGAGACGTCGGATGTGGACCAGCCGGTCGACGCGATCATCCTCGCCATCGGGCAGCGCCCCGAAGCATCGGCCGTCTTCGCCGGTGCAGGCATGGATGAACTCGTGGACGGTGACTGGATCAACGCCAGTGAGAAGGACGGTACCACCAAGCGAACCGACATCTTCGCCGGAGGGGATCTGGTCACCGGGCCAGCCACCGTCGTCGAGGCCATCGCCGCGGGTCAGCGTGCCGCTAAGTCCATCGACCAGCTGCTGCTGCCGGGCGACAAAGAGTACTTCTGGGAAACCATCGAGCTCCCGGATGTCTTCGTCGACACGGAAGCCGAACTCGAGGAAGTCGACCCGGTGGCAATGCCCATGCTGCCCGCCGGGAAACGTACACCGGGCGCAGAAGTGGAGGGAACCGTAACGGCCGAAGAAGCCATACGGGAAGCCTGCCGCTGCCTCCGCTGTGATTATAAGGGATAACTCCACGGCAACGTCCCAACTCGGGACGCCCCGTGCAGCTCTGTGCGGCCAACGCACGGAGCTGCTTTCGGAGTAAGGGAGCCTTACAAATGACGATAGCAGAAATCGTGAAAGAACGCGGATGCGGACGAGAGAATCTGATCCAGATCCTCCACGACATCCAGGACGCAACTCCCGACAACTCGCTGCATGAAGATGATCTGGATGAGCTCGCTTCCCTCATGAACATTCCTGTCGCGGATGTCGTGAGTACGGCCTCGTTCTACACCTTGTTCAGCCTGACCCCACGCGGACGACACATCATTCGCCTGTGTGAAAGCCCACCGTGTTACATCATGGGTGAGGAGAACATCCTCGCGGCAATCAGGGAAGAGCTCGGTGTCGGTGTCGGCGAAACGACCGAGGACGGGACCTTTACGCTGGAAACGACGAGCTGCCTTGGAGCCTGCGGCGTAGCGCCGGTCATGATGATCGACGATGTCGTCTACGGGAATCTCACCGAGGAGAAAGTCACCGCCATCCTGCGTGGACTCGCAGCTCAGCAGGAGGTGGCGTAGAGGCCGGTTGATCCGCACCGCCCTGACGGGTGCGACACCCCGGACGAAGCCAATCACTCGGAGAAAACGAGATGCCAACACCGAGAACATATGTCATGGTTCCTGTCGACGCCGATACGGTTGTCGCGGGGGCGAGAGAGATCAAGAACGCTCTGTCGGCGGAGATCGGCAGAAGCGGAATGGCCGACGAGATCCAGGTCATTGAAACGGGCTCTTTCGGGCCGATCAATGCCGGGGTCATCGTTGCCGTACAGCCGGATGGAGTGGTCTACGGCAACGTGACCGCGGAAGCCGTTCCGGAGATCGTCGAAGAGCACCTCCTCAAGGGGCGCCCCCTCACCAATCTCATCCTCGAGGGCGAAACGCCGGTGCCCGTACCGGAAAGTGCAGACGCCAGACACACGCAGTTTCAGGGACGTATCGTCCTCGACAACTGTGGGCGCATCGACCCTGAGAGGGTTGAGGAATACATCGCCAACGACGGCTACTTCGCCCTGGGCAAAGCCCTGACCGAGATGACCGCTGACGGCGTCATCGAGGAGGTCAAGAGCGCCGGACTGCGCGGTCGCGGCGGCGCCGGTTTCCCGACCGGTCTGAAGTGGTCCTTCTGCGCCCCGGAGCAGGCTGACCAGAAGTACGTCATCTGCAACGCTGACGAAGGTGAGCCAGGCACGTTCAAAGACCGCCTGATCATGGAAGGTGATCCGCACAAGGTCATCGAAGGGATGGCCCTCTGCGGCTATGCCATCGGGGCCACCAAGGGATTCGTCTACATCCGCGGTGAGTACAAACTGTCCATCGAACGCATCGAGAAGGCCATCGTCGCGGCCCGCGTATACGGCTTCCTCGGCACGGACATCTTCGGTTCAGGCTTTGATTTCGACATCGAGATCAAGCTTGGCGCCGGCGCCTACGTCTGCGGCGAAGAGACAGCTCTGATCGAGTCGATGGAAGGCAAGCGCGGTCAGCCTCGCCTGAAGCCCCCCTTCCCAGCCCAGTCCGGCTACCTCGGGAAGCCGACAAACGTCAATAACGTCGAGACCCTGGCCAATGTTCCCGCGATCATCCGTAACGGCGGAGCCTGGTTCAAGAACTTCGGCCCGTCCGGAACGCCCGGAACCAAGGTCTACACCATCCTGGGACACATCAACCGACCCGGCCTGATCGAGGTCCCCGCCTGCGTGACGCTCCGTGAAATCATCACTGAATACGGTGGCGGAATGAAGAGCGGCGACTTCAAGATGGCTCAACTGGGCGGAACGGCGGGAGACATCCTCGGCGCCGAGATGCTCGATGTCCCCCTGGACTATGACAACATGCAGAAGGCCGGACACGTCCTCGGCTCAGGCGCCATTCTCATTATGAATGAGACGGTCTCGGTCGCTGACTTCCTCCACGCCTGCATGAAGTTCTTCCTGCATGAATCCTGCGGGAAGTGCAACCCGTGCCGCAACGGACTGAATTACCTGGTCGAAGTCAGTGACCGCCTGAAGCAGAACGGAGCCTACGAGGGCGATGTCGAGCTCATGGCCGAAGTCGCCACCACGCTCAAAGGCGCGGCGTTCTGCCCCCTCGGGCAGTCCCCGGCCCAGCCTATCCTCTCAGCGACGCGCTATTTCAAGGCGGAGCTGGAAGAAGCAATCGACCCCGAATCCGTTCGTCCCAAGTTTGAACACACCTCCGTCGAGCTCGCCGAGCTGACGGAGTAGTCAGGCTATATACCACATAACGTCAAACGAAGAGATGGAGACAGTAGATCATGGCGATCACCCTGACGATTGACAAGCAGACCGCCACGGTCCCGGAGGGCTCAACAGTCCTCGAGGCCGCCGCCAGCATCGGTATCAAGATTCCCACCCTCTGCCACCTCGACGGTGTGGCCAACCCCGGCTCCTGCCGCGTGTGTCTGGTCGAAGTCGAGGGCGCTCGGACACTCCAGCCATCCTGCGTGACCACGGTCGCCGACGGCATGGTTGTCCGCTCGAACTCCAAGACGGCTCGCGAAGCCCGCGCGCTTTCTGTCGAACTCATGCTCGCAAACCACCCCTGGGACTGCAACGCCTGCGTCCGCAATGGCACGTGTGAACTCCAGGATCTGGCCAAGAAGATGGGCATCACCGAGGTCCGCTTCCCGTACGGCCAGGACGAAGTGCCGATCGATGACTCGACCTCGGCCCTCGTGCGCGACATGAACAAGTGCGTGCTCTGCCGCCGCTGCGTTGAGGTCTGCCAGGAAGTCCAAGGCGTCGGAACGCTTGCACCTCGTCAGCGCGGTTTCGACACCACGGTCGGCGTCGGCGCCGGCGACAATCTCTGCGATGCCGTCTGCGTGCAGTGCGGCCAGTGCTCCGCGGTCTGCCCCGTCGGGGCAATCTACGAGAAGGACGCCATCAAAGACGTGTGGGCCGCCCTGGACGACGACAGCAAACACGTCGTTGTGCAGACTGCTCCCGCAATCCGCGCCGCCCTCGGTGAGTGCTTCGGCCTCGAACCAGGCACGTGCGTCACCGGCAAAATGGTCGCCGCCCTCCGCCGCATGGGCTTCGACCGCGTGTTTGACACGAACTTCACCGCTGATCTCACGATCATCGAGGAAGGCCACGAGCTGCTGAAGCGGCTCAAGGAAGCCCTGGTCGACAAGCAGGAGACCTCCCTCCCGCAGTTCACCAGCTGCTCCCCCGGCTGGATCAACTACATGGAGTACTCCTTCCCGGACCTCATTCCCTATATGTCCAGCTGCAAGTCCCCGCAGCAGATGTTCGGGGCCTTGGCCAAGACCTACTATGCCGAGAAGGAAGGTGTCGATCCCAAGGATGTCGTCGTCGTCTCGATCATGCCCTGTACCGCCAAGAAGTACGAGTGCGACCGTGATGAAATGAACGACTCCGGATTCAAGGATGTCGACTACGTTCTGACCACCCGTGAACTGGGCCGCATGATCAACGAGTCCGGCCTCGAATTCCTCAGCCTTCCCGACGAAGAGCAGGACGCCCCTATGGGCATGTCCACTGGCGCGGCCGACATCTTCGCCAACACCGGTGGAGTGATGGAAGCCGCCCTGCGCACGGTCTACGAAGTCGTCACCGGCCGCGAACTGCCCACCGATGGCCTGCATGTCGAGCCGATCATGGGGCTTGACGGCTTGAAGGAAGCGTCACTCACGTTCACGGATTGCGCCGACACCTTCAAGTTCCTCGAAGGCGTCACCGCCAAGTGCCTGGTCGCCCATGGCCTGAAGAATGCCCGACAGGCCTGCGAAATGGTCGCCAACGGTGAGTCGGACCACGTGTTCATCGAGGTCATGTGCTGCCCCGGCGGTTGCATCGGCGGAGGCGGCCAGCCGCGCCTGACAACCAACGAGGTGCGCATGAAGCGCATTCAGGCGATCTATACCGAGGACGAAGGCCGTGCCATGCGCAAGTCGCACGTGAACCCGGCCATCACCCAGATCTACGAAGAATTCCTCGGCGAACCCCTCGGCCACAAGTCGCACAAGCTGCTGCACACGACCTATGCAGCCAAGAGCGACTCCGACGCGTAGCGGAGTAACGGTCCACAGCCTATGGCTGAGATCTCCGACAAAACGATTGCCCGGCTCAGCCTCTATAGACGGTTGTTGAGCGACCTCCTTGAGGACGGGCAAACGCAGGTCCGCTCTCACGAGCTGGCGACACTTGCCAATGGCAGCCCGGCCCAGGTCCGTCGTGACCTGGCCGAGGCTGTCGGTTGCCAGGGACGCCCCCGTCAAGGCTACGACGTCGCCGGACTCTTTGAGTCCATCGGGGCTGTCCTGGACGGGCCGTCCGGCGAGAACGTCGCCCTCGTTGGAGTAGGGAACCTGGGACGGGCCGTTCTCGCGTACCTTGCAGGGCGGCGCCCCGGAGTGAACCTGAAGGCTGCGTTCGACTCTGATCCTGCCAAGGTTGGGCAATCGTGGATGGGATGCCCGTGTCACCCGGATGCCGCGATCCCTCGTGTCATCCGGGAGCAAAGCATACGGGTTGCCATTCTGGCCATCCCCGCCGCCTCGGCCCAAGCTGTCGCCGAGCAACTGATGGACGCAGGCGTGACCGGTCTGATGAATTTCGCACCTGTCCGCCTGCGAGCCCGTCCCGGCGTTTTCGTCGAGAACATCGACATCGCCATCTCCCTTGAGAAGACAGCCTACTTCGCCCGCCAGGCTGCGGAGAGCTGAGTCACGTCCCAACGGAAGCGCTCTGCCCTGCCCCCCCTGGAGGCGCCGGTTCTCGGTCTTCGCCCTCCTCAATGTGGGAGGCGCCGCTGTGCGCCGACGTCCTCTCCGACAGAGCCGCGACTTCCGGGAGCGGTCTTCCCCCTCCCCAGTGTGGGAGGCGCCTCCGTGCGGCGACCGATTCCGCTTGTACGGCGAGCGGCCCTCCGATCGCCAAGAGGAGATGCCGCCCGGGGGCCGTGCGGCGTACAAACCAATGTGGGAGGAACCGCTGTGCGCCGACCGGCCACCCGCTCCCCCTGTATCCTGTCTCTCCAATTCTATCTTCTCTCACCTTGAAAACGCCCATCCATGCCTGTTAGTAACCGCCGTCAGATTGGCACGGACCACATCCGTGCGACGGCGCTATCACAGACCGCAGGAAAGAGCGAGCAGGAGACACCCGTGGACAAGCTCAGAGTCGGCATTCTTGGACTCCGTCGTGGCCTCAGCCATCTCAGGAACTTCCTCGCCGTCGAAGATGCCGAGGTGATCGGCGTGGCGGATCAGGTCGAGAAATGGCGTAACCGTGCAGCTGAAGCCATCGCTCCCAAGACCGTCAAACAGGTCTCTGAGTTTGAGGAACTCCTGGCTCTGAAGCCGGATGCGGTGGTCATTGCCTCGAATGGACGTTTCCAGGCGCAGCACGCCGTCCAGGCCATGGAAGCAGGGTGCCACGTTATGTCCGAGGTCCCCGGGGCCTATACCCAGGAAGAGATCAGTCACATCATCCTGGCGGCCGAGCGCTATGATCGTACTTACATGTTGGCCGAGAACTCATGCTTCCTGGACTTCCTCCGCTACTGGCGGAAGTGGCTCCTCGACGGCCGGTTCGGGCCGGTCTCGATCGCCGAAGGAGAATACCTTCACTACCTGCCCAACAGCATGGTGGACGGCGAACGGAACCAGTTCACTCCCACCCAGTGGCGGGAAGACAACATTTCCGGCCTCTCCCCCCTGTGGCGGGCCGATCAGCCGCCGATTCAGTACCTGACCCACGACCTCGGGCCCCTGCTCAATGTTCTCGATGATCGGGTCGTCTCCGTCTGCTGCAAGGACGGCCCGTTCTGGTGCGCGGAGGCGCCATTGCGCTCAGACGGCCAGATCGCCCTCTTCCAGACCGCCAAGGGCAGCCTCATCAAAATCATGGTAACACTCAATACGCGCCGCCCCGGAGCCCACAACTATCGTCTCTTCGGGACCCTCGGGAGTGCGGAATGGTACAGCCACGAAGGGTTCTGCCGACGCTTCGACTGCGACCGCGAACACAGTCAGGGCTGGGAACGGATCAACATCGGGACAGCAGCCTGCGAAGCGGACAAGAAGGCCGGGCACGGTGGCACTGACATCAAGACGGCCTTCTACTTCACCAAGTCTCTCATCGAAGGAACACACGTCCCCATCGACGTCTTCCGGATGGCTGACTTCACCCTACCCGGCATTCTGGCCGCCCGTTCGGCCGAGCTCGGAGGTCAGCCGATATCCGTCCCCGACCTTCGCCGTGGTCCGTTCGTCGGCACCAACTTCTGGGAACATGTCCAGTTGCCCGACCACGAACCGGAAGGCACCGACTACACCTCGGACGCCCGCGTCACCCACTGACACCGAGGGCCGCAGGGAGTAGGTCGTGTCCGCCCGAGCCGCGACTAACGGAAGCGGTGTTCTCAACGTGGGAGGCGCCGCCGTGCGCCGATTCTTCTTGCCACAGGATCATCGCGGGATGGCACCCGCTCCCACATTGAGTGCAAGCAGAGACACCTGCCCAGCCGAGCCGCGACTAACGGGAGCGGGCTCTTCCAGTTGCGCGCCCTACTCCGTGATGCCATATTATGCGTTCCAGACGACGCTTCTGTCGCCCCGGTAGCTCAGCTGGATAGAGCAACGGACTTCTAATCCGTAGGTCGCGTGTTCGAGCCACGCCCGGGGTACCATTCTTCTTGAGCTTACTAAGCTCACCCCCACGCACTTACAGCACAGATCACGCCCTCCCCCATTGGTGCTTTGCTCTGCTGTGCTCTGCTTTGGTGTTCTACCACTACAACACCGCTGCGACTTTTCTCGCCTCGGCCCCGCGCTGTTCCCCAGTTTCCGGCAATTTCGCGGCAATTGAGAGAACCACACACCAACGTTGCGGTTGCGCGTCCGCTTTTTGCGGGTATTATATGTGGATCTGCGCACATACACAGAAGGAGTCCTTCATGGATGCAGAAGTAAACCTACTCAAGGCCCTGGCTGAACCGACGCGCCTGCGACTGGTCGTGCTGTTGGCACTCAACGGTGAGACGTGCGTGTGCAAACTGGCGGAGGCCCTTGAGGCACCGCAGTTCAGAATCTCACGGCACTTGGGCATCATGCGCGACCGCGGAGTTGTGGAAGCTCGTCGTGAGGGCACGTGGATGCACTACCGTCTCGTGGCTCCCCGGAGCAAGCTTGAAGAGTGCCTGCAGGATTGCTTCAGGGACTGCCTTGCGAACCATGATACCGTGGAAGCCGATCTCGCTCGCCTTGCGGCTGCGGATTGCGAAACGAACTGACCTTGAGCGCCAAGAGAAGGACAGACATGCTGAAGGATGCTCCCAAGGGGAAGGTGCTCTTCCTCTGCACCGGCAACTCATGCCGCAGTCAGATGGCCGAGGGCTGGACGCGTGCCTCGTGGGGCAACCGGATCGAGGCGCACTCGGCTGGGATCGAGACGCATGGCCTCGACCCGTACGCTGTCGCCGCCATGGCCGACGTTGGCATCGACATTTCCAATCATCGGTCAAAGCTGGTCGACGAACTCTTGGAGGTCACGGTCGACCCGGTGGTCACGGTCTGCAGCCACGCCCACGAAACGTGCCCGATGTTTCCCAGTGGGGCCAAGGTCATTCACGTAGGCTTTGACGATCCTCCCAGATTTGCGGAATCTGCAGAAACCAAAGAAGAAAAGCTCGAATGCTACCGCTGCGTGCGTGACGAGATCCGGCGCTTCGTGGAGACGTTGCCTGTTCGGCTCGGCGACACCGACAGCAGAACGCAGGAGTGAGCTACGCATGAAGATTAACTTCGATATACAGGCCGGCACGTGCGGCTTCCTCACTCGGGGAACGGCGGTCAGCAATGACTCGCAACACGTGACGTTCCGAATAGAGAGCGACTGCGCAAGAATCACTGAACTGGCACGGCAGTTGGCCGGGCCGGGTCCGTTGGACGCGTACGATGAAATCGACGGACGGACGGATAGCGTCCTCATGAGGACAGCCCGCAATGTCCTGACGGGGTGCTGCGCGGGCTGCGCCGTGCCGGTCGGGTTGTTCAAGGCCATGCAGGTGGCTGCGGGACTGGCTCTGCCCAAAGACATAACCATCGGTTTGGAGGTGTCCAATGGCTGACGGTTTGGCGCACGATGTTGTTCGGGAGCAGGTCCGCAAACGCTACGGAGACATCGCGGAGAAGGCTGGCGGCAGTTGCTGTGCAGCCAACACCTGTTGCACACCGGATGCACTGGGTCAGCCCGATGCATCGGTGAAACTCGGCTATTCCGAGGACGACCTCAACGCCGTGCCCGACGGCGCGAACATGGGACTGGGCTGCGGCAACCCGCAGGCCATCGCCGCCCTCAAGGCCGGGGAGACTGTTCTCGATCTGGGCAGCGGAGGGGGCTTCGATTGTTTCCTCGCCGCTCAGCAAGTCGGTCAGACTGGCTATGTCATCGGAGTGGACATGACTCCCGAGATGGTCAGCAAGGCGCGTGCGAACACCGCCAAGAACGCCCACGGCAACGTCGAATTCCGCCTGGGGGAAATCGAGCATCTACCTGTCGCGGACAGCTCGGTTGACGTCATCCTATCGAACTGCGTGGTCAACCTCTCGCCGGACAAGCCGCAGGTCTACCGAGACGCGTTTCGCGTCCTGCGCCCCGGCGGTCGCCTGGCGATCTCGGACGTGGTGGCCGTCAAGCCCCTGCCGCCGCAGATCAAGGCTAGCCCGGACGCGCACTGCGGCTGCATTGCCGGGGCGGCGACGATCTCGGACCTGGAGCGACTGCTGGTCGAGGCTGGGTTTGCGGACGTGCAGATTCGGGTCAAGGAGGAAAGCCATGAGTTCATCAAGGACTGGTTTCCCGGCAGTGGCGTAGAAGAGTGGGTCCGCTCGGCGGAGGTCGAGGCCCACAAGACTGCGCCGCCCGCGTGTCGTTCTTCGGTCGCCACAACTGGCGAAGGTCCCAATATGGATGCCCAAACGAAAGAACTGATCGCCATCGGCGCATCGGTTGCCGGGCACTGCCAGCCGTGCCTGACGTATCATATCGCCGAGGCCAGGGAGCTTGGGGTTGCGGATGACCGCATCCAGGCGGCGATTGAGGTAGGACACATGGTGGAGAAAGGGGCGACGGCGGCAATGCGCGAATTCGCGAAAAGAACAGTAGGCATCCCGACGGGCCAGGCCGTCGGCTGTTGCCCAGATACGACGGCAAAGAGCAGCAAGAGCTGCTGCGGTTGACATTCACAAAGGAGATCTGAGCCATGGGGCAGACGAATGACACAGAGGGATCGATGAGCAACATGGAGCGGCTGAAGGAAGAGGCGGCGGCGTGTGGCCCTGGTTGCGGGTGTCATGCGGGCGAGGGCTCTGGACGGGCCCGTTGTGTAGTGGGAGTGATTGTGCTGGCAGTCGCCGCGGGACTGGTGGTTCGAGCCGTCAGGAAGAGCGACGAAACCGCGTCCGCCCAGGAATCGGCGAGTGCATTCACGACGCCACAAGGTGCCGTTGTCGCCCCTACCATGGTAGGAGCTTCGGTCTCTTCGTCTCCCGCCGGGAGCCCGGTGGCCGTAGCCGCAGCGGCTCCCGCGGTTACGGACAACCCGGCCGCCAGTGCTCCCGTCGTGGACTCGCCGGAAGACAAAGCAGTCGTGTGCGGTGACTTGATCCAGTCTTTGGGCGATCTCAACACCAGGGCCACGGACCTGGGCGGGGTCTTCGTGTTTCTCGCGGGGGAGGACGCCGTGAAGGCCCGCGCGGTGGCTACGGTCATCGAAAAGGCGGCAGACACCATCCGTGACAGAGACATCACCATGGGCGTGTTCACGGTCGCAGATGGGTCACCCGAGTACGCCAACCTAGCAAAGCAAGTCCCCCCGCCTGGCGTGATTGCCATGGTCAAGGGGCACGGAGCGTCTGCCGTGAGCGGGGATATCACCGAGTCCAAGCTGATGCAGGCGTTCGTGGCAGCCTCGAGCGGCGGCGGCTGTGGGTCGGCGCCCAGCAGCGGCTGCTGCCCGTAGGAGGCAGATTCCATGCTTCAAGCGATCACACAGGCATTGCAGGACGGCAGTTCCAGCGCCATTGCCCCCGCCCTGGCCTTCGCGCTGGGGCTGGTCAGTGCGGTTGCGAGTGCTTGCTGCACGCTTCCGGCCATGGGCATGTTGGTGGCTTATTCGGGGACAAGAGAAAGTACGGGACGACGCGGCTCCCTGACTTCCGCGCTCTGGTTCCTGTTGGGGACCACCTTGGCTCTGGTCATCTTGGGCTTTGTCGCCGGACTAATTGGCCAGGCGGCGCAGGCGTTTCTCGGACGCTACTGGAAGCTGTTCGCTGGTGTGGTGGCCGTGCTCGTGGGGCTGGTGGCCCTAAAGCTGATTCCTTTGCCCTCACTGGGGAAGAAGCCCGCGGCCGGGCAAACGCCTGCCCGTAGAGGCGGGATCGGCGATGCGTTCGGCGGGCTGGTCCTTGGCGGCGGCGTAGCGGCCTGTTCGCTACCATGCAACCCAGGCATTTTCATCGTCCTCGGCGCCACCGTGCTTATGGGGAAACTCGCCTGGGGCATGGTACTGATGACGGCCTTTGCCGTGGGCTTCAGCCTGCCGCTGGCCGCCATCCTGTTCGGCGTCTCGTTCGGCAAGGCTTCCATCCGGTTTGGCAAGGCAGAAGCGGTTATCCGCACGGTGGCGGGTGTCGCTCTGGTGGGATCCGGACTGTACCTACTGGCAACATTCTGAGAAGGAGATGAGACATGAGCGACGTGAAGAAGAAGAAGGGCATTCTGGCGGCCATTCTGAATTCCATGAAGAAGACGGGCGGCTGTTGCGGTCCCGGCGAGAGCTGTTGCGGCCCCGCCAAGCCGAAGTCTGCCAAGAACGGTGCGATACCGAAGCCAGACGGCTGTGGGTCCAGCCAGGAAAATCAGGGGCGATAAGCTCGGGGTGTGGTCCTTAAGGCGGTTGATGATCGCCTTTCTTTCCGGTCGTGGAGCGTCCTCGCGAGCATTCCGAGTGTCGGCAGGCGAGGATCGGGTTGCGTGCTCGCGTCACCGCGAACAACCCCGCGGAGTTGGCTGAGGGCGAAGAGACTTTGCACAAATGAGCGACAACCAAGCAACCGACACATCGGATCGCCAGGAACTGATGGTCCTGTCCATTGTTCCCGCTGCAGTGGCCGCATTGACGCTGGCGAGCTGGGCACTCGCCCACTGGGAGATCGGCCCGCTGTTCGTCAACGTGGGACTTGCCTTGGTCGCGACGCTGTTTGGCGGATTCACCAGGTTCATTGCCGGCTTCAAGGATCTCTTCAACCGCAAGATCACGGTGAACGTCTTTGTGGTCGTTGCGCTGATCGCCACATTGGCGATCAGCGAGTTCCGCCCGGCGGCCGTCATTGTCTTCATCATGGCGGCGGCAGGGGCGCTCGAGACCTACACCATGGACAAGACGCGCCGAAGCATCCGCGACCTGCTCGACTTTGCCCCCAAAACGGCGACAGTTCGCCGCGATGGCGAGGAAGTAACCGTGGCAGTTGACGATCTGCAATTGGGCGACCGGGTGGTGGTCCGCCCGGGGGAGCGTATCGCGGTGGACGGCGTGGTGGTTGCCGGGCAGAGCAGCGTCAACCAGGCGCCGATCACCGGCGAGTCCATGCCGGTCGAGAAGGCCGTCGGCATCGCCGTCTTCAGCGGCACGCTCAACGAGTCCGGGCGTCTCGAGATCCGTACCGAGAAGGTAGGTGAAGGCACCACGCTGGCCAGAATCGTGTACCTGGTGCAGGAAGCCCAGGGCACACGCGCACCGATCCAGAACTTGGCTGACCGTTTCACGACGTGGTTCCTGCCCACGGTCGTTGTGCTAGCCGTCCTGGCGTTCTTCGTTGCCGGCGACATCAAGGCGGCGGTATCGGTACTTTTGGTGGCGTGTCCCTGTGCCTTTGCCATTGCCACGCCGACCGCGGTGACCGCCGGCGTCTCGAACCTGGCGCGACGCGCCGTACTCGTCAAGGGCGGAATCTTCCTGGAACTCGGGCACCGGATCGACCACCTGCTCGTGGATAAGACCGGAACATTCACGTTTGGCAGACCGAAACTGGCCGATGTCGTCAGTCTCAACGGCTGCATCGCCGATGACGTTCTCCGGCTGGCTTGCACTGCCGAGAAGTACTCTGAACACCCTCTGGCCCGTTCGATCCTGGCGGCCGGCAAGGAGAGAGGCATCTCCATCCCGGAGCCGGAGAATTTCACAACCGCCACCGGCATGGGAGTGATGGCCCAGTGGGAAGGCGCGACGATCCGCGTCGGCAAGTCGGCGTTTCTGCGCGACGCCGGGTTGGGCATCACCCCGGAGACCGAGGATGCCGTTGCAGCGCAGTCGGAATTGGGGCGTACCGCCGTACTGGTGGCGCGCGACAACGAAGTCGTGGGGTTGCTGTCGGTCGCCGACGAAGTTCGTCCCGAGATTCCCGGGACCATCCGCGCACTCAAAGCGCTGGGCGTCAAGCAGATTACCATGCTGACCGGGGACCATCCGAAGGTCGCCGCCGCCGTGGCCGAGGCGATTGGCGTCGATGATTACCAGGCCGAGCTGCTTCCGGAGCAGAAGCAAGCGTTCGTCAAGAGATGTCAGGCGGAGGGCCAGGTGATCGGGATGATCGGCGACGGCATCAACGACGCGCCGGCTCTGGCCCTGGCGGAAGTCGGCATCGCCATGGGCGCCGCCGGCACGGACGTGGCCATCGAAACAGCCGACGTCACGCTGATGAACGACGATATCTCCGGCGTCGCCGACTTCATGTGGATGTCGGCGAAGGTGATGCGGCGGATCAAGTGGAACATATTCTTCTCCCTGATCTACAACATCGTCGGCCTGACCCTGAGCATCGTGGGGCTGATGACGCCCATCATCGCGGTGATCTTCCAGGAAGCCGGATGCGTGACGGTCGTGTTCAGCTCGACGCTTCTGCTCTGGGCGAAAGGGAGGCCGGTGAGAGCATGACCGACGAACACACCGTTCACCTTTCTGTGCCGCCACGATACAAACCCTGCGGCGACGGCATCGCCGCCTGCACGCCCTGGTGCCGCCATGGGCCGTTGCTCGTGCCATGTTGGTACGCCGGACCATCGAAATTGGTTGGGGCACGAGCGTGCCGCGAGTCATAGACAGTGGACGAGAAGGGAATTCGAGATATGAGCAACAACATGAACTCCGCTGCCGACCGAAAACTGACAAACATCTTTGAGCGGTATCTGACCGTGTGGGTGGGCTTTTGCATTGTGGGAGGGATCGTCCTGGGGAAACTGGCTCCCGGGCTGGCCAAGACGCTGGACGGAATGGCTATCAATGTCAACGGGGCACCGGTCGTTTCTATCCCTATCGCCGTGTGCCTGTTCTTCATGATGTATCCGATCATGGTCAAGATCGACTTTGCCAGCGTGGTCAAGGCGGGGGGGAGCGGGAAGCCTGTCTTCCTGACGCTGTTCGTCAACTGGTGCATCAAACCGTTCACCATGTACGCTATCGCCTTGCTGTTTCTCGGCGTTCTGTTCCGCGGGCTCATCGGTGCGGACGCAACGGACTTGGTGAAGATGCCATTCGGACTGGACCTTGCCGTCGGGGCGCAACATGGCGCGGGAACCGTCGTTCTGGCGGATGGTGTGAAGATGCTGCAGATCCCGCTTTGGCGCAGCTATTTCGCTGGCTGCATCCTTCTCGGCATTGCCCCCTGCACCGCGATGGTGCTGGTGTGGGGCTATCTGTCGCGCGGCAACGACGCTCTGACGCTTATCATGGTCGCCATCAACTCCCTGACCATGCTGGTCCTCTACGGTGTTCTTGGCGGCTTTCTGCTTGGTGTAGGCAAACTCCCCGTTCCCTGGCAGGCGCTGCTGCTATCCATCCTCATCTACGTGGCGCTGCCGCTGGTCTGCGGATACCTCTCGCGCAAGTGGATCATCACGGCCAAAGGCGAAACGTGGTTCCGAGAGAGATTCCTGCACGTGCTGACCCCGGTCACCATCATTGCTCTGCTGGCCACCCTAGTGCTGCTGTTCTCGTTCAAGGGCGAGACCATCCTGAGCAATCCGCTGACCATCCTTTGGATCGCCATCCCCCTGTTCATCCAGACCTGCTTGATCTTCGCTCTGGGATACGGTCTGGCGAAGATACTGAAGCTCAGTTACGAAGACGCCGCCCCCGCGGCGATGATCGGCGCGTCCAACCACTTCGAGGTCGCCATCGCCACATCCACCATGCTCTTCGGTCTCTCATCCGGGGCAGCCTTGGCGACCGTCGTCGGCGTGCTGATCGAAGTACCGGTCATGTTGATGCTTGTTCGATTCTGCCTGCGGACGCAGAACTGGTTCCGGCACGAGGAGGTGGCGAATGCCTGAGAAGCCGGAATGCTATGGCACTATCTTCCCTGACCTGCCTAAGCTTGAGCACAACCGGCCGTGTAGAGGCAAGGTCTTCACCGTCTCGGTCCAGCGGTGTGGCCCGGGGGTGCCATCCCGAAGTCTGGCCCTGGACCAAAAGGAATGGGACGCTTGTCAGCGATGCTCCTTCTACCAGTCGTGCTATGACCTGTGCATTGCTCAGCTATCACTCAGGTCGGCGCTGGCACGTGTTTGAGTTCCGAGAACGGATGAACGGCTTCTCTAGGTAGGCTGGAGCCGGCGCTCAGTCGCCGGCGCGACGGATATGGGTTCGGCGATGGGCGTTCGGCGATGGGGTCAGCGACACCTATCTCCTTCTTCTCACGCTCCTTCTGCATCCCATGCGCTTCTTTTTGTGCTTGCTTGCGGTCAATAATCGTCGATTCTTGTAACCGGGGTCAGATAGTATAGTCCGCGCCGTTTTCTGTTAATGACCAGCATGTTGCACGGCTGTCGATAGCTACAACTATGTGTTCTGTCCATTTTTTCTTGCACTGAATATCCCTCTAACGTGCAGAGGGAGTGGTTCTGATGCCAAGGTGACGCCGGTACTGGGATCCCAACGCTTGCTACCACATCACCCATCGTTGCCACGAGCGCCGGTATCTGTTCCGGTTTACCTGCCCATCCTGTTCAGTATCTGACCCCACCCATCATTTCAGCGGTCTGGACGCGCCGGTTCCGCATTCCGCGCTAACAGCCACAATCGCGGGCTCAACGAAGCCCGGGAAACACTTTGGCAGTCCTGTCGCCCCCATCGATGGCGTCGGACGCCCTCGACAACGTCCCCAACTGCCGGCAAATTGTCGTCGATGTCGTTCCCGAGGAAATCGCCTCGGAGGAGCACCGAGTCCAGTTGCGGTCGAGAGCTGCTCTGTCTGGAGGTGATGTCGATGGAGTTCAAAAGAATGCTGACGGCAAGTTCGTTGGTTGTGGCGACGTCAATGGCGCATGCATCTCCCACACCGCCAGTGATGTTATTCCAAGGGGAGCCCATCGCCGATTCGGGCGCGGCCAGTGGTGCGCACACAGCCTATGCCATCATGCGGCTGCCGGGTGGCGAGTTCGCCTTCTACAACCGGTACGCCCCGCAAGCCGGCCCCCTTGTACTACCGGATGCTGACGGCCGGAAACACACGCTATTGCCGCACTTGCCACCGCAGATCGCAGCAAGTGAGATCATCACAGGAAGCAAGAAACTGCTGGCCAATACTCAAGTGATTCTGACGCCGGACAACGGGGTAAAAAGTGTCTACGTCAAGGGCGAAAAGCTGGACAGAGAGACCGCCAGGAAGGTAGGGCTGCCGCGCTACCTGGATGTCTGGATCAGCCAGGCGAGCCCGACACACGCCAGCGAACCGATGATGATCTGGCGCGGTTACAACGGCTCGCAGATGGAGTACCAACAACTGCCGAACGGTCGCATCATTGTTCCCTACGGCAGCTTCCAGCCCCATGCCCGAGCAGTGCCGCCGACAGGCAGACACAAGACCATCATCCAATACTCGGACGACGATGGTCAATCGTGGACGGAGAGCGACTCGAAGCTGGTGTCGCCCTGTTACCCCGGCTTCAACGGATCCAATGAAGGCGCCTGCGAACCGGCCTTTGAGCAATTGGCGGACGGACGCATCTGGATGTTGATGCGCACCCAGGCCGGATTTCTCTACGAATCCTGCTCGGACGACAACGGTACGACTTGGCGGAAAGCGAGGGCCAGCAGATTCAACACGTCCACTGGACCGCCCAATATCATGAGACACCGAAATGGCTGGCTGGTCGTGTGCTGGAACAACTGTGAAATGCCGCCTCGCTGCGCCGGCGAGGGTGTCTACGGAGGACGTGACGCACTCCATATCGCAGTGTCCGATGATGAAGGGGCAACGTGGCGTGGATTCCGGGAGATCTACCTCGACCACCGTCGGAATGACAACCCAACCCGTTCAGGAGACCGTGGGACAGCCTATCCGCTGGGGGCATATACCGCGGACGGCAAGATCGTCGTGCTTTCCGGACAGGGAGCGGGAGGGCGTAATCCTATCCTTATCGATCCAGAGTGGATCGTCGAGACTGAGGCTCAGACCGACTTCTCGGACGGCCTGCGGCAGTGGTCGGTCTACAAGCACTACGGCCCGGCCAAGCGCTGGTGGCGCGCCCGGGCCGTCGGCTGTGAACTGGTCGCGAATCCGGCCCAGCCAGACACCCGCAGCCTGCACATCCGCAAAGCCGACGCACTCCCCGCCGATGGCGCGACCTGGAACTTCCCCAATGGCTCGCAGGGATCTCTCACCGCCCGCGTGATGATGCGCAAAGGCTGTCAGGGAGGGCTCATCTGTCTGAATGACCGCTTCTTTGATCCCGCCAACGACCATGGTGATGCGTTCGCGGTATGCCGAATAGAGCTTGGTGCTGACGGGAGAGTGGGCACTGCTGTCCTTGAATTCGACAGATGGCATGACATTACACTGAGCTGGAACTTGGCGATTCCTGAGTGTCACCTTCTAGTCGATGGGGCAGATGCAGGCGCGGTCAAGATCAGGAATGAGACCCTCAACGGCATCAGCTACGTCCGCTTCCGTTCTACTGCCAAAGCACTGGACGTTGCCGGCTTCCTCGTGGACAGCGTGAAGGTCACTCTTGATGCCCCCCATGCCCCGCCGTGCGGCCCAGAGGATCAGGTCAGGCAGGAAGCACGATACGTGGATCAGATGGTGCCACTTTGGAGTGAAGGCCAGTGAGTTTGGGCGGGGGCCACTCGTTTCCTCAACAGGCGACCTTCACGCTCGCCAGAATGACGACGATCAGCGCAAGGGCCATGCCGGCAAGCTGCCGACGGCTCAAACGCTCACGCCAGAGCAGTCGAGCTACCACTGTGTTTGCGGCGATGTTCGATGGTGTGGTCACGGGGAAAAGAACGGTCGCTGGAACGGTGGCAAGCGCGGCCAGGAGGCAAAGCGTGGCCAGGCAGTTGGCCGTGCCCAAAGCGGTTCCGGCGCCAACGGCCCGGGCTGCCCATCTACTGCGCTTGAGCAGAGCGTATCCCCCTGAGCATGCCGCTGCCGTGGCGAACAGGGCAAACTGGTAAACGGCGTTGCCCTCTCCGCTTCCGTACACTTGGACGGTCTTGTGGACCGTGGCGATCACCCCCGCCATCAGGCAGGCCAACGCCAGAATGACATCTGCCCCAAGGCTCAATCTGCCATGCCCTTCCCCGTTACCGGGCCGCAACAGCGCAACGGCCGGAATCAGCAGGATGATGGCAAGCCAGCGAGCCGGAGGCATTGCCTCCCCCCAAAGCGCCCACGAGACCACAACCGGCAGGACCGACCCGGTCCCGACCAATGCAGCCGTGATGCCAACCCCGGCAACTCGGTAGGACGCACCAATGATCAGCAGATGAGCGAAGTAGAGGGCCCCGTTCACACCACCCAATGTGATCGCGAGCAGGCTGGAACGGCTCAGAGCCTGTTCAGAATGCGTCCACCAGAGGACCCCGGAGAGAATGGCAGCGACCCCGTAGTTGACCGCAACAGCAGGGAGCAGATCGACCTCGAAGCGCTGGGCCGCCCGAAGGATCTGGTTGAACAGCACCAGGCACAGAACAAAAAGGGCAGCCCAGACCATGCAGTCCTCACTTGAGACGTCTTTGACGTATTTACTTTGGTGGCGTCCGCGCCCAGTCCAACGCATTCAGGAGGAACTGCCGGCTAGCTTTGGTCAGCTCGTCAGACCCTGCGAGTGCTCCCGAGACGTAGCGCTCGAAGCTGGGAACGATAACCAGAACACGCCCCTTACCCACCCGGGCTTCCACGACAGCCGGCCGGCCCTCTGCGTCGGTTGCGAGCACAGTCCACGCATCATGGATGTGCGAGATGCTGTCATACATGCTTGCCCCTTCCAGGTCTGAGACGACTCCGGGAGCAGTGAAGAGCTCGTGCGACGTCGCGGTGATCGCCCCGCTTGTGCTGTTCGGTTCCTGCATAATGAGGGGGAAGCCAAGCAGGAAGGGATCCCATCCGTCGTCGTTGGGCTGGGAGAAGATGGCCGTCCCGCCGGCGTACAACCACGTGAGAAGGGGTGCCGGATCAGACCGCATTCCCGCCGCGTCCAGCGTGCAGGCTTGAGTGCCGGCGAGCACGATCGCATACTCGGACAGAGTGGCCAGGTCGGTGATCGGTGTGTGCTCAACCCCAAGCTTCGCCAAGGCCGGCGCGAGAAAGTCTTCGGCCCCCGCGATCAAGCCGATTTCGTCACCACGTGCGGGTGTCCCGGACACGACGACGCGACGAATGGCGAAGCGTCTGACCTGAGTTCCGCACGACACGTGGCCACGGATGACCTCCGGCTCTACGCCCGGCAGGGGGATGGTCACACTCCTCCAACCATCTCCCCGAAGCAGCTTGAGGTTTTCGGAGGGGCCATTCTCAAGCCTGATCTCAATGCGGACAGGGCCGTCCTGCAACGTCCGCAAAAGCAGTTCGGGTGCCTTCCCCTGCTGGGCAATCACCACCTTCGGCGCCAACATCTCGAAGCGGTCTTCCCAGCGTGCCGGATCAATGTCATTGCGCCCGGCTCGATGCAATTTCGCGATCAGGTGATGGCTGGTCACCAAACCTGAGCTGTAACGCTTTCCTATCCCTGTTGCACCACTCTTGGCGTACATGACGTAACCCATCTGCGCGAGGTCAAGGAACCGCTCGTCGCCGGACAGTTCGTAAGCATGGGCCAGTGCATTACTCACGGCCCAGCACGACCCGCCCGGACGCGTGTTGGCATTGAACGTATCGCAGGAACAAGCACGGAACCCCCTCTTTTCGGGCACGAATTCCTCACGAACAAGCCACTCGGCGGCACGCAAGATCGTCTGATCGACGCGGGGATCCCTGGCATAGCGGTTGTAGTGTTCCATCGCAGTGATGAGCAACCCGGTGCACCATGCATAACCACCGATGGGCGTTGGCACGACCTTGGAGTATCCGGCGGGAATGTCCCAATGCCCGGACTGTTGGTTCTGCCGGCGGATGACATCCTCAACCTGTATCCGAGCGGCGTTGAGGTAAAAGGGATCATAGGAACTGAACTCATAGGCCGCCAACACCGCAAAGATCGCCCAGGCCGCTGCCCGTTCAGCACCGTATCCCATCGTCCAGTTCACGGTCCCGGGACCCGCCAGGTAATCGCTCAAGGCCAGTGCAGTCTTTCTTGACCGCGTCTCGCCCGTCATGAAGGCGTGTTCAAACAGGCCGCGTGTCCATTGGTGACCGCTCAGAGGACCAGTCAGTCCCCCCCTGGGATGAGCAAGGCCCCGTTGTTCTGCCGTCATCCGCGGCACATAGCCGCCGGTGTGGAACATGCAGTGGGCCCGGGTCTTGCCCACATTCCCCGGAATCGCACTGTGATGCACGAAATCTACATCACGGTTGTGCACGGCAGCGTAACAAGCGTTATCGAAGAACTTGCGCTCACCTGTGCGAACGAACTGCACCATTTGCTGGTGAGGCGTGTCGTACTCGATATTGCCCCAATTGAAGCGCCGTTCTCCCCACCAATCGCCAAAGTTGAGGAAACCGAACGAACGGTAGAGTTCGCGTCTGCGCAGTAATTCCGTGAATCCGCGCTCGACCATGGCCTCATAGTGCGTGAATCGATCGCTCTGTCGTGGCAGTTCCTCACCGAAGGCACCCGATGCGCAGTACCACTCCGGCGGGCCGGAAGCGATCAGTGGCTCCTCAAGCTGGGCAACCCATTGGGCGGGCCTGTCCCCCCCCTTGCGATGGACGCCGATCCAGAGCTCATGGGTGAAGCTCACCCCGCGGTGGAGGCGGTAGCCGCCATCTCGCAGATGGTAGTAGAGGCGGTCGCTCTCTACCGCATCGCCCAGGTCACGGTACAGGTCGGGAGAGAAGGCAGGCAGCACGTTGACGTGCGCCGTCTGTGTCTCATGGTCGAAGACGAGTTCGTTCGGATACATCTCACGGAAGTGGCGCAGACCAATCCACACACCAAAGCGGCTGCCATTCACTCCGAACCAACCGGGGCCCCGCTCAGCCTCGACGCTGCTGGCCGGTGACGTGAGCCGCCATCGATTGTCCAGTTCCTGCGAAATCCGCAGGCTGCCTTCCGCAGCGCCGAACGTCGCCGTCTTCCCGCTCCCCAGTTCGCAGGTGATGTCAGCCGTCTTCTCAAGCCGCAGTGGCAGCTGGACACCCGCGTGGTTGATCGTGGTCAACTCCCGGGAGACCTGGTCGTTGGAAATCGTGTGGCGGAGCCTGATCAGTGCACTGCCGAGAGAAAAGTGGTACCGAGAGACGTACTCGAACATGGCTGCGCCATCTGCCGCAGCGTGGGTACCGGTTACCTTGATCACAGCGGTCACGGGGCCCGCTCTCTCCACTTCAATCCTGGGCGGAGCCAGAGCAGCACGGTGCGGCTTGCCGTCGACACCCGTCAAGACGGGGCCAGGTGCGGAACCATCACCCACCACGGCTTCGTCGTCCGCGTAGGCACCGTCTCCGTCCACATCAAACCAAACCTGGCTCAACGCCCCGCCGCCCTGTCTGTCGAACACGGCCCGTAGGCATCCCGTATCAACGGATAGTTTCCCCGTTCCCTCAGTCAAGGCTATGAACCGGGAGGCGTCCCCTCTCCCGACCTCTGTCCCGTACTCGAGAGTAAGCTCCACCTTCCCGCCGGCCTGGACATCCGACGCAAAATCCAGCAGCAGCCACCTTGCGGTGCCATCCGGCCAACATGCGGTCACCTGTGACTGCAGAGGAAGCTCGGCCCCGACGGCATCCAGTAGGCGGGTGGAATGGTCGCTGCCCAAAGCGCCTTGAGGGAAAGGTACGCCAATGGTAAACGGACAGTTACGGACCGGTTCGGGGGTCCTGTTGTGCGCTGTCAGGACGACGGTGTCCCGGGCAACCCGCCCCTGGGGATTCGATGCCTTCTGCGGCATGGCGAATTGCGCGTCCGGGGTCACCAGATCGCCGTTGAGTGTCTTCCATACAACCCGATAGTAGAACGCCTTCCCCGGAGCGACATCAGGAAGGTGAACCCGGTGATTACAGGTTGCCCGGTCCTCTCGAATCTCGCCCCCGTAAGCAGCTGTCGCCCCGTACTGAATGGTGGTGCGAGCGGGACGGCTCGTGATGAACGTGAGTTCTGCCTGGGGTGGACTCAGCCCGAACGGTACGCTAACGGCAACCTGGGAAAACGCGGCCTCCGGCTGAAACAGCGGGTGGCCATCAGGAACCTGCGGAGGACGGCGATCCGGAGCACCGGAGGCCTTGACGGTCATCCAGGCCATGTTGTCTCGATTCTGAACGTGCGGCTTCCGAGTGTCCTGATAGAGGAACATCATCCGGTAGACGGATTGGCCACCGTCCTGGTTCAGGGCGATGTCGGCAACCAGGTAGAGCGACGTACCGTCGTAACAGCCTGCCGTTCGCGCTTCCCCTTCCCAGCCAATCAGGCGCGTGCCTTTGCCGGGACGCAGCATCATATCACAGCCAGGGCCGGCATCAGGTCGCCCGGTGTCCGGATCGTTGTCAACATCCAGATACAGAATCGTCACATCATAGGACGGCGTCGGGACAGGAAAAGGGGCAGAGAAGTCGATCTTCCAAACGAACCGACGCCGACCGACCGGGCAGAATGAGATGCGCGTGAAGTCCCCATGCGGAACCAGTTCCTTACCGACCGTGCGATCGCCCTCGCCTTTTGTGCCGTCCTCATAGATGATCTCGAGTACGTCGGGGTGTCCCGAGTCAGTCCCAAGTGTCGCCTCGACATGGTCAGGAATCCCATCGCCATCGCCATCCCGAGCCGCCGCTCTGCTTGGGGCAGAGGCACAGGCCAGGGCAAGTGCGGCTACCAGGCATGAAGTCCCAACGAAATGGTGTTTGGTCAACATCGTAACTCCCGGGTGATGTCACGGCCAGACGTCTGTCCTGCGCAGGGCAATGCAGCGGAGACCCGAACAACAGTAGCACAGCGACCGGGCTTTCCGAAGCAATCCCCGCATACCGGGGAAAACGGCACTCCGCTGCGCTGCGAGCCTTACTACAAACAAAGACACAGCGCTCCGTTGCGGACTGGATCCTGCGGGGACCTTTCTACCGATCGCCCATGGCGGTAAAGTGGACGATGTCCAACTCGTCATGTACCGAGAAGACGGAGACCTGATGGCTAAGGACTTCTCCACCCTCAGTGAACCCGGATGGCATGCCCAGCCGTCGCTGGCGTCTACGGAAGACGCCTTGTGGGTCGCGTGGACGACATTCGATCCCGTCTCATCGTCTGCACGCATCCGCCTTGGCCGCTGCGTCGACGGGGGCATCGTCCCCGGGGAAGACGTCAACATCGAGACCGGTTTCGCGCTTGAGACATCGCTCATTCCTGATGGGACGGGGGGCCTGTGGGTGCTCTGGGTCGCTGCCCCAACCTTCGCAGTTGAGGCAGTCCACTACAATCCCGGCACAGGAGTGCTGTCCTCCCCCCAGACACTTTCAGATCGAGGCCTGCGCTGCCGGAACATGGCATTAGCCACTCTCCCCGAAGTCGGCACATGGTTGCTTTGGGAGGCGTGGGCCAGCGACGCACACTGTCGGGTAGCAGGCACGTTCCTCAACGACTCCGGCGACTGGGGCACTGCAACACCCCTGACTGCCCCCGACAGACAGGCCTACTGGCCGACCGGCACGCTCCAAGCGAACGGCACTCTCTGGATCGCCACATCCTCACCAAACCCGGACCGAACGGGATTCGACTGCATACTCACCTGCAGGACGCCGGGCCAGGAAGACGCCCCGAACTTCTGTCTGAACCGGGCGATCTGCGGCAGCTTTCACCTCTACCCGCGCATCGAAACAGCCCCTGATGACAGCGTCTGGATTACCTGGAGTGTGACCACCGACCAAGACTACTACGCTCTCGCTGGACGCGGGGGAAACAGCGAGTTCTGCTACCTCCAGGACCCCGCGTCCAGGGCACGGCGGAGCATCCTCTGGAACGTCTCAGTGCCGATTGTGCGAAAAGTGCAGATCGACGGTCCAATCCTGCGCATGTGGCAACCTGAAGGGACGCACCCGGAAGACATGCGCATGGCCATAGGCCACCTTCACCATCCAGACCTGCTCTTCTCGCAAAAAGGAGAACTGCTTCTGCTCGCCCGTCGTCTTGCCGGCAAACGGCGGTGTTTTGAGACAGTCGTGACTAGACCGGTGGAAAACTCCTGGAGTCTACCCGAAGCTGTAGCGGGTGCCGATGCTCCGGGCGCGCTTCACATCACCCCCGTAGTGTCCTGTCGCGATCAGCGATCGGGGCGCCTTGTGGTGGCCAGCGTGTCCCATTCGCGAGCTGAAGAGGGGCATCGGTCCCATCGCCCTGAAGCAACCAGCAGCTTGGTCGTTGCCTGGGTTGACGCGTCGACGCCGAATCGCGAGCCCTCAAGCCTGCAGTACGTGGGGCCGCTGGCCCCCATGGAACGGCTCGCACGAGAGCCGTCTCCGGCAATTTGCCGGGACACGCCCTGCGTCGGCAACCTTCACATTCACACGGACCTGTCCCGCTGCCGTTGGGAGACCCAGCAATCGCTCGACCTGAACTACCGGTGGGCAATGGACCTGCTTGGTCAGGATTTCACCGCACTCACCGATCACGCGGAAGGCCTGTCCGCCTACCAGTGGGAGCGGAACCGTGCCCTGGCAAACTTCTACAATTTCCCCGGAGCCCACGTGGCTCTCCTCGCTTATGAATGGGTGACGGCCAGTCGCACGGAAGAGCCCTGTGACGGACACGTGAATGTCATCTTTCGGTCAGACGAAGGTCAGCCCTTCGGTTCGGACGAGGCGCGTTCATCGTCCATCGAGCGCCTGTGGCAATGCCTCGAGCCGGGCCACGCCCTCGCGATCCCTCACCACACGGCGACATTCCCATTCAGGCGAGAGTGGACCAAACGCAACGATGCGTTCCAGCGCGTGCTCGAGATCTTCCAGGATCGACGGGGAAGCTACGAACACGATGGTGCCCCCATAGCACCGGGGGTGGCCTGCCCGGAGCAGATGCAGGAGCACCGCGTGGCCGGCGGCTTCGCGCTCGATGCACTCGAACAGGGACACCGCATCGGGTTCTGTTCAGGAGGCGACCACATGGGCCTGTCCATGACCGGCATCCCAACCAACATGTTGACACGGGAAGCCCTGTTCGACGCCCTCTACGCGAGACATTGCTATGGAACAACCCATCCGGATATCCGGCTGCACGTCACCTGCCTGGACGCTGCTACTGCCGAGCCGCTGGGGGTGATGGGGGACGAGATCGCGATAGAGGCAGAGAAGGACGTCCACATCCGCGCCGTGGTTGGGGGACGACACGCGGTTTCGGAGATCGCCTTGGTAGGGCCAGGCCCGGTAGAAGATACGCAGTATCCCTGTACCAATGAGACGACGGCAACGTTCGTCCTTCGAGGGCCCGGCGCTGGTGAGACCACATGGCGCTATGTCCGGATCATGAGGAACGATGGAGGAGCAGCTTGGACATCCCCCATCTGGCTTACCGGCCGGTGACCGCCGATGCCTTCGGTCCACCGGTCTTCACCACGATGACGCAAGGAGAGAATGCGTGTCGCTGTCACGTGAGACAACAACAAACTTGAGACTGCACATCATCGCGATCGCTCTGCTTGGCTGCACCTCGCTCGCGCAGCCATCCAGTCCTGGCCTGACGCCTTTGAAGACCAGTCTACCGAAGCCGGTGTTCGTCGGTACGCCACGCGTCATCGTGGCGCCAAACTTGGAGAGGGTCACCGGCAAGCTGCGCACGGCCCCAAGGGTGCCAGGCGGCACACGCAACCTTGCGGCCGGTCGACCAGTGACGGGGAGTGACCCCAAACCGTTTGTCGGTCGGTACGCGATGGTTACCGACGGCAACAAGGAGGCCACCGGGAACAGCTTCCTCGAACTGGCCCCCGGCCCCCAGTGGATTCAGATCGATCTGGGCAAGAGAGCCGTTATCCACGGCGTCCTGCTGTGGCATTACCACAGTGAAGCGCGAGTCTACCACGACGTTATTGTGCACCTGGGGAACAGTCCGGACGGCATGGAGACCAGACAACCGGTGTTCAACAACGATCATGACAATTCCAGCAAACTGGGGATGGGAACGGACAAAGAGTACATCGAGACCTTCGAGGGCCGTTTCATCCCAGTGCGCGGGCACCAGGGCCGTTTCATCAGACTCAGCAGCAACGGGAACACGACCGACGATATGAACGACTACGTGGAAGTCGAAGTGTTCGGGGTCCCGGTTCCTTGAGCGCCCTTCCCTTCTGAACCGAGCCGCGACTAACAGGAGCGGTCTTCTCTCCGGCCGAGCCGCGCACAACGTAAGCGGTCTGCCAATCGCTCCGCACAGAACAGAAGACCGGCCGCATACGGAGATGCTGCACCTCCATCGCGTGTCCCCCTAACGATGCCCTTGGAGGAGCCGGTTCTCCGTGACCGGCCTGCTTTCTCCGGACCGCGCACAGCCCCGATCCGCTTACAGGGCATCCGCCCGGTGGTTGGCGATCACTTCAGACGTCAGCAGGTAGCGATCGTAGATCCGCAGACTCAGGAGCTCCCCGTTCAGATCCGGGGCCAGACGGACCTTGCCGGACTCGTTCAGCACTCGTTTGTAGGGTCCGCTGTTCGTGAACACGGTATAGGGAGAGAAATGTCCCCATCCGAAAGGACGAGTCTCGCCGCCGTCACAGAGCACGCCATCCACGATGACACTGATCGTCTTTGGGCCACCATCGACAACGAACGCCACGCTGTGCTCACGGCCGACCTCGATCAATCCGGAATCGCTTTCCCAGAAGAAGCCGTGTCCGCGGTCGGACATATCCAACCGCACAGTGTCGTCCGCTCCGACCGAGATGCGGAAGCCTGCCCCTGAAGCCGCACGATTGTCGAGGATGGTCTGCCCAGGGGTCAAAGAGTCGAACCGAACGCGAAAATCGACTGTCAATCCCTCGTCTTTCCAGAAATTGGGCGAGCACTCGAGCTCCGCGACGTCACATGCGGGTTCAGCGCTCCCGAGTTCCAGACAGAGCCCATCCCGGGTGACGCCGATCGCATCCGCCTGCTCCCACAGGGCCTGGAGAATCCTCTTGTCCGCTTTGACGACTCGAGCGATGGATTTCTGAGTGTGGAAGAAGTGATACTCCCCGTCTTCCTCAATCAGATCGGGGTAGCTCATCCCAAGCATCTCATCAGGATCGTAGTGGAAGATCTCAGGCTGCGACCAGGCGATCGTTCCATCCTTCTCCACGCCTCCGGCCAGCCACACGGGGTTGCGGCACCCCCACCCCCCCGTGGCGTTGTTGTGGAACCAGAAGAGGTATTTTCCGTTGCTCGTCCGCCACATCATCGGGCAGGCCCGCGGGGTTTTCATTTTCCGCCCGTTCGCGTAGCGCGCGATCTCAGGGGCAGACCACGTCCGCGCTCCATCTCGACTGATCGAGCACACCGGATGCCCGGTCGTTGTGCGGTACATGCAGTAAAGGCTGCCATCGCTCAGCGGCACGATATTGTGTTCCTCCTGAGCTGAGCCGAACGCGTCCAAACGGATGCCATGTTCACCTTCAGGCAGAAGCTCCCACTCAATCCGGGACGGATCACTCTCAGTCAGCACGTTGGGGGATCTGAATACCCACCCCTCGTTGTTCTCCTGGACGTATGTCTTCATCTTGCTGAACGCGATGAAGAGATCATCCCCCACCGTCACTGCATGCGAGACGCACCAGAAGAGCTGCACCTCACCGTTGAAGGTATTTCCGTGGTCACAGGCTGTCATGCGCATAGGAATCCGGTGGCGCTCAGACCATGCCGACCCGTGGTCATCTGAATACCGGTACACGAACCAGCCAAGCTCGTCCGATCGCTGCGTCCCCCGGAAGTTGTTCCCATTGTAGTTATAGAAGACATAAACACGCCCTGACGGCGTCACAAAGGGAACAGAATAACAGCTTTCTGGGCCAGTAGGGTCTTCGAGTGGGACAAGTTCGCTCCACGTGTGGCCCTGGTCCGCACTGAGAGTCACACCGACGAATTCGCCTACAGCACCTTCGTGTCCGGCCGCCGTAGTCAATGAGCACAGCCACTGGCCGTTGGCCAACTTGGTGACATACGGCTGGTCGCAGTAGTTAACCGTGGGGATCTCAAGTCCGGTGCGGATGTTACGCGGATCGGCCATTGTTGTCTCTTTCCTTCTGACTCATCTCAGGTATTCCGTGACGTACGCCTCCTCGGCGCCCTGCTCTCTCATGAAATCGATGAGGTCGCCGTGCAACTGGGCGACCAGTTCCGGGTGCGCGGCAGCAACATCCGTCAGCTGTTCCGGATCGCTCCGACGATCATACAGCTCAGGTTCGCGGGGCAGCCGAGGGATAATGGCGGTGTGCGTGGGCGTGGTGACCGTAACGTGCGACGGCATCCCCGTCGCTTTGCCATTGAAGGTCGTATAGACCCGTTCGTGCGCAGCGTGAACGCCGCTGGACAACGCTGGAACCAGGGATTGGCCGAGCGTCGGTGGGCACGGAGCATCCATCAGGTCACAGATTGTGGGGAGCAGGTCCGCCGGCTGCACCAGCCCATCGATCTGCCTGGCCCGGCCTTCCGGGGACCGAACGATGAGTGGAATCCGCGCAACTGTGTCATACAAAGGCCAGGCATCGTCTGCGTCAACGGTATGTTTGCCGCAACGCCCGTGTTCTCCCAGATACATGCCGTGATCCGAGAGCAGAATCACGGCGGTGTCTTCCAGCAGTCCCATCACCTCAATCTGTCGAAGCAGATGTCCCACCCAGCGATCCGTCAGGGTGACTTCACCCGCATAGCAGGAACGCAAGTGATGCAGTTCCTCGGGTGCGTACATGTCGCTGTAGCCATAGTTGGGATACGTGTAATCCAGCCCATTGTAACCGGACTCGTACAGACCGACGTAGTAGGATGGCGGCATGTAGTCTTCATGGATCTCAAACGTATCTACCCACAGGAACCACGCGTCCCGCGCCGAGTGCTCCTCAAGCCACTCACAAGCCCGCCTCATGGTCCGGGACACGAACCAGTCTGACTCATTCCGGTAGTGCGCCCAGTTCGACCGGTCCCGCCGGTAACCACGAGCGAACTGACGGAAGTACTCCTCGGGGACAGGCGTAACGATGTCGTCCGGGGTGATCCCGTCGTCCACCTCTTTGCGGATCAAGTGGTACTCATCGTAGAATTCGTGGAGCTTCGGCCCATGCACGTTGTTCGCCGTATCGAGGACAAGCCCCGTGTAGACACCGGCATCACGCAGAAGCTGCGGCAGTTTGGGCTGCTCGGGATCCGGGCCACGCCAGCCGTAGCGCGGCCAATTGACCGCGCCAGTGTACGCATCCACACGCATCGGGACCGTTGGGAACGAGGCGCAGTACGCCCCCGAACACAGCGCTGCGGACTCCGCAAATGCGTCAATGCACGGGGTCTTCACCCAATCAGAACCATAGCACCCCAGCGCATCCCACCGGAGCGTGTCCATACAGACGACCATCACATTCATCGAGCCACCCTCCTGCATGCTTTTCTACGCTGTAGCTGCGACCAAACGCGCATCAGCTCCAGCCGAAACGGGCCCACAGTTACACACATAATCATCGGGATCCTGACCGGACCGGGCCAGCTCCGTGCGAAACGCATCCCAAACCGTGCGCTTCTCGCGGCAGAACGCAACGGGTGTCTGCGGCGAAATACGGAGGACCTCCTCAAACACCACGCGATACATACGCTTCACAAGCTCCTCGGGGAACTGCCTTTCATAGTGATTCGAGCCCGTCTCTGCATCCCTTATCCCAGTCAGAAACTCCGGGTCGATGACCCCTGGAGCGAAATCGTTACAGAGCTGGTCGTAGGTATAGAAGCGCAGGGGCTCGATGGTCAGTATCTCCGGCTTTATCTCCTCAAACATGCGTTGGACCATATGGCGTATCTCGGCCTCCCAGCCGACCGTCGGCACCATTGGGCTGAGGCGAATGCGCACGGGATAGCCGGCGTCCTGACACGTCCGCGCCGCGCTCAAACGCGCTTCCATCGAGGCCGTACGTTTCTCGACCTCCCGCGTCTGCGCCTCGTGGCACAAGCTCCAGCAGCAGAGCGTGTGGCCGCGATGGTCATAGTCCAGCATGAAATCCACGTGGTCGCTCTTCCCCACGTAGAGTTCCAGGTACTTGTCGGGCTGACGAGCAAACACGTCCACGAGCAGCTTCGTTCCGCCATACTCCGGCTCCCAGCAAACGATGTCCGAGCCGTTATCCCACTGGAACAGGTTCTGCCCTGGTGCGTTTGCGAGGTCCGCACATCCACGCTCAATGTGATCGACCCAGTCTTCAAGGTTCACGTAGACCTGAGCAACATGCCCCAGGCTGCAGTAGACACAGCGGAAATGGCATCCCCAAAACGAGTGAAGCGCGTAAGCCGGCTGGCAGACCTGACCCGTTCTTTCGCGATAGGCCGGATCCCCACTCGGGCGCCAATCGAACCCACCATACCCGCCGAACCGAACCGGGCCTCCGCCCCGGAACAAATCGGGGTAGGCCTCCCGGCGCCGCTGCCGCTCAGCCTCCTGGTGATCATTCAGGAACTGGTTGAAGATCACCACCGGTTCGACCTCATTCGCCCGTAGGCCGTGCCGCCCCCAGGTGGGCGTCTCAGCAGCGACCAAGCGGCACAGCCCCTCATCATCGACGATCACCGGATCACCACCGAAGTGGATAAACGGCAGCATCCGCTCTATCCGGGCCATGGACCGCGGGTCTGCCGCGGCCTCTGACTTGATGTAGACACCACGGGCATTGACGGGAAGCACGTTGGGAAGCTCCTTCGGTTCAGTCAATCACCAATCACCAATCACAGATCACCAATCACCAATCACCACCCCAGGTCTTGCAGGACGGCCTGCAGGTATGCCAGGTCCTGCTGAGCGAACCACTCGCGATCACCCGCGCGCGGTGCCTCGATGCAGAGGGGGCCATCATATCCAGAGTCCATGAGTAGACGCATGAATTCGCGGTTGTTGATGTCGCCATCCGCCAGCCCGGCTGCCAGACGACCACCCGTCCCGCGGATCGTGGCATAGTTCTTGAGATGAGTGAAGTAGAGGCGGTCACCACACTGGCTAATGGCGTCGGCCAATGGCACAGGCTGAGGGAAATGGATCGCGTTGCCGTAGTCCAGGTTGATGCCTACGGCAGGTGAATCGATCATGTCCACCAGCTTCCTGGCCGGCTCCGGCAGGTCGTGGAGGTATCCCATGTGTGACTCGAAGGCGAGGCGGAACCCGAGTTCTTCAGCGAGTGCTCCGAGCACCTTGAAGCCCTCTGTTGCCCATTCCCAATGGCATGATTGAGCCACCGCCGAGCCCTGGCAGTGGTAATCCGAGTAGGTCACCCCTTTGGCCGGATTCAGGAGAGGACCGGCCATGGTGTTGCATACAGTCAGATCAAACCGTTCAGCCGCCAGACGATAGAACGCGACCATCGAATCCAGTTCACTGGCTCGGATATCTGCGTCCGGAGTCATGAAGTTGCCGCCGGGGCCACCAAAGACGACCTGCTTCAGGCCGCTCTTCTCAACGCCTGCCGCGATCGCGCCCAAGTACTCGTCAACCGTCTCCTCTTCGGCACGGCGCGTGCGCCGGAACTCAACCCCGTCATACCCCCACGAAGCAGCTCGACAACACATCTCCTCGACGGTCTGTCCCTGCTCACAGAAATTGCAGTGCATGATAATAGGTGGTGCCATCGTCCAGTTTCCTTTGCAGCTTACGCGGTCGCGTTCACAACACCCGGCCTCGATGCGGGTGCTCCGGTACCATATACGTCGCGCCTCCGTCGGCGAACGCCAACGGGACACAAGTCTCGACCGGCACTATGTTGAACATCGGTCGCCACCAAGCCGGAGAAGCGGCGGAACCAGCCGCCGTGTGGCTGGTCATACTTCCTCGTCGGGCTGGGCCGGCAACAGACCGGGGTTTTGGCAGTGTACCGTTGACAAGCGAACACGGCGCCATGACCCCAAGATCACCAATACATGCTTGAGATGGAGGATAGTCGATGAGCGAGTATGCAGTCGTCGAAGTCGAGGCAATGGCCGTTGCAGACGAGACCATGAAGCAGCTCCCTAAAGGAGCGTTTCTCACGGTGAAGCACAAGAAGCGCCTGAACACCATGACGATAGGCTGGGGAACGATCGGGATCGTGTGGGCCAAACCCGTGTTCGTGGCCGCAGTGCGCAATACCCGGTACACCTACGACCTCATTCAACGGGAAGCCGAATTCACAGTCAGTCTCCCGAACTTTGGAACGTGTCGTCAGGAACTCGGATTCTGCGGAACAAACTCCGGGAAAGACGTAGACAAATTCGCCAAGACCGGGCTCAAGGCCCGTGACGCCCTGAAGACAACGACGCCTGTAATCGACATCCCCGGGCTTCATTTCGAGTGCAAAACACTCCTCAGAGCCCCCATAGCCCCGGAGCTGCTGGACTCCTCGCTTGCAGATGTGTATCCCGACGCGGATTACCACACGTTCTATTTCGGCGACATCGTTGCTGCCTATCGGCTGGAATCGCAGGGCGAGTAGAGGAAGCCCGGCAACGGACCCGCACGGTGAATCCGGAAGCCCCCCGCAGTATAGTGCCTGCCACGCACACGTTGACGGCTCCCATGGTACCGCCACTGGAGACCCCTGGCATGCACAGCACACGACCTTACTTCGGCGCGATGGCCGTTGCCTTCCTGCTCCTCATGTTGCCCCGGCCCGTGAGATCAGAAGAGACCGGTCCGGTCCTCTACTGGGCGTTCGAGGGACGCTCAAGAGACGTCGCAGTGGACGCCACCGGGAACGACCATGGACTCCTGCTTTCCGGAACGAAGCGCGTTCCGGGCGCCATCGGTGGTGGCCTGCGTTTCTCGGGCGATATGTCCAGGGCACACACTCCCCTCGCCAACGACCTCCAATCCCCGACAGCGGTCACCGTTCAGGCGTGGGTCCGACCCGATGAGTTCCGGAAGGGTGTGGAGGGGGCCGGAGTCGTCTACGCGGGGAACTACCTCATCCGGATCACCCGGGGAGCCCCTTCTTTCCATGTGTTCACGACCGGATGGAAGCCCGTTTTGGCCAAGGGAACGTTCTTGCCCGGCACATGGTACTGCCTCGTCGGCACCTATGACGGCACTGAGATGCGCATCTATGTGAACGGTCAGCTGGCAGGCTCCTCGCCTCGCGTCGGCTCGATTCCCGCGAGCGACCGGCCTCTGGTCCTCGGCCGTCAGGCCAACGCGTTCGAAGGAACGATTGATGAGGTCAAGATCCACAGACGATGCCTGTCGGCGGAAGAGATTAGATCCGCATTCGCGGCCGATCTCGCGAAGCAGAAGTCAGGTGAGACGTGGGTGTCGCCGCATGTCGGGCGCAAAGATGCACTCGTTCCCCCTCCTGAACTGGCCATCCTCGCCGCCACGCCGCTACCCACGGGGTCAGTGCCGATGCGGGCCGAGGGCGTCCTCGCTCTTCGGCAAGCGCCTGCGCAACAACCAACGAGTCCATCGGGTGCAAGACATGGGTTGCGCATCACCCCTTGGCCTCCGGATGATACGCTGGGCTGTTTGTGGCGCCACGTGTGGCCACTGCCAAGCAGTCGCGCTGGGTGGCGAGCGTTGACGAACGCACTGACGGAGAGCCAGGGGAAAGGACAGCACGTCGCGCTCCCACTCCCGATGCACCAGGTCGCCATGAACAGTGTGTGGAACCGCTTGGAGCCTTTTCGCCAGAACATCGGGGCCATCGTCGTCTGCAACGGCATGCCGGACACCCCGCGCGCGCTGCTTGCCTCATGGCGCTCATCCGGCACACCCACCGACTGGGCCGAAGCCTGCACGGCCGCTCGGAGCAAAGTCCCCAAAGAAACGAAGGTCTTTCTTGCTCGAATCCCGTTGCCGGAACACGAGGACGACGAACAGATGCGCAAGACCATGGAGGCCATCCGCGGCAAAGCTCAGGGAATCCACGTCAGCCTGAGCACTCAGGACGCTCCTGAAGGACGCATCGAGTCAGCTCTGCAGCGGGTCCGTTCCGAAGCCCGGCGTGCAGAACTCAAGGTCTGCCTGGATGCCGAGGGTTGGGAGAGTGACACCCCGGTGCTGCGCGCCGCCTATCTCCTCCGCCTGCTGGCAATCTGCCAGGCTCTGGACATCCGCCTGACATGGTGGCCTGCCAATGGCTCAAGCAATGCCCTGCTGGACGCCGATGGCAACCCAACCAGCCTGCACGACGTGATTCAGGCGTGGCAGCGTACTGTCGGCCCCGGTAAGAAAACGCAGCTGGCGACAGACGGCAACATGCGACGGCTCACATGGGAAGACAGTGATGGCATCCATTACATGGCCTGGTGGCGACCCGATGGTAATGTCCTCAAGATTGGGCGGACGGACTCCACATTCCCTCGAAGCACAAAGGTCGTCGATCCGCTGTACGGGCGCACGATGGCTATCCCGCGGGACATGCCACCGCCTCTGTGCGCCTGGCCACTCATCGCCCGCCTGCCCGGTCCGGTGGAACCCGGCCAATAGCCAGGACCAGAGCTGTTTCATTCTGGCAAACAGAGGCGTCCGCCTGCTCGTGCCGCGCACCGCCTCGAGGCGCGTCTGATCTCGGTCGGGGGTCGCCCGACGTACTTCGGCCTCTTACTGTGCTGAAAATGAGACAGCCACGGGCAGCCTCGCCCCATCACTGGCTTTGAGGATTTTCTGCCTGTATCGTAAGTGGGCCTGCGAGTCCGAATGGTGGCCAACGGGGCAGGACACGTTCCGCCTGCACTCGACCCAGTGGGGACACGCAACGCGACCGGCTCGACGGCCGATGGAAGGTATAGACGGCGATGGGGAACATCATCAAGCAGAAAGTGGCCGCCGGCATCTGCTGGATCGAAGTGCCTGAAGCCGACCTGAGGGTTCTCTGCGGCTGCCCCGCCAATGCCGTCAAGCACCTCAAGCGACGCGGCCTGATCGCCGCCCGGGAAGAACAGAACGTTGCCTTCGAGACGGGCCCGAACGCCATCCTTGTCTCCGATGTTCTGCTTCAGAACGGCGAACTGGCCAACCTGGCCGAGTTCCCCGTGCTGCACATGCTCTACAAGCAGGGCATGGCGTTACCGAATCATCCCCGCAACACGGGAGCCCGTCCGTTGCTCATCGGCTCAGAGGATCAGATTCGAGCCCAGATGCTCTATATCTACCGCGGCAATTACGGGCTTGTCTCCAAGGAAGAAATTGAGTCAACCGGAGTCAGTCAGGAGGAGGCAGAGGAAATCTACCGCCTGAAGCTGGCCATGTCGTTCAACAAAATCCGCTCTACGGACACCTTCCTGGATGCCGTCACGGTCTATGACCAGCCCGTCGAAGTGATGAGCGGAGTCACGGTGAGGCGCCGACGGCTCAATGTGTTCGAGTTCACCTACGATGGCGAAACCGAGACAGTAGACCTGAATCTGGGCACGGACGAAGCATACGAACCGGCTTTCCCTCTCGGTTACCACCACATCCCGCGAGAGTACTTCGCCGTTCTGCATGCAGGCAACGGCGATGGCTGGGATATCAACCGTCCCACCATCGCGAGCATACTGATGTTCCAGGGGCGGATCTATCTGGTCGATGCAGGTCCCGGCCTTCTGGAGCGCCTGCGTTCCCTCGGAATCGGTGTCGCCGAGATCGAGGGAGTCTTCCACACTCACTCGCATGATGACCATTTTTGCGGCTTGACCGCGCTGTTGCGCTCCGATCACCGAATCAAATACTACGCTACCCCTCTCGTCCGGGCTTCGGTGACCAAGAAACTGGCTGCTCTGCTATCCATAGAGGAGGCCAAGCTCAGCGATTTTTTCGACGTCCGAGACCTCGCGCTCAATGCATGGAACGACGTTGAGGGAATGCAGGTCCGCCCCATCATGTCTCCCCACCCGGTCGAGACGACCGTGTTCACGTTCCGGGCGCGACAAGGGAATCGCTACCGAACATATGGGCACTTCGCCGACATCATCGCCCTGTCCGTGCTCGAGAGATTCATCACCGACGATCCCACAAAACCCGGCGTATCGCAAGAGCTTGTAGACCGCACGCGCGAGGAATACCTGACCCGGCTTGACCTCAAGAAACTCGATGTCGGCGGAGGTCTGATCCACGGGAATGCGGAAGATTTCCGCGAGGACCGCTCCAGCAAGCTCGTCTTGGGGCACACGTCAAGCGGTCTGACCAATGCACAGAAGGAAATCGGCTCCGGTGCGCCATTCGGGTCCATCGATATCCTGATTCCTTCCCAGCACGACTACGTTCGGCGACGGGCAAGGGTGTGTGCACTGTCATGCTTCCCGGGCATCCCGGATTGGGAAATGGAAGCGCTTCTGAACCATCCGATCATCACGTTCAACCCGGAGACGATTCTCGTCCGAATCGGGGAAAAAGTAGGCTGTATCTATCTCCTGCTCACGGGAGAAGTGCAGGCCCTCCATGGGGACAAGTCCGGGGGCGCCGTACGGTCTGCCGGAGCGGTGGTCGGTGAAACGGCCGCGTTGGGCAGGACACCTGCGGGCGTAACCTATCGCGCCATTGGCTTCGTCCGGGCCCTGGAGATTCCAGCGGAGGTCTACCTCAGATTTGTGAGACGGAACGGCCTGCTTGATCCTCTCCGCAAGCTCCACGAGAAACGGGGACTTCTGCAGCGCAGTTGGCTCTTCGATGAAGCCATCGCCTACCCGGTTCAGAACCGTATAGCGACATCGATGAATCCGCTCGAGGTCGGCCCCGGACGCGTGCAGGTTGACCCAGCGACCCCGGCCATCTATCTGGTTGATTCCGGCGAACTGGAACTACGCCTGGACGGCCAGCCTCTGGAATCCCTTCGAGTCGGGGACTTCTATGGGGAAGACGAAGTGCTCTACGGTACCAGCAGTCTACTCCAGGTTCATGCCATCGGGACGGCCCTCGTCTATGCAATCCCGGCCGATGCCCTCACCGACGTCCCGGCCGTGCGTTGGCACCTGATCGAGGTCCGGGAACGGCGCATGCGAATGATCCTCAAACCAGACACGGCCAGTGCCCCGATCTTCCAGTGGCGCGAAGAGTACTGCATCGGTGTCCCGGAGATGGATCAGCAACACCAGTTTCTGTTCGAGACCGCCGCTCGGGTCCAGGCTACCGTTGAGTCGGGTCCGGAGAAGGGCGACGTCGCGATGGGCCTGCAGCTAATCCTGGCGTACGCTGAGACCCACTTTGCGGATGAGGAGGATCTCATGGAACGGGAAGGATTCGCGGGGTACAAGGAGCACTGCCTCAGGCACCGTCATCTCATCGAAGAGATCACCCGGTACGCCGCTCGCCTGGATGCGGATGAGCGCAAAGTCGACCGCCGGTTCCTTGTGTTCCTCAAGGAGTGGGTCCTTGAGCACATCCTGACGGAAGACCGCCAGTACGGCACCGCACGCGACAACTGACCCCATGCAGAACCCTCCGCGGAGAACCCGCGGGGGGCGTTCCAGGTTCACGGTTCAGTGGTTCACGGCTGTTTGCCGGGCATGACCAAGAGGGTTCGTCCTCCAGATTGGGGGCTATTGCCTGTTCCGAACCGTTGAACGGTGGACCTGCCAGCAACTGTGAACCCCGATGCGAAGCCCTTCTCGCGGCGGCCCATCCAAGAGGCAGGTCAAGGCACTCGCGCGCCGACGATCGCGATCTGGACGCGACGGTCGAGACTAGGCCACACCAGACCTTCCCCCTCCCACGCCAATCGCTCACCGGTAAGGGCATTGACGGCATCCATACCCCGACATCCGGAAAGCTCGTCGGTCAGGAAGAGCTTCGCGTCAACAGGCTTCCCCGGGCCCTGGGCGATAAGCAGCAACCCCTCGGGTTCCTTCCGCCGGTAAGCACTCACGACCACCTCAGCAGGTGCAATGTGCAGCCCGGGGGCTTCCTGCCAGTACGGAAGAAACTCCGAATCAGCCACCCCGAAGGAGAGCTGGACCGCTTGCACGCGACGCAGGAGGTCCTGCGAGTCGCGGTTCATCCACTGGGGAAGGCAGATGGTGTCATGCAGGAGCGGGAAAGCAAGAAACTCAGCCCCCGGCATCTTCTCTTCCTTGTTCTTCTGAAACTTGACCAGTGTTGGCAACACGAACGCGGGGATGCCATAGGGTTGCGGAGCCAACTGGGCCCTGAACTTGGCAGCGGTGAGGGTGCGCAAGTCTTTCCGGTTGTATTGCTCACCATTCAGGACCAAGTCTGAGAACGCATAGGTCGTCACAAAGTGGTTCTCAGAATTGTGGCTGTAAACCAGCCCCTTCTCACCGTGCCGCTCCCGGACCAAGGCATAAATGCGCTTCTGCAGCGCCCGCGTGGCGAGCAGCGGGTACCGCCCGGGTGCGCATCCGTGCTTGGGGCTCTTGCAGAACCGCGGGTTGGAGCAGTCCAGGTAGACGCCGTCAGTGCCGGCACCGGCCATTGTCCGGTCGATGGCGTAGAGGAGGAAATCGGCCCATGTACTGGCCGCACAGACCGTGGCACAACTCCCCGTTGTCAGCGTGTTCTCGCCATACGGATCACGCCGCCATTCCTTCTCCGCCAGTTGGTACTCGGCTGTCTCAGTCTGGGTCTGGTTGAGCGCGTAGTAAGACACGACCGTCCCCCAGTCCCCGGTACGCAACGTGTCGACTTTGGTCCGGAAGTCCTGCGGATCCGTCGGGAGATGACTGAAGGCGCCAACATGGTTGTTCCAGAGAACTGCGATGTTGCGGCAACCGGGAGTGGACCAGCGGCGGCCACGAGCAAACGCAGGAATATTCAGGGCGCTGACGAACATAGGACGCCAGTCGCGCCAACCGGAGACCAACGGTTTCACCGGCGTCGCCATGAACCCGAATTCCAGGCGTAGCGGTTCACTGAGGACCGTTGGTTCGTCAATCAAGCGGATCGTCAGGTCAACACCGTCACCAGTCCGACTGAGATCAATCGCGTGCGCTGCCCCCCGTGGGTGCCAGTTCCAGTCGCTCTCGCAGAACCACGCCAGACCGCCACTGGCGTCGCCAACCCAAACGTAAGGGACGAAAGGCAGAGCCTTCTGCCAGCCCACCGCACCTCCAATCCCACCGGCATCGGACAGGTTGCTCCAGGTCCCATTCGCGTGATGGAAGAGTGACACCGATGCGAACGGAATGCGGATATGGAGTTCCTCAACGACCGTCGGCGCCGTGGGAGTGAGCTCAAGCGACAGTAGCATGAACCCATCAAACTCGACCCGCTGAGTGATCCTGCCGGTCAGCTCCCCGAACATCCCCTGCCACTCTCGGACAATCTCTGCCTCACCCTCACTGGTCCGGGATGAGCGTTCTGCCTGAAGCGTAGAAGGCTTGCCTGCAACGCGCCCAGCCATCGCCACCGGTGCCCGCAGCAACTCCCTGCCCTGCGAGACGATCCGGCTCGGCAGAGGCCCTTCCGCAAACTCGTACTCGCGTCCCCACATCGCAATGCCGTCCTCCCGGGCCTGCAACGGCGTCCAGGGCGGCAAGACGCGGTCCGTCTTCCCAAGGTCATTCCCAACCCAGTCAGGTCTCTGCGGGACGAGACAGTCGGTCAGTTCACCACGACGCAGGACGCGCCCAGCCGCCGTTCGCAACGTCGCGACGACTTGAGTGACGCCCGGACCAATCGCTGCATAGGGAAACGACACCCCGGCGAGGCCGCTCTGCCCGGCGACGGCGGAACCGCTGACGAGGCTCTTCCCCCCCCGCGAGAGCTCCACGCTGATTGAACCGGGGGCCGAGCCCAGCGCACGGCGTGCTCCTCGGAAATCGCTCTCCACCACAAGCTCACCGCACCTGAACAACGGATATGCCTCGATTTGCAGCTCAGAGCTCGGCTGGAAAGGAATGTCCGCCGGGCTCTGCACAGCGGTGGACGACGTGGAAGCGTCGTGAATGTGCTTGACCTCTGCCGCAAGGAGTGGCCGATTGAGAATCAGCACATCATCAAACCATGTCGTCCCGGCTCCCTCAGGCCCGCCAAGGGAGAACGTCTCGGGGATAGTTTCAGGCAGAAAGACGGCGCCCCCACATGCTGCCACCCGCTCCCCATTCACGTAGAGAAACATCTCCGTGCTGGCCAGAGTGGAGCTCCAGGTGGCCGCCACATGCACCCATTCCCCGGGAGTCGGCTTGAGTTCGTTGCGGAACGCCATAGACCGGCCTTCCTGCGGGTCGGTCTTCTGACCGTTTGACGTGTAGAACAGGAGCCGGCTCCAACGTCCGTACTTGTAGAGCATCATGGCGTTGAGTGACTTCCCGCCAAAGTTACCCGTGGACGCCCGGAACAAGTAGTGGAACTTGTCGTCGGAGAACAACCACTCGGGCTTGATCCACATCATGATCGTGCCCTCGTCCGGGACGACGTTGTCCTTGAATGTGTATCTGAGCAGCGTCAAAGGGTCGAGAATTGCCGCTCTGCCTCGCACTCCACTGCCAAAGCGGACGGCTCCATCGATCTCCGCATCCGGGGCCCCGACTGCAGTAGCAGCCACGCTCTCCCCCTCAAAGGGGGCGAAGAAGAGGACATCACCCTCATCCACAGCCGAGGCAGCAAGGGACATGGCCCCCGCCAGGATCAAAAGCGTTTTCCGAACCAAGACCATCGACCTTCTCCATCACAATTGCCCTAAACTCAGGGCTGCCGCTTGCGCTTCATCCGCAGCACCTTCCTGGCAAGGTCGTCTCCGCCCTGGACAGCTCGCGCCTCTGGAGACGGCTCAGTGGGAAACTCGAGGCTGTTCGGGATGCGATCGCTGGGAGACGGCCCCGGGGAGCGTTCCGAGGGAACGTGCTCAGCGCGACTACCGGGCCCAACCTCTCCGGCCACACTCAGTCTCTTTCGCAGACGTCTTGACAGGTCTCCTCCTGCCCGGCGGATCATGTGGCTCCCAGAGCGACGCTCGGAGTCCGAGTCTGCAAGCGTCTTCTCCCCCTCAGCAGCCGGAAGACCCACGTGGACATTCACCTCGACAGCATGATCCAGCGTCGGCTTGGCTACCCGCTCCCGCTCCAGCTTCCGACGCATGAGATTTCGGGTCCGCTCGGACAGAGGCATTCGGTGTGGCTCCGCCAGTTTTGGCCGGTTGACCACATGTGGTAGGAAGCTCTGGCCACGTTCCCGGCGGGGTGCACGGAAAAGGACCAAAGACTCGCTCACGGATTGCCCGCTCAGGATACCATTGAGAATCACGACAGCAGCTTGACGACTCTCGGGCTTTCCTGCTTCTCCGAGCTCGATATTGCGGACATGATACGGCGTGATCGGTCGTGACGTGCAGTTTGGGCAACCGTCCTCGCAGTCACAGGTCAGTAAGTGGTCGAGGGCCACCTCCAGAATCAGCTCGAAGCGCTCGAAACACTGTTCTGCATTCCCGATCCCATGCAGGTAGAACTCATACCAGAACATGGCGTTCGGGGACGAATTTCGCGCTCCTACCGACCAGTCGAAATCGTTCCCGTCGCTGGTCAGGAAAAGAGGCAGAATCTTGCTTACACAGAACAAAATCCCCTTGAGTCCGGCTTCCGTGTCCATCCCGTGTTGGGAGACGGCCTTGATCAATTCCGGCGGCGGAACGAGCCAGAACGACATGGCCTCGTAGGCGATAGACGGCTGATTCGTGGGGTGCTGAGAAATGCGATCCAGAGTGTAGAAGCGAACGCGCTCGTAGAGTGGCGTATCCAGCACCGCATAGACCTCTCCCAAGCACGCCTGGGCAGTCCCCAGAACTCGTTGATCGAGGATCGCGTCCACATGATCGACCGCGGTACCGGTCAGCGGATCCGTGTAGTAAGACAGTTCAACCTGCCTGACCCGGACGAGATTCCGGTCGGTGTCGTGGTCCACAAGGACGTACGTATTGCCGTACTTCAGGTAGACGGCCCCCTCGTAGAAAAGCCGAAGCCCCCGGAATTTGTCGACTCGATCGATCACCTTCCCCGAGTCAGCGTCCAGGACAACCGTGCTTTCGTCACCATACCCGCGCAGCCGGACTTCGAGGGCAGGCGACTCGTTCGCCGAATGATACCATGCGTTCCTGCCGCAGTAGACCTTCCGATGTTCGTCAAGGACCTCCAAGGCCAAGGGGGCCGCATAGCCAAACCGCTCGACCTCAGCCACAGGGATCGGCAGTTCAGCCGATGCACAGCGCACGTGCCCCAACACCACAAACGGGTTATCGCGATCCACCACGACCCGCTCAAGCGGACGCTCGAAGACATACTCGGGATGAGCCATCACGAACTGGTTGAATGGCGTATCCACACCAACAAGGAAGCACACCGAGTCCTCCCGTGCGCGCCCTGCCCGGCCTGCTTGCTGGAAGAAGGCATTGAGAACCCCGGGGTAGCCCACGATGATACAGGCCTCAAGCATCCCGATATCGATACCGAGTTCGAGAGCCCGGGTTGCGCTTACCCCAAGAATTTCCCCTGTGCGCAGGCGGTGCTCCATCTCCCGGCGTTCGGCAGGATCGTAACCTCCTCGGTACGGAATAACGCGCTCAGCCAGACCGGGATGGGATGCCTGAAGGCTCTCCCGGGCATACCGGTAGATCATCTCCGCGGTCGTGCGTGCCTTGCTGAAACAGATCGTTGGTGTCTTCTGCCTGATCAACGCCGTCAGCAGTTCGTGGGCTTCTACGTTCGCACTCCGCCGACCGCGCCATAGCCGTTTTTTGATGCGCGGCGGGTTCCAGAACACATACGTCCTGGCGCCAGAGGCGCTGCCGTCCTCGTCCACCACCTGCAGGGGGCGATCGGTCAGCGTCTCCGCCAGGCCCTGTGGATTGCCCACGGTGGCAGAGCAACAGACAATCTGTGGCTCCGCTCCGTAGTGAGCACACACCCGCATCAGGCGGCGGAGTACATTCGCCATGTTTGCCCCAAAGAACCCCGTGTACGTATGCACTTCGTCCAACACAATGTATCGGAGTCCACTGAGGAAACGCTGCCACCGGGCATGCCCCGGGAGAAGATTCGAGTGAATCATCTCGGGGTTGGTTACAAGCACGCGGCCGACATCGCACGCCTTCCGCCGTTCGGTCGCCCCTGAATCCCCGTCGAACGGCCGAGCAACCAACGTTCCCGGGGAAGCCGCTTCCGGAAGCCTGCCGACTGCGGCATTCCACGTTGCCGCCTGGTCTCGAGCCAGTGCCTTCAGGGGGAAGACCAGGAGAGCGGTCGCCCGGACGTCAGCCGTTAGGGCCTCCAGGATGGGAATCTGGAAACAAAGGCTCTTCCCGCTGGCCGTTCCCGTCGTCAGGAGGACATCCAGTCCCTTCAGCATGGCGTCTATTGCCTTGCGTTGGTGGGAGTACAGGCGGGAAATGCCGAGGGCGTGGAGGAACGGTCTGACCTCGGGGCTCAATCCCTGAGGAATTTCAGCCCATTGCGGGGCTCGGGCAGGAGTCGTGTGGATGTGCGCAATCTGCCCGGCATAGTCCGGCGAGTCGCTGATTGATTTGAGGAAACCCTCGACGTCCATCAGCCTACCGTAGACTCAGAAGTAGCTGCTCGGCTCTGTCGACGAGGCACTCCCCCGTCCCCGGTGCGACAGACGTCCGGGAGTACTCCGGTGGATCGTTGTCATAGAGGCTCACGCCATATCCCCCAAACTCGTACGCGTTGCGCGTCGGCACATAGCCGATCCACCCCAGCGAGTACCCCACCACCAGGGTTCGGGCAAACGGCGAGCGCCACTGCAAGGCCAGGGACAACTCGGTGAACGGCTCTCCCTGCCAGAAAACCACGGCCATGTCATCGCTCAACCGCCAAGCGGTTATCTCCACCCGGACACGATGGTCCTCCGAGTACCGGTGCGGAAGCTCAGCTGACCACCGCTCGGTCGCAAGAGCGGGTTCCCGGAGGGGCACCACCTGGGTCCAGGCATCACGGGCCGCATCAGCCAGGCTCTGCCCCATCTCCTCTACCCTGGCCACATCATTCGTGATGGCCTGGTGCGGATGCGTATCGCCGCAAGCGCCCTGGAGGAAAAGCGCAGCATCAATCCCGTCCGTTGCACCAAAATGCCGAATGGAGGCCCCGGGATATTCCGCAGTGAACAGCCTGTTGGGGGTGGTGAGGATCACCGGATGGGCAGCAAAATGGATGATCCCGCCACACCAGGCGCCGGAAAGAGGCGCAATACGCAGGACGGTCACCCGTGGGTCCACCGGCCCGGACGGCGGCGTTCCGGGAGCCTGCCCCAATTGCCGGAACTCGCCGTTCGGAGCAATTGAGCGCCGGTTGAAGGAAAGGCCCGGTGACACTGCAGCAACGGAAAGCTCAGCCGGGACCATCGCCTTGCATGCAGAAACAGCAGCTTCGACGATTCCCCGGCGGAGCTCACACACGTAGGGATCATCCGGGCTCCCTCCGAACATGTAGGTGCAGTCGGGGCCGTTGTGGTTGTGGGTCGCGGAGACAACCAGGGCCTCTCCCGGCATTCCTGTGGCCGTGCTGAATTCCTGACGAATGAGGTCCACATCGGGCCATTGCAGGGCCAGCACATCGGCCACACAGACGACGTGGACACGTGTCCCGTCGCTCAAAGCCAGAGCCCGAGCCCACAACGGATCGCGGACCCCCTCAGCGACTCGCCCCTGCATCGGCTTGTGACTGACGGGGAATGCCCCCATCGTGGTCCCCGGAGGCGGAGTGATGTCAATTTGGGCCATCCCGGCCTGAAGCACTGAGCACATGGGGTTATGCCTCCTGCGTCCGTTGCGAGTGCTCAGTTCCGGGCCCTGAGAAGAGCCTTGGGATCCCGAGCGAGGAAGGGGGGTATGCCGCGGATGTCCACATAGTTATCTTCGCAGACAATTCCAGTCGGCTTGCTCAGACGGACGCGCCAGACCTCGTCCTCGGCGACCGTCCGGACGTCGGGGGCACACATCTCGGGCAGCGTGATGCGGTCTTTCTCCCAGACCTGCTTCCCGGCGGCGTCAAAGACAGTAGCCTTGATGGCTTCGCCTTCACCTTCACCGTAGAACAGCAAGCCGAACTCTCGTGTGCCTGCCGGGACCAGAAAGAACAGATCGCCGGCCGCACCGATGAATCGCGTGGGCAGCTCCTCGCCTGAGACAGCGACAGGATGGGAACCACCCACCACGGCAGCCTTGTTGGGCCCGGCGTTGATCGGCAGGTGGTACACACCGGACTCCGGCGCCTCGAAACTCAGTTCGGCGGTCGCCTGAAAAGGAACAGTGCCAACCGTGATGCGCTTGCCTGATGGACTAACCGCCACCACCTTCATGGGACGCCCGCCGTACTTGCCCACCTGACCGTGCACAAACGTCAGGGAAACGGCGTCTCCCGCCTCAGCCGCGAAGGCCAGCATTCCAGCCTTGCGGATGAAGGCAGGGCGCGGGTCCGGGACGGCCTCGACTACGACATCGGCGGGAACAAACGTTACCCCGTCCAGTGCCATCGGAGCAATCTTCTTGTAGACCCGCGGAGGAAACGTTGCCGTCAACCAGTCGCGGGTGAGTTCCTGAACGGTTTCCTTCTCTCCGCGACGAATCCGAAATGTCCCCGTGACGCTCTCCACACCGGCCCCGCCAACCCAGTCCTGGTAGTCCAGAAACGGTCGCTCAACCGGGTCGTTGAGGGTCATTTCGCCGAAATCGACACCACCGACCGACCGGCGGCAACCAGCTTGGGCAACCATCACGATGGGAGGCTTGGCAGGATCGTCTGTAGCCGGGGAGTCAATGACACAGTTCTCAAAGCGCACAGCCGCCCCGGCCACCGGCTTCCGGCCAATGCTGATCGCCCGTCCCCGAGATCCCTCAAAACGGCAACCTACGACATCGATCGCACCGCTCACCGCGTCCGCTTCGTTGTTGCCTGTGATAAACGCGAAATCTGTCCGATTGCCGTGGCGGGAAACGCAATTCTCCAGGCGTATGGAAATCGGGGCCGAATCAGCGTGAAGGTTGGGAAGGTAGAAAACATAGCCCGACCCAAAGTTGTTCTCTGCCACACAATTCCGCATGACACAATTCACCAGCTCCTCGGTTGGGTGGTTCGGCTCAAAGTCAATCCCTGCCGCCGGCGGCGTTCCGCCCGTGTCTTTCATCACCGTGTCCTCAATCAGTAGATTCCGGGCAGAGATGACACTGATGCCCTGGCGGTAATTGCGGTCGCAGATCACTCCCTTGATCACAACGTTCTCGTTGGTGACACCACGTTTCGCGACACCAAGATAGATGCCGTCGCCTCCGCTTAGCGCGAGGGTCAGACCATGTACTTCGATATTCCGGGAGCTCCTGATCGAGAGGACGTTGCGCCACTCCGCACGCGTGTACAATTCAGGGTTGTCATAGTCGGAACGGTGCATGCGCAGCGTCGCGCCAGGTCCACGCAGAACGACATTCTCCTTGAGTGCTATCGTGAACAGTGAATCGTTGCGCCCTTTGAACTCTCCTCGCTTTGCCTCGACAACCACGCCGTCCTCAAACACGAGCGACTGATTACTCTCAAGGAAAATCGGCCGAACAATCCACGGGCGCCCTGGGTCGTCAACGATGAGCTTGGTAACACCTGAACGTACGGCAGTCTGCAGTTGCTCAGTGGCATCGTCGGCCGGACATCCCCACCATGACGCCTTCGCTTCCTTCAACTCGCCACTCCGGACCTTGGCCACCAAATCCGGGCGCTCCTGAGCGCTGCAACACGCTCCCAGCAACACAAACAACACTCCGACTGTCCGCTGACTCAATGCTCATCTCCTTATTGTCGTTTTGGAGCGGAAGGCATCCGGCCCCATGGGCACCATAGAAGGTTACTGGAACATGCCGTGCAGGTCAATGTCCGACCACTTGCTTACGCTCCGATCCACTTTGCCTTGCTGGCCGTCGTCCCGGCAGGTATAATCTACTCAGTGCCGGCTCTGTCCCACGTCGCCAATCGAACGAGACTCGTGTGCACAATAATCCCGCCAAAATGTCGTTATCTGAGACAGAGCCCCGCCAGACGACACGTCGATCCACACGGTCCAGGAAAACGCCGGCAATGCAGAGCTACCGGTCTCGCGCCAGACACATGCAAACCAGCCTGTCCGTCCTTGCGCTCATCGCGTTCGTGGGCACAGCGTTCGGCCTGGGTGATATCGTGGAACCGTTTGAGAGCAAGACGGGCCTCGGCCCGGCAAGTGCCGTCGACGAACTCGTCCTTACGGCCCTTGAGAAGCAAGGGATCAAGCCGGCGCGACGCTGTTCTGACGAAGTTTTCCTCCGACGTGTCGCCATCGATGTGACGGGGACAATCCCGACGGCCCATCAAGTCCGACGCTTCCTGGCCGATCAGCGCCCCCGGAAACGGGCGCTGGTCATCGACTCCCTGCTGACTCATGGACTCTTCGCCGATTACTGGTCCCTCAAGTGGTGTGATCTGCTCCGGGTGAAGGCTGAATTCCCGATCAACCTCTGGCCCAACGCCGTCCAGGCGTACCACCGGTGGATCCGAGACTCGATTGCAGCAAACAAGCCGTACGACCAATTTGCTCGCGAACTGCTCACCTCCAGCGGCTCGAACTTCCGCGTACCCGCCGTCAACTTCTACCGGGCCATCCAGGGGAAGGAGCCAGCCGCAATCGCCACGGCCGTAGCGCTGACGTTCATGGGAACACGGCTGGGAACGTGGAGTTCGGACGACCGGGTCGATATGGAAACTCTCTTCTCACGTGTGGCCTTCAAAGGAACGGCAGAATGGAAAGAAGAGATCGTTCATCTGGACCCCACCCCAACCAAGTCTCTGATGGCCACACTCCCGGGTGGAGAGCAAGTCAGAATCAAACCGGGGAAAGACCCGCGGGTCGTCTTCGCAGACTGGTTGATCAGCCCTGACAATCCCTGGTTCGCACGCAACATCTGCAACCGAGTCTGGTCCTGGTTGATGGGACGCGGAATCATCCATGAACCGGATGACATCAGAGCAGACAATCCTCCGAGCAACCCGGAGCTCTTGGCATTCCTTGAGCAGGAGTTGGCCGAGAACAACTATGACCTCCTCCACCTCTACCGACTTATCCTCAACTCCCGAACATACCAGCAATCGTCCATCCCCCGCAGCGACCATCCCGAAGCAACTGCCCTGTTCGCCCACTACCCCGTGCGACGGCTGGATGCAGAAGTGCTTATCGATGCCCTCTGTCAACTGTTTGGGTCATCAGAAAACTACTCGAGTCAAATCCCTGAGCCGTTCACCTTCATCCCGCAGAAACAGCGCACGATCACGTTGGCCGACGGCAGCATAACAAGCCAGTTCCTCGAAATGTTCGGACGGCCGGCCCGGGATACGGGGCTCGAATCCGAACGCAACAATGCCCCCACTGATGCACAGCGACTGCACCTGCTCAACTCAACCCACATCCAGAGCAAGATAGAGAAAAGCTGGGCCGTCAAGGGACTCGTAAAACAATCAAAGGGCAAGCCGGACCTGCTCGCGCGTGCAATCTACCTCCATGTGTTATCACGACACCCGACGGCAGAAGAACTGGCTGTAGTGCGGGACCACGCCAAAGACGGTTTTGTCAACAGGAGGTTCGTCGCCACAGACCTGTGCTGGGCGTTGATCAACAGCAAAGAATTCCTGTACCGCCACTGATCAGGTGTGCCCCGGTGGGCAAGGAAGAGTTACCATGAAACACAAACAACTCGCAGATGCACTCTCCCGACGTGACGCCCTGAAAATGGGACTTCTCGGGACTGCCGGTTTGGGTCTCCTTGGAAGAAATGATCTGCTGGCCAAACCAGCTGGAACGCAACCGCGGGCGAAGTCCGTGATCCAGATATGGATGTGGGGCGGTCCTGCTCACACGGACACCTTCGACCCCAAGCCGGACTCGGGCGACGACTACTGCGGCCCCTTCAAGGAGACGATCCACACCAACGTGGACGGGCTCATTGTCAATAAACACCTTCCCCTCTTGGCGAAACAAGCTGACAAGTACGATGTCATCCGTAGTATGACGCATGGGATCAATGGCCACGAGACCGCCTCCTATATGGTCCAGACGGGACGGAGACCGGGGCGCTTGGTGTATCCCTGTGTCGGCGCCGTCGTCTCCCGCTTCCGGGGCTATGAGAACGGATACAGAGGGATCGTTCCCCCATACATCGTGCTGACTCAACCCCAGGGGCGCTTCTCGGAGGCCGGCTTCCTCGGCCAACGCTACAAGCCCTTCGCCACAGGAGGAGACCCGAGCCGTGACCCCTTCGCGGTGGAAGGGATCGTCGCCAGAGGCATCACTGACAAGCGCCAACGGACCCGACGTGACCTGCTGCACGCGCTCGACTCCCTGGGCAGGGCCATGCCGGGAAACGACCAGTTCAAGGCACTGGACGCCTCTGAGGAAGGCGCCTATGACATGATGTTCGGAGATGCCCGGAAACTCTTTGATCTCTCTCAGGAAGGCGGGAAAATGAGAGATCGCTACGGACGCAACACCTTTGGTCAATCGTGCCTTATGGCCCGCCGGCTCGTCGAACATGGCGTCCCGTACATCACCATCAACTACACGGGCTGGGATACCCACAAACAGCACTTTGAGGCCATGCGCAGGAAGCTGCCGGAGATGGACCAGGGAATGGCCACTCTCTTTCAGGACCTGCACGAACGCGGACTGCTTGACAGCACGATCGTCTGGTGGAGTGGTGAGTTCGGACGCGGCCCGAAGGTCCAATGGGAACCGCCTTGGAACGGGGGACGCTCGCATTACGGGAAGTGCTTCTCTGCCGTCGTGGGGGGCGGGGGCTTCAAAGGCGGCCACGTGGTCGGGGCTTCTGATGAAAAAGGTATGGAAGTGGCAGAACGCCCCGTCTATCCCGTTGATATCATAGGCAGCATGTACGAGCTCCTGGGGATCGACCCGGAAGGAGAACTGCCGAACTCGCGTGGTCTCGAAGCCTACGTCCTTCCTTCGGAGGAGGAGGATCCGGATCGAGGGGGACGCCTGTATGAGATCATGTGACGTGACGGAGTCCGAGTTCGCCGACCACCAATCACCAATCACCAATCGCCTCTGTTCCCACACCGACGGAGCCCCTCAATGAAAGCTGCCCAAACAGCTTTGCTTACCCTCTTGTCTGTGTCCCCGGCAGTCTGCCGGGGCCAGGTAAATCGCGCACCCCACATCGGCTATCTGTTCCCCGCGGGAGCTCAACGTGGCAAGACCATTGAGGTGTTGGTTGGCGGCCAGCGGCTACGGGCTGCGAAGGGAGTCCACGTTACCGGCAAAGGGGTCCGAGCAACCGTGGTGGAACACTACCGCCCGCCACGCAATATCATGAGGGAACAGAGGGAGGAGCTGAAACGACAGTTGGGCGAGCTCCAACAAGCCCGAATAGCCGAACTTCCTCCTGCCCAGCGCAAGAATGTGAGGTCCCTGAAAAAGCTGGGACAGAAGACGAAGGCCAATGCCGACGACGCGAAAGAAGGGCGTGTGAAGCTGCCGGATCACCCAATGCTGCGCGATCTTGAAAACGAAAGCCTGCGCGGTCTGCAGCATCTCATCAACGAGTTTGTCTACGTCCGCAGCTACCGGAAGAGGCAACTGAACGCGCAGCTTGCGGAGATCTTAGTGATCAAACTGACGGTAGCCTCGAACGCCCTCCCCGGAGACCGCGAACTCCGGCTCATCACACCACAGGGACTGACCAATCCCGTGTGCTTCCAGGTCGGCACCCTCCCGGAAAAGACCGAACAGGAGCCAAATGAACCGGGGCCGACGATGGGACTCCCGCCGGTCCCAGCCAGCGACCTGCCCGTTCTGCTCAATGGCCAAATCATGCCGGGCGATGTCGACCGCTTCCGCTTCCGAGCCAAACAGGGCCAGCAACTCCTCGTCCGCACACATGCACGCCGGTTGGTGCCGTTCCTGGCGGATGCCGTCCCTGGATGGTTCCAGGCCACTGTGGCCGTGTTCGATGCGGCAGGACACGAGATCGCGTTTGCCGACGATTTCGCCTTCGATCCGGATCCCGTACTCCACTGCGAGATTCCGGAAGATGGCGAATACGAACTGGAGATCCGTGACGCCATCTACCGGGGAAGGGAAGATTTTGTCTACCGGGTCGCGATCGGCGAGCTGCCGTTTGTGACAAGTGTGTTCCCGCTGGGAGGAAGGGCCGGAGCCAAGACGGTGGCGGCACTGGGGGGATGGCATTTGTCGCGGAAGCGTCTCCGCCTGGACACGCGTCCGGGACCTCTCGGGATCCGGAAAATGAGACTGGCCAAAGGCCTGCCTTCTAACGAAATCCTCTATCACGTCGACACCTTGCCCGAGTGCCATGAGAAAGAGCCCAACGACGACGCCAGAAAAGCTCAGAAAGTCTCACTCCCTCAGATTGTGAATGGGCGCATAGATCAACCCGGAGACCTGGACGTGTTCGCCTTCAGAGGCAGAGCCGGTCAAAGGGTCATCGTTGAAGTCCTGGGGCGACGGCTGCACTCCCCCATTGATTCGCTTCTGCGCGTAACCAATTCGCGCGGCGAACTCCTCGCACTCAACGATGACGCTGTTCGGAAGGAAGGTCACCTTCACACCGACATGGGATATCTGACCCACCATGCTGACTCATACGTAAACCTCAAACTGCCACGAAACGACCTCTACTACGCCCACCTGTCAGACGCCCAAAACCAGGGCAGCGATGCCTGTGCCTACCGTCTTCGCATCACCCCGATCCGGCCTGACTTCATGCTCCTTGTTGCACCATCCAGCCTGACTCTGCAGGGCGGACGGGTTCTCCCGATCACAGTCCACGCGATCCGCAAGGCCGGGTTCAATGGTGAGATCGAGCTTGGTCTGAAAGACGCGCCCAAGGGATTCAGCCTCAGCGCCGCACGAATTCCCCCGGGAAGAAACCGTGCCGGCCTAACCCTGACTGCCCCAAAGGAGGCGACCGACCACCCCATACCTCTGCAGATCGTGGGCCGAGCCAAGGTCGGTGGAAGGCAGACCATCCGCCAGGTCACCCCCTGCGACGACGTCATGCAAGCCTTCCTCTGGCGCCATCTGGCGCCCAGCCAGGATCTCCTGGTGACCGTCACCAAGGCGAGGTGGAATGGGCTTCCGTTAACCATGCCAGATGATGAGATGATCCGCGTCCCGATGGGAGGAAAGGGAGAGGTCCGGATGCAGACGAAAGTGCCCCGGAGGCTGAACAATGTTGAACTCGAGCTGAAAGACGCTCCCGAGGGGGTCAGCGTCGAAGACATCGTAGCGACACGCAACGCTCTGGAGTTCAGCATAAAGGTCGCCGGCGAGGCCGCGAAGCCCGGCTTCTCGGATAACTTGATCATCGAGGCATTCGCACAATATCCAGCCCGGGGCAAAGGCAAGAACAAGGACAAGTCGACCAACAAGACGCGTCGAGTTTCAGTCGGCTATCTACCCGCTGTCTCCTTCGAGGTCGTGCGCCGGTAAACGTCTCTCCCCTTCTCCTGCCTTCAATGTGGGAGGCGCCGCCGTGCGCCGATCTGCCGGATCTTCCCAATGTGGGAGGCGCCGCCGTGCGCCGATCAGCCTTTCGGTTCCCCTAGCCCAGCGGCTTGATGCACACATTGCGGAACTGGATCAGGCTCGAAGCCGGACTCATCTCACCGGTCTGAGCATTCATTCCACCGTGATGCTGCAGCGCGATCGGGCCTTCTTCCGGCACCCCGGGAAGCTGCGCGCCATCAATGACCACCTGCCCGTTGAGCGTGACGGTAATCCGGTCGCCTTTCATGGTGACCTCATACGTGTTCCATTCACCGACGGGGTTGTCGGCACACACCTTCGGCACACAGGCAGCCCTGACTTCAGGCGGCATTGATGCGTCCGTACGGTAGCCCCAGATCTCACCGGAGCCGATCGGCCAGCACCAGATATTGATCTGGGCCTTGCTGGTTCCGCGCACGTAGACACCCGAGTCTGCATTCGGACGCAACACCTTTATCACTTCACCATCCGCATCTGTCTCGTACGAACCATCCGGCAGAACAGTCGGCATGGGGTAAAGGCCGGTCGTCTCCTTCAGTCGCCACTCAACATGGAACACAAAGTCACCGAAGGAATCCGCCGTCCACAGGTTCTTGTCCCCCGTCGCCTCCGACCTGGCATCGTAGTCAATCACGCCATCCACGACCTTCCAGTGCCCATTGTCACCATCGGGGACAGCCCACCCACGCAGATCCTCCCCGTTGAACAGTTTCACCCAGCCCGTTTCACAGCTTCCAGAAGAACAGCAGCAGTCCGACATGGTCATCTCCTTCACGCCCACCACGGTAATCAGGACACTCCGCAGTATCGCCGACCAACGCCCGATTCTCAAGCGCTTCCACCCGGCGCGCCGTCTTCCTGGAGGGCGTGCCTGGCCTCCGTAGCCTCTTGGGCAGAGGAGGGTCGTCCCCGACCTCCGTGTCTTTCCCCTGGGAACGCCGAGCTTTAGCTCGGCATTGCTTCTTGCCTTCCTCGAGCCCCGGTTCTTCTCCCACAATGAGTTACGACTTCGCTTGACGCGCATGCGCGACTTACGGGAGCGGTCCTCGTCTCCAGCCCAGCCCCCCCTCGCGCGGCGCGACCATGGCGCTCCGCGATTGGGTGCCGTATCGTAACGACTCACCGATACGGGACGATATCCTCGAAGCAAGGGCAACCATATGATCACGGTGACAACAAGGGCTCCATTCGTCAGCGCTCTGCTGCTGTTGGGCGTGTCGGCGGCGCCCGCCGCTGAACTCACGACACGCCGCGACCTGCACGTGCGCACCAACCTGATCGACGGCGGCATGCCGACAGCCCTTATCGTGAAGCCCGGGCTCGGGGACTACAACGCCGCGATCGACGTCCTCCAAGTGCGCCTCAAGAAACTCACCGGGAAGCGTCTCCCTGTCAAGATCGGCCAAGACCTCGTCGAAGACGACTTCCGACAACACATCATCGCCATCGGGAACGCGCAGGATAGTGCGTTCGTCCGCCGCCTGCTCTGGGAACGCTGGGTGCTGGACCGCTGGTATCCGGGCGACACGACATGGGCTGTCCGTTCCGTTCACGATCCATATGGAACCGGCAAGAATGTCCTTTTCGTCGGAGGCGAGAATCCGGGCACCGTTGTGCAGGCCGCAGTGGGCCTCGCGGACGAGATCACGGGGGAAAACGACACGGCAACGACGGGTTGGGTGATGCGCTTCGAAACGCCCAAACGCGGTGCTCCCCTCGACGAGGCGAAAATCCAGTACGCCACCAAGCGGGCGGCCGAGGGCCTCAAATTCAAGAACGGGCGCAAGCTGATCTCAGCAGCAGCTTCAGCAGGCCATCAGTACTACAAAACGGGGCAAGACGGCTGGGCGAAGAGCTTCCTGATCTACATGCGGCACCACGATCAACTCGACGGCCCGGGAATGGGGACGCACATGAACGTCTATGACACCATCTCAGTCTGGGACCTGATCGAGGAAAGCCCCGTTTTCACTGACGAAGACCGCCTCTTTGTCGCAAAACGCCTTCTCGCCATCATGCGTTCGAAAGAAGGAGCTCACCACGGCTTTTTTCGCAAAGGGACCAAGCCCCCGTCAGGTGTCCGCCACAACCACCAGACGCTGCCCGGACTCGCCTGTCTCTTCGGCGGACGTTACTTCAAGCGTGGCTACGGCTTGGCCGAAGCCGATGAGTGGCTCGCGGCGGCCCAAGCGCTGTTCGATGGTCAGAAGATCTCGCACAAACCCCAATGTGACTGCAACTGCTACGAATGGGGCACGCTCTACCAGACGGCCTGGTGGTCACGAGCCGGCGGAGACCACTCCTTCTTCGAGAACGGCAGCTACCGGACGGCCGCCGAACGGGCACTGCTGGAACTCGACAACCGGGGCTTCTCCGCCCCCAACGGCGACTTCTGGTCCCTCACTTACTTCCCTGCTTACGTATTCCGGCATGCGGCTGAGTTCTATCGGGATGGCCGCTACGAGTGGGCGCTGCGTCGGAACCCGGCCCAGAAGCGCGTGCCGGCTGAACGCCGGGGCATCGCTGACGTGGTGCGCGGCCTTGAGCCCGTGGAGCCGGTTGACCTGATCGGCATCAGTGTGGCCCCCATGGCCCCGCATTTCTACAACGCCCGGAACACGACCATGCCAAGCGAACCGGAAGCGAACATCCCTCTCGACCAGAGCTTCGACAAACTGGCCTTCCGAGGAGGCCTTGATGCCAACGACCATTACCTGCTTATTGACGGAATCGGTATGGGCAGCCATGGCCATGTCGATGTCAACGGGTTCTCACATTTCACCGCGAACGACCGGATCTGGTTCACAGATGTCTGCTATGCCGAAGGCCCCAACATGGGCGACCACAATGTGGTCACGGTCATGCGAGATGGACGGACGGCTCCGCCGCCGCCGTTAGCCAAACTCGCGGGAACCCACTACGACAAGGACATCGGTTTCAGCGAGACACAGTTACCCGACTACTTCGGGCAAGACTGGAATCGACACATCATCTGGAGCAGGAACCGCTACTTTCTGGTACTGGACGAACTCACCGCCCGACAAGCAGGGGATTACACCCTCCGCTGCCTTTGGCGCAGCCCGGGAGTCGGCACACTGAGCAAGCACACGTTGACGTTGTCGCAGCAGCTGAAGCCAGGTTCAGAAACCGTCCGGACCATTCGGCGTGACGACGCCGATGGGGAAACGTGCGTCAAGATCGTGGACCAAAGCGGAGTCCTCTGCACAGATGTAGAGCTCAGCAAAGGGCGGTGGACAGTGGCCGTCGTCGGTTGTGGCCATCACCCCGGTGATGATTCCTTCTTCGTCGATCTGGATGGCAAGCGGGTGGGCGTGCTGTCTCTCTCTCAAAATAGGATTGCGCCGACCACTCCCCTCAGGATGGAAGTCACCGTGGCGGGGATGCACACGATCTCACTGTCGTTGCGGGAGAGGCCTGGCAGTATCTGTGACAAGCTGATTCTCCGCGGTCCCGGTGACCAAGAGATCATCATTGATGGCCTGGACTTGGATACACCGAAGCCCCATCGCCCCATCGACACGCTCACTCTCGCCTGCGTAGGGGCGGACAAGCTGTCGATCGTTCGAGACACCGACAACTTCGGCAAGTGGTTCAAGAGCTATGCCTATGCCGCCCCCGTCCTGAACATTGTGCAGCAGTCCGCATCCCGACAGATGGTCCCAGGCGACCGCCACGTTTTCGCCAACCTGTTCTTCGTCAGCAACGACTCCCGCCCCATCGACGCCGCCGTCAGGCAAGTAGTCGATGGCGTCTACCTTGTTCGCGACGGAGACGGCATCGTCTGTGCCGGCATTGGCCCGGCATCCTTCAGAGTGGGGGGAGTGCCCGTCGAAGTGGATGCACGGGAGTTCGTGCTCACGCCGACTCATGTCGCCCTGAGGGAAGGCACACAGTGCCGCTGGGGAGACATGACGTTCACCGAACCCCGCCGGTTTTCCGGACGTCGCCCACTGACCGACAATCCCGAGCGACGTCGTGAGTCCCTCGCCAAAGCGTGGGCGAATGCCATGGAACCAGACGCGGTCTCAGCGATCCCGGATGACGTGACGACATCCGGCCTGGTAACGAGTTGGTCCCGGGACACAGGCGTCACGATCAATGATATGGCCATCGGCTCAAGCGGAATCGTCCTCGGCTGCGGAGATGGGACGGTGCGTCTCCTTACCCTCGACGGCAAGCCCCGCTGGAGCTTCTCAGCTAAAGGCCCAGTCAACAGTGTGGCGATTGCGGACGTCGATGCCGACGGGAAGGAAGAGGTCATCGCCGGCAGTGATGATCGCTGCTGCTACCTGCTCAATGCCAACGGCAGCGAACGCTGGCACTATGAGGGGGCAGCCGGCCACGATCCCTACTGGGCACGCTACTGGCGAGGCGGGGAAGTTGAAAAGGTCCTGGTTGCTGACATCAATGGGGACGGCAAGCCGGAGATCATCTTCGGAGCGGCCAACATGCACATCCACGCATGCGATATCAACGGCGAGCTTCTCTGGCGCTTCACGCAGTACGGAATCTGCACCTCGCTGTGCGCAGCCGACCTGACTGGGGATGGTAAACAAGAAGTAATCGGTGGCCCCGCAACCATCACCTGCTACAGCAACTGCCTCGTGATTGACGAGGGAGGGGAGCTGCTGAGCAAATACAGCAACGATGGCTGGGCTTCGGCCCTCACGGCTGTCTGTACAGCTGATCTGGATGGCCAAGCGCCCCTCGAAGTGGTCTGCGGGACCAACATGAATAACGTTTACGCACTGAACACCACTGGAGGAGAGCTCTCCAAGCGCTGGAAATTCGCTCTGGGAGACGTCGTCACAGCGCTCTGCCCCGCCAGGCTGACACCCGGATCGGCACAGTCGCTCATTGCCGGCTCGGGAAGCGAGTATGTCTACGCGCTGAACGCCGATGGGAAGCTGCTCTGGACAGCAAATCTCTACGCCCCTGTCCAGCAGATATCGGCACGGAAATCAGACCTGGCAGGGGTGGATGAAATCGTCGTCGCTGCGGATCGACGCCTCCATGTCCTTGACGCCACAGGCGCGGTCATCGCCGGCTGCGAAACAACGTCCCCGATTGTCCATTTCGTGTTCTCCGGCAACGCATTGATCGTGGCAACGGAAGATGGGCAGGTCAAAGAACTCGCCGTCAAGAGGCCATAGCCTTGACCACCACTCACGTCTGGCCCCACTATGAACATCATCACACACTCGCTGCTACCTGTCACGGCCAGGCAGTTGTCCGAACTGAGGTCCCCGGAGCCGTCCTCCTACCGAGACCAGATCCGGGGCTGGCTGTTGATAGCTGTCTTTGGGTCACTTCCTGACCTCCTCGACCCGCACATCAGCTTGGGGGCGCGCTGTAACTCCTACTCACACATGTGGCCCTGCACACTCATCGTCGTCTCGGGTTGCCTGGCCGGGGCGCTCGTTTTCAGGAAGCGCCGCTGGGGTCATCTCCTCCTGTGGTGTGCCCCGGCTTACGCGCTCCACGTGGCCGGCGACATCGTGAGTGGCGGGCTCGACTTCCTCGGCACAGGACGTGCCCTCGGCGATTGGTGGATTCCCCCGGAAGCATGGCCGGCATTCGATCTCGTGTTCATCACGACGTTCATACTCATCCATCGCCGGGTCCGACGCAGACACGGCCTTGAGCCCTCCATCGTGAGGGCGTTCGGGGAACGTCTGTCGAAGCGTCAAGCAGGTCCTCCGTAGCTCCGCCCTCCGGACGGAGTTGCTCTTCCATGGAGCCGCCGCTCAGAGTGCGGCGCTACAGTCAGAAGGGACATCGAGAAGCCGTAGCCGTTCCTGATCGGGCCGCTATACTAGTCGACGTGATGCGTGCCTTTCCTCGCCATTACGGCAGCCAAGGAGTCGACCGATGTCTTCGACAACCGCAATGTCCCCAATGTCCACACGTGATCGCATCGCAGCCACGTTCCGTGGGGACCCGGTCGACCACTTCCCAGTCTGGCTGAAAATGGCCAACATCACCTGGAAGAGCTTCCAGCCGGAGCCGTATCACTCCATGGAAGGCAATGAACTCCTCAGGTCCTGCGGGTGTGATATCATGGGGGGATGTTCCTTCCCGGGGACCGCGCTCAGGGCCGAGAAGCCACACGTCAAGACCACCGTGACGCGCGACGGCAATATCCAACGCACGGTCTTCAAAACGCCGGAAGGGGATCTGGTCGGGGAGAACTCGCTTGATCCGGCCACCAACACCTGGCACCCGACCACGTATTGCGCCGAGACACTCGACGAGTTCCGCGCCCTGCGCTGGTGCTACACCGACACAGCCTACGCTGTCGACGCGGAAGCCGCCCGAGTCGGGCTCGATCACCAACGTGACCTGGAACAGCAGGACATCTACACCATGTCCGGCATCGGGCCCTCACCGATCATGCACCTCGTCCAGCACCTCTGCGGCCCGGAAGCGGCCATCTTCCACATGGTGGACGATCCCAAGCTCTTTGACGAGGTGGTCGACCTCATGCACCAGGACCGCGTGCGACACTTGGCGGCCATCCTGCCTCACGTCCCTTCGGACAGCTTCTGGCTCACTGAAAACACGACCACCACCTTGATCAGCCCGACCATCTTCAAGGACTACTGTGTCCCCCATCTGACTACGTATGGAAACATGGTATTGGGGCACGATCTCGTCCCTGTCCATCACATGTGCGGCACGCTGAACGCAATACTCGAGATGATTGATGAGCTCCCCGCCATCGCGAACGAGGCCTACACGACCCGCCCTGTGGGGGATTGTTCACTCGCCGAAGGCCGAACGCGAATGCCCTCCAAAGCACTGATCGGCGGAACAAACGCAAGCCAGTGGCTCAAACCGGCCGAAGCCATCATCCAGGATGTCGCTCAGGATCTTGCCGCCAGCCCCGACCGGCGCAAGGTCTTTCTCACCTCAGCGGGTGTGCTTCCCCCGCAGGTGTCTTTTGAGAAAGCAAAGCAGGTGGTGGCCGGATTGAAAGCCCTCCCATGCGATTGAGGCAACACCGGAGCCCCTAATGCAACGTCCGAACATCCTGCTCCTTTACACCGACCAGCAACGCTGGGATGCCCTTGGCGCCAACGGCAATCCTGCGATCAAGACACCCAACCTCGACCGGTTGGCCGCTGACGGCCTGAACTTCGATCACTTCTTCGTGCAGAACCCCGTCTGCATGCCCAGTCGCCTGAGCTTCCTAACCGGGCAATACTGCTCCACGCTGCAGGTGTTGATCAACGGCGTACCGGTCCCGGAGAACACTCAGACGCTCCCGCAGATGCTCCACAACTACGGGTACGCCTCCGCCAACATCGGGAAACTTCACTTCCTTCCTCACGCCAACCGTGACCACCGATCAATCCATCCATCGTACGGATTCGATCATCTGGAGATCAGTGATGAGCCGGGATGTTACGAAGACGCATACCGCGCCTGGGTTCGCCGGAAAGATCCTGACGAACTCGAGTTCGCGAGTCTAGGCCTTCCCCCGGCTTCCGGGGAGTGGGAGAAGATCACCCGCGTTGGCGACAACGTTCCACACCCGCCCGAGCGATTCCCCAAGAAAGCCCAGCCCTATCGGGGCGGCAGTGAGTTCACCCATACGGCATTCGTGGCAGAACAGACGATGCAATTCCTGGGCCAGCAGGGCGACTCCCCGTTCTTCTGCATCGCAGGATTCTACTCCCCACACAGCCCGTGGGTGGCTCCCCAGGAGTTCCTGGACCTCTACGATCCCAATTCACTTCCCCTGCCCCACTACCCCCGGGAACTCGAACAGAAACGCGCGGAAACGGGCAAGTGCCCGCAGGACGAACTACGCTCGGCGACCCACGGTTACTACGCGATGGTGAGCGAAGTGGACCACCATGTAGGCCGAATTCTCGACTGCCTGGAAGCAAGAGGTCTGCGTGACAACACCATTGTCGTCTTCACCTCTGACCATGGCGAATTTCTGGGTGAGTTTCTCAATTACGGCAAGGGCTACCCCTCCCCTGACTGCATCAGCCGCGTCCCCATGATCATCCGCTGGCCCGACGGCGTCGACCAGCCTGGGCGAACGATCCCCCACATCACCGAAGCCGTTGACGTCATCCCGACACTCCTGCAGTGCTGCGGGATCCCGCTCCCAAGGCATCTACAGGGGACACCCCTGCCCATGTCTCCCGGAGCATCGAAGACACGGACCTCAGCGCTGACCGAAATGCAGGGCTCAAAGGCTCTGCGCACAGCACAGTTCCGCTACGTGGTCCGAGCCAATGGCAGCGAGTTCCTGTACGACTTGAACCAACCTGGTGGGCAGTATCGCAACGTCGCAGCAGCGGACGAGTACGCCGACGACCTGGCCCGAGTGCGTCACACCCTCATCCGGCGTTTGCTCGAGCAGGAACGACATCTGCCGAGAACCGTGCAGTACTGACCGCCCCGCCTACCTCCTCTTCAACGCCGTGCCGGCAATGCGAAAGCGCGCTTCGCCCTTGATCCCCCAGCCGGGGTAATACTCCAGCTTCACTAGCCCCGGCGTGATCGTCATCCCCGGTTCGCCAGTGATCTCGATCGCCCTCCTTCCCCCGACCTCTGAAACACCCGAAATCGTGAAACTCTGCGTCAGGATTCGCCCCTCGTCAACTATCAGCGTGTGCCCCGCCAGATCACGTCCGAACGGAACAGGGGCATCTGTCAGGAACGCGTTTCGGTCTTGGCCCGCCTCCACGCGCAGCGTCCCGCAGATCGTGCCCTCATAGGAGGGCGCCGCAGCTGTATCCGCATCGTGCCTGGTCTGCTCAGCAGCCACGGCGTACAGCCATCCGCCACCGGTTCCCGAAGAACGGGCGTGCGCGACATGCCCCTTCAGCTCTGATCGGCCATCGGCCGTCAGCAAGTGTCCATCCTCCCCCTGCGAAATCAAAACCGTATCCACCGCTCCCGGGAGCACGATCCTTAGGGCGACCCCATCCGCCTGCCCCCGACTCAGCGGAACAGCCTCAACGCTCTGCACCTGCGACGCCTGGCTAAACGGATGGTGCACGGCAACAAAGACGCTTTCGCCACCACGCTTCCGCACGACCAGGAAGGGAGCCGTTCCCTCCCGCCGCATTGCCGGAGCCTTCCCGACCACGACTGCAGCACCCTCCTGCCCCAAAACAAACGTCCGAAGCCCCCCCTTTCCGCCTTCCATGGGGAATGTCGCGTGCCAGGCCCGGCTCGCATCAGCCGATTGAAGTTCAGTGATGTACTTGTGAAGAACAGCCCCGCGGCCCTCCCAAGGCGATAACGGTAAGGAAACAACGACTTCGTGAGGAACATCCAGGCAGGAGTGCAGCATGTAATCATGGGTCGTTCCCCCACTCACTCGAAACACGTCGACAACATATGTGTCCGTTTCATTGATCTTCACGAGCAAGAGAGTCCGGCGGTATGTGTCCAGTGCCACCAATCCCCCATAGGACCTTTCGCCATCCGCTTCTACCACCTGCACCATGTCGAAGTCCCTGTTGAACAGCCGGAGCTTTCCATCGTTGAGCGCATTGCCGTGGCCCATCCAACGCCAACGCCAGTCCGGAATACCGGCAATCGCGTCTTCTGGTTGCCTTTCCCGACGGTACGGCGTTCCCCTCGCCGCGGGGCTTTGGCGGTCAGTCTGATCCATCTCATCCACGACTACGGTCGCGTGGCCTGCCGTCATGCCATGCCACTCCCGGGTGGTATTGGAGATGCTCTGCGGCCGATAGCGGGTCTCTGAGATCAACTCGTGCCCCTTGGCAAACAGCGTCAGGCTGAGGCAGTCAAAATGCTCGTGTCCGTGCGTCCCGCCAAAGCTCAGCGACGCCTGGACCATGTTCCCTTTGCCCGAGCCTGTCCCCAGAATGGCATGCCCCATGCAGCCGAACAGAATCGACCGGCCCTGCGTCATTGGTGGAGTCCACCACACCGGCTGTGGAAACACCGTGTCATTGAGCACTTGACAGATGCGGTTCGGTTGCTGAATGTCGCGCAATGCCGCATCGGCCCGTTCCAGAGCCCCACCAACGAGGGCCTTGAAGTCCAGAGCGTCGTAACGAGTGCCGTCTTCGGAACTCACAAAGCCAGGCGGATCTGAATACCCCTGGAGGTATCGTCTGACGGTCCCCTGCAGATTGTGGTGAATCTGCTTGTGGTACGACGGCGTCCCTTCGTGCCACCATCCATCCGCATAGAACTGGGTCCTGTAAATCGCGGCCACCCAGTTGGCACACATGTGGACCCACTCCGGCTCACGCAGGACCCGGGCAAACCGGAGGATACCACGGATCTGAGTCCCATCCATATTGCCCAACGTCCGCCCGTAGTTCTCCTGGACCCGGACATGCCGACGAAGCACCGCCTCAACGCTCTCCAGGGCCCCGGCATCCTGGAGAACGCCGCTCGCATGAATGAGATCATAGGCATCCAACAACGGCTGGGCCGCATCAAGATCCTGGTAGATCCACGTCCCCCACAGACCGGTCGCATCCCAGTCTCTGTAGAATCCCTTGGCAGTCTGCGGGCACGCTTTCGACCACTTGTCATCGCCGTAATGAGGAACGTAGATCGACCACGTGGGAATCACTTCCGCGAACCTCGCAAGCAGGGCACCCGTCCGGGCCGCTGACCGGGAATCGCGCACGAGATGGTAGTGCAGCGCATAGAGGCGACACGCATCGCGCAGCAGGAAATGCTCGGCGTTCTTCACCCCGCGTTCATCGATGCGTCGAGTCAGTTCCCCCAACGGGGCCGAGTCCAACTCCCCCAATGCTGCGATGCAGAAACGGGCCCCGAGTTCGCGCCACTTGACATCCTCAGTCGCTTCCCAGAGCCCTGCGGCCGACCGGACAGCTGAACTTGCCTCGCCTATCCCCCCCGGCTTGTTCCATCGCTCCCGCAATTGCTCGTCCGAAAGCCCCATGAGAGGCCTGACCACCTTCGTCTGCACTCGCACATCGCCAGCGAAGGTCTGCTGCGGGTGCGCCTTGCCCCAATCAATGGTGTCGCTGGATGCAGAGATAGTCATGACCAGACTCCCCATGACAAGAAATGGCCTCCAGACGATCCGGATGCTGGAAAATCTCACGGCATTCCTCCACGTCAACAAGAGATTGCTCATTCGTGACGTCGGGCTGTCCGACAGAGCCGCGGCTCTGTTCGGACGTACGCCGCACGGCCCTCCGGGCGGCATCTTCTACTGGGGTGTCAGTCTGGCCAACCCACCACGGACTGTCGGCACATGGATCACGGTCACAGTCGGGAGTGCAAGCCCTTCTGCGATCGCCGCCTTGAGTTCGGCTTCGCTCTCGACATAGACGCCGCGCGCACCAAATGCCTCGGCCACCTTGTCGTAGCGAATCTCGCCCAGCTCACTGGCGATGAGCCGGTCGTCTCCCTGACCATCGGCCACGATGCCCCACGCACTGTCGTGAGCGATTACCGCGACGTAGGGAGCGTTGAAGCGCAACCCGGTCTCAATCTCGCTGATCGTGAAGCCTGCGGAACCGTCGCCACTGAGGAGCAGAACAGGGTGATCGGGGCGGACGAGATTCGCAACGATCCCGCCGGGAAGCCCCCAGCCGATCACGCCACTGATGCCACAGGTCGCCCAGTGGCTCGGATGTCGATTGGCGAGCAGCGTGTACGCCCAACGGCCGATATTCCCGCCATCGAGCAGGAACGTCACCTCCTGGTCGAGAAACTCACGCAGTGCCATGCAGATGCGATACCCCGGCAATGGCGCATTCCCGTCATGCTCAACCGCTTCCCAACCGGCGACGGATGCATCGCGCAAGTCACGGAGTTCTCCGAGCCACTCGGATGCATCCATGCCTCCCAGGTCGCGGACCTCACTCAGAAGCTGCTCCAGCACCATGGCGACGTCACCGACGATGCCCACCTCCGGAACGATGGTCCGCTGGATCTCGTCGGGATCCGAATCCACGCGCACGAAAGTCACATCCGGGCTGAAGACCGGCGGTCGGCCATGTCCCAGGCGGAAATCGACCCGCGTTCCCAGAACCAGAGCCACGTCACACTCGGAGACTTTCGGGAAGGCCGCGTTGAGCTCGGCCGTACTCACCCCAATGTACTGGCGCAACGGCTTCTCAATGCAGCACCGGTCCCACAGCTGTGAGATCAACGGCACGTTTGTCTCTTCAGCCAGCGTCTCAAGCACGCCGCCGGCCTCTCTCGCGTAAAACGCACCACTGCCGACGAAAACAATCGGCTTCCTGGCCTTGCACAGCAGCTCCGCCGCCTCGCGGACCAGCGTAGGATTGCCTGCTCCGGCTCGGAAGACATCGGCCGGAATCGGGCATCCATCCCCCAGGCCCGCTGGCATCGCAGTGGCCCAGACATCGCAGGGAATGGTCAGGTGGACAGGGCCTGGACGCGGAGAGATCGCGGCAGCAACGGCCCGATCTGTGTCGGCGACCAACGTCTGGACCGAATCCACATAGGACGCGAACTTGCAGAGCGAGCGCACCATGGAGACCTGATCCAGTTCCTGGAAATGATCCAGACCCCGCGTCTTGGCCGGACTGGATCCACTGATGAGCAACATCGGACCGCCATCCCATGCGGAGTTCGCCAACCCGGTCAGCGCATTCGTGTGCCCCGGGCCGCTGCTGACCGCCACCACACCGAGTCGCCCCGTCATGCGTCCATACAAGTCGGCCATGAACGACGCAGCCTGTTCGTTGCGGACATCAATCAGGGGCATCCCCTCGTCCAGGCAGGCGTCGAGAAACGGGTTGAGCCCGTTTCCACATAGGACGAATACTTGCTCAACTCCACGCTGGCGAAGATTCCTGACAAACCACTCTGCACCATTCATAGATTGCCTCCGCATGCTCAAACCAGCAGGCTCCCCGGCAACAAGCGCCCGGTCGCACGAACTCCTTACATCGAACGCTCTGGACGGTCTCCCGTCGCTACGCATCCCGCCAACCCTACCCTCCACACACGTTGGATGCCAGCCTCACAGTCACCAACACCCAAAGCACTTGCCCCAGCCCCCCCAGAAGACTATGCTCCCGCACTCCCTTCAAACGCAGCCGAGAAACCAGGAGAGACACGGAATGGGCGACTGGATCACTCTTTTTGACGGCACCACGCTGAATGGCTGGAAGGCCACCGGAAATCCTGAAGGTTGGATCGTTGAGGACGGGTGCATCAAGTGCCTGGCTCTGAAGGGCGGCTACCTGGCCACTGATGCCCAGTTCGAGAATTTCGTGCTCGAACTCCAGTACAAGACGGAGGCCGATGTCAACAGTGGCATCTTCTTCCGGTGGTCGGATCTGGCAGACCCAGTCCATACAGGCCTCGAAATACAGATCCTTGACACGTTTGCCAAAGAAACCCTCGGCAAGCAGGACTCGGGCGCCCTCTACGACCTCATCCCGCCATCGACGAATGCGGCGAAACCCGCCGGGGAGTGGACAGACTTTCGGCTTGAGTGCAACGGCCCGATGATCCATCTTGATCAGAACGGCAAACGCATCCTGGATGTCGACATTGGTGTGTTCGACACGCCCGGAAAGAGCCCGGATGGGACCGACAACAAGTTCAAATACGCGTGGAAGGATATGCCTCGCCGGGGACACATCGGTCTTCAGGATCACAACGGGGTGATCTGGTTCCGGAATCTGCGCATCCGCGAGCTTTAGTCTACCGATAACAAAGGACTCGCGATATGGCTCCTCGACATCGCTACGTGGTACTGCTGCTGGTCTCGATTGCATCCGCCTGGGAAGGCCGCGTCTGCGCAGAACTGCCACACCTGACCGCCTGTCGTGCCGCGTCCCCGATCACAGTTGACGGGAAGCTCGACGAGCCGGCCTGGGACCTGAGCATCGTCGCAGGCGAAATGCGCCTTCTAAGCTCACGACAGGCCGCCGCCCGGGCGACCACGTTCAGCATCCTCCACGACGATGCGGCCCTGTACATCGGCGTCACCTGCAGCATTCCCTCAGGCGGCAGCCAACGGCTCCCGAAGGCAAAGGCAAACGTGCACGACGGACCGGCGTACGCCGACGAAGCCATCGAGTGCTACCTCCAGCCAGCCGGCTCCTCGGACTACTACCACTTCGCGGTCAACGCCATAGGGACGCGCTACGACGGCAAGGGGTTCGACAAGAGCTGGAACTGCGATTGGGCCGTCACGTGCACCCGGAACGAGAAGGCGTGGGTCGCGGAGATGCGCATCCCGTTCGCCGGTCTCGGGATTGAACGGGCGCCAACCGCCCTGGCGGACTGGCGCTTCAACCTCTCCCGTAACGACAAGATAAACCAGCAATACCACACGTGGGCCGACCTCAAGCGCGGCTTCCATGAACCGCAGAGCTTCGGCGTTCTTCATTTCTCCCAAGCCACGGTGGGCTGGGGCCCTGCCAGCCTCTACCGGGAAGGCAAAGATGTCGCCTTGACAGCCCCCGTCCAGGCAGGAAAGACGGTAGCAACCATCAAAGGCGAACTGCGCATCCGGTCAGCAGCCGGAGACTTTTTCCTCGAGCCGACAGTGCCCCTTGCTGCCGGGAAGGGAGGGCAGATGCACGCCGCTGCCGCCGATGCATTCCAGCCGGGAACGGGTATCTGGTTCCATGCGCGCGTACGTCTTGCAGACGCCGTCCTTTACAGTTCCCCGCCCCTCACCGTTCCTCCTGATGCCCTGCGTCCACCCGAGCCGGAGAAGCCATCCCCCGTCACCATCGGGAATGACAGTGTAGCACTGACCTTTGATCGGCACACCGGGCGACTCCTCGCGGCTCGCAACACACCAAACGGGCTCGATGTGACTTTCGGGGAGAGGGGCTTACCGATCGCCGAAATCGAGACCGTCCGGTACCTCAAGAATCCCCGGTTCTTCCGCGAGGAGGACACCACGCAAGTCGTCCCCGACCACGAAACACTGGTCAAGATGACCAAGGCAACCACGGAAGCAGGCCAGGAGCTGACCATCGAGCACCGCATCGCCGGGTATATCCCTCTGCAGTTGCGCGTTGTGGTCCCGCCGAAAGGCGTCGAAACGCAGTGGTACATGCGGCTCGACAACCAACGCACGTTGCGCCCAAGCAAATCCGTCGTCGTCCACCGGATGCGTTACCCTTGTCTAGACGGCCTGCCGGAAACACTGTTCGGCGAAGCGCCTTTCGTAGTGGTGCCCGTGTTGATGGGGCAGAAGTTCCCGGACCCCGGGAGAACGCTCGGACAGAAGCGCCCGGTCTCCTACATTGGCCAGGCAACGATGGGGTGGTTCGATTTCTACGGCAGCAACGGTGGCCTGTACATCAAAGTCGGAGACCTCGGGCCTCTCCCTCAAACGGACCTCATCCTCCAGAGCGACACCACCACGCGTCGACTGCGGCTCGGAGTCCAGCGTTGGGCGCTCTGTTGGCCGGGCGAGGTGTTTGAGCCCGGTCCATGCGGTGTGGCTGTCCACGGCGGGGATTGGCACCGGGCTGCCGATCTCTACCGGACCTGGTTCCGCGGCAATTTCTCCCCTCACCCTGTGCCGGACTGGCTCAGGGAAGCAGACGGCTATGTGATGAGCGGCGGGCCGGGCTACGAATTCGCCGACTTCCCGCGCGCAATCCGGCATGCTCAGGCTATGGGAATCAGCTACATCCAGCTCTGGAGCGAGATGACCGGAGGCGATATCTCTTACCACGCGTTCGCCTTCCCCAACCCGTACATGGGAACCGAGCAGGAGCTGACACGCGCCGTGGCCGAGCTGCACAAGGCAGGGGGACACGTTGGGGTCTATCTCAATTTCAACACGGGTGATCCGCTGCTCGGGACCTTCGTGCGCCAGCCTCGCCTCGCTCAAAAAATCCCCCGGAACATCCCACGCCCAGCTCCAGACTACATGACCGACAACTGGGTGCAGCAGAGCCTCATGAGCCATGCCGGCAGCTACTCAATGTGGGCCACCACCGTGCCCGGCTACATCGACGACTACTGGAACCAGTGCCCCGCCGCCGAAAAGTGGACCGATTTTTATCACTACTGGGTGGTCAACAAATGGGCCAAGGAGTACAAGATCGACGTCTGGTACCTGGATAGTTGCCCCGTCTCCCGAGGGAGTCCGTGTTTCGCCTTCGATCACGGTCACACCAGGCCCGTGCCGGAGGGGCAAAGCATCATCAACTTCTACAAGCGTTTGAAAAGAAACAAGCCCAAACGGTTCTGCATCATGCAGGAATACTCCTCCGACCGTCTCCTGCCCTACAGCACCCATGCCCTCGGCCTAATGTGGCACCCGAAGCACGCACACCCGGAGGTGGTTCGCTACACCTTGCCCGAATACCCGCTCTTCTCAGGAATGTGCAACGGGCGGGCGGGCCTCAAGCAGTTCTACCCGGACGAAAAGCCAACCCCAAGAGACGGCAGCGAACGGGTCTTTCTTATCGGCAACCGTTTCGAATTCCCCATGAACACACGTCCGCCGGATATGGTCGATCCGTGGAAGCGCGACATTGTCGCCCTGCGCAGAGCCTGCGGACCGGAGATGAACCATGGTGATTTCCTGGACAACATTGGACTTGGCCCGCTGCCCGAACACGTGCACGCCCGAGCGTTCCGCAACCTGGGCCACACGCGCATCGTCATCACACTCCTCGACCGACGACGCGAGAAACGCTCACCGTTCCCTCTTGCCCTCGCCCTCAGCGACATGAAGGTTGGGGCTCCCCGAAAGGCGGTACTCAGAACACTGGCAGGAAAGACACACGATCTGGCCCCAGTCCATGCCGCGGGCCTCTGTACAGTCGAGATCCCCGTCTACAACGACCGGCCCGCCGCCGTTTTCATTGACACCGATGTACCCGCCGCCGCGGCCGCAGAGTAACAGGAGCCGCCGTATGACCATCCCTCTTCGCTCCATAGTCTCTTCTCTCGCCTTCTTCTCACTCGCCATGTGCGCAGTGTCCGCGGATGACGACGTACGCATCAGCACGTACGACACGATGCCCCAAATTCTCGTCCCCGGTGGGACGTTTCTCATGGGCACAGATGATGACGGCGCATTCGGGCGGACCGATGAGTTCCCCCCACACCGCGTCGTCCTGAGCCCGTATTGGATGGATCGCCATGAAGTCACCAATGAGCAATTTGTCACCTTCCTCAATACCTCGATCAAAGGTGACCGGGCACGTATCTATGCCTACTGCGATCCGGGAAGCCCCGATTGCCGGATCATCTGCGATCGGGAGAACGGGGTCTGTACGGTCGAACGAGGCTATGGACAGCATCCCGTGCTGACAGTCTCCTGGGACGGTGCCAACACCTACGCACGATTCGTCCACCGGCGACTGCCGACCGAAGCAGAGTGGGAGTTCGCCGCCCGAGGAACAGACGGCCGCCGCTACCCTTGGGGTAGTGACTGGATCCCCAGGCAAACCACCGTGCGGGAGTCAAGCCGCGGGAAGCCACGCCCGGTCGAAGTCACCAAGGGAGATGTCTCGCCATTTGGCGCCCACGACATGGCCGGCAACGCCCGCGAGTGGGTGGCTGATGCCTGGCAGGAAGACTACTACCAGACAAGCCCTGTCCACGACCCCATCAACGAGGGCCCCGCTTCACGCCACACAGTCCGAGGCGGCGCCTGGTGCCTGACCGAGTGGGACGCACGGGTGACGTCGCGCAAGGGATTGATTCGCCCATGCAAACGTCGCTACCTGGGGTTCCGTTGCGCAGAAACAGTCCCCAAGCCCCTCCCTCCGCCCGAGAAGGTCAGCGACGATGTCCTTTTCTATGCGCCCATGGACGGCGCCCTCCATGCGGCCGCGGCCTGCGGTAGCCGACGACCACTCAAGGAACCAAAGGCGGTCACATTTGTGAAAGGCCACAGAGGACAGGCAGCTCTGTTGGGGGCCGACCCGCAGCGCCGCTATTGGGTCGACTACGTGACCGAGAGTAACATCGACCTGGCAAAGGGGACGCTGGCGCTCTGGGCGCAACCCCTGGGCTGGGACGGCGACGCAAAGGGCTTCCGCTACTTCTTCATGATTCGCGACGAATCCCTGGCAAAATTCTACCTGTATCGCTTCATCACCGACAACCTCATGGTGCTGGCCGGCAATGGCATAGAAGGCCAGTGGGGGGCGATATCGAAGCCGACGACTGGATGGAAAGATGGCGAATGGCGTCACCTGGCGGTCACGTGGGATGGCCCTGATGTTGTCCTGTACGTCAACGGAACGCCGCTCGGAAAAACGCGTGTTCCTGAAGGAAAGAGGTTCCGCGGACTCCCGCAGTTCTTCAGTGTCGGGCAGGCCCAAAACTGGGATGCCTCAAAGTACCCCGCGCAGACCGCGATCGATGAAGTCGTGATCTTCTCCCGGCCGCTCAGCGCTCGGGAGATCCTCGCGGAACGCGACCGGCAGACGACCCCGTAACCCCGTTTGAGGGCACCCCGGGCAGGAACCGCGAAGAAGCAGTCGGGGGATGACCTTCGACTGTGCTCAGGTTCTTCGAGCACCCCCTCCCACCTTGGCTGTCTTCCTATGGCCTCAATCTGGGAGGAACCGCCGTGCCCCGACGGACCAGATCTCGAAGTCACCCCCCGGAGGGCAACCCCCGCATGCTTGCAGACCATCCGCACTGAGCGTATGATGTATGCACTCTGCTCATCCCACCGAACAGATATCGGAGACGCAAATGAACCAACACGGCCTCCGCTTCGACACGGACCGCCGCCCGTTCCTGCGCGCCCTGATGGCCGGCGCTGCACTGACAGCTACCGTCTGCACCAGGACTCTCGCAGCCCCCCCCAAACCCGAGAAGCTCAACATCCTGCTGATCGTAGCGGAAGACATGGGGGCCCAATTGGGGTGCTATGGCGATGTCCAGGTCAAGACGCCACGGCTCGACCAGTTCGCAAACGAAGGCGTTCGCTTTGAGAATGCGTTCGTCACCCAGGCATCCTGCAGCCCCTCCCGGAGCAGCATCCTGACAGGGCTCTACCCCCATCAGAACGGCCAGCTGGGCTTGGCACACTACGGCTTCCGGATCCCGAAGGGGCTCCCCAATATCCCACGCCTTCTCAAAGCAGCGGGCTACCGAACTGGCATTATGGGCAAACTCCATGTGAACCCGGAAAGCGAATTCCCATTCGACTTCCGCGGAACCGCACACGGCAAGACACGTGACGTCCGAGCCACGGCCAAGACAGCCGCAGAATTCATGGGACAAAACGGTGAGAAGCCTTTCTTCCTCTACCTCAACTTCGCGGATGCCCACACGCCGTTGAGCAACCAGGTAGCAGGCGAGCCCAAAGTCCCAACCAAGGCTGCCGACGTAATCCCCTGGCCCTTCTTGGGCGTGGACACCCCGGACCTGCGCAAGCGCGTTGCGGGGTACTACAACTGCGTACGTCGTGTGGACCTGGGTGTCGGCCTTACACTGGACGCTCTGCAAGAGGCAGGGCATGCGGAGGACACGCTGGTCATCTTCATCGGTGACCACGGCCCGCCGTTCTGCCGCGGGAAGACAACCTGTTACGAAGCCGGTCTCCGCATTCCGTTCATTGTCCGCTGGCCGGCCAAAAGTAAAGCCGGTCTGGTCAGCAACCAGCTCATCTCCACCATCGACCTTTTGCCGACAATCGCGGAAGCTGCCGGCGCGCCCTGCCCCGCCGGTCTCCCCGGTGAGTCGCTGAGCCGTTTGCTCACAGGAACGCCGGCCCCCTGGCGCAAAACACTCTTCGCAGGGTTCACCAACCACGGGCCAACCGGATATTTCCCCCAGCGCTCGATCCGCGATTCCCGATACAAACTGATCGCGAACCTACTCGCCGACGACCGAGGACACCCGGGCGGCCCGGTTGATGGATGCCCGGCCTTCAAGCTGTCGCAGACAGAAGCCTGCACAGACAAGAAGGTCGTGGCCGCCTACAAAATGATGAAGGCCCCACCACCGGAAGAGCTCTATGATCTGCAGGCAGACCCTGCCGAGCTGACTAACCTGGCGGGGCGCCCAGAGCTCAATGAGGTCCAGACACGTCTCCGCGCCGCGTTGCAGGACTGGCGCACACGAACGCAGGATCCCACCACAACCGCCGCAGGGCTCGCCGCACTGACAAGATTCCAGGACCAGGCGAAGGCGCAGATCAAGAAGAGGATCGCTGCCGGCAAGGCGAAGGCCAAGAAGGAAGGCCGCGCGTTCCGTCGCCGTGATTTCCACAGGTGCAGCCAGCTCAAAGCAACCTACTTTGTGCCGACCGCACCGCGAGAGACCAAGTAGGCAGGAGGTGCCAACATGATAGCCGGAAAGAACATCATCTCATTGTTGAGCGCCACGCTCCTCACGGTCAGTGCCGCCGTTTGCCTGAGCCAGGATGCCGACGAACAGGAGTCTGTCGAGGCTCCCCCTGAATGGACCCTGCGCCTCAGCATTCCCAACACCGCCCTGCTCTCACAGACCATCGGGCAATCGGAGGGAATCGTCAAAGCCCGCCAGGATCCCCTATGGAGCTCGGCGGAGCAGTTCATGAGTAGCGCCCGGGCCCTCGTGTGCCAGTACCTAACCAGCGATGGCCCCGCTTCACTCGACAAGCTCTGGCCAAAACGCTGGGACCTCTACGTCTTCGCCCTGCCGGAAGACACAGATGAAGTGGAGGAACCCGTCGTTGTTGTCATCGGTGATATGGCCGGCAACGGAACAGCTCTGCACGAGCTCTGGGAAGACCGCGTGTTGCCGCGTCTCAAGACCGTCGCACCGAAGGTCGTGGTAACGTCATCTTCCCTGGAGGAGGGACTCCTATACACGCTGGAGACCAGAGGGAAACCGACTCTGGGGATGGTGTTCAGCGGGGAGTCACTGATTCTTGGACTGCCGGACAATGTGGCTGCCATCGCCGACGTGCCCGCCAAACAACGTACGCTCCTCCCCGAAGCTCAGCTCTGGAAGGACGTGACCTCAAACGCTCTCCCCAACGCGATTGCCCAGGTGGCCATGGATGGAGCAGCGGCCATGCAGCGCGTCCTGTCCGCCTTCCCCGAAGGCAGTCAGGAACGACGGCAGGCTCAGTTTTTCGGCCTCGAGGCGGTGACCAGTGTCATGTGTAGCACAGCCCCGGAGTCAGGGCGCTTCCAGGAACGGTACGTGGCAACACTTGCCCCAGACCGGATTATGGGCCTGCAGCGCATCCTGCTCGGTCGAAAACCCATTGTATCCAAGAGCCGCCTGTTCGTGCCCGGAGACGTGGCGTTCTACCTGGCCTTCTCAGTCACCAACGGTCTGGATATGTGGACCGCCGTCCGCGATGAACTCGTGCCCCTGCATGGCGATGAAGTCAGGGCAAAGTCGGAAAAGGCCATCGCCCACATCAGCTCCCAGTTGGGCCTGGACTTCGAGCAGGATGTCCTTACCCAGATCGGCCCGGAAGTGTTCGTCGCCGTCGATATTCCACCGAATGCGGACTGGAGTAGTAAAGGCAAGAAGAGGTTCCGCATGCGTGAGGCCCCAATCCTGGTAGGTTTCCAGATTCAGGACAGGACGGTTGCTCAGGACCTGCTCAAGACGATTCTCACCAGCCCGTTGGCGGTCGGTGCCGGAGTAACCGATCAGGTCGAACGGTATGAAGACGTGGAGATCCACTTTGTTGACTTCCCCAAGGCCAAACGGGGTGGTCAGTTAGCCTACGCGCTGATCGCGGACTTTGCGGTGTTCGCGCGTGACGGCGACACGCTGCGCGACGCAATTGACGCGTTGGTCGACCGGGAGAGTATTGCCGCAACCGAGCTCTATGCCGCCGACGGGAAAAGCGCCCCGGCCCCGCTGCTCCTCGACCTCTATGCCAACCTGCTCCCTATTGCGAAGGATGTCGTAACGGCACGGCTGCCCGACGAGAAGCCGGTACTCGCCCCGCTTGTGCCTGCCCTGACGGCAGTTCTGGAACACACGGGGCCGTCGCGTTTTTCACTGCGCGCAACCGATACGGAACTCCAAATCGATGGGCACGCTCCACTCCCACTGCTGACAGGTGGAACGACCGCAGCCGGACTTGACCAGCTGGTGAAGCCGCCGGCCGCACGCAAGGCCAAACTGGCACGGCAGCGAATGCGACAACTCTCCCGGAGCCTCCGCCGGTACCATCGCGTTAACAAGACACCTCCCGAAGCCCTGGAGGCCCTCACACCACGCTTCGCAAAGAAGCGACCGACCGACCCCTTCACCGATGGCGCCGACTTTGGGTACGGTGTGTCCCACAGCGGAAAGAACTGGGTACTGACCAGTGTGGGACCCGATGGCGTTGCCGATATCCCGGTGGACGAATTTGTCCAACAGGAATGGGAGGCCATTCGACGGGCAGACACACCGGAAGCAAAAGCCGAGGCCGAACGCCTGGTCTATCGGTTCAAAGCGGAGAGCAGCCAGGCCGAAAAGGGCTGGGGAGATGAAGGCGACATCGTCGAGACCGGCAAGTGGTAAGTACACCGTGTTCCCTCCGGCAGAGACGTCCTTCGGCCTTTGCAGGGCGCTTGCGCGCCGGCCAACGCGAGTGTCTATTACATGAAGCGAAATGACGTTATCAGAGTGGATGCCGCCCAGTAATAATGCACAGAAACCAACACACAAAGTCCACGTGCAGGCACGACCAGACGTTCACTCTGATCGAGCTTCTGGTGGTGATTGGTGTGATCGCCCTGATCGCGGGGATGTTGCTGCCGGCACTGGCCAAGGCGCGGGAGAGGGGCCGCCGAGCCACCTGCCTGAACAACCTTGCCCAGATGGGCATCTCCCTGAAGTCTTACTCCTCCGACATGGATGATTGGCTCCCCCCGAACCTCTACATCCTGCGCGACCATGGAATGGTGCCGGAGATGTTCGTCTGCCCCAGTACCCTGACCGAACCTGCCCCCGATCTGACCGCTTCCGCCTTCCTGCGGGAGAACTCCAGCTACAACCTGGTCGTCTACAAGACGGCCGGGACAGGGGGGTGAAGGGGTGCCCCAATGTCCGGCAGGATGTCGGAACACCTAGAGCCAGAGCTGATGACCGTATCTGACAAGACCGGTGTGGGCCTGGACATCTGGAACGGGGGCAACGAGTCCTTTGGGGGGAATCACCGCGGAGCCGGGGGGCACGTGTTGAGGCTTGCCGGCTCTGTAGAATGGCGCAACTCGACCGAATGGCGCTGCATGTCGGGCCGAGCAGAAGTCCTCGGGGGGGTCACTCTGGGCGCCAGTCGTCCACCGAACAACCTCGTTGGCCGCTGAGTTTCCGCCCTCATTTTGGCTCCCCCCTCTTCTGCAGGATACGCCCCCAACCGCCCCATGGAGCCTGAACGTGCCGACCAAGACCGACTACTCCCTCTATCTCGTGACTGATCGCACGTGGCTGCACACCCGGACGCTCTGCGAGGTGATCGAGGAAGCAGCCACGAACGGCGTGACAGTGGTCCAACTCCGCGAGAAGAGCGCGTCTTCGCGAGAGATGTATGAGCTGGGAAAGGCCGTTCACGAAGTCACTCGAGCCCATGGCATCCCGCTCATAATCAACGACCGGGTCGACATCATGCTGGCCCTCGATGCCGAAGGCGTTCACGTTGGTCCAGAGGACCTGCCGGTCGCTGCCGCCCGGGCGTTGGCAGGCGGGAAAATCATCGGAACGTCCGTGAACTCCCCGGACGACCTGGCCAAAGCCCACGCAGAAGGGGCTGATTACATCGGTATCGGCCCCGTGTTTGCCACCAGCACCAAGAAGGACACGCGCCATGTGCTGGGGGTGAACGGCCTGAAGAAACTGGTTCACGAGACGCACCTGCCATGCGTGGCCATCGGCGGAATCAACGCGGAGAATGCCGGAGCCGTCATCCAGACCGATGTCACGGGCGTGTGCTCAATCTCGGGAATTCTGGCACAGCCCGACGTCGGTCGGGCCGTCCGAGAATTCCGGGACCTTCTCGACCAGCGTGGTGAAAAACTCGCCTGACGCCCCCAATGCTATCAACTACTTCCTGCCCCCTGCACGGGAATAGAGGTCGCCGGATGGCCCCCCCGTTCGTCAGAGCCGCGCACAGCGTAAGCGGTCTTGCCCTGCCCGGCCGAGAAGAAGCCCCCTCCCGTTGGTCAGGGCTCTGACGGAACCGAACCGCGATCCACCGCCGTCGAGAACCCGGGAGACATGTCGAAGGGGGTAATTTGCGGTTGCTCAGTACTTGAACAGAGCCCCGACTTTGACGGACAGTCCGAAGTCACAGACGAACGGGCGCCTCTGCCGAAGGTCCGGCAGTCATATCGAAGGGCGTAACTTGCCTCCGGATGTATGGAGCGCCGGTTCTCCTATAGTAACCGGTCTGGCCGCATGCGGAAATGCGGCACCTCCAACGGTGTATTCTGTGCTCAAAACGCGTGAAGTCCCACACGAGGACGCACCACGCGACCCGGCTCGCACGCAAGCACGAACCTGGTCGGGCTGGACCACACCTTTCCACCGCCAACGGTAGTCGCCCGCACGTAGTAGTAGGCAAATCGCGCAGCCCCATCGTCCGCCGTCAACGCGACCTCATCCAGCGGGGTCGTGTCTCGCCAATTGAGTTCAGTCTTCCACCCTTCAGGGGTCGCAGAGTGAACCACTTGGCCATTGCGGATAATCTCAACTGATTCCAGATCGGTGATGCCGGCCACTTGGGCTCGAACTGTCCGGGCACGTCGGGCGGCTTCCAGCGAAACGGTCCTCTCACTCCCCATCCGTGCGCCGCTGATCCGGACGTCAATCAGCATGCGTTCTCCGCACGCCGCATAGCACTGTCGACGCTGAATCCCCCGGAAAATCCCCCGTCGCGAGAACTCATTGGTCTGCACGGCTGTAAGCCCGGGCAGTCGATCGATGTGCGGCGACTCGATCCCGCGGGCAAAAGTCAGTGTCGTGTGGGTGTCAGTTCCGCCCACAAAGCCAAGATGGTAGCCCTGCGCGAGCAGATCCCGCACGAAGCTGGGAGCATCCGCCACGCCGTGTTTGAGAGGCGTGGGATTGCCACGGAACTCACTCGTTCCCCACTTCGAATGGATCTCGACCACCGGCATCACGTCGGCCCCCGGGTAGATCTCACGGGGGATCGCCCCGTGCTTCCCCGGCCGCGATGTGTGATGGGGCACAATGAAAAACGCTCCTTGTGGGAGACGCTCTCCGAGCTCTTTCGCGAGAGTCAGCGTGTTCCCCGAGTCATACTCGTCTACGTAAGCTGGGAGGTCATTGAGCAAGTACACATTGTTGTCCCCACCCGACCACCCCTGTAGCGATGCTTCATACCCTGGCAGCATCACGAAGCCCCCTGGGTCATCGAAGAGGTCAACGGCCGTCCACATGGCCTTCCACTTGCCCTTGCTGCTTCGGCCATTCGACACATGGTCCGCCAGAGTTACCCAATCCAGGAAGTAAGCATCGCGGGACGCAATGCACGCAAGGTTCAGCGAGCGACAGCGGTCTGGATGGCAGTCAGACAGGATCGTGTGGATGTGAGGATCCCCCCAGAGGATCTGCCTCCGGCGGGAATCCGCCGTGCACAACGTTGGGTTGCTGTGGAAGGTCTGCCCATTGAGGCGACAGGCCAATCTGTGGAGACCTTCCCGCTCAAGCACGATGCCGTGTACTCGGACAATCGCAGGCTGATCGGCAGAGAATGACAAAGCCATCCCGTCTTTGTCCTCGTCTCCCGCCGAGAGGCGAACATCGTCTGCGCCCTCAAAGCTGGGGAGACGGAATCGATCAAGAATCGACACTCCAACCGTAAACGGCTCCCCCGGGCGAGTGATCGTGGGGACGACAACCATCGCTTCGCAGGCGTCTCCGCCTCGGGCCTCACACGCCAGCACACGGTTGGAGAACGGATCTGTCCGCTCAAGCTTCACGTCCATTCCGTCCTCCTTCAACTGGGCTCGCCCTACGTGCAGAAACGCCCAGGCGTTCGAACTGCTCGACTGGAGCGTCGTTGGCTTCCATCAAGCCGACCATATGCGCAATCATCTGGTCCTCGATCTTCAGATCAACAAGTGGGTTTTCCTGTTTTGGGTCCGCCTCCAAGTCGAAGAGAAGCGTCCCATACTGCTTCAGATTCCGCCCGTTTCGAGCGGGAATCTGCATGACCCGACACCCCTTCATAAACGAGAATGGTTCGGCGATCTCGGTCTTCTGCAGTTCCCCCACTTCGAAGGTGTGACGCATGTGGGTAGGCATCAAGGTGTACTCGTACAGCGGTAGATTGTCATCCCTCACCATCGCTCTCATGTACACGTATCGCCCGTCAGTGACATTCACATGTCCGCCATGGATACCGAAGAGAGCCGCTTCACGTACGGGGGTATCAGACGCGATGGTTTCCCCAAGCGGGACACCTTGCATGGCACTGGGCCGGTCCAGCTCAAAGTACTCCAGCAGTGTCGCCGGGAGGTCGATCGTCTGGACGAGGCTCTCACGCCGTTCCCCCTGCTTCCGTGACCGCGGGTCCCATATGAACAGTGGTGTGTGAGCGATCTCGTTGTAGAACGGGGCCCAGCACTTCGCCCAGCAATCGTGTTCGCCCAGCAGGAACCCATGGTCAGTGTTCACGATGAGCATGGTGTCGTCCCACAGACCACGCTCGTCCATCACATCCATCACCTTCCCAAGGTACGCATCACACATGCTCACAAGGGCTGCATTCTCATAGCGCATGTGTGCCACGGTCTCTGCATCCTCTGTGACAGGCCGGTAGGGAGGCCAGTCGAAATGGGCACCGGAGTAAGCGTGCGGGTAGAGCTGTTTGTACGTGTCAGGTGAGAAATAGGGCTCGTGCGGATCAAACGTCTCAATGTGCAGGAACCAGTTGTCCTCTCCGGCGTTCGTCTTCAGAAACTCGATGCCCATCCCGAACGTCTGTGCCTGCGATGTCTCTGCCTCGTCCTGCATGTAGTGGCGATTCACCCAGTCATGACGGAACAACTGGGAGGCCCGTCCTCCGCCATTGCGCGATTCCGGGATGTCTACAGCGTCAGTCAGGTCTGCTTTCCACTTGTCGCCCTCCTGACCACGCGAGATCTCGAACGACTCATAGCGGGTGTGATAATTGGCCCCGCCCTCCTCCCAGTAGTGGTAGTGGTCTGTCACCAGGTGACTGTAGATCCCGTTCTGTTTGAGAAGTTCGGGCATCGAGTCATCGAATGGCTCAATGGGACCCCAACTCCGATGCAGGAAGTTGTAGCGCCCCGTGTGCAGTTCACGTCGCGCAGGCATGCATGGCAGACTCCCTGCGTAGCAGTTGTCAAAGGTAACGCTGTGGTCGGCCAGTCGCTGGAAGTTGGGAGCATGCACCCAGTCACAGCCGTATGGAGGCAGCATGTGGCGGTTCAGCGAGTCAAACATCACCATGACAGCTTTCATTCACGGAACTCCACGTTGGCGATTATCAGTGGCATCGAACAAGGATACACCCGACAGACACGGCCCTACACTGCCTCCCTCCTTCGCAAAGGCAAACGCCCTTTGAGAATGCCGAACAGAGGAGAAGACGGTACGTTACTCCCGACCAGACTCGCTCAGCCTTCACTGTTTGACTTGCGACCACCATCTGGGAATACACACCATGACCACATCTGCTTCCACCAACGAACCGACTCGGCAGATCCACCTCGATTTCCACACGTCAGAACACCTGCCGGGAATCGGTAGTCAATTCAGCAAAGAGCAGTTCCAGAAGGCGCTGAAGCTTGGGTGTGTGAACCTCATTAACATCTTCGGGAAATGCCATCACAGCTGGAGCTACTACCCCACCGAAATCGGCATTCCGCATCCGAATCTGACCTGTGACCTGCTCGGGGGGCAGATCGAGGCATGCCACGAGATCGGGGTAAAAGCCCCCGTCTACTTCACCATGGGGTGGTCAGCCCACGATGCGGAAACGCATCCGGAGTGGTGCATGAGAAACGCCGACGGATCAATCGTCGGAGCCTGGGATTCGGAGATCGCTGCGGACGCCGCAAAGCCGGGGTTCCAGTGGAAGAAGCTGTGCCCATCCGGCGAATACCACGAACTCATGGTCGCCCAAACCGAAGAGATCTGCCGCCTCTACCCCATCGATGGATTCTGGTACGACATCTATCAAGCGCAGAGGGTCTGCTACTGTGACAACTGCCGACGTGGTATGGCCGATGCCGGAATGGACGTCGAGTGCCCGGAGGATGTGGAAAAGTGGCGCGCTCAGACACTGACCACACATGCGGAGGAGCTCAAGGCACTCATCCTGGCACGACACCCTGAGGCGAGCGTCTACTTCAACGGGATGACGACGCTTGGCCGACACGAAAACGCCCGGCATCGACTCTACGCAGTGAACACCAAGAACGACCTCGAAGACCTGCCCACCACCTGGGGCGGATACGACAAATTCCCGATCCGAGCCAAGTTCTTCCACAAGGAAGGTAAACCCATCGTTGCCATGAGCGGGAAATTCCACACCGCCTGGGGGGAGTTTGGTGGTTTCAAGGATCCAGAAGCGATCCGCTATGAGGCAGCATCGATGATCGCTTTCGGGGCGTCCTGCAACGTCGGTGACCAGCTCCATCCATGCGGACAAATGGACCTAGGGACGTACGCCAATATCGGGCATGCCTATGAGTATGTGGAGGAGATTGAAGACTATGGGGTCGGGGGCCTCCCCGTGGCTTCGCTCGGGCTCTGGCTGGCGCATTCAGCAGCAGAAGATGAAGGTGCGGCCCAGATGCTCATGGAAGAGCAGATCGACTTCGACGTCATCAGCCCGGGAGACGATCTCACGGGCTTTGAGACCATCATTGTGCCTTCCCGAGCAGGAATCCTCGACGACTCCCGCGACGCGTTTGCAGCCTACCTGTCCAGTGGCGGCAAAGCTCTCATTCTGGAGGAAGGCGCACTGAACGCCACCCGAGACGCCTGCACCGTCGATATCGGGGCTGATTATGCAGGCCCAGGCGAGTATGACGTGGATTACACGGTGGTGGCCTCTCCGCTGAGCGAAGGAGGGCTCGTGACCTCTCCGTTCCTCAACTACGAATCCGCCGCGCGCGTCACGCCGAAACCTGGCGTTACCCCCCTTGCCTCCATCCGTGAGCCCTTCTTCAGCCGTACGTACGGTGCCTACTGCGGGCACCAGAACACCCCCTACCAACTGGAACCGGCGGATCATCCCGCAGCAATCCAGAACGGCAATGTCGTCTGGCTGGCTCATGCCGTCGATCGGATGTACTTCAAGAATGGAGCCAAGGTCCACCGCCAGCTCTTCACGAACGCCCTGCGCCTGGTCCACGCCAAGCCAATGGCCGAGGCCGGGATGCCCAGCTCAGGTCGTATCAGTCTCCTGCACCAACGAGACCTGCGGCGCTACGTCCTCCATCTCACGTATGCCTCCCCCCTTCAGCGCGGGCGCTGCCTGGTCATCGAGGACCTACCCGAATTGCGCAACGTCAGCGTGAGGCTGCGTCTTCCTGAGACGCCCTCCTCACTGCAGCTCATACCCGCAGGAACGAGCTTACCGATGGCCATGGCGGACGGTGTGATATCGACCACAATCCCTGCTTTCAGCTGCCACTGCGCAGTGGTGGCCGCCTACTGACGGGCAGCGCTGAGTCACACACGATCTCCCACGGGCAAGCGCTGAGGCCCACCTCGCGCTTGCCCGTTCCGTCTCGCCGACCACCAATCACGACTCACCTCTTCTCACCGTCCTCTCCTATCGGAGGCTCCGCGATACCAGCCTGCTTCCACCACTCCGCCCCGGCAAACCCCTTCACGTGTCCGTCCGCGAACAGCACATGTCCGTACTTGGTGTGATTGCCCACCCGATCGCAGGCCAAAGGTGTCTTTGTTGCCCCGCCCTCTCCCCCATCCTCAGTCAGTCCTGCGAAATACACGTAGTCACTCCTGAGCGTTGCTCGCGTGACATTCTCCGTCCTCTTCTTCCTCTCCCGCCTTGAGCGTTGTCGTTGAACGGTCGGGCACTGGTAGACCTTCAACGTCGTCAAGTAGTCACCCTCAACAAGAGGCCCGAAGTCGGGGGGAAAGACCTCATCATGGTCTCCCGAATACATCCGCATCGCCAGGCCGATCTGTTTCAGGTTCCCCGAACAGTTGATTCGGTACGCCGTATGACGGTGCCCAACACTGTTACAACAGGGGGCCAGGAAACCAAAGACCACTACGGTGATCACGAGGACCAGTACAGATCGAACGAACACGCCGGATGCCTTCGAAATTGCCGGACCGAATCCACGCACTCCCTCAAGCGCGCGACGAATATGGCTGTTGTTGCGCCGCAGCGCGCCTTTGACAGCGCTTATCACAGCCCCCACACCGAACAAAAGAACACCGACAACAACCACCCCGGTTCCCTTTGGTAAGTTCGCCATCCGCAGGCACCCGCTCCCCGACCAGGCAAGCCGTCCCCCCAGGACAAGCGCCTGCCCGCCCGCAGAAACGAACACGTACGGGCAACGCTTCAGTACCGCACCCACAACAGTCAAGACAAGAACGGCGGCCGCGTAGATCAGGGCCACGGGCACCGGGAGGTCGAACGGGAGAGCCTGATTCGCGATCAGCACGACAGCCCCGGCCAACAGGAATGTCGCCAGTGAGGCGACGGCACGCAATACCCCGGCGAAACGATCACGCTCAACCAGCCCCGCGACCCAGATGACCGCAAGCAGCAGGTGCACGGGAATGGCCGCGTGGTGGTCGGTGAACGCGGTCCCGTCCAGCCGAACCCAGAGCGTGATGATCGGGACAGCTCCGGCCAAAGCCAGCCGCCATGAACCACGCCGGCGGAAATACTCCCGCGCAAGCCAGAGCGGCAGAGCGGCTGTGCCCACCACCGCAAGACTGTTTGAAAGGGGAACGGCCGACTGCACGTCCCCTAGACGCCCGAACAAGGCCATCCCAAGCCCCACTGCGATCAGATACCGACCTCCGGGGGCCCGAACCCACAGCATGCATGCCGCGAAAGCCAGAAAAAGGAGAGCATTCAGCTCAAACGGCGTCGCCAGCCAGCTACTGAGTTCCAGGACATACGCTCTCCCAACCCCGCCACTTGCCCCGAAACACGCCATCGGGATCGTGGCCAACGGCAGGAGCATCGCTGCCCGAAGCAACACCCGGTGCCGTCCCTCAAGTCCCAGAGCAAGAAGGAGGGCAGCGATGCTGTAAACCAACGGGATCAGCCAGAACACACCAAAGGGACTTGCGTCCCCATGGATGGGGAAGAACGACAGCGTGAGATAGTAACTTCGTCCTGCGGCCACAATGGCAAGCCCAACCACAGCAAGCCATGGGAAAGCAGGAAAGGGCCACGGAGTCCCATTCTCCTTCATCCCAGCCCGGCCCGCTCTGGCAGCAGGCAGGAAGGCCAACAGCAAGAGCGCACAGCCGAACGGGAAGAGAGCAAGCCCATTGTAGAGGGGCTGCAGTGCCTCGTTGGGTAACCACCGCAGCAATACCAGGGGATAGGTGTAGAGGAATGTGCTCAGGACGTAGAAAGGAACACGATACGTCGCGCGCAGACGGATCCGGCTTCCCTTGAGAACAAGCTCGAGGATCACCACCGAAGCGAGAGCTCCGGCCCACACCAGACGGGCTCCCGTCTCCGGCTGATTCAGAACCATGTCGTCCAGTGCTACAGCCGCCGCCCCCAGGAAGACCAGCAGGATCAGCAACAGTGATCGCGCATCCTCCCAAACGTGCCCCCAGCGGACCACCGCCACACTGGTGCCGGCTGTCAGAATGGTATACCCAGCAAGCACGCCCAACAAGACGTGGGAATCGCCGGAAGATATCCCCGCACCGAACAGCCGCCGAAGCCCAAACAGCACCAAGACTGCACTAATCGCGTAGAACGGGTTGTGATTCACCAGGATGCGGGTGAGCAACCCCGGTGAGGACGGCCGGGCCAGCACTCCCTCCCCCGGCCCACAGGCCCCGGACACCTCTGCGTCATGCACACCATCAGGCATGCCCCCTCCAGGCGCGATTGCCGAACCACCATCTTGCCCTTCAGCCTCGGGACACATCGACGTCTGCTCAATCGAGTCCATTGCACCGCCCTCCACCATTCACTCTCAAGACACGGCCACGGTCCCCCCCGCCTCAAACGCCACTCGAGCAGAAGGGAACCCCCGAAGACAGAACACGCTTGACGATCAGGAACGTTCCTATACAATCTCGCATGCTCATACACTATCATACACATGCATTCACAAGCTTTCAAGGACTTTCACGAACTATCGCGTCCGCTTTTCTAGCGCGCAGAGCGCCTCTGAAGTGTGTGGGCAGGCAGAAGGGAACATCAGACGGACGCCAGGAGAAAGAAATCATGCGCAGGGGAATATCAGTAGCGCCCTACTCCTGTTCAGCGGAACCGAACAGGAGTGGCCGCCTCAAAGGCCTGGGCTGGGACGGGAGAGAGGTAAAGTGAGCTCAGCAAAGGTCCATCGGAGCCCGGTGAATGGCGCCAATTCTGGCGGAAAGAACGGCACTCCGCTGCTCTATGGGCCTTACTACAGACGCCGTCCTGTTTGGTAACAAAACTCGTCCGTAGTGAGCGACGTAGGCCCCCGGAGTCGCGTTGGTCAGGCACTGATACACGCCCCAAGAGCCCTTACCTTCGTGCCACGATGCGCTACCGGTACGTGCCCACCTCAAGCCCCCGCTCGACGAAGAACTTATAGCTGGCATGATCAACCGTGTTCGGAATCGAGTGGTCGCTGTGCAGCACGTAGCCGCTGCCCTCCATCATGGCCGGCACACGATCCATGATCTCCTGCTCAATCTGGGCGAGGTCATTCGTGTAGAGCTTCCGGACATCGATTCCACCGATGAATGACAACTGGTCCCCGTACTGCGCCTTCAGCCGACGACAGTCCATCCCAGCTTTCACTTCCATGACCTGAAGACAGTCCATTCCTGCGTCGAGCAATCCTGGGATCAACCCCTCGACAAAGCCGCACGAGTGAACAATCACCGGCAACCCCAGAGAGTGAGCGAAGTCGAACGACAGCTTGTGGGCAGGAACAACCAGTTCCTCATACATCGCCGGTGACATGAACGGACGCTCCTTGAACCCCATGTCCTCATAGAACCAGATGCCGTCCGGTTTGCCTTCCTCGGCAAAAAGCGTTTCCATGTGCTCCACGATCAGGCGGCTGTAGGTGTCCGCCATCTCTTTGACCCAATCCGGATCGAGTGCCATCCCGACCAGCATGTGTTCGTGACCGGCAACACTCTTCATAATCTCGAAAACGTGAGCAGCTGACCAGCAGAAATAGCGTTCCTTCTGAGCTGCCGCCGTCCGGGCATTCCGGTAGCCCTCGAAGTTGATTCGCCGCCGATCATAGGCAAGGCGAGGTACAACGAAGTCCTCCCACCCCGTTCGGTCTTTGACGGTAAAATCCACATGTTCAGGGGTACTGGCATGCAGCTTGTGTCGCCGCATGATTGTGCCGTTGCCATCACGGACCAACTGCGTTTCCTCGTCCTCCTCGAGGACCTCCGCCACGAAGTCAATATCCGCCACCATGTTCAAGCCGCCGCAGGTGGTGATGTCAAAGCCGAAGTGATCGTGGAGGTTCTCGTCTTCGCGAATGTCACCGGCCTCGATCCAAGCCTTCCGGGTATCTCCCCAGAAGTGCTCGAAGACACCGATACGGTCGACCGGCTCGCGCTTCAGAATGCGAGAGATGCGTTCGCGACTGGTGAGTTCCTTCACAGCAATCTCCTTGTCTACAGTGGGTGGACATATGGGATCGAAGGCCACATGATAGTCAGCCCGAATGTACCGCAAAAACGGTGTCTGTCTTGCACGGCGGCCCCCGAGGCAGCATGCTGTCCGATGTCCACTGTATTCACAGGCTTTGCGGGCACTCCTGCAGGAGGATACAAAATATGCCACACTCCGCGCTCAATCGGCTCATCCACCTGCTGGCTTCGGCAGTCATGGCCTCTACGCTCTGCGCAGAGCCCCCTGCCCTCCTCTCGAATCCGTCATTCGAAGACGGGACAGGAAACGGACCGACCGGATGGGAACTCACCGGAGAGGGGGAATGGACGACTGGCAGAACAGCGCATGGAACGCGCGCCGTCACGGTGACCGGCGATGGCGAAGGCCAGTGGCGCAGCAATTCGCTCGATCTCCAGCCTGGTGGGACGTACGAGCTCCGTTTCCGCTGCAGGTACCGGCCAAACGTCCTGTTCGCACCGGCCTATGCGGTCGCCGGCCCGGAGTTCGCCATCCAGGTGATCCCTCTCGCGGCCGACGAAGCAACGCCGCAATGGAAGCAGCACGTTGTGCGTTTTGTGGTCCCTACGCCTCTCCCACCTGCCGCAAGCCGCATCGGTCTCGGGCAGTGGCGGCTGAAGGGCGCGATTGACTATGATGACCTGGAGCTCTATCCCGTCAAACTCGCCCATCGTGTCCACGGGGCCACGACTCTCGGTGAAGGTGAGAGTATCACCGGGGGAGCCTACCGCTTCGCCGCCCCGCTCGCCACATGGCGGACGGTGAGCCGGCCCCTCGATTCCTACACCGATCGATTCCACGACAACCGGTGGCGCTTCTCAAAGGCAGACGCAACCCTCGTCTATCGTCACCACATCGCCGGGCATCGCCAGACAAAGGTGTCAATCCAGCCGGAGGTGTGGTTCCATCAGGAGACGAGCTGGGTGCTGCACGTCGAGGTCTCCGCAGATGGCATCGGCTACCGGTCGCTTGGGACGTTCCACTACGACGGCGACAAACCGACTCTTAGTATCCCGCCGGACATGCTGCCGGCCGAGACAATCTGGGTGCGATTGCGTAACGACGCTTCCGATGGTTCGACCCCGGTCTTCTACCAACTCCGGGGGTACGAATACAGCGCCCGCCTCGATGGCCAACCGGTCGAGTTCTCAGGAGTAACGACGTTCGTCACCGTACTGGGAAGCGATCGCTCTCTCTCAGTGGCCCCGCGGGCTCCCATCCCGGGAGAAGCCGTCTTCGGCCTGGATATCGCCAACAACGGGACAACGGCGGTGTCTCTCAGCCCTTCCGTGGTGGTTACACACGAATCGGGGAACTCCCGACGCCTCCACGGGCAGAAGCGGACGCTTGCACCGGCTGCCTCCGCCCGAGTGGACATCCCGTACTCCACGCCACAGCCGGGCACATACTCCCTCACCTGCTCGCTGGGCCCCGCGTTGAAAACGGCCCTGGCCACTGAAACCAGGGTCCCGATCCTTGAGGCCAACCACTACGGCAAGCGCCTGCCGTCCTCAAACGATGGGGTTGCGCTCTGGTGGGCGTCTTCCGGCTGGAAAGTCAGCCGGACACGGCGACCGCCTGAGGAGGAAGCATCCGCCATCCACATCAGCGTGGCACGGAACGAGGCCGAGTGTGCTCAACTGGTTGTCCGTCCGGACGTGGAGATCCACAGCCTGAAGGCCATCGCAGGCGCGTTCCGCACCGCTTCCGGAGACCTTCTGCCGGCGTCTGCCGTCGATCTCCTGCGGGTGCGGTATGTGAATGTTGATTACGTATCCGACGCCTTTGGGGCCATCGGTTCCTGGCCTGATCCATTGCCCCCTCTCGGCACCGGTTGCCGCGTCCCCGCCAACCAGAACCAGCCACTGTGGCTCCGCGTGACTCCCCCCAGGGAAGCCACCCCAGGTGTCTATCGAGGAACGATCACGGTGAACGCTGATGGAGCCAGCACTGACGTCTCTGTGGAGGTCAACGTGTATGACTTCGCACTCCCGGACCAGACAAGCTGCCGTTCGCTTTTCGGCTTCTCGTGGAACAACGTCAACCAATACCATCGCCTGACCACCGACGAACAGCGCCGCACTGTGCTAGACAAATACCTGCGCAGCTTCAGCACACACCGTCTCAGTCCTTACGACCCAGCCCCTCTGGATCACGTCACCTATACCTGGAACACCAACCTGGACTGGGAAGGAGGCCGTCTGGACGAAGGCCAGGCCCACTCGGGCAGGAAATCGCTGCTCGCGGAAGACACCAGCGAGACAAGCAATTCCTACGCACATCTCAGATCGCTGCTCCCAATTTCCGGCAAACCGCTACGGCTCGGCCTCTGGTATCGTACCTTGGGCTCAAACGAGAGCGCCGCTATCTACATCTGCCACTTCGACAGCGCCCGGCAATGGTATAGCGGGAAGAACCGACACATTGACCTCCGGGCAGACACAAACTGGCGAGAGCTAACGAGGACCATCGAGGAGTTCCCGGAGGGCACAGCCTTCGTACGCCTGATGGCCCACGGCTGCCGCTATTCTGATCCCGGTGAACGCACAGGCAGCGTTTGGGTCGATGACGTGTCACTTATCGACACAGACACTGGCGCGGAACTGGTCGTGGACGGCGGCTTCGAGGACGCCAAAGTCATCGGTCCGGAACTCGGTGTCACGTTCGACTGGAAGCGATGGGATGGTGCTCTGGACAAAGCAGTCAACGATTACCATTTCAACTCGTTCGTCTTCCGAGTCCCCGGACTCGGAGGCGGCACGTTCTACGCACGCCGCCCGGGGGAACTGCTCGGCCACGCCCAAGGCACTCCGACACACCGTGCGCTCTTCCAGACGTGGTGCGGGGAAGCCCGCGCACACCTGGAGGCACGTGGACTCCTCAAACGAGCCGTCTGCTATCCCTTCGATGAACCGGCCGAGAAAGACTACGACTTCGTGGTGGAACAACTCCTATTCCTGAAAGACGGATTCCCGGGACTCAGCCGCATGATCCCCATGAATCTCGGCGCGGCCGACGCCTTCCTCGGTTGGGTCGACTACTGGTGCCCCGTTCTCTCTTCACACAACCGCGACTTCGCGCGGGAACGTCGGGAGGCCGGCGATCGCTACACCTGGTACATCTGCTGCTCCCCCAAGGCCCCGTACATCGCCAACTTCATCGATCGCGCGGGAACGGACCTGCGAGTATGGCTGTGGCAGACCTGGCAAGAAAACGTCGACGGCGTCCTTATCTGGCAGACCAACTACTGGCACAGTCGCCCAGCCTATCCCGATGCGCTCCAGAACCCTTACGAAGACTCCATGAGCTGGGTCGGCGGATACGGCACGAAGCCCGGCGAAAAGCGCCGCTGGAACGTAGGCGATGGGCGTTTCATCTACCCGCCGGAGGCTGCCACTGGATCCCAAATCGAACCAATACTTGATGGCCCCGTCTCAAGTATCCGCTGGGAAGCACTCCGCGATGGGATGGAGGATTTCGAGTACCTGAGTATGCTGAAGCGGTTGCTGGCCCGGAAACGCCAGTCCCTGAGTTCTGAAGAGGCCCGGCAATGCCAGGCATTGCTCACAGTTCCTGCAGAGATCTCGGAATCGCTGACCTCTTACACCCGGGATCCTGGCCCCATCGAGGCTCGCCGCCGGGAGTTGGCCCAAGCCATCGAGGCACTAGTGTGCCGTCCCTGAAGTAATGGTGCACGAACGTCGGCCATTCGGGTCGCTTCAGGTGCATCTCCGGGCGTAAGTCGATGCTGAGCCATCGTCGTCGCCCGGCGATGTCGACTGAGCGCCAGAAGGGTCACGCCCCAAAGGGGTTTCGCGCTCTTGGCGCAGGCGACACCCCGCCGGGGTCGGGAGTTATCCTCCGGATAGCCCCGCTCCCCCGGTGGAGCGCCTCTGCATCCAAGACAGCTGCAATTCGTGCTTCATTACTTGCGGGACGGCACACTAGCCAAACGGGAATAGCGTTGAGCGATACGTCCTGCCGAGGCCATCCCTCCTCCACTGCCCCTTGCGGAAATGGGACAACACTCTCGGTCCAGAGATGGGCCGAGCCCCTGCAGCAGCATGCTTCACCCGATTACTCGCCCAACCCCACTCCTTCGGCCGCATGCAGTCTCAGCAGTGCCTCAAGGAACGTGGCCCGTTCACGCAGTCGCCACCAGTCGGGACAACGGACACCTGCCAGGGCATCACACTCCCGGTCCGCAAGCTCACGTGCCCACTCAAGAAACCGCCCTGCCTCCACGCCCCTCTTCGCCAACAACAAGCACAGTTTGATGTATTGCCCAGTTGCTCGAAAGGTCCAGCGTCCTTCGGGCGTGAAAGCACCGTCCAGCTTCCGGCTCTCGTCCAACGCATCCCCGGCGACGGCAGACAACCTGTCAAACAAGTCAGATGGAGGACACTCCATGAGCGTTGCGGCCTGCCCCAGCTGGAACGGAATGTCCGTCCCCGCACAGTGCTCGTAGTAGTTTGGGTGCCGGTAAAGGCCCGCCCCGATGTAAACCTGTACCTGGGCCATCTCAGGGGCTTCGTCCACGGCTTCCGCTTTCTCCGCTTCGCTGGCGAAACAGTACCGAGCCGTCCCCTGCCAGGGCCTTCCGTCAAGCTCGAGATGCTCGCGGAAAATGCGCGCTTCGGGATCATAGGAAAACGTCGCCACACCGAGAGCCAGTCGGGACGCCATCTGTTCGAGCTGCTGCGACAAAGTCTCACCCCCGCTGCTCTGCCGCAGCTCCTCAACAGCCTGCATCCAGGATACAGCAGTCAGAGCAGCACCACGTGTTTCTACCCATTGTCCTGGCGGTTGATCCTCCCCTGGCGCATACCCCACGGCCCCAAAGAAATTGGGGATGAGCCCTGATTCGGGGTGCTGAACCGCCTCCCACTTGTCCGCCATCCTCTGAGCCCAGTCGAGACAGTCAGAATCGCCCGTGCGGCGCCAGCACGAACACCACCAATGAATCATGCGTCCACCCGCCGTATCGAAAGCACAGTGGCTGGGTGTCTTGACCAGGCTGTGCACCCCCGCACGATCGTCAAAACCGTATTCGCAGAAACGGTTGTAGTCGAAGTTCTCCGGGTCGGTGATCAAGCCGTAAAACATCGCTCGGAAGCAACGGTGAAGCTGCCTGGGCATGTAAGGCCACACTCGATCCAGGCACAGCTCCGGGCAGTTCCCCGAGTTCAACGGTTTGAACTTCGGGACGTCAGTCGCCCCCTTGCTGTGCGCCTCCCCCGTCCGGACGTCAAAGTCACATTCCTGGCTCAGAAACATCAGTCCGGAACGCGAATCAAAACCATGTTCAGCGACAATCTCAAGCATCTTGTCGACGAGTTTCCGATAAACCGGCCTCCCGGTTGCCTCGCTGAGCAGATCAAGAATCGGCCACAGCTCACGGTCGGCTCGGAACGTCTCATATTCGAAAGGCCGCTCAGGGAACCAGTAGGTTCGGTAGACGCCATTCTCCCGGTGGCCCAACGAGCGGTAGCCAAGCGTGACCGGCCGGGTCACTGTCACAAACGGGACACCATCGGGAGCATCAAGAAAACGCCGGGCCTGCTGCGCCAGGATGGCGTCCACAGCCTGCGTCACGACGTCCAAGTAGCCGGCAGCAGGCCGCCCGCTGCTCTTTCCCCTTGTCCCGAGTGCAACCGTGACACAGATGGAGGGAAGACAGCCATCGACCGTTAAGTCGTAGTATCCCGGGGCCAAATCACCCACGGGAATCGCGAAAGACTGGTCGCTCTCTTCCTCCGACTCAAATGGCAGTAACGCATACTCCCAGACCACGGTGGGACGTTCCTTGCCGCGAAGGCTCAAGGACATGCTCCGGTCCGACTCACCCAAGCCACGCACCACCCCGTGCAGTTCCTTACGGCCATCGAGTACAAAGTAGGTGTCGAGCTCAAGTGCGATCCTGCCTGCAGTCTCTCCTGACATGGTCCAACTCCCCGTTGCCGCCGTCCGAACGCTCACTTCGTTCCTGGCAGAGGCCAATGCGTGCCCGCCACGTGAGTAACATTCTCATTGTCGTTGATGTAGTAAAGCGTGAAGACATCTCCGTCCGTCTTCTGCGCGGAGATCGGGTAGCCATTGTCCCCACCGTTTCCAGTCCCGTCGGCTCGGACAATGATCTCATTCTTCAAGTCCCACGTGTGTCCGCCATCAGCACTGACCAACGCCCGCACCCCCATGGCATCACGGCGATACCCACGACTCCAGAGCAGCCGACCGTCTCTGAGCAAGAGTACGTGGCTCGGATAGCCCCAGGCACCGGTGTCCTCCGGGGGCCCCCAGGTCTTCCCCCCGTCTGACGAGAAGCACTGGAACGTGTTCATGGCCCCATCCTTCGGGCGCATCATAGCTACCATCTCGCCCTGTCCGTTGGCGCAAACTGCCGTCTCATTGAACCCCAGCCCTATCGACCGCGGCGCGGCGATCTGGACCACGTCCCACGTTTCTCCGTCGTCCTCGGAGCGAATCCCCCAAACACCCGAACGCCCTTTCGGGGATTCGCTACCGTAAATCGCTGTCAACCATACCTTCCCGAGCCGAAGGAATGAACAGCTCTGGTGGAAACTCATGACCCCTGCGGGAGCAGGACACGGCAGCTCGAGAACACGTGACGTCGTGCCATCCGGATGTCTGAATCGAACGCGTGGATCCCCCAGGTAGGCCACCGTTCCCTTGCGAACACTCATCCAACGACGGCCCCGCTCCCGAATCGCCGGAAGCTCGGCCTCATCGACGTAGACCCACCCGCGCGCATGAGGATTGATAGCGGTGCCGTCCTCTCGCACCATGCGCGGATCCGGTAGGAGCTCACTCGATCGAGCCCACGTCAGCCCTTCGTCGTTGGATACATACCGTGCAGAGCCCCCGGTGTTGTCGATGTGCGAACGCCGCGAACGCGTCCCGAAACTGGTGATCCAACGCCCATCGGGAAGGACCTTGAGATTCGGGAAGCAGGCGTATACGCCCTCACGTCGGTAGATGATGACATTGTTCGCCCCCTCTACCTGTTCAGCTGCCACGATCGCCGATGCGAAGCGCACATCCTTCCAGTAGGCCTCTCCCGTTGCCGCGCTGGAGATCGAGCCAAACATGACAGTTCGGCGCCCATTGTGTGCCGGCTTGATAAAGCTGCCCCATCCGTCAATTGCCAACTTGCCATCCACCCAGACCTCGATATTGATCCCGGCAAACCGAATCAAGTAGGTGTGAAACGTATCGGTAGTGTCCATCGCGTACTCGAGATCGCTGCCCGCCAGACGGATCCGGTCCGGATAGAACGTGACACTGTCCTCGTGCGTTCCGTCAGAAACGTGCAGGCACATCCCTGATCGCCCAGTACATGAGATGAGCCGCAGAGTCGCCTGCGCTGCCCCTCCCCGTTCCGCCCGGGCCGACCAACTCCGACTGAAACAGTGCAGTTGGGTGGTGCGTGTCCCCCCGTCGACGATGTGCAGTCCGTCCGGCGTCAGTTCAGACCGTGTTTCCGCTCCTTTGCTGGTCCCCCAGCCACACGCGTCCGGCAACACATCAGCCGAGTAGACGCGCGTCCACGCGATCCCGGGCCCAACCGGTTCGGCCCGGATGGCCCCGACTGCAGCAAACACGAACGCCGCAAGCACACCACGAGTTACCATGCTGCCAACACTCCATACCATGCCAAAGCTCTGGAACACCGCAGGCACCATAGGTGTCCTCGCCAACCGTGAAAAGAACTCTACCCGGAGGACGCAGATGCCATCGCTGAAGCCTACAGGAGAGGCGAAGGTTAGGGGCGGAGACTGCCCTACCTGTAGTCCTTACCGTTGAGACTGCGCAGTACGGACGCCTGCCAGCCCTCCAGCGCCACCTGCATCGACGCGACCCTTCCCGACTCGCCGGCGCACAGGTCTGTTGTTTCCATGGGGTCCTGCTTCAAATTGTAAAGCTCCGTCCTAACCAGTTTGCCTTTGCTGGGGACACGATGGAGCTTTCAGGGCCAATCCAGCCATGCTACGTGGCCCGGGAAGACATCTTCAGGATACTGCTTCTCAGTCACACCGGCCTCCGGGCGTCAGGAGTCCTCCGTGATGGAGACCAGGATCTCAGTCAAGCGACGCCCGTAGTTCACATACGTTTCATACATCACGCGAGGGTCACTCGTTTTTCCCGTGTGGACGACCGCGGCGATGTGCGGTTCGATAGACACGAACCCGCCGTAGCCAGAAGCGTGCAGGTCGGCCAGAATCTCCGGGACCATCGCGTCGCCCTCTCCGCACACCACGGTGTGCCCCAAGGCACGACTGCTGTCTTTGATGTGCACGTAAACGATGTAGTCCTTCACCGTACTGTAAAATTGCCACGGATCCTGGCCGTGACCGACCACGTTACCGGTGTCGTACAGCCACTTGAGTGACGGGGAGTCGACCGCATCCATGAACGACACGGCGTTCTCAGCCGAAAGTCCGGCCCAGCCGCGACAGTTCTCAATCCCCATAACAACTCCCCCATCCTCAGCCATCTTCGCAAGCTCACGCACTCGCCGCAGTGACTCGTCTCGCCAGGCTCCGTCCTCGAGCGGCGCATCGGTATCATTCGGCCAGGTCATGATCCGGACGTACGTCGTTCCCAGCCGCTGCATGCGGGGAATAACACGCTTCAATTCGTCGACGTCCTCCTGGAATTCCCCGGAAATGCTCTTCGCCCAATTGCCGATCGTTCCACCAAAACCTGAGACCTTCATACCGGCTTCACTGACCGCGGCGTAGACGCGATCAAACGTCGCGTCATCAACGCAGGACAGATTCTCGCCATCCACGAGTCGGAGTTCCATGTGCTCCCAGCCGAGCGCCCTGTGCGCCCGAATCTGTGTATCCAGGGACGCACCCGCTTCGTCACTGATTCCTGAACAGATCATGTGCTTGCTCCATTGGTGCTACTCGGCATCAGCCTTCTCTACACTCGGCATCACCCACGCCGCACCACTGTGCAGCCAACCGGGTCCACCAACTACGTTGGCTTCCAGACGAAGCACCTTGACACCCTCAATATCAGCCTTTATTGACCCGATCGGCTGCCGCCAACTGACCACAGCCGTTCCCTTGGGTTTGCCGTCCCCCTTAACCACGAACTTCACCCGCTCACTTCGTTCACGCACCACCGAGAGGGCCGTGTCAGGCCCGTTCCGCAACTGCACAACAGATGAGAACGAACTGAAGTTATCCCCGACCTCGTACTCGAGAAAGCAGGGGGCTCGCACGCCGATGCTTCGCAGCAACGGTCTGCCGTGGTAGGAACGGCCCAGGCCCAGAGCTCCACGCATCTGTTCCATCTTTCTGGGTCTCACCTCCGCGAGAAAGACCTCTCCCCAGTCGTGCGGAACACTCGCAAGCTGAGGAAACGTCTGCGCACCAAGCCTCTCTCGAACAACGCTGGAGCCCCCGTAATGGACACCTGTTTCAAGGCCCCAGTCCGTCCCAAAATAGCCAAAGCAGAGGAAGCTCTCAGGAGACACGCTGCGAGAATCGAATACCGCGTAATCAAAGTACTTCCTGGAGTCGAACACCCCCCAGTTAAACCAATTGCCAAATCGTTTCCAGCTCTGATAGATCGCCCCTGGACCATTCCCGCCCACAAGCACCACGAGGCGATTGGGGTACAACGGGTTCGGGTAGAGCATCATGAGCCCTACGTCGGACGCCTCGTGAAGCCCTGTAAGACGCAGTTCCGAGCGATCGCTCGGTAACCGTTCCAGAACCTGCGTTTCCAGTTCCCTCATCGGGAGGCCGCTGGCCACCGTGGCGGAAACCAGGTTGTCGGCAGGCCCCCCCAGGAGAACCAAGTTCCGACTGCTCGCGATGCTCTCCGTCCAGTCCACGTCCCGAATCACGGGACAGAAACTGTTGTTTCGCCGCTTCCACTCCGCCGCGAACTCACGGCCTTCCGCCATCCATAGGTCTCGGGTCAACCGGTCCTGTCCCACTGTTCCCACCACCACGACGAACGGCCCCATGAGTGCCTCGCTTATCGGCCCTTCCAAGCCCGCTCGCTTGGCGAGAGCATCCTCCTCGCGATCCTCCGCCGGAGAACAGCACCAAGAGCCATCCGCCTCACGCAGAAGACGCACCCACCGAGGCTCTCCAGTGGCCGGCACTTCAACCGCACACCCGTCGGCTTCAACGACCAGAGCCCGAGTGACATCGAACAACTCAGGAGCCACCTCAAGCTCCATCGCCGCAAGATTCCGGGTTAGCAGCTTTACTCGATTCGGCTCAACGACCTCAGCCTCGATTTCGCCAAACTCGACCGGTCTCTGCAAGCGGACAAATCGTACCCAGTAGGCCTTCCCGGTCCTCAACAGGGCACTTCGCCAGAGAACACGCCTGGGATACCGCTCCCTCACGCGACCGCACATCCACGCAAGTCCCTCCCGTGTCAGCACCCCAGGAAAGCCTCCATGAGCGACACCCGGGAACTCTCGAAACTCGACAGTAGCGTCGAAAGCGCGTAGCGCAGCGACCATACGACGGGCATGCTCAGGGGGAACGACGCTGTCACCACTGCCGTGGACGACATAGGTCGGCAGGTTGACCAAATTCCGGGCGTGTGCCCGGGCGCTGTGCGTCTCTTGGAGCCAGTCCCGAAACGCAGTGTTCCGGCTATCAAAGCTCTGGTTCCAGCCCCACCGCTCTGTCCATGCCTGCGAGTCGGCGTTCCCCGCAATCGGCATGATCCCGGCAAACCGGTCTGCATAGCCGCAACCGAGCTGCCAGCTCCCGGTTCCCCCCATCGAGCCGCCCGTCACATAGATCCGCTCCCTATCTATGTTGTAGTCGAGGCAGACATCTTCGATCGCTCCCAGGACCGCTTCCTCGCCCTGTTCCTTATAGTCCGTTGCTCCCCGACCGTGGGGCGACAGCGAGAACACGCCACGGCGATCGGGCGCGGGATGCCCTTGGAATGGTCTGTACCACCCATGGCCATGGAGAGAGACAACCAGTGGCCAGGAGACTGTGGGGTCATACCCGTGGGGGAAGCGAAGAGAATAAGGCTGGAGTGTTCCGTCGATGCGGGACCAGCAAGCGCGGAGCTTTGCCCCTCCCTCCTCACGCATCTCACGCACGCCGTAGAGGCTCTGTGAGCGGGCGACCATCAGGCGGAAAAACGTCCCCCGTAGTCGGTCCCGAAGTGCTTTTGACGCGACGGTTTTGGGATCGTTCGGCTTCGTCTGATGCAGAATCAGCTGGGCTTTGACTGCATTCCACGACGCCTGCCGTGAAGCAAGCCCCGGGTAAGCCCAGGCCCGTTTCCGTTCCAGGATTTGCAGAGCACGCAGCTCTTTGGCAAAACGGCGTATCTGAGCTCGAAGAGCTGGTTCCCTGGGGGGATCCGCATGGTCGACACGCCACGCGCGTGCCGCCGTCATCACAAGGCAAACCGCCACCCCTCCCGCAAGCCATCGCTGCCACTGACGCCGTATCATCCACCACCTCAAAACCCGGGCTTCCTGCATTCCGGAACAGGGCTCACCAATCAGTATGCCACGCTCCGCTGAATCCCTCCCGGGCGCAGATCATCAGGCAATAGGAACAACAACTCCAGAGCGCTCTTGGCGCGCTCCTCGCGATCCGGAACAATGGCCCGGGCCACCATTTCGTCAATCCATGCGGGAAGCTCGCCATTGATCTCAGTTGGCTTCTCAAACGTCACACGGTCATACCCGGTCGCCAACCGATACAGCATCACACCGAAAGAAAATACATCAGAACGCGCGTCCAGGGGCTCTCCATCCATCTGTTCGGGGCTCATGTAGTCGTAGGTCCCGCTGAAATTCCCATCCACCTCATCGCTTCCCCCCTCCTCGGCCTCATCGTCATCCGTCGTCTCACCCTCACCCTCTTCCCAGGACGGGCGCCAAATGTAGTCGGAGTCAACCGTGACACTGGCCAAACCAAAATCTCCGAGCTTCGTCGTCAAACCACCATAGGTATTTTCCTGCAGAAGAACGTTCTCCGGCTTGATATCGCGATGCACCATTCCGAGTTGGTGAGTGTAGGAAAGCGCCCAACAGATCTGGGGCACGAGCACCTTGAGCGTATGGACTTCAAGGACGCCATTGCAGCGCTCCGCAAGCGCGCCCAAAGATAGGGAAGCACCGTTGCGGTCCGTGCAGAATTCAGTGACGAGATAGGGCACGCCGTCCTCGACTCCGTAGTCGATCAACTCCAGGATGTGAGGATGCTGGACGTGTTCCAGCGCTTTGCACTCCTGCAGGAAACGCTTCTTGTCCTCCTCGCTATCGATGTTGGTCACGGAAAGCAGCTTGACGGCATAGTGCTCCTGCCCATCATCGCTTCCTCGATGGGCCTGGTAGACAGCGCCCATCCCGCCTTCACCAACCTTCTCACCAAGCACATAAGGACCAAATGTCGCTTTCGCGGTCATGTGTTCTCACTACCTATGAACATCGGAGTCGCTTCAGCGCTTCATGCATCTCCGTGATGCTGCGGAAGCGCCGGCTCTTGTTCTGGGCGGTTGCCCGGAGAATGAACGTGTCCCAGTCAGAATCGATCCCCGGACAGATCTTGCTGGGAGGCTGGAAACCGATAACCTTCTTGCCGGTCAACAAATGCAGGAACATCAATCCCAGCGAGAAAACGTCCGAACGCCGACTCGACCCCTGCCCCTTGCGCTGCTCAGGGCTCATGTAGTCGTAGCTCTGCAGAATGGCCTTGGCATCGGGAGGCAGGGCCCGACGCGTCACCGTTGCCGAACGGGCATCTTTGGCCTGGACCGTCTTGCGCACCGATTCCACCACAAAGTCTGTTCCCATGATCCGGGACAAGCCAAAATCCGACAGGACAACCTTCGCCTCCCACGTCTCCTCAGTGCGGCTCACGCAGTTCAAGAGCACATTCTGCGGCTTGATATTGCCGTGGACAATTTTGTGAGCATGGAAGTGGCCAAAGGCCTTGAGAAGCAGGTCGAAAAGCTCAAGGACCTCGCTGGGAGCAACCATCCCCTCAAACCAGTTCGCGTACTCCTGCAGGCTGACCGGCCCTTCTTCGGGCCCGAGAACAAGATCCATCACCAAATAGCAGATGTCTGCGTGGCGCCCGATATCCCGAATGGAAACCACACTCTCGTGCCTTAGCCCGGCCAGCAGCGCAGCCTGGACCCGGAAACGGGCAAGTGTATCAACCTGTCGACGCTGTTTCGGGGGCACCAAAGCCTTGATAGCCACGAGATCACCCGACGTCGTGTCCTCCGCACGAAAAACAGCTCCCATCCCTCCAACCCCAACACGTTCCCTGAGAACATACTGACCAAGCTGGGAGTCCGGCCGGAGCCGTTCGGTCAGGTCACGCATCTCCTGCAGGAAGAAACGATCGTCCTGTTCATTATTCGGAAGTGGAATCTCCACACGCGATCTCCAGCGGCGCAGTGTTCCCCTGGGCCTCCTGGGAAACCTGCCATCTGCAACTGCCAAGGCTGCTCAATATAGGCCCTGCGTGAGCCGGTTGCCAAAAAGCCCCCTCCTGACCCGATCGATTCGCTCCCAATCGCCAGCGCAATCCGGGCAAACTGGACCGGGACCATGGCTGCCTTTGGTAACCTAGGGTCTCTGAACCTATATTCACCTGTTGCCACCTGACGCGGAGAGCACCTCAAAGCATCCCACCAAGTGGCCCGCTCATGTGCACCGCAGCCGATCGAGAACGTGGCCTCGGCCCCGGCAGTACGGCGGACGTGCATCCAACCGATGCTTGCGGAGACGGCCAAGAGACATGCGCAGTTGGTACTACTCACGTGAAGGCGAAGTCCACGGCCCATTCAACGACCGCGAGATCCTTCTCCTCGCCAGAACCGGGAGAGTTTGGCGCGATGACCCGGTAACGTGTGATGAATTCGACCTTTGGTATCCAGCCGAGGATATCACCGGGTTTGAGTTCCCAGCAGCCGCACCGGAGCGGAAACCACCTTCCACCGAAGCAGCTTTGGAAGACCTGGACGACGACCTGCAAGACCCCACCGACTTGGCTCCCACGCCGCAGCCGAAACCCGATGCCGAAGCCGTCCCAGGCTTCTCCATCCCAACGCTCTCTCTGCCCCCGACCGCCGCCGGTTCACACCCCGACATCATGACTCAGCTCCCAAGCGAAGTCTCCGAGACCGGCCCGGAAATCCCTGAGTCAGCCCCCACCGACAACGGACTCAACGAGACTGAGGTCGTCCAGGAATACATTGAAGCCAGCCCGGAAGATCCCCAACCCAGAGAGGACGAGGAAGACTTCTGGGTCGACGAAGAGGGAGCTGCGGATGGATGGAAACCGGGGCTCAGCTACTTCAAGAAGGGCAGAGAACCAAGGAAGTCGACCACAGACACACACGTTGATTATGCAGGCGGCGACTCATCGGGCTCAGCCCCCGGTGGAGACGATGGCGAGTGGCGCCCTGACCTCACCATTGTCCGGAAACGGACGACTCGGTCCCGCCGGCGGCTTGAAGACGAACCCGAAATCAGCTACGGGGGAGTCGCCGACGGCCAGGAGAAGAAGGAGCTCACACTCCGCGATGTAGTCCGTCAACGCCCGGCCCTGTCTCTGCTGGGGGCGTTGACAGTGCTGGCCATCGTCATCATGGGCCCCACCGCCCTCTTCAGGAGCTGCAAAGGCAGCGACGGAGAAGGGGAGACCGTCGTGGTCGATTACACCGAGAGAAGTGAAATCGCCGGACGCCTCATGGGCGAGCACCTGGCCCAGCTGCACAAAGGGAGTCAGGCGCTGGTCATCGTCCAGCCCGGTGGGACGGATGGAGGCAAAGAAGGGCGACGAAGGAAGAATGCCTTCCTTGACGGCTTACGCGCAGGCTTCGCTGACCAGGTAACGCTTCACGCCGTAGACTTCCCGAAGTTCCGGGCCGTGGTCGAGACCGACGAAGGTGATGGTGGGCAGGCATCATCGGTATCTTCCTCTTGGAACCCGCCCCTTCAGTATTGGTACTCTGCGGAAGTCTTGGACAGCCTGCTGAAGGAGTATGCAGTCTGCAACCTGGTTGTCTCATACGTCGATTTGCCATCTGACTACGAACGGCTCGAGACTTGGAAGCTCCCCAGCGACAAGCGCCCCGCCTTTGCCCTGGCCTCTGGGTCACTCGCAGGCATGCTCCCCGCCATTCAACGCGGTTGGGTGGTGGCTGCGTTGGACTACCGGTCCGCTCGTACAGCCGCACGAGCGACGTCAGAGGATGAAGCCCGGCGTATCCTCAGAGACCAATGCCGAATCGTCACCCCCAAGAACGTGGAAAAATTCGCGGCGGACTATCCGCTCCTCTTCCGAAACCGCTGATTGCCCTGCACCTGTGCCCCAGGGCAGGCAATGCGTCAGTCTCATGTGGCGGGACGACGGAGTCTTTGGCTCCAGGGATTGCTTGGGCCACCTGCGTCCGATGGAGGGAGAAAGTCCCCCGAGCCATGTGGAAGCTCCCCCACTTGGCTGAGGGGGTGCCAGGGCAGGTCGTTTGCTTTTGTATTCCAAGGTCGCTTTCGCTATATTGCCAACTCAGGACACAACGGCCAGGAACCTGCATTGGGCTTGGCTCCCGGTTCAGTCAGACTGAATGAGGTGTAAGATGGCCTTGAAGACAAAGCGCATCGCAGAGCTTTCCAGCCCGCAGAAAGGGACATTCGACCGCGCGAAGGACGCCATTGCCCAAAAGAACTACAGCTACGCGTTCCAGATGCTACGAACGCTGCTTCAAAACGAGCCAGGCTGCACCGAAGCCCGCCTGGCCCTTCGCCTGGCACAGCTTGAGTCCCATGGCAGCACAATTAGCATGGGCACCAAAATATCAGCCCTGCTGAAAAGCGCTCTGGCGATCTTCATCAAAGGGCCGGGTCTGCTCCGGAAAGGGCGAGTCGCCGAAGCTCTGGATATCGCCGAGCAAGCTATGGAGGCAGATCCCTCCAGCGTCCCCGCCGTCATGTTCCTGGTCCAGTGTGCCGTAGCCGCCGGGTGGCCGATGGTCGCCATCAACGCGTTGGAGGCAACCGCAAGGTACAACCCCAAGCACATCGGGACGCTTCAGAAGCTGGCCGAACTCTACGAGAAGGTGGGCGACCGGTCCAAGTCACTGCAGGTACGGCAACAGCTTTGCGCGCTCCGCCCCAACGACCTCTCCTTCGAGAACGCACTCAAGCAGGCCACAGCCATGGCCGCCTTGGAAGAAGGAAAGTGGGAGCAGGCCTCGAGCTACCGCGATATCATCAAAGATAAAGACGAAGCCCAGACCTTGGAGCAGCAGGAACGCATCGGGGCTCGGGATGAGGAAACGCTCCATTCGCTCATTCGCGCGGCCGAGGAGAAGCTGGCCGAACAGGCAACCGCCGGGAACCACAAGAAATTGGCCGACCTATACAATCAGGACAGGCAATTTGACAAGGCCCTGGAGCACTACAATGCAGTGGCCGAAGTCAGTGGTACCATGGACCCCGCCATCGACAGCGCAATCACCGGTGTACTCAGCGCCCGATTCGACGACGCCATCGCCCAATGGCGTGACTACGCCTCCGAGGATGCCGCGCGGGAAGAGGAAGCAAACGAGAGAATCGCCGAAATCGAGCAGCAGAAACAGGACAACATCCTCGAACGGTACGAGCAGCGCGTGAAACGCTACCCGAACGACGCCTCCTACCACTTTGAGCTGGGCCAACTCTACTTCAACAACGAACGCCTTGATGAAGCTCTCAAGGAGTTCCAGTCCGCTCAGAGGAACCCGCAGTTCCGCCGCCGAGCTCTCACCGCCATGGGAAAATGCATGGCCGCAAAGGGCCTGAACGACATGGCCATCGAGCAGCTCACCGCGGCGTTGGGCGAGTGCGACAAAATGAACGACGAAAAGAAAGACATCCTGTACTCTCTGGCCCTGCTAATGGAAGAAGCCGAGCGCCCGGAAGAGGCGAGCCAGGCCCTGAAAGAGATCTACACAGTCGACGTCAACTACAAGGATGTGGCTGAACGGATCGAGAAGCTCTACAAGAAGGGCGAATAAGCGCGATTCTGCGTTGAGGGCCAGTCAGCGTCCGATCCTGAAGAAGAGAATGTCCCCGTCCTGGACCACGTAATCCTTGCCTTCCACCCGCATTCGGCCATGCTCCTTCGCCTCGTGCCGGGAACCGCACGCCTCAAAATCCGCAAATGCAGTTGTTTCCGCCCGGATGAAAAGCGTCTCAAAGTCCGTGTGGATCACCCCACCGGCCTGCGGTGCCGTGCTGCCGGCTCTGGTTGTCCACGCCCGGACTTCCTTCTCGCCAACGGTGAAGAACGTGATCAACCCCAACTGCTTGTAGCATTCCTGCACCACTCGGTCGAGGCCACTCACTTCCAGCCCCAGTTCAGCCATAAACTCTGCCGCTTCCTCCGGATCAAGCTCAGCCAGCTCGGCCTCAACCCCGGCACAGATGGGGAGGACCGTGTTCCCTTCCTCGACGGCGTATGAGCGTATGGCCGCCACCATCTCGTTCTCAAGCCCGGGAAGGCAGCCTTCATCCACGTTGGCAACGTACATCACCCGTTTTCGAGTCAGGAAGCGATAGTCGCGGATGGCTCGCCATTCCACTGGACTCAGCCCCGCCGTTCGGGCAGGTTGCTCGGCGTCAAGGTGGTCGTGGAGCTTAGTCAGGGCCGCCAGTGCTTCCCGAGCAGCAGGATCCCCGCTTCGGCTCTTCTTCGTCAGATTCTGGATGGCCTTCCCCGCTGTGCTCAGGTCGGCCAGAAGAAGCTCCAGGTTGATCGTCCGGATGTCGTCCAAGGGATCCAGGTCAGCCCGTACATGGGCAACATTGGGGTCGCTGAAGCAGCGCACGACATGGACCAGAAGGTCGACGTGATGGATGTTCTCCAGGAAGTCGTTGCCACGCCCCTCACCGCGAGAAGCCCCCTCAACCAAACCGGCAATGTCAACAAACTCGACCGCGGCAGGAATCGCCTTGGGACGTTGCTCAACCGCGTTTAGACGGGCAAGCCGTTCATCCGAGACAGCCACCGTCCCGATATTGGGTTCGATGGTGCAGAAGGGAAAATTCGCGACCCGAGCCCCCGACCGCGTGATCGCGTTGAAGAGCGTCGACTTGCCGACATTGGGCAGGCCGATGATGCCGCATGATATCCCAGCGCCCATTAGTGGTAGGGCACCAGAATCTTCATGTTCTCCCGCAGATCCGCATCACTCTTTATCGTCGGATTGGCAGCCTTGACCTCCTGAACCTTGGTATCATACATGTCAGCGATGATCTCCAGCGTCTCATCTTTGCTTACCGTATGCTCAAGGGTCTTGGGAAAGGAACGGTCCAACGCCGGCACGGTAGTGGGGACCTTGATGGTCTCAACCACGGACTCCTTCACCGGGGGCAGCAACACCTTGGATTGACTGCCGCTGGGAGTCACCGTCTTCTTCGGGGGAAAAACTGCCCCGCCCGACGATGTCTTCTTGGGCACGGTAACAGGAACGAGGACAGTCCCGCCCTGCGGTTTCGGAAGCACCAGGACTTGGCCCGGCTGCAGCACATCTGTCTTCAGACTGTTTGCTTCACGGATCGCGGCGCTCTTCAGGCCGAAACGCCTCGCAATCACCCACAGGCTGTCCCCGGACTTAACGATATACTTGCCATCAGCGGGAAAAGCCTGCCGGGCTACCGTCGCAGTGCCGCTTGACGATGACGTCACGGTCGTCTTGATCGTTTTCCTCGGAGTCGAGGCCTTAGGCTTGATCTTGGGGCGCTTCTCCGGCGGGATGAACCTGCCGCCCGGCGGAATTTCCAGAACAGTTCCCGGCTTCAGCTTCTTCTCGGCGCCCGGATTGATGTTATTCTGGACGGCCATCTCCTGCTGCGTCACGCCATACATGAGGGCGATGCCCCAAAGCGTATCGCCCTTCTTCAGCGTATACGTCAGGGGTTTGCTCTTGATCGGCGGAGGAAGCACAAGTGTGGGCTCGACCGGAACAACCACAGGATCAACCGGCCGGACCACCGGAGTAGGCAGCTCGATAACCGTCGGGGAAACCGTGGCAGGGATCATCAGCGGACTAGGCCCGCCAGACATCCCGCCAGACATCCTGACCGACGCCGTCGGCGCCCGAAACGGAGGAGGAACGATCTCGCGTGGCCCAAGCAACACAGCAGTCGGTTTACGTTTCGGCATCCTTAAGCGCAGTCTCCGACAGCCGCTTCCCAGTGGCACAACGCAGGCCAAAGCAACCACAATTCCAAGCGACCGGACTGTCAAGCGGATCGGCGTCAGGCTGATCATTCCCCAACTCTCCTTCTAACTAGCGCACAGAACTCTCGTCCACGATCGGCATAATCGGAAAACATGTCGTGACTAGCGCACCCCGGTGAGAGCAAAACCGTGTCCCCGGAGTCAGCGCTGTCAAGAGCAGCATCGACTGCCGCTGCAAGCGATACAAACATCTTACAAGATACCACGTGATTCCATTGTTTCGCCAGTCGCTCGCGGCATCTTCCGACTAGAAAAACGTCCTTTACGTGTCGAGCGACCACCGGGGCTTGAGAATCGAAATCCTGCCCCTTCGCCACACCACCCGCAATCAAGAGGATTCCGCCCGCCCCTCCCTGCTCGGCGCACGTCAGGATGGCCTTTGCCATGGCGTCGGCATTCGTGGCTTTCGAATCATTGATAATCCGGATCCCGCGATGGACGGTCACAAGCTCAAGTCGATGAGCGCTGGGTACAAATGTCCGCAGATGCGGGACCAGCTCCGCGGGGGCAATGCCGGCGATCTTTGCCAGCGCCAGCGCCGCAAGAACATTCGCCGCGTTGTGCCGCCCGCTCAGCCTGAGGGCAGCTTGGTCAAGCAACGCCACGCACGTTCCCTCAACCCGCTCGTAGAGCACACCATCGTCTCCCAGAAAAAAATCTGCGACCAGACTCTCGCTGGGAGCGAACAGGATAGGAATCGCGTCATCACACTGACAGCTGTCCTGGAACTCCGGCGTGCCGGTCAGATCCTCGCAAATGACAAGGTCGCGGGGCGAATTCAGCGCCGTGGCCAACCGGAACTTCGTCTGTCGATAGGCCGAAAAGGAAGGGTACCTGTCCAAGTGGTCAGGGGTCACGTTCAGAATGGCCCCGGCCAGCGGCGCGAAGTCTACAATATGCTCAAGCTGGAAGCTGCTGACCTCGACGATGAGAAAGTCCAGATCGGACGAACGGGCGGCCGCATCGGACAGTGGGCGGCCCGTATTCCCCGCGGCAAGAACCGAGTATCCCGCATGTGTGAGGACATGAACGAGAAGCTCGACCGTCGTGGTCTTCCCATTCGTCCCAGTGACGGCAAGTATCGGGCAGGAACAGTACCGGTACCCGTACTCAATCTCCCCCACAACCGGACAAGAACTGCTCTGCGCGATCCGCCCCAGGAAACTGTCCGGAGGAATGCCGGGACTGATCACCACCAACTCCGGTGCCACCTCACTCCACGTGTCCTCGTTCCACTCAAGCCGGGTGTCCACACCCCGCCGCCGCAGTTGTTCTCCGCGATCTCGCAGTTCAGGGGAACCACCCTCGTCCAGTACGGTCACAGCAGCGCCCCGAGATGCCGCCAGTTCGGCTGCGGCAAAACCACTCTTCCCCAGCCCCAGCACCAGAATCTGCTCTTGACTCTCGCTCGTCACACGACTCTCCAGAAAACACCGTCCCCTCCCGAACATGGGACAGTAAAAAAGGTGACACGGCAGGCCTCGGCTCGGAAGGGCGAACTGCTGAACGAATGCAGTATACCCCGGGGTGAAACGATTGAAAGAGACGGACGGAAGAACCATCCCTTCCCGACGAGTCTGGACGAGAGCCTCATGGCCCACTATTGGTAGATAAGAAAATGCGGCAGTTGGGACAGCCCACTGCCAAGCGACGAGGATCAGTGTGCGCCCTGACCTGAACCGCTTGGAACGAGGGTGCGCCGTGCCCCCCCCTGGGAGCGCGGCGCCAGGCCCGCACTCCTTGAGAAAGCGAACCCTGAACATGTTGCGAGTAACTGTCTCTGACCTGTCAATCTCCAATGTCGGCCCAGTTGTCCTGCTCAAGAGCGAGTCGGACGACCGCACCCTGCCGATCTTCATCATGCCGCCCGAAGCCCAGGGAATCGTGTTCCGCCTGAATGGGGTGGAATTGCCCCGACCAATGACCCATGACCTCTTCACAAATGTGCTGGAAGCCCTGGGAGCCGAACTGAAGCGGATTGAAATATGGAAACTGGAAGAGGGTACGTTCTACGGAAGACTGGTCATGTCGGCCCATGGGAAGACCCTCGTCATTGATTCCCGGCCAAGTGACGCCATCAACCTCTCCCTCCGAACCAAAGCACCGATCTTCGTCGATGAAAAGGTCATGGCCGAAGCCGCTCTGGTTCTGAATGAAACAACGGAAGACAAAGAAGATCTCGACGAGGCACAGCCCAGCAAACAGCCGCGGCTCAAGGACCTGAAAGGCAGACTGGCTCAGGCCATAGAGTCAGAGCGCTATGAGGAAGCAGCTATGCTGCGCGACCAGATCCGAGCCGCCGATCAGTAAGCCCCCTCCCCTCGCAATTCCGCCATTGAACAGGAGAGTCCATCCCCGTGCGCTTTAGGCCCTGTATTGATCTGCACGCGAACCGCGTCAAGCAAATCGTCGGCTCAACCTTCCAGGACGGCGACGCGAGCGCGATAGAAACCAACTTCGAAGCCCGGCAACCGGCCTCCTACTTCGCCGAACTCTACCGCCGCGATGGCTTGGTGGGTGGGCACGTTATCATGCTCGGGCCAGGCAGCGAGGAAGCCGCAGTCGAGGCACTTGAGGCCTACCCGTCAGGATTGCAGATCGGTGGTGGGATAACTCCGGAGACTGCCGGTTCCTGGCTCGAACACGGAGCAGCGAAAGTGATTGTTACATCGTACGTCTTCTGCGAGGGGCGAGTCCACTGGGACCGCCTTGGGCGCCTCGTCCAGGCAGTCGGGCGTGAACGCCTTGTCCTGGACGTCAGTTGCCGGCAGACAGAGGCCGGGTATGTCGTTGCGGCTGATCGTTGGCAAACACTGACCGGAGTGACCGTGGACCACGACAACTTGACCAGGCTTGCGGAACACTGCTCTGAGTTCCTCGTGCACGCCGTCGATGTTGAGGGGCGCCAAGCCGGCGTCGACGCTGTGTTGCTCGATAGACTCGCCAACGAGAGTCCCTTACCCACCACTTACGCAGGAGGTATCGCCGGCCTGAACGATATCGAGGAAATCGACCGAGTTGGGAACGGGGCCGTCGATTTCACCGTCGGGAGCGCACTGGATATTTTTGGCGGCGACCGCCTCAAATACCAGGATATGGTCGCCCTGGACCGGGAGAACCGCTGACTCCCCTCCCCTTTTCCCGACCGGACCCTCGCTTCTGAGAACGCGGCCGTCTGGGCCGCATGCGCATAGGAGATGCGGCGCCTGCATCACGTGTCCCTTTGACGACGCCCTTGGAGGAGCCGGTTTTCCGTAACCAGCCTCTTGTTTCAGGAGAGCCAGGCGAAAGCGCCTCTCGCGTGCGGTCACTCAACAACCAATCACTCCCCGTGAGTTGACAACAGCGCTTCTCTTCGTACTGTGAGAACGTGACGCATCGGCAGGCTATGCCTGTTGCAGGGATGGGCCGCACGCGCTACCGGGGAAACCTGCGGACCAAGACAACGCCGAAAAGGCCTGGATGAGGATCCTGCGACCACCAGGAACGCTCATCTGGACCGAAAGACAAATACGACAGCAAGCAGCAGTTGGAACGACAGCAATGGCAGATCTCGCAACAACCTACCTTGGCCTCGAGCTCAGGAATCCCCTTGTCATCGGAGCGTGTTCCCTCACGATGGATGCCAAGGGCGTCAAAAAGTGTGCCGACGCAGGAGCAGGGGCAGTCGTACTGAAGTCCCTCTTCGAAGAACAGATCCGCATGAATAGCTCAGGACTCGACAACTCACTCGCCGCTGAGGAACAATGGCACAGTGAAGTATTCGAGTACATGGAAGCGGACATCGGGATGCAGTACGGGACGCGTGAGTACCTGGCGGTCGTCAGCAGCTGTAAGGAAAGCGTCGACATTCCTGTAATCGCCAGTATCAACTGTGTCTCAGCAGAATGGTGGCAGGAATACGCCACTGAAGTTGCCGCCGCCGGGGCGGACGCCCTTGAACTGAATATCGCCATCATGCCGGAAACGTTGACCGTTACCAGCGAGGAGATTGAGGAACGGTATGTGCAGATCGTGCAGACCGCCCGGGAAGCAGTCGACATCCCCATCGCCGTCAAGCTTGGTCCTTACATCACAAGCGTCCCACAGCTGATCCTCAGACTCCGACAGGCGGGTGGCAACGGATCCGTGTTGTTCAACCGGTTTTACCGCCCAACCATCGACCCCAACAAGCTCTGTGTCACGGTTGACAATCCCTACAGCTCACCTGCCGAGCTGAGCGTGGCCCTGCGCTGGATTTCGCTTCTCTCAGGCAAGATTGCTACCGACTTCTCGGCCGCCACTGGAATCCACACCGGGCTGGACGTTGCCCGCGCTCTGCTGGCGGGAGCCCGTACCGCCCAGATCTGTTCCGCGCTGTATATGCACGGCCTCCCTCAGATCGGGCGCGTTCTGGATGAACTGGAGCAGTGGATGGAGACCTCCGGCTTCGCCACTGTGGCCGATGCTCGCGGGAAGCTGAGCCAGCACAAGAATCCGGGCAGTGAGCTCTTCGGACGGTGCCAGTATATCAAAGGGCTCGTCGGGCTCGAGTAGCCCTTCGGGAAGCGCGTTGCGGAAACAAGCATCCTGCGGGGTTCGAGGTCGGCTGGGCGCCGTTCCAGAGAAGCCGTGAGCCGCTGAACCGCTGAACCGCTGAACCGTGAACCATCTGCCACGATCCGTCCTCAGTGGAGCTTGAATCACTCTCCGTGCACAGTACAGTATGGGCTCTCCGAAAGGAGCACGTGGGGCTGTAGCTCAGTTGGCTAGAGCGGTACGTTCGCAACGTACAGGTCGTCGGTTCGATCCCGATCAGCTCCACCATCTTCCCTAACATCCTCTTCTACAGGACGTTACGTAGCCATCGGTCTTTTTGGGTACACGGGAGGTACCGCAACCATGACTGGTCCCGATCCGCAAGGAGGA
>JABHEG010000157.1 GCA_018676675.1 Lentisphaerota bacterium
ACTCCCAATCCCTCTTTCCGGTATCCGTGGAATCAGTGTAATCCGTGGTCAGTTCCTTGGGTTGTTCTCAGGGGTAACGTGGGTGTGTCATTGGCACTCGCGTTTGCCCCGTGAACGCATACTGGTTTTAACCGGAGATACTGTGCCGACACGACGGAACGTGACAACGTTGCCCTTTTGGAGAACACCGCCCCCATGGAAACGCCATCCCTCACAACGGCCCCGTACGGCTCGTGGGTATCCCCTATCTCAGCCCAACAGATTGCCGCCGGATCGAAACGCCTGGGAGAAGTGAGGATCTGCGGCGAGCGGATCGTCTGGGCAGAAATGCGCCCCACCGAAGGAGGGCGCTATGTGGTCATGGAATCTCAAGGGGACGAACCAGCCCGTGAACTGCTGCCGCCGGACTTCAATGCTCGCACTCGCGTCCATGAATACGGAGGAGGCGCTCTCGCATTCGGGCCTGACAGACTCTTCGCCGTGAATGACTCAGACCAGCAGGTCTACCTCCTTACGCCGGGAGGAACGGTCCGACAGCTGACCCACACACCAGGCAGACGCTTCGCCGATCTGGAATGGTCGCCAAGCAGTCAGACACTGGTTGCGGTCTGCGAAGACCACACCGGCACTGGGGAGCCCACCAGCTCAATCGTCACCATCGACCCGGAGACAGGGGCACTGAAATCCCTTGTGCACGGAGCTGACTTCTATGCTGCTCCTCGAACCAGCCCGGATGGCGGGCAGCTTGCCTGGTTGACCTGGAACCACCCGAACATGCCCTGGGACAACGCGGAGGTCTGGGTAGGCACGCGCACGAATGAGGGTCTCCTCGGGAACATGCAACGCGTCGCGGGTGGCCTTGAAGAAGCAGCGGCCGAACCGCGCTGGTCACCGGACGGAACGCTCTATCTGATTTCTGACCGCAGCGACTGGTGGAACGTGTATCGCTGGGACGGCCAACAGGTCCACTCCGTTACGGCAGAGCCGGCTGAGTTTACCACGCCTCATTGGGTGTTCGGGATCGCCAGCTACGCCTTCCTTTCCGCCGAGTCAGCCGTCTGCGCCTACCAGAAGGACGGCACGTCGCACCTGATGATCAAGGATCTGGCAACGGGTGTAACCAGAGACATCGCCCTGCCCTACACCAGCGTAACATCCGTGCACGCCGATGGTGGCCGTGTGGTGTTCATCGGGGGGGGACCTGATCGCCCATCTGCCATCGTCGTCCTGGACAGTCGAAGCGGCGAGTTCCGGGAATTGGAGACGGCCACCGATCTCCCCTTCGACACCGCATATCTGGCCCTCCCCCATGCGGTCACATTCCCAACAGCAGAGAACCGTACCGCGCACGGCCTGTTCTACGAGCCAACGAACCCCCGCTATGCTGCTCCTCCGGGAGAACTTCCCCCGCTCGTGGTGAAGGTCCATGGCGGCCCGACCTCTTCGACATCCTCCTCGCTACGCCTGGATATTCAGTACTACACCAGCCGAGGCGTTGCCGTCCTGGATGTGAACTACGGCGGCAGCACAGGCTACGGCAGAGCGTACCGGAATCGGTTGCGCCGGGCTTGGGGTGTGGTGGATGTGGACGATTGCTGTAACGGGGCTCTCTTCCTTGCCGATTCCGGTCGTGTCGATCGTCAGCGGATGGCCATTACCGGCGGAAGTGCCGGAGGATACACCACGCTGGCCTGTCTCGCCTTCCGCGATGTCTTCAGTGCCGGTGCGAGCCACTACGGCGTAAGCGACTGTGAGGCGTTGGCCATGGAGACGCACAAGTTTGAGTCCCGCTACCTGGATCAACTCATCGGTGCCTATCCGGAAGAGAGGGAGATATACAAGGGGAGGTCTCCCATCCACTCCGCCCACAAGATCACTTGCCCCGTCGTGTTTTTTCAAGGCCTCGAAGATAAGATCGTACCTCCCAACCAGGCCACGATGATGGTCGACGCTCTCCGGTCACGACAGATTCCTGTCGCTCTGCTCGAGTTCGAAGGCGAACAACATGGCTTCCGACAAGCCTCGAACATATGCCGGGCCCTGGAGGGAGAACTCTACTTCTTCTCGCGCGTGTTCAGCTTCCCTCTGGCAGACGACATCACCCCCGTGAGGATTGATAATGCCTGACACCCCCACTTCCCTCCCGCAGCGCATGACCATCCGGGACCTTCTGGCAATCGTCGCCCCGGGCATATTGGTCGCAGCCACCGGCGTCGGCGCCGGCGATTTGGCGACCGCAAGCTTCAGCGGAAACAAGTTGGGGCTCGCCGTGCTGTGGGCTGTGCTCCTCGGCGCATTCCTTAAGTACGTACTGAGCGAGGGACTCACGCGGTGGCAATTGGCCAGCGGGACAACCCTCATGGAGGGATGCACGCAACACATCGGCCTGCCCTTCAAGATCATTTTCCCTCTCTACCTCTTCCCCTGGAGCTTCTTCGTTGGGGCAGCTTTGATCAGCGCCTGTGGCGTCACTGTTCACGCCATGATCCCCATTTTCGCCAAAGCGTCCACGGGCAAGATCATCTTCGGGATAGCCCAGAGCCTGCTGGGTGTGGTGCTGATTCGGCTGGGCGGCTACCGTCTGTTTGAGAAAATCATGAGCGTATGTATCGCCGTCATGTTCGTCACGGTCTGCATCACCGCCGTGCTCATCCGGCCCGACTGGGGCGCCGTGTTGCATGGTGCGGTGATACCGACAATCCCGCAAATGGATACCGGAGGGCTGGCATGGACGATCGCTCTGATGGGGGGAGTCGGCGGAACGCTCACAATCATCTGCTATGGCTACTGGATCCGCGAGAAGGGACGGACGTCACCGGCAGATCTCAAGACCTGTAGAATCGACCTCGGAGTCGGCTATGTGGCTACCGCCATTTTCGGACTGGCCATGGTCATAATCGGTGCGCGGGCCAACGTAGCGGGAAAGGGAGCGGGCCTGGTCGTCGCCCTCGCAGACGAGCTCGGACAGTCACTCGGTCCCGCCGGCCGCTGGGCCTTCCTTCTGGGGGCATGGGGGGCTGTGTTCAGCAGCCTCCTCGGTGTTTGGCAGGCCGTCCCCTACGTCTTCGCCGACTTCTACAGCATGTGCGCCGGGGATTCTCCGGAGCAGCACAAGCAGCGCGTGGGGACGACATCGCGACACTACCGATGGTACATGTACGGGTTGGCCATCATCCCGATGGTGTCACTGAAGTTCGGTTTCCGGGACATCCAGAAGTATTACGCAGTCATTGGGGCGGGATTCATGCCGTTTATGGCTTGCACGCTGCTCTACCTCAATGGGAGGAAGAAGCTGGTTGGCGAGAAGTGGCGAAACAGGATCCCAACCGTGATCGCCCTTGTGGCCACTCTCGTCTTCTTCACGGTGGCAGGATGGCTGCAGGTCCGCAAGAAGTTCAAGCGCCCGGCTCCCCCGCCGAAGCATCTCGTCTGCGTACCGGTCACGCCAGCCCGAGCCCAAGCAAGCGATCAGCATTCCGCCAAGTGATCTTCGCGTGGGCTTCCTGCGAGATAAGCCGCTTCTCCCCCAGCTCGGCGAAATACGGAACAACCGGGAGTTCCTGCGGATCGTTCGCGATATCCGTACCGAAGTAGAGGCGGTCTTGGAACTCTTTGAGAAAGCCGTAACCAAACTCAGGGTCACGGCTGATCGCGTTGAAGCCGCTGCCGGCCGACAGGTCACCGTGCAGATTGGGATAACGGCGCATCAGTTCGACAACCCGTCCGGGAGTGACCGGCCCCCTGGGGTATCCCACCCGTTTCCCGTCCTGAATCACATCCGTGCTGATCTCCGCCCAGAAAGGCTGGGAATGAGCCAGGAAGACGAGCTCGGGGAATGCCGCCAATACACGCTCAAGGCGAGGCAATCCCACCTCGTCGATGAACCCATAGCAGCCGCCGGCCTGCGGAGCAATGTGAAACGTCAACGGCAGACCCGACCTCTCCACATGGCCGAAGAAGTTCATGCAAAGCGGATCATCGAACGACAGATTGGAGATACACTCCCCAACCCCTTTGCAGCCCATTTCTTTGTAGGCGTAGAGAAGCGATGAGAAGTCCGCATTGGGGCTGTTCGTCAGGTAGCGCGGATCCATGTTGCAGAAGGGAATAAGGCGATCCGGGTACTGAGCGCAGATATCCAACGTCTCCTCGGGCGTCACAATCGTGTACCGCCACTCCGGGCTCAGCGTACTCATGACGACCGCCATGTCGATACCAGCCGCATCCATCATCTCTATCTGCCGTTCGGGCGAAGGGTAATGGCTGCCGTTCGGGCGGGTCAACTTCGGGTGCCGCGGCCTGCAACAGTGTGTGTGGATGTCAATCAGCATGTCGGTCCTCTGCTTCCCCCTGCGCGTCCATCTGGTCCAGAATGCGCAAGTGCGGTTTGATCATCTCGGAACGAATACGCTTGAAAAACTCCTCACGGAACGCGGGGATCTTCGTGAGGGTTATCATCGCCAAATTAACCAGCCGTGTCTTCAGATCCTTCTGGGGGAAGTCGTAGAAGCCATGCGAGCTGTAGTACTTGTGATCGGCCTGGAAGGCGAACCGGAGATGTCCCCAGATTTCGTCACGAAAGATCTTGGCGCCACCAACGCCGAGGAACGTCCGCGGCCGCACGACTCCGCGGTCCGCACACATCGTCAAACGCTTGGCGAGCCCCTCGAGCAGGCCATCCAGAGTCTCCGAGTCAGCGCACTCATCACTGACCATGCCGGCCAGATTCGCCTCCTGCCACTCCGTCATCCCGATGAGGATCTGCCGGAGGTTGTCTACCTGGTTGAGCGGGCCGGACACGATGAACGCCAACTGCTTCCCGACCATCGTCGGCGTATGGGTATTGAAGAAGCTCCGGTCAAAGAAGCGTTTCCATTCCCAAGACAGGTAACGATCTCGAATCGTCCCCGCAATGACCAGAATATCGGCTTCCCGGATCTTCTCATTGTAGAAGTCAATGAACCCGTCCTTGCCGCTGTACTGACACTCGTTGTTCAGGCCACAACGGATACAGCCCAGGCATCCCCCCTTGATGTCAACATTCTCCAGGCTGACAAGTTCGGGTTCATACTCGAATGACTGCCGAAACCGCTGTATCATCCTCGCGAGGTTGCCCTCTTCGGGGAGTGAATCAACAACCACCAGAACGCGCTTCCCCGCCGCCGTGAACCGCTTCCCCGGTCCTCCCGGAGCATACTCGAGCGTTGAGGGCTCAAACGGAGGAAAGCGCCTGGCTGTAGCCGTCTGCGTCTCGACTGCCTCGACAAAATCTGCGCCGAACCACCGCAACTGATCCCGGCGGCCAGCATCGGTCAGGTCATTCATCCCGGCTGAGAACGAGTCCACAAAACGCATCCCCAGGTCCTCGCAGACACCGTGGATGTAGTTGTGAGCTGTGTGGTCGAAGAAGTTGATCGACGTGGTCAATGCGGCAGCGTACTTCCCCTCGAAAGCGCCCTGAGCCCCGCGTTCGGAGACCAGCTCAATGAACCGCTTATACTGCGACGGCACCAGGAACACATAGAGCGGGAAGGCCCAGAGAATCGCATCGGACGTTCGCACCGCGGCGATGACATCATCCCAGGCATCCGCATTCTTGGCAAGCTTCGCGATGGTCTGGCCGATGTGGTACACGTCAAAGCTGTGATCCGGCAGCGTCTTGCCCAAGTACTGGACAGACTGCAACGTCACGCTCATGTCCCCCTTGGGACTGCCACTAAGGACGGTGATGCGCATGGTCTGTTCCTCCCGCGACCTCGGTCACGTGTTTCTCCAAGGACCTCTCGGAAGCTACCCCGCCTGGGAAAACTTCTCAATGCCCGATCGACCAGAAAACGGGAAACCGTGAGGAACGGAGAGCGCTCGCCGCTCCCCCCAACGCCTTCTCTGATCCTGCGCAGGACCAGCCGTGAGAGACTATATTCCGAGGTCTCCCGCTCCCCTGCGTACCCAAGAGGCGATGGATGAAAGACCTGCTCCGACGCAGCCTGACTGCTCTGCTGACCGTGTTCGGCACTGTCGCCGTATTGCTGTTCTTTGCCTGGCTTACGGGCCCAAGCGCCCACACCCCTCTCGCCGAGTATTCTGCCGAAGAACTGGAAGCGGCAGCCGCGTTGCGGGACATCTCCTTCGACCCAGCCAATCCACTGCGCCTCCACGTCGACGTCGACCTGTCTGAAGGTGAGAAGGCGTCGTGGCACCCCAAGGGCGAACCCGTCATCCTGAGGAACCTGGTGGACGCCGGCAAACTCCCGCCCGTGGCAGAACGCGTCGGGCCCGAACCGTGTGTCATTCGCGGCAACGAGAGCATTGGGACGTACGGAGGAAGCTGGCTGCGCCTGAATCATCTCGGTCTGGCCAGTCGAACAACCTATACCACCCTCGTCCGCTTCTCGCCTCAGGGCTTCCCTATCGTCCCACATGCAGCCAAGAGCTGGGAGCACTCTCCGGACTACCGATCGTGGACGTTCCACCTTCGGCGCGGCATGAAATGGTCGGACGGACACCCCTTTACCTCTGAAGACATCCGCTACTGGTGGGAAGACGAGCAGCTCAACGAGGAACTCACCGGCTCGATGGTCAACGAGGTGATGCGTGTCAACGGGAAGCCGGGAACAGTCACCGTCCAAGCTGACAAGCCCTATGTGGTGACCTTCACATTCCCTGACCCGAACGGGGCTTTTCTGGCCAAACTGGCCACGTTCCAGGGGGGCTTCCTGCTGAACACCTGTGCGCACTACCGACGCCCTTTCCATCCGGTCCTGGGCGATCAGGACCTGATCGAACGGGCCATGGAGGCCGCGAAACTCCCCAATGCACGAGCTCTCTACGGCTACATCGGTGCTTTCGACAACCCTCGGCATCCACGCCTGTGGCCATGGGTCATGCGTAGCTACAAAGCCAACCCACCCGAGACAGCCGTCCGGAACCCCTACTACTTCTGCGTGGATCCAGAGGGCAATCAGCTCCCCTATCTCGACCGGATCCTCTCAGACACATGCTCACAGGATATGGTCGCAATCAAGGCCGCCGGTGGCGCCACCACCCTCCAGTCACGCTACCTGAGCTTCGATCAGTACACCTACCTCATGGACCAGCGGAAAGCAGGGAACTATGAGCTCTACCACTGGTATGCGGGAGACCGCTCGTGGTTCGTCCTCCAGCCGAACCTCAACCGACGCACATCCCCGGAGAATCCCGACTGGGGCAAGAAGCGGGCCCTGATGTGCGACAAGCGTTTCCGACAAGCTCTCTCGATGGCGATAAACCGACAAGCCATCATCAAAGCCGAATACAACAACCAGGCAGAGCCAGCCCAGGTAACACCGGGCCGCGAATCCCCGTTCTTTCATGAGGCAGCATTCAAAGCCTATACCGATTTCGCCCCGCAACGGGCCGAACGACTGCTCGATGCCCTCGAGCTGACAAAGCGGGACTACGAAGGCTACCGAACGTTCGTCGACGGCACCAGGATGACGTTCTACATCGACTATACAAAGGGGCTGACCAGCGACCGGCCGGTTCAGTTTGTGGTCAATGATTGGGCTGCGGTCGGCGTCCGGGCTGTGCCACGGCAACGCGACCGGACCCTCTGGAGCACCGAACGGGAAGGACTGCTCCACGACTTCAATATCTGGATCGCCAACGGCGAGCATTATCCCCTCATTCAGCCACGTTTTTTTGCGCCTGTGAACGGTAGCTTCTTCGCCCTGGCTTACACGCAATGGATCAACACCGGAGGACTGCAGGGAGACCCCGACGCCAAAGGGGAGCCTCTGCCAAAGGAACATCCGTTGTATGCCGCCTTGATGGCCTACCAGGACGCCTGTGCCACAGGAGACCTGAAGGAACAGATCGCCCGCTTCAAGCCGGCCCTGGACATCGCGGCGGAGAACGTCTGGTCGATCAACATCTGCACAACGCCCCCGGTCCTCGTTGTCGTCAACAAAGACCTCCGCAACGTCCCGAGCACAGCCGTCTATTCCTGGGACTTCCAGTCCCCCGGGAATGCCGGCATCGAGACATGGTTTCTCCGCAAGGACAACAACTCGGCCGGCGCCCGGAAGGCGATAGAGGCCGAGATACTCACCCCCGCCTTGCGTCCCGGAGATCTGAACGAAACATCTCAGACCGCAACCGCGAACCTGAACGACGCCTCGCCTGCCCCACCTTCTCCCGCCCCCAATCCGGGCAGGATTGTTGCCACGGTTGTGACCGTGCTGATCTGGGGCGGGGTGATCCTGTCTCTCCTCCTGGTCTCACTCCGCCACCCTTTCATTGCCCGCCGCCTGGTCATCATGGCTCCCACCCTCGGTATCATCTCAGTCATCGTCTTTGCCGTCATCCAACTGCCCCCCGGCGATTACCTGACCTCCCTCATGATTCGCCTTGAGCAATCCGGAGACACACGAGCCGAGCAGGAGATAGAGGACATCCGGCAGCAATTCTACCTGGACCGCTCCGTGGCCGAACGCTATGGACGCTGGCTCGGACTCCCCTGGTTTGTCACCTACAAAGCCAAGGATCAAGGCCTTCTGCAGGGCAATTTGGGGCGGTCAATGGAGAAACGAGTACCCGTCAACCAGCTGGTTGGTGACCGACTCCTGCTCACCTTCCTGATCTCACTGTGCACCATCCTCTTCACCTGGGCCGTGGCCTTGCCCACCGGCATTTACTCAGCCGTAAAGCAATACTCCTGGGGGGATTATGTACTCACGCTGATCGGCTTCATCGGCATGTGCGTGCCCGCATTTCTGCTGGCCCTGTTGCTCATGTACGCCGCCAACACCTGGTTCGGCATCAGCATCGGTGGGCTTCTTTCCCCCGAATACGCGACTCAACCCGAATGGGACTGGCCCAAAATCGCTGACTTGCTGAAGCACATCTGGCTCCCGGTGGTTGTGCTTGGAGTGGGCGGCACGGCCGGGATGATCCGGGTGATGCGGGCAAATCTCCTGGACGAACTGAAGAAGCCTTACGTCGTGACTGCCCGGGCCAAGGGCGTGCGCCCCATGAAGCTGCTGCTGAAGTATCCCGTCCGGATCGCCCTGAACCCCTTCATTTCCGGGATCGGCCACATCTTCCCGCAACTCGTATCAGGAGGCGCAATTGTGGCAATCGTCCTCAGCCTCCCCACAGTTGGGCCGTTGATGCTCGAAGCGCTGATGACTCAGGACATGTACCTGGCGGGCTCCATGCTGATGGTGCTCAGCCTTCTCGGAGTCTTCGGAACACTCGTCAGTGATCTTCTTCTCCTGGCTCTTGATCCAAGGATTCGCTACGGGGGAGGCGGGGACGGCCGATGAGCGATACAGCAACACACTCCCCTAACGAGATCGCAGCCCCGGGGGCCCCAGACAAGGCGTCCCCCACTCCTCTGGGTGACATTGGAGCGCTCAGCCAATGGCAGCTGATCCGGCGTCGCTTCAGCAAACACAGGCTTGCGGTCATCGCACTTCGCGTGCTGGTCCTGCTTTACACCGTGGCGATCTTCGTGGAGTTCTTTGCCCCCTACACTCGTGAGTGGCATGATCTCGATCACATGTACAGCCCGCCTCAACTGCCGCGTCTGAGTTGGCAACACGGGCTCCATGCCTACGCTGTTCGACAACACATCGACCCCATCACCTTCCGCAAAGCCTACGTCCTGGATCGCACCGATGTAGTCAAGCTCGGCTTCCTGGTCAAAGGCCCAACATGCAAGCTCTGGGGCCTGATCCCGTTGAAGCGCCGCTTCTTCGGAGCCAAGGCATCCTGCGGTACCGCGGCCTCGACAGCGCCGCAGCAGGCCCACGGCCCATCGGCGCGGCGCGTCTGGTACCTCCTCGGCGGCGACAAGTACGGACACGATCTCCTGAGCCGTATCCTCTACGGGGCCCGCATCTCCCTGTCAGTTGGCCTGATCGGTATCACCATCAGCTTCGTGCTTGGCCTCGCCATCGGGGGCGTCAGCGGCTACATGGGGGGAGCCGTCGACAACATCATCCAACGTGGAATCGAGATCCTGAACGCATTCCCGAAACTCCCGCTGTGGCTGGCTCTGGGAGCAATCATGCCACCGGACTGGTCGCCTCTGAAAGTCTACTTTGGCATCACGGTCGTCCTGAGTCTGATGGGGTGGACCGGTCTCGCGCGGATCGTTCGCGGTAAACTCCTCTCGCTGCGTGAGGAGGACTATGCGGTGGCTGCTCGGCTGCTCGGCGCCAGTCACACCCGAATCATCTTCCGACACCTCCTGCCCGGGTTCACCAGCCACATCATCGTCTCACTGACCCTGACCGTCCCCCGCATGATCCTGGGAGAGACGTCGCTCAGTTTCCTGGGCCTTGGGCTGCGTCCTCCGGTCGTGAGTTGGGGAGTCCTCCTGCAGGACTGCATGAACATGCAGGTTGTCAGCAACTACCCATGGCTACTGCTTCCAGTCGTCTTCATCATCGCCACCGTGCTCTGTTTCAACTTCCTCGGGGATGGACTTCGCGATGCGGCCGACCCGTACCACTAGTATGAACCGCCGCGAGAGGCCCGCAGTGTGTGCAACACGGGCCGCCAGGCAGCTGAAAGCCATGCTTGGTGTATTGGCTTTCTGGGGCAGCGTACAGGCCGCGCCGCCGAACGCGTGGCCACACCTGCGAGGTCCACACTTCAACGGCCACTCCTCCTCACCTGATCTCGCGCTTCCCTGGCCGGACAAGAACCCCACCGTTCTCTGGCAACGCCCCCTGGGGCAGGGATACTCCGGATTCGTCAGCGATGGTCGATCTGCATTCACCCAGATTCAGGACACGTCCGGTCGAGCCGTTGTCTGCCTGGATATCCGCACAGGCAGAACGCTCTGGAAAACACTCTATGGCCCTCATCTGGGGCTCGAGGATCCCTACCCCGGTCCATTCTCTACCCCCACCTTTGCCGACGGACGCCTTGTCTTTGCCGGGCGCTACGGCAGCGTGGGCTGCCTCGACGCGAACACCGGGAAACGGCTGTGGCGGCGCGATCTGGTCCAGGCCTTTGGCGCTGAGCTGACCGCCTTCGGCTATGCCGCGTGCCCACTGGTGCTTGGCGGGCGTGTGTTCCTGCCCGTCGGCGGGAAAAACGCATCTGTCGTAGCGCTGGCGCTGGAAAGCGGAGACACGCTGTGGACGGCGGGGAACGACGCCCTGTCCTACACCTCTGTTCTTCCCGTCCAAGTCGGGCAGGAGACTGAGCTGATCACGTTTCTCCATGAAGCGGTGACGGGGCACGCCCCCGACTCCGGAGCTGAGCTCTGGCGGGATGTCTGGCCACCAGGTGACGAACACGCGGCCTGGCCGGTCTATGAAGCCCCCCTGCTCTTCTGTGCCACCCCTGATGAACGGGGAGCACGAGTGCTGGACCTCGGAACGGGGTCGTCACCGCAGCCCCCCAAGAGCCTCTGGCGACGGGAAGATCTCACCAACGACATCTGTTCGAGCGTAGCCGTTGGGAATCACCTCTACGGATTCCAGAACAGCCATCCCCAGGCAAACGAGAACGGTCAGACACCGGGAGCGTTCGCTTGCGTTGATATCCGAACAGGCGTTACAGCCTGGACGACAGAAGCAACAGGGAACACCCATGTACTGGCAGCCGACCAACACCTCATTCTGTTCAATGAGAACGGGACACTCATACTCGCGGAAGCCAGCCCTGAACGCTATGTCGAACTGGCTCGCGCGGACATCCTGCCGGGCGAGCTTTGCTGGACTCAACCGTCGCTATGTGGTCCCTATCTCCTGGTGCGTGGCCAATCCACCACCGCCTGCGTCCTCCTCGCCCGTGAGCCGAAGAACACACTCGCCGCCGGTGGTCCGGGCCGAGACACGCATGTCGGCATACGGAGTCGCCGCCCCGGAACGCGATCATGGGTTCCGTCCCGGGTGGATCTCTTCACGGCATGCCTGTGGGGCGTCCTCCTGACGGGAGCCGCATTCGCCGCGGTCGCAGCAACAGCGTGTCCCCTCGAAACAGCGACGTGGGCAGCAGCGGCGACCTGTTCAGCAATGATCCTGGTCCTACTGGTCGCTCTCCGAGCTGGGGGATACAGGGAGACGTTCCTCTGGCCGTTCCCGCTGTACATGGCCTACCTGGCCACGGCAGCTCAAATCCGTAACGCAACACCGGCACGCGCACGAGGCTGGACATTCGCCTTTGTCGCCATCTGCCTGGCGTTCTGCGCCGTAGCCCGGGCAAGTGAGGTAGCCTACGGCGTAGGGTTCCTTGCAGGTCTCCTTCCCGGTTGGCCGCTCGCAGCACTCTACGCTGCCCAGGCCCACCGCCGTCGAGCCGGAATCAGCCTGTTGATCGCGCTGATCGCGATCACCTGCTGCTACTGGTCGTCAGCACTGCTCATTCTCTGGCGCATGGGTGGCTAGTTGCCGGAATCCCAAGCCCTATCGCACAGGATCTGGGTTCCGCGTTACGAGCGAGACCCGAGCACGGGGACGCGGGAACGCGGACTTGGTCTCGAACGCAATGGCGTTCGGGCCCGGGCTCAGCGTTGGGATTGAGCCGGAAAGCTGGAACGTCTCCAGTTTCTTGCCCTGCTGATCAAAAACCGTACCCTCTATGCCGGACACCTCCAGCCGGTGCCCACTCACCATCTCGATCGGGAACGTGACCGCTTCCCCATTGATGACCACGGTCGGCTGAATGAACCGGTTCGTGACAACCGGAAGAGCACGCACGGCCCCCAGCATCACCTCGACATCGTCCCCTTCCGCAACCCCGTTCAACCACACGTGCAGCGCCACCACGCTGTCATACTCGACGCCATGCCGATGGAGTTTGTAGACCGCCCGGGCATAGGGCCAGGACAACTCATCGAACCGATCACAGTCGGGTTCAAGCAGTTCCACATAACGCCAGCCGGTGAAATCGATGGGGACGTAGAAGTCAGAATACGTGAAGAAGCGGCCCTGCCCACGCATCTGCAAGTTGAGCCATTCCCCCTTGCCATCCCCCTTGATCCAGACCCCCAGAGCTTGCTGCCCGGTGATGTCCAGCAGCGAACCAAAGTGCTTCCCAATCCGCACCCATGACGCCTTGCGTGACCGATGAAAACGCTCGCCGTGATGGAGAATCGAGAATTCGTCGTCCGGGGCTGACGAAAAGACGAGCCCATCGCTGGCTTCCCTGTGGGCACAGAAACGAGCCGCGGGACCACCGGCTGGGGCGCCGCCCTGCACGATACTGAGACTGGCATTCATCCCCGGTGCGGCGGAGGAGTACTCATAGTCCTCGCCGCTGTTCACCCGGCAAAGCACAGGGCCGTTGTCGGCGAACTCCCCTTCATCTGCGAACTCCGCCAGGGTGACACCCTCCGGCGAGTCATAGTCGGCAGCAGACCACACCGCCTCAAGGCGGAGCCAGGGAGACTGCTCCTCATCTTCACTCACGACCTCCCATCTGGGCCCACCTTCTCCTGGTAGATCAGTATGATGAACATGACGTTTGAGCGGGAAGAACAAAGGCGCGCCAGGATCGCTGTCATCCAACTCAAACTCCGCCCCCGGAATCGCCAACTGCTCACGGACCGATTCCGGGACGATTCCGGACTTGCGGACGGTCTCATAGCGCCGGAAGATCGGCGCGACTTGCTGGAGATTCGGGACGCGTTCACACGACTCCAGCCCGACTCCCTGTAGCGAGAACCCGATATTGTCGCCCAGCGCCTTCGTGCACAGATACGCGACATCATCAGGGAAGGTGGAGTCGTCCTTTGTTCCGCTGGTTGTTCGCGGAGCCCACCACCCCAGGTGACCGGGCAGGAAGATGCGCTTGAAGTTCTGATTCGAACGGCAATGGAGGTCGATGAAGTGCTTGTGGCCTCGCGATGCATGATCCCACGCCCCCATGCGCGAACGCACAAACCAGAGGTGATGCAGGAAGGCCGCCATCTCCATGATGATCGGACGGTCAAGGGCCTTGAACACCTCAAACGCAAAGCGTCCTCCGTAGTACCAGCGAAACTCCTCACCACGCAGAATGTGGGCCCCATCCAATCCATCCAGGTAGACCATATCGAAACCGGCCTTGTTGATCAGATTGGAGATGTTGCCGGTGATTTCAGAAAAGAGTCCCTCTTCGCCATCTGGAGCAAACATCCCCCAACAGGCCTTGAGGTGCTTGATTCGTGCTCCGGCAGGATGGGCCGATGCAGTCGTCCCGTAGGCTCCCCTCTTGCATTTCGTCAGTGCGTAAGGGGGGGAGTCCTGAATGCCGTCGTAATCGATCAACTCCTCCTCTATCATCAGGGTGACGCTTGTCCGCGATGAGTAGTTGGCGATCCGGGGCATGTGGGCGGTCGGTTCCAGCACGGGGACAATGTCCGCCTCAGCCGAGAGATCACCTGCGAGCGTCAGGACATTTGCGGCTCCCAGGCGGGGGTCAGGCACGGGCGTCACGTAACGACTGTTCTTCCCGATCGAGAACGAGAGGGTATGCACGCCGGCCTGGAGGCCGGCCCCATGCAGTTTGTCGACAACAGCCCGGACACTGTCCAGACCACGTGGGAAGAGCGCCGGATTCGGATCGTAGTCGCCCATCGGGAACGCTCCACCGCCGCAAAAATGGAGTTGCCCAATCCCGACGTCATGGCAGAGCTTGATCCACTCATCAACCGTCTCTTCGGTCGCGATACCAAACAGATACGAATTCCTGTTCTCGGGCGCATCCAGCGCCCAGGGACCGCCCAATGGAGAATGCGGCAGATCAGGGGCTTCGGAAACGATGGTCTGCAAGGCACTACGAAGCTCGCAGAAACGCACACCTACGACTGCCGCGCTGGCCCCAACAGCCCCAAGATTTGGGTAACAGGCAGCGTTGAGGTGAGACTGGGGCCCGGGCACGGCGTCAACACGAGTCTGCAACGTGCGGGACACCGCCCCCATGCAGAAGGCGTCCGGCTCCGCCACAGGCTCCAACGTCAATGGCACATCGATGAAGTCGATCCGCTCGTACGCTGCCGCTTCAACCGCCGCGACCGTCAGCACAAGATGCTTGGCACAGCACTGCGTGGCGAGGGTGAGTTTACTGTTATCGGAGAACGTGACGCAAAGATCACTCCCCCGCAGGTTGGCCTCGACCGGGAACACATCCCCCTGCCCTCGCCTCAAGATCGCGATCGGCGCTCTCCGATCAAGACATTCAGCGCCGTCTGCCGCCCCCCGGAGCGACACGGAGTTGCCCGCGTCATCAATGTCCCAGTGGAAAGAACCAGTACGAAGGGTGATCATCGCCGTTCCCTCTTTGCCTACGAACCCGGAAAAATCGCGAGTATGGATCATCTGGCCGCATCTCGAACACGCCTCGCAACATGCCGTCATACCTTCCTGAGGGCAAGCGCTCTCGAGCGAGTTCCCGCCCAAGTCCGACCTCCGCCCGTGGACCTTTCGCAAGCGCGGTGCATTTCCTCCCGCTGAGACAGGCATCGCCGGAGACGGTAGATTGATCCGCTGATATCTGCCAAAGGTGGAAACGGCACACCAGCAGCTCGGAGAAAGGACAGCCGCAATGAGTCACAGAGAGTGCTCCCGCAAACCAGTTCGATCTCTGCCCTCGCTCGCGTTCGCGATTCTCCTCGTGAGACTCAGCGCTAAAGTGGCCCTCGCTGCGGACGCGCCTCCGCCGCCCCCTATCCAGGCCCCTTTCCCGGTCTCCGTCCCAGCCGTTGGCTACTGGCAGAACGCAACCGATCTGTCACATCTCAACCACAGGCCGGCGGGGAAGCACGGATTCATCACCGTCCGAGGGCCGCACTTCCATCTGGGATCAGGAGGTCGCATTCGGTTCCTGGGCGGAGGCCTGATCCGCAATGCCTGCTTTCCTACACACGATATGGCAGATGGCCTGGCCAAACGTCTGGCTATGACAGGCTTCAACCTGGTGCGGGTCCACCACATCGACACCACGTGGGCGCCGAAGGGAATCTGGGCACGTTCTCACCAAGCCAAGCAGCACCTCGATCACGACCAGCTCGAGCGCTTTGATTACTTGATCTCACGCCTGAAAGCCGAAGGGGTCTACACCAACATCAACCTGCATGTCAGCCGGGAGTTTACCGATGCCGACGGGTGTCCCCACATGGAAGCTCTTCCGCGTATGGCCAAGGGAGTCAGTATTTTCGATGCCCGGATGATCGAGCTGCAGAAGACCTTTGCCCGGAATCTGTTGACCCATGCCAATCCCTACACGGGCCTCCGGTATGTGGATGAGCCGGCCATCGCAGCCGTTGAGATCAACAACGAAAACTCCTTGCTGGGCCTTGTCCTTCAGGGGAAACTCCACAGACTCCCACCACACTATGAAGACCAGCTTCAGAGGGCCTGGAACGCGTGGCTGCTGGCGCGCTACGAAAACACCGAGAAACTCGTGGAAACCTGGAAACCGGAACGTCACGAGCAAGGTCCACAGTTACTCAGGAACAGTGACCTCTCAGATGGCACGGACCATTGGGAACAGCAGTACGAAGACCTCATGCTCCTTGCCGTCACAGACGCCGACCCCGGGCACAATCGGGCGTTACACATCACCTGTACCAGGCCAGGGCCTCTCCCCTGGACCATGCAGACGCACCAAATCCATCTCGACTTCACCCCGGACACGCTCTACACCTTTGCCTTCCGCATCCGCGCAAGGGCGAACGCCAAAGTTGACGTGATCGCCCGCCTGGACCATCCCAGCCCTGAGACAGGACGCTTCGATGTCGTTGGGCTCAAGCAGCGCATCAGAGCGACCCCAGAATGGGAACGACACACACTCACCTTCCGAGCCCGAACTCCCAGCAAGGGTGGGAACCGGATCGGCTTCACCTTCCCGAACGAAGCCAACGAGTTCTGGCTCTCAGACGTCTCACTGACCAAAGGAGGGCGCGCAGGCGGCCCCGGGCCAGGCGAGTCTCTGGAGAAGAGAAACGTGTCGCGTCCCTTTGCGAACAACGCAACGACGGCGGAGTGGCAGGACTGGATTGCGTGTGTCAGTGACCTGGAAACCGACTACTTCCTCGACATGGCCAAGTTCCTCAGAGAAGACCTTGGCGTGCGTTGCCCGGTTATTGGCTCCCAAGTCTCCTACGGGGGGATTGGCGGAGCGCTCCGCGAGTCCCAACTCGACTACGGCGACATGCATGCCTACTGGCAACATCCGCGGTTCCCACGCAAACCGTGGGACGGCAAGGACTGGGAGATCGCCAACACGCCGATGATCGCCGATCCGGACAACAGCATCGCCCTCCGTCTTGCCCACTGCCGCCTGGCGAACAAGCCTTTTGTCATCAGCGAGTTCAACCACCCATGTCCCAGTTGGTATGCTGCGGAGGCTTGGCCCGTCATGGCCTCAATCGCCGCCCTTCAGGACTGGGACGGGCTCGTGGTCCACAACTACCTCAACTACGGGTGTGAACACTGGGAGGAACGCCGTTGGAGCGGCTTCTTCGACACCGCCACCCGTCCGGAGATGATGGCGTTCCTCCCGGCTGCGGCCATTATCTTCAGAGACGGGGGCGTCACTCCCCTGCCGGAAGAAACCCGACTTGAGCTCCCCAGAGAGGGGCTCCCGAAGCTGATGGCCCAAGGCACATGGTCACCAGGGGATCTGTGGGGAAAGGCAGCGGGGAAGGGAAGCATATTGCTAGCCTCTCGGCTCTCCCTGGCCCTGACCAAAACAACGACCCCAACCGTGCGCCACTCCTCTTCAGGACAGCCCTCCGCACCCCAGGTCCGGTGGGAGAACAGCGACGATTTGAGCCTCTACACTGTGACCACACCATGTGCCCAAGTGGCCGCGGGACACCTGTCAGATCGCGTCGTCACACTGAACGACACCATACTCGAAGTAGGCCCGTGCAGCACAGGGTTCGCCGTTGCAGCCCTCGTCGCCGTTGATGGACACCCAACCGCCCAATCACAGCGCTTGCTGTTTTCGCTGGTGGGTCGGTCCGAGAACACCGGCTGGACATGGCGCGAAGACGGGAAAATGCTCACTTCGTGGGGTAGAAACCCGAAGGTTGTCGAAGGGATCTCGTGTACCCTCACTTTCCGCAATGAGAACCCGGAGGGCCAAGCCTTCGCTCTCGATGGGGCCGGCAACCGGGTAAGTGAGCTGAAGCTCGGACGCGATCATGGAAGAACAGAATTTGAGCTCTCACCAGACCACCAAACCATGTGGGTGGAGTTCGACTTCCGAGCTCAACCGTAGACGGCCGAATTCCCTTGGCACGCCTGCTCGTCCTCGCTACACTGGTCGTAATAGCGGCCGGCACTGAGGCAGACCGCGTGCCACCAGCCTGGAAGGGGAGAGTACGCCATGGCAACATTCAGGGATCCCACAACCACCTGCTTCGTGATCTTCATGCTCTCCGGCACGTGCCTGGCCGTGGAGACGCACAATACGCTTACCCCTGTCCGCATCCCGACCGTAGCCCGGCCCAAGGGATTGCCCACGTTCACGCATCGATCAGGACGCAGCCCGGCGTTCCGTCTCTACGAGAGAAAACTGAGGACCCCAGGAGCCACCATACGCCTCGACTACCGCAAAGGACTGCCGGAGTTCCACCAACGAGGGACACCCGTCCCCGCTTTCCATCCCTACGAGGGCAAGAGGATCCCCTCCACAGTCCCCCGGATGCTCCCTGCGCCGCCACGCCGCTCCGACAAGCGTGCCCCAAGACGCTTTACTCGCTGAGGCTCTCTCCCGAACTGCGCATGCGCGGGGCGTCCTCTGGAGCCGGCGAGGCTCCCAGCGACTGAGGGGCACGCCGCCAAATGTACAGATCGAGCACTCCCAGGACACGCGCGGCCCACTCCCGGAAAAGCACGCGACGGATCGCGACGCCCTCCGGATCCGGGGCAACGGTCGCGACAGCTTCCATTCCCTCCGCTCGGGCAATCAGCAACGCACGGTAAAGATGGAAACGCTGCGACACGATCGCGACTCGCCTCGCACCGTAGACCCGCCGAGCCCTCACGACTGAATCCAATGTGCGGAAGCCTGAGCGATCGCAGACGATCGCGTCGGTCGGAACACCGCGCTCGATCAAGCCTGAACGCATTGCCCCGGCCTCGTCGTAGAATCCACCGTCATAGCTCCCACTCACCAGGAGACGCCTGACCTTGCCTGCCGCGAACAGTTCCCCCGCGGTATCAAGCCGGTGCTCAAGAAATAAGGACCCGACTTGCGTGCCAAGCACAAGCCCCACCTCGGACAGCGGAGTCTTCCCGGCATCTCCAAAGACGCGCACACGGGTACGCCAAACCGTCCACCAATTGCACAGAAGAACCCCCAGTAAAGCCACCGCGACGAAAGAAGTGAGAAAAAACATGACGCGTCGGCGCAAGCGCCGCCAGTTTCGGGGACGTCGGAGATAACCACAAAGCCGCCCGAACAGAAGCGAGCCCGACATCATGTCGCATCCCCGGTGTCTCCCCCCCCAACAATATCATTCGGATGCTGCCGCCTCGGACACGTCTTGGCACAGGCCAGATCATGGTATTTGATCAGCAGTCGGTCTTTGCGGTTCCCACGCAAGAAAACGATGAAGTTGATGATGGCAAGGATACCACATGTGGTCAACGCCCCGATAATGATACCGAAGCAAACGCCAATCAGGAGCCCCATCATCGACTGATCCTGGCTTGACCCCACGGTCACCGGTCGAGCCGTAGTCCAGAACGCGAAGACGAGAGTGACAATTCCAGCGACGGCAACACAAAACGACGCAGCGTGGAAAAAGACAAGTTTGCGAGCCCAGCGAAGGCTCTTCCGAACGGCCTCCACATACTGGTCATCGGTTTTCCCGTGAGCAAACAACCCCATCTGTAACCTTCCGCCCGAGCGGGTCTCCGTCATCCCGGAACGCGGGCAAGCCCGCATGCGATGCCTCTACGTTAGTCGGCCGACACGACGGGCGCAAGAAAGCCGCTGTCACTCCGGCCCGGAGGACGGTGGCGGTCCGACAACTCCCGAGAACCGACTGTATTCACGGAAGCTGCTCCGGGCCACCACTATGAGAATCACTACAAAGGCCCATTGCCATGCCCCGGTCATCCCCTTGATGACTCGCATGGCGGAGTCCGCGGCCATGACCAGAAACCAAAAACAGTCGAAGAGGAACAGGCGGGGGTGTGGACAGGCCTTTGAGTAGGCGGCCAAAGCCAGCAAGGCAACCCCGAGAAAGGCCGACAGCGCATCGAAGGGGACGGCTGCCAGATTACGTTCCGGATCGGCAGCCATCGGCATAGCGGTGACAATGAACATGAGGGCAATCGGGATCGTCCACTTGAACCGACGACGTAACGCTCCAGTCAGATCATCGAACGTTGGTGGCCCAAGCCACGCCCGCAGCGTGTCCATTTGCTCCAGGTCAGGCTGAAAAACTGTGGCTTTGGGAATGCGCACCAGCAACAACGGAGCTCCGAGACCGTGCTCCCGAAGTTCCACTTTCTCGGAGAACTCGGAACGATCAACGACGATGGGCTCCTCCACTCCCGGGGCTGAAAGGGACAGGTTCTGCTCACCCAACTCGAGGCGCCAGGCTTCGGTCTTGCCCATGGGAACAATGCTCAGCGTTGGGTTGTGGTCCTCCATCATGGTCTCCGCCATCTGTTGTGCCTTTTCATTGGGCCGGCAGTGAGACGTCATGCTCGTGGCACCGGCACGTCGCTACGGATGATTACTCAGCCTGCCCCCGGGCCTTCTCGGCCAGACGGTTGCGGCAATCGGCAATGTTCGATCGCACCTGGGCAAGACCGGGAGTCAGCCGATCAGCTTCCTCAAACCACCGCAAAGCAGTTCTATAGTCATTCAGATAGTGCGCTCTGACACCACGGTAGAAACAGCCTTCATAATTGCTGTCGGACGAAATCGCGACGAGTTCGTCATAGCAGCGCATGACGTCATTTCGAGCACCTTTCCGCAGATAGCAGTCCGCCATCATAGCAAGCATGACGGGAAGATCAATCTGCACCTGGAAGGCGGTGTTGTCGCGGCGCCCCATCACCGCCTCGAAAAGCGGCAGAGCTTCGGCCGCTCGGCCGTTCCGGTAGAGGGCCGTCGCGCGCAAAGACTGCGCCTTGTTCAGGTTCCCAATCCGGTGACCGGCACTCATCCAGGGCTCGTCGAGCGCCTCAATACGCTCGGCCGTCTCAGACACGCCGCGCCAATCACCACGCGCTGCCTGCACATCCCCGAGCGTGCCCAACGCAAAGTGGTTGGGCGGCGCATGCAGAGCCGCCATTTGATGGAGCGCCCCAATATCCCGCCAGGCCATCGCATGCAGGATGGACAACCACGCGAAAAGAACAGCGACGGTAGCCAGCCCAACACGTCCCCAGAGCCGGACGGCTGGCATCGGTTTGCTCGGCAGACGCAACCACCGGACGATCAGGCCAGCTGCGCCGGCCCAGAGAAACACGCTGGGGATGTAGCTGTACCGGTCTGCGTGATCAATGTATCCCAGGGGCACAAAACCAAGAATGGGGGCCGCAGATGCGAGGTACGCAAGCGCCAACGGGCACACAACATAAGCCACACATCGTGGCCAGCGGCGTCGGGCGAACAAGACCCCGGCAGCCAAAACCGCGTAGGTTACCGCCATCGCCCCAACGACACCAGAAGACAATGATACCTTGGGGTAGATGGGCGATAGCGGCGTCGGGCACAGGGTCTTGCCCGCATACCACAGGACGTTATAGGCGGCCACAAGTAGCTGGCGACCAAAAGTGGTCTGGTCCCCGGGAATGCTCTGGGAAAGGACGGTAATCGGGACGATCCCGACCGCCAGCGCAAAAAACGGCCATAGTCGTTTGAGCAGCTCTCGGACAGACAGACGCCCGCTTCGATGAATCTCCGCAAACACAAGGACGATCGGCAGACTGATGGCCATCGATTTGGCAAACAACGCCAGTGCGAACAGCACGAATGCCCAGACAGGACATCTCCCTTCGTCCCGGGCCCGTACATACGCGTGAAGGCTCCACCAGTAACAGGCCGCACAGAGCACATCTTTCCGTTCGGAGATCCAGACCACAGACTCAACCCGCTGGGGATGGACGGCGAAGAGAAGGCAGACTGAAAACGCGACACGCCGAGGCATGCCAAATGCAAGGAAACACGCGTACACGCCAAGCACCGCAACCACGTGCCAGACAAGATTCTGCAGATGGTACCCAAACGAATTGAGCCCCCAGATCGCGTGGTCAACCATGTAGCTGAGCATAGTCAACGGCAAGTAGCAGCCAACACAGGAGTGGGTGAACCAATACCTGACATTACCCGCCGTCCAGCCGAGCCGACCGACGTTGCGGGTGACGTACACATTGTCGTCCATTCCCTCAAGGAACGGGTAGGCGAGCGATGCTGAGAAAACCACAAGACACGCGGCCACCAGCAACCACGGGAACAGTCGCTCCGGGAAATCTGCTCGTAGACGTGTCTTGGGAGATGCCATCGTCAATCGTCTTCAGCATCCTGGCGGTCGTCCCAGCCGGGACTTCCGCCTCTATGCAGCCTCAGGTCGTGTCGGTCCGCGTCCCGCCGAGCGCCTAGTGGCGTCGGGCGGGAGTTTCGGCCCCCCCTGTTGCCATGCCGTGGATGATCAGGTTCTCCGGACAGCATGGTGCGTACTGAAGTACGTGCCAAGCTGTCTGGGAAGCCTGGTCGCCGCGGAATGGTGAGCCCGCAGGGCCGGGATTCTCTCTCAACCGACATGGTGTGACGGACTATGTCAGCTACCGCAAGACAAACAACCCTTCGGGCGAGGGATTCTCGGCGGCCAGCCATTCCGGGGGCCCAAGCACATACTTCAGTATGCACTTGCCCCCCCCGGAACAACTGCCCATCCAAGACTCCACCCGCAGGGGGCTCGAAACTCCCGCCCGACGCCACTAGCCAGCCCGGCTCTACGTACACTGCAGGGAAGTTCGGGTTCAGAAACGATGCCGGCCCGGTCGCGCAGGCGATCCGGGTCGACAGGAGAGCAAACAGAGGGCGATTGGCGTTAGCGAGCCGCCCACAACATGCCACGCCCGACAATCGTGCGCGCTTCCTCGACATCAAAGTCTTTAGCCACGTGCCCAAGCGACGAGTAGAAGACACGTCCTTCGCCATACATGCGCTTCCATGCGGCAGGCATGACACACCCTTTGATCCAACCGATCCCGCCATGGTCTCCAGTGAACGTGGTGGTCACCAGGACCTCGTTGCTCGGATCAACATGCAGATAGTATTGCTCAGATTTCATCTTGAAATCCGAGAGGCCGGCAGTGATCGGATCATCGTGATTGATGATGTTGACATCATACTCAACGATTCCACCCGGATGACTCACCCACTGTCCGCCAACCATGAACTGGTAGCCTACGTTGTCCCGGAACGAGTCCCCCATTCCTCCATGCCAGCCCGCGATACCTACACCGCTCTTCACCGCATTCATCAAGCCGTTCGCCTGCTCGCGCGAGATCTGGCCCATCGTCCAGCACGGTACGACCAGACTGAGTCCCGACATCTTCTCCTCGTCAAGGTACACGTCGAGCGTGTCGGCGACCTCGACCTCAAACCCCTCGGCCTCGAGGAAGGGATGGAAAATGTCCACGCACTGCTTGGGCTCATGCCCATCCCAGCCGCCCCAAACCATCAACGCTGATCTCATTCGTGTCACTTTCTTGTTCCGTCAGCCGCACGCCTGACAAACCATCGCATCATGGGCCGACGCCATCGCCCAGCCCGGGCATCCCATCATCTTCCCAAACATCAATTGCCGTCGGCCACACTCGCGGGCCAACCGGAAACCGCTTCTGAAAGCAGGTCGCTAACCTTGGGAGCAGCCTGCTCAACGAATGCTTCGGCCAGCATAGCTCCATGCTCGGAGGAAGCCTCGGGAGCGTCCGGACTGCAGCCCTGGCCGTCAACCGTGAACGGCTCATCCGGCAAGCGCGAAAGATCCACCAGATCCGGCCGAAAATACATCATCAGGGACGTTTCATTCTTTCCCCCGTGGTCGCCGCCGCGTACGTCGATCCACGATGCCGGCTCGTAGTCTGTGATGGCCAACACCCGCGGGTATCGATGCTTCTCAGTGAAACGAGCCACGCCCTCCTTCACCGCTTCAACATGCTTCCCCCCATAGTGCCCCATCACTACGACGATCGCCTTGAACCCCTCATCGTAGAGGTTCTCGAGATGCTCGTATACAAACTGAGTGACCAGTTCGCGGGAGAACTCAAACGTGTGCCTGAAGCGCGCCCAGGGCTTCATGGTCTGGTAACCACAGTAAACGGGCGGAAGCACGATTCCGCCGGTCCGGGCGCAAAGCGCCAGAGTCATGTGGTACGCCTTCAGCGTATCAAGCCCAACTGGATTCTGAACGCCATGCCACTCGTGAGAACCCCAAACCAAATACGCCAACGGGCAGTCCCGCAGAACCGTATTGATCTCCGCAGGACACATTTCTTCGTACTTCACTTCGCGCGCCCTTCATCAGTGCTGCTGATCATCCACGCGGGAAAACACGCTCGGTGCCATGGACACCTTGACGCAACTCGTTGGCCACTATACACTCCCCCTCTCCAAAACAAACCAAATCCGCCAGTGCCATTCAGCCGGCTCATCGCCACTGCAGAACGTTGGCATGGCTCTTGCTAGATGGGGCCAACGATTACCTCGACAGAACAGGATCGCCTCCTCAACACAGAACGAGACGAGCCATGGAAACACAACCTACAGAGATCAACGACCACACGTTGCTGTGGAACCGTGGAAAGCAGCTCCCGAAGCATGCCGTCCCGGCCATGGCCGCAAGCGTGGTAAAGCTGCTCGGCGGGCTTCGCGAGCAGATCGTCAGCGACGAGCTCCCGGACCAACGAACCGTCGAAGACGTTGCCGGGCAACTCGAAGCGGCCGGCGGGGAACTGGCCGAGTGCGCCTTCAACTGCCTTGCGGCTGCCGGCGGACTCCGGGCGGCGACCGGCAAAGCCAACGGAAGCGTCCAGTCCTTGTCAAAGCTCCATGCGGAGCACCTGAGACAACATATCGGCAATGACGTTGTGATCGCCCGATCCAAGGTCAGTCAGCTCCGCTGGGCACGCGTCCGACTCATTTCTGTAGGAAGGGAAACCGCCGTTGTGGAGCACGGCACTGCGTACTGGGAGACACCGGTTGACCAGGTCATCATCGTACAAGATGATGTACCCGAAGTGACCGAGTCAACATCAGTTGACTCGATGCCCCCCAGCCCCATCCTGCCCGATCTCGCCACTCCTTCCCCGACTCCTGCCGAGGCCGCTTATTTTGCCCACGTCGGGCATGGCGAACTCAGCAATGTCCTGCAGTACCTCACGTTCACGGGACACGCCGGCAGACTCGACGTTGAGGCCAAGGACTGCACGACGGCCGGCCGCGTGTTCATTGACAAGCACCGAGTCGTCCACGCTGAGTTCGACGGGCAACAGGGCCTGGAAGCCCTCGCCCTTCTGCTGCGGATCGACGACGGCCAGGCACGCTTCTATGTTGATGATTCCGAAGGCCTCGAGACGCTGACCCTCCCAACGGACCAGCTCATGCTTGAAGCCGCCGTTCTGGCCGATGAACTGGCCTGCGATTCTGCCTCCTGATCTACCCCTTCCCCCCTCACTTCCCAACACATCTGTGAACAGAATTGTTCGCAGCCCTGCCAATTGCGTATCTTCCGTCACGCGCCTTGTCTGCCCCAATGCATCTTCTGCTGGTCCCGCATACCGAGGCGAAGAGGCACAGCACATAGCCCCCTGTGAACTGCGACTCACCGAGACTACCTGTCAAGTGGGAACAAGGCATCCTGGTGTCCCAGCCCTCCGGAAGTAAGGTGTCCGGTGCGGCAACAGGTGGTCCCGATACTGTTGAGCTCGACTCTCCACCGAGAAGATGGCCAGGGCCATCGGTCCTTCAGCACATCTCACCCTCAGGAACGCTCCCGGAAGATCAGCGGCCCCGATGACCGTGCTTTTCCTTTAAGTCAAAAGCACTGCAGTCAGGCTTCCGGGCATTCAGAGGCATTCAGCCCCTCCGTGATGACTGAGGACACCACACGCGGAAGCGTTGCGGGGGACGTGGCCGTGTGACAGAGGCCGTACCATCGCGATCACTGGCGAACAGCCGGACGACCAACACCTCCTCCTGGAAAAGGGAGGCCCCCCGCGTCATCGGAACCTGGTTTCCGAGACACGGAGGGCCAAACAGAACGGTCTTCTTGGTCGCTTCAGTTCTCCTGTTTGTTTCGCCAGAACAGAATCGACTCGCAATCAGCACCTTCCTCTGGACATCCGGGGCACAACGCTCCAGTCTGACCAAGAGCAAGTTCATCGTTCTTTATGAAGTTCTCTTTCCCTTCCTCATCGTAGACAAAGCTGCCATTCCAGCTGTGATCCACGATGTGGAACTGCCCGGCACGAAACTCGATATACCCGTGGAGACGTGATGCCGTTTCGTGCCCGAGAACCAAGTCGTTGTCCTCCTGTCGCCCAAACTTCAGCATGGGCTTCTCGGCATTCACAACAACCACATTCCCGCGCCAAATCAGACAGAGCTCTCCTTGCAACGCAGCCAACTCGTCAGCCGTCGGAGCAGCATCGACTGCGACCAGCTGATCATCCAGGCACGCCACGGTGTCTGTCGCCTTCCTGATGACCTCTTTGAGGACAATCGGCTTCCGCTCGGGAGCCCGCTTCATGACCAGCTTGACCGTTCGCCGTGAAGGCTTTGCCCGCATGTCATCGGCCGCCTTTCCGGCCTCCGGCTTGGCGGGTCTAGACAGCTTCTTGACACCCCCGGACGACGCCGTCCAGGGCCGCGACTGCTTCAGCTCTTTGGAGAGCGGGGCAAAGTCCAGGTGATCGGTCGTTGCGGAACCTGAACCGGGGCTCCCAGCACTAGGTGGAGGAGCACCGCCGCCCGAATCCACCTCAGAACCACTCAGGACGGCGCCACCGAACGACACCGGGGTCAGAATCTTCGAGCGCAGAATTCGGTTGGATTCCGTAACCTGCTTGCCGCGTGGTCATAGGAACTTCTCCTTGTCGATACCACGCTCGTCTGGCGCACTATAGTTGCGTGCGATCTCTGCTTTTTCCAGCTTTTCGCTCTTTTC
>JABHEG010000126.1 GCA_018676675.1 Lentisphaerota bacterium
GCCGGTTTTCCCAAACCGGGGTCCCTGGAACGCGCGGTTAGGGAAGAGCGCTCAGGGATGAGCTGCCTCCAGTGACGTGGCGCCCGATCCACGCGTCGTGGTTGTGCGAATGCGAATCCCGCATCAGATTGGCCAGGAAGAGAACGGGACAGAACCAGCCCCTTTCTGGCGGACCTCCTATCGTCGGCCGCAGAAGGGCACGTTGGCTACGAGGAGACGGGACATGACCGAACTTATGGGACAGATTGCCATGGTGGCCATGCTGCCCCTGTTCGTCTTCCTGGTTCTCCTGCGGCTGATCCTGGCGGAAAGGCGGAGTATGTTCGCGCGAGCCAAGGCCATCCTCGATACTATGGACGACCCTGAGGAGAGGGTGGAGCTTCTTCTCTTTCGTTCGGGCTGGTGCAGCGGCGTGACACGGGGAGCGCTCCGGCCTACTGATCAGACTTCGGGACCCTCGGACACACTCGGATCCTGCGGTAGCGGATTCTCAGATCGTCGTTCTTGTGCAGTTGGAGGGCGATATGCCCGTCCAGCCCGACTCCGTGCTGTTGGTGATCCGAGTCGTCCAGCACACCTGTTCCATCGAAGTCGCTGATCGGTGTGCCATTCACCCAGGTCTGGATTCTGGTTCCCCGACAGCGGATCCGAAGGCTGTTCCAGGCGTCTTGCTCATCCGCGTAGTACCACGTCCATCCCGGGGCAGCGGCCGAGGAATCGATTTTCCAGTTCACGAGCGACGGGCAAATCCAGCGCCGCGTTTCCCGGGTCTCGTCATAGATCAGTCCGGTTCGCCAGCCTGCTCTCGGGTCGACGTCGATCTGCGGACCATCGAGCCAGCCTGCGTCGTAGTCATACCGTGACCGAACCTGCACGCCGGAATTCCCCGTAACATCCCGGTAGACCTGGATGTCCATCTCAAGCTCAAAGTCCGCGAACGTCCGATCGCTCATGAGCCATACGTAGTCGTGGTTGCTGTCTCCGGCGGTGTCACAGAGGATCGTCCCATCATCCACGCGCCAGAACACCTTTTCCTGGTCTGCGTCCTGGCAGGCGACGTGCCAGCCGTCGAGGGTGTTGCCATTGAATAGGGGCGTCCACGTGTCCGGTGTTCTGTCCATCTCGGGCTCCTGTCACTACGGTGCCACGCGGATTCCGAGTGAAAAACCAATGTTGAGCCAGCCGTTTTCGACCCGGTAGAGCACGGTGTTCACGCCTGCTTGAAAGGCGACTTTGCGGAAGCCCTCGTTGATCTGCCACCCTTTGAGCTTGTCACTGCTGATCCAGATGGGCATGCCGTTGAGCCAGACGTTGGCTTTGTCATCGCTGCCGACTGCGACCCATAGATCCATTGGGCGGTCACACCAGACTTCGGTGTACGCGTAGTAGATGGCATACTGAGCCGGGTCCGCGGGTGTGACCATCGGGTCATTGGACTGCACCCACTGCCAGCGTATCTCTTTCCCCTCTTTGCCCACGTATGTGGCGTCCAGGTCGATCACGGTCTCCGGGGGGAACTTGCGCAGGAGATTCCTGCGGTTTGGGTTGGGGAAGGGGCCGATGGTGTACCAGGCGTCAACGAACAGCCACTCGGCCGGGGTGCCGCCCTCACGGATCTTGCGGCCGTAAGCCTTGTGGGCGTTTGGGTCAATGATCGCGGCCAGGACTCCGGTGTCATCGGTGCTGCGGAACAGATCGAAGCTGATGTCCTCGCGATCCCGCATGTCCTGAGTCAAGTCCTTGATGTCGAGCATTTTCCGCATGATAGGCGTCAGATCCTTAGCGGGGAAATGCTCATCTTCCCGGGCCGCTTCTTCCAGTGACCCGTACTCAGGCGGGGGTGGCGGTGGAGGCTCGACGACTTCGGGCTCGAGTTCAGGATCAAACTCCGGCTTTTGAACAATCTCCTCGAGCGTGACTTCGCGTGAGGGCATCTGACTGAGAAGCTCGGCCTGGATGACCTCGATCTCCTCCAGGAGCTTCGCTACCAGATCGATCATCATCTCGATCTCTTTCTTGACCAGCTCCACCTCCTTCTTGTGACCCTGAATGTCGGCTGGACGCCGGATCGAGCTGCGCAGCAGCGGTTTGTTGATTTCCTGGAGGATGGGCATCACTGAAGAGACGTTCTCGTGAGCTTCGTCGAAAGCGAGGTCGCGCCGGCGCGATAGCTGGATGGACTTGATGCGCCGGTAGTCATCGCAAACGGTCTCCAGGTGGGCCACGGCCTGGTCGTAGAGATCGACGATGTCTGCGCCGACACGTTCGGAGGCCTCAGGGACGGATGCTCCGGACTGTGGGTCCGGCAGTGCCGAGGGTTGGCCTGCGACGTGCAGCGTTGCTGCGACGAGCAAGAGCAGAGCCGGAAGGAGCTGGGATTTGCGGTTGGTGGTCATTGCTTCGATGGTTTGACGTCTGTTGCTTCTTCCGCGGTATTGGCTGGCGTCTGCTTTTTCCCGTCCTTCGACGAGGTGGCCTGCCACGCGTCCAATGCCTTGAGCTCTGTCACCACATCCTTCTGGCGTTGATAGGCGCCCCGGTGGACATTGCAGCCAACGGTAAGATGGGTGCTGCGCTTTTCCTTACGTTGTTTCAGTCGGTCCCGGGTCTTGGCAATCTCCTGTTCAGCCCTGGTCACAGTGCTCTTGGCGCGTGTAAGCGTCCGTTCGAGCGTTGACACACTGCGGCGCCCGTCGTTGACGTGGCGCTTGGCTTCATCGAGTGACGCCTTGGCGGCCTTGATGCGCTCTTTGTCGTTGGACTTTCGTTCCGCGTCCCACTGCTGTTTGGCCTCGGTGTAACGTCCCTCGGCGGCTGTCACGCCGGCCTTTGCCTCTGCCACTGCCGTTTCGGCCTCCGGGACCTTTGTTTTGGCCACCAGGAGTTCGGCCTTGTACTTGTTCAGGCGTGCTTCGCTCCCGGCAATGGCCCGCAGGTCGTCTCCGAGCCAGCGCAGGAACTGGGTTGCTTCGAACTGTGCGTCCTCAGCGACTTCCTGCTTGGCCAGGAGTTCGGGGCCACCAAACTCCAGCAGGCGCATACCGCGACGGATCTCTTCCTGTCCAGTCAGGATTCTGGAGAGCCATTGGTGGGCGAACGTGACCGGGGCTTGCGGGTCTCCCCCACTGACCGCCTGTTCGAGCAGTTGATTGAGCTCGGCCTGCCTCGGGACGACATCCGCGATGTGTTTCTCCATTCGTCCTCGAGCTGTGGCACGCTGCTGCTCCACAAAGGGCTGGAAGTGCTCGTTGATGATCTCGAAATTGCGTGCCATGCGTTCCTGTCCTGCCTTCAGGAGGATGACTCGGGCACTCAGCTTCTCAACGGTGCGATCCCTAATCTGCTCGATCACCATCTCAAGCTCATCGCCCCGGGTAATGACCTCGGCTTCCTTCAAGGCGGCGCGTTTGAAGACGATCTCGCGAACCGGCGCGAACATGAGAAGGGCCCCGAGGAACAGACCATGCAGCACGACCGAAATAACCCAGAAGGGGAACTCGGCCAGTGAAGAGCACGAGGACCTACGGGCGCTCGGGGTCGAATTTTGCTTTTCTTGAGTTGATTCCGACATTGGTCAGTTCTTCGAAACGCAGGATATCCAGGATTTCCATGACTCTTTTGAAGGGCACATCTTCGTCCACATCCAGACGGATCTTCGGGGCTGCACTGGCGGCCCCGAGCTTGCGCAGCGTGCTCTGGAGCAAGCCCAGGGAAACGGGTGTCCCGTCTACGTAGAAGCTCTCATTCCTGTCCACGGAGATCACCGTGTACTGGTCCGGTTGCTGGACCTCGATCGCGGCTGCGGATTCGGGCAGCTCCAAGGGCAGTTCTTCATCAATTTTCTTGAGTGTGGTGGCCACCAGAAAGAAGATGAGGAGGAGGAATACACAGTCGATCAAGGGCGCCATCTGCACCTCGATGGCCTCGTCTTCGCGGAGATCAACCTGCATGCGGTCAGCCCTCACTCTCTGCGTCGCCGCGTGTCGGCACGTCCATGAACCAGGAGGTCAACAGCTCGTGGACGTCACCTTCCAGGACCATGGTGAGCGTCTGCGTGCGACTTCGGAAGAAGTGGTAGAGCCCCAGAGCGGGAACGGCGATGACCAGCCCGGTCGCTGTGGTCACCAGTGCCTTTGAGATGCCGCCGGCCAGCAGCGATGCGTCCCCGAGGGATCCGGCGATGGCCACGATTTCAAAGGACTCGATCATGCCGACGACGGTGCCGAGAAGGCCGAGCAGAGGCGATAGGGTCGCCACGATGGCGATGGGGTAGGCCCTTTGGAGGTGGCGACGCATGTCGCGTCCAGCCAAATCCCCGGCCAGCATGGACAGTTCCTGTGAGGAACAGTGCTTATGGCGCACGAAGGCATCAATGATGGTCGACAGGGTGCTTGACGTGCGGGAACAGAGCTTCAGAAGCTCGGTCTCCTTGCCCTCACTCCACAGGGTTTGGGCCTGGGCTGCGAGGCCCGTCGGCGCGATGGCGCCGCGTCGCAGACGAACGACCCGTTCCAGGGCAGTGGTCACGGCGATGATTGACAGGAAGAGGAGGAAAAGCATGGTCTTGCCGCCCTGTTCGAGACGTTCGACCAATGACACGCTGCCAATGATCTCGTCCTCGGCGTCGACCGTCGGTTCGTTGAGATCTTCGGGAGCAGCGGCGGTGTCGATGGCTGCCGTCGGGCTGGTTTCCTCCACTGCGGGGCTGTCTGTCGTGGTATCCTGACCCACGGCCGGTAAGGAGAGGCCCAGGACGCTGAGGATCAGGGCGATGCCGACGCAGGCACACGGGAAGGCCGACCGTTTGGGGACTCGCATGTATGGACTCCTTGGGCAGGTGGTTCAGGCTCGCTGTCCCCGATTGCTGTGACATGGCAGCAGCAACTCGTGGACAGGCGGCTAATCTGCCACGCCGTGCGGTGCCTGGCAAGATGCGCGGGTGTCACCGTGTAACGCCTCAGTTACGTGGGGGAGAACTTGAAAACGGCTCGACGGAGTCTCTCCCTCCAGGGGTTTCTTGGGCC
>JABHEG010000208.1 GCA_018676675.1 Lentisphaerota bacterium
CTCGAGCATGCTCGGAAAGCGGGCAGTGGACTGTCTCGAAAGACACGCGCTGCCCTGCGCAAAAGACCGGCTCCAATCGAGATCGCGCTGCACATCCTCAAGAACACCGCTTGATCCAACCGAATTCTGCGCTCAAAGCTCGGGATCGTCACCCATATCCATGATGACCTTCATCGGCTCCCAGGAGTGTCCGCCGTCCGTGGACCGGCTCATGCCCACGTCGATGTGCCCGGGCAGGTCTCCCCAGCCGTTCCGACGTACATCGTAGACGGCGATCAGCACTCCGCTGTTGGTGGTGTCCAGACCCGGGATTCGGTAGGCGGGGACATCGTCGTCGCCACCGTTGCGGAGCGCCACACCGATGCGTTTCCGGACCGGTGTGCCAGCGGGAGCAGGTTTGATGATGGTGCCGTCGCCGAGGACGATGCGCGTACAGGTCGCGGCGACCCGGTGGGACTGGTCAGCGTTGTTGTTGAGCGTCGCTGTGATCCAGAGGACGTTTTGACCGTCCTCCAGGACCTGCTCTCCGTTGACTGTTTGTACCTCGTCGTCGGCTTGAGGTGTCCCGAATGGCGTCATCCCCTCGAACATGCGTTTGGGGTCACGATGGTTGAGTTCTCGTTCCGTGCCGGCGTAGAAGATCTCGAGCCTGTCAATGTCGGCCAGTGCGGTCGTGCCGGCCGTCGCGATGGTCAGCTCTTTCACGGTCAGAGGCTCGAGTGAGCCGGATGTCGTGATGCGGATCTGGGCCAGCGGGTTCGCTGGTTGCCCGAGTAGCACGGGGGTTTGGAGCCAGTGGACGCCTGCTTCGTGGACCGCCATCGGGGTTGGTTGAGACAGTTTGAGGTCGTCAATCATGATGCCTGATTTCTCCGGTGATGTGCAGATGAACCGTAGTTTCTCCGTTTTCTCCGGCAGGTCAACCTGAACCTTCGTCAGGAACCCGCCGATCTTGATTCTCTTGTCGCCATTGTAGACCTGTTGCCATGTGCCCTCCGCCAACGCGTGGATCCGGAATTCGAACGGCGTGCGGCGCGTCCAGCGCTCCGCCCAGAACCTGAGCTGGTGTGCGTCACGGTAGCCTCTCGCAATCTCAAGTTCGCAGGTGCGGGCTTTCCCGCCGTTGATGCGCAGGCACTGCCGGCCGCTGTGCCGATGCGCATTGTGAATCTCTGCGTCTTTGCCGTTCGAGGTCCAGCGTCCCACACGGTCCGTGATGGTCGTGAGGGGGCCGGCTTTCAGTTCCTCAAAGCCTGTCGTGCGGCCGGGAGGCGCCGGTGCGGAGGGGAGGGCGAAGACGGCCGTGCAACAGAGCGTGAGCAGCGTGACGAGTGATGCAAGCGGGTTTGGTTTGCGATTGGTCATTGTGGGGTCATGGGAGGGGAACGGCGTCCCCGGTCTGCTTATCTGTCGGCATTTGGGCATCAACGCTCAGGAGGAAGTCGCGCAGCTGACTGCTGAGTTCTTCGCGCACAGCCGGCTGTTTCCCGGCCAGATTGCACGTCTCGCCGATATCTTCGGTGATGTTGAACAGTTCGTAGCGTTCCGGGCGGCTGGGTTCGTGGTAGTAGATCAGTTTCCAGTCATCTCGGCGGATTGAGCTGTAGCTGCCGATACCGGGCCCTGTCGGTCCCCAGCGATTCGGGAAGTGCCAGAACAGGGGGCGCCCGCGGGAGCAACCGCGTTCCCCGCGCAATTGGGGCACAAAGCTGATCCCATCCGTACGTGCGGCGTCCGGAGTCCCAGCCATCTCGAGAATGGATGGAAGAAAATCCTCGATGATGACAGCATCATCACAGGTTGTATCCGCTTCGGTCACGCCGGGCCAGCGAACGATCATGGGCTCGCGGATGCCGCCTTCGTGGGCACTGCCTTTTCCGCTGGAGAGCGGCTTGTTGTGACTATGCGGTTCGCCGCCGCGACCGTGGGCACTGAGGCCACCGTTGTCCGACATGAATATGACGATGGTATCGTCGGCCACGTGCTGCTCCTCGAGCATGTCAAGGATATCGCCAAGGCTCTTGTCCATGCCCTCCAGCAGGGCGGCATACATGGCCTCGGTGTGGTCCAGGCCTTCATCCAGGTAGCGGCCGATGAAGCGTGGGTCTTCCGCAAAAGGCACATGCACCGCGTAGTGGGACATATAGAGGAAGAACGGCTTGGAGTCGGCAACTGCCCGTTTGGTCTCCCGAATCGCTTCGAGTGTCAACGCCTCGGTCAGGAAGGTCCCGGTATCGTGGTACTCCTCCAGGTCCGGAATGTCCCAGAAGAGGTCGGCTTGGCGCCAGGCCCCGCTGAATCCCTGTTCGCTGAGGTAGCTGCCCGGACCACCGGCGGCGTGTCCGGCGATATTGACTTCGAAGCCCAGATTGAGTGGATCGGCTCCCGGGGTGTCGCTTGCGCCGAAGTGGGCTTTGCCGACGTGGATGGTCCGATAGCCGGCCTCTGCCAGGTAGGAGGGAAGGCAACGGGCTTGGACAGTGTTGGGCACGCTGCCGTCAGGACAGATCCCGTTCATGTTCCACTCCGGGAACTCAAGCTCATTCGATGGGGCATCGCGTGCCTCGTCACGCACCATGGTCCAGTTCGTCACGCGGTGGCGGGCGGCATTGAGTCCGGTCAGCAGACTGACCCTCGTCGGTGAACACACGGCGCAGGCATAGGCCTGGGTGAACTTCATCCCCGTCCGGGCAAGGCGTTCCATGTTGGGCGTGCGATAGCGATCATTGAACGGCGTACGTTCGGTCCAAAACGGTTCTGATGTGTCCTGCCAGCCCATGTCGTCGACCAGGAAGAGGACGATGTTGGGTTGGGGCGTGCTGACTGTGTTCATTCGGTGTTCCCCGGATCACGGTTTGGCTTTGGTGCGAACGCGCGACGCATCGACGGCTCGGGAGCAGCAGAAGGAAACATAGCGCCGCATGTCACCCAAGGCGCTGCTCTGGCCCGTCTGTGTAAGGTCCGATGCTGCGGTATCTCGGCCGGTCAGTGGAACACGAGCTCGCGCCGTGGTAACGTGCGGGAGCACCGTAGGATTGACATCACTATTGATGGTTGCGTGATCTCAGGGCCCCCTCCACATGTCAGACTCAACACATTTGGCGAAGAGCAGCCCAAGGGCGAGGCGGTTATGTACGTGCTTCTACATCCTGGCGCTCTTTCAGCCAACATCACACGCCGTAGACGCTGCTGCGGCCAAGGCGGAGGGACAGCTTAGCATGCAGAGCGAGGAGTCCGGCAAATCACGAGGTCTGATCATCAATTGGGACTGCACCGAGTGGTTTGTGACCCGGCCTCCGGAGGAGATGACTGTCGCAGGTCTGCAAGCACTCGTGGATCAGTATGTTGGCACCCAGGTATCGCCTATCTTTTTCAACCCAACCAGCCAGCGTACCGCCTACGCCAGCAACGTACGAGAGAGTTTCTGGGACAACAATGAAGAGGTGGACAACTCTCTCGTCAGGAATACCCGTCTGCTGCACGAAAGGGGTATTGATCCCTATCAGGTGTGGATTGCCCGGTGCCGGGAGAAGGGCATTTCTCCATGGCTCTCCATGCGCATGAACGACCTCCACAATACCGACGATCCCGATTCCTATATTCACAACAGCTTCTGGCGCGAACACCCTGAGTACCGGCGGGTTCCAGGTTCAAAGCGACCCTATGGCGATCAGGCTTTGGACTACGCCATCAAGGACGTTCGCGATTACCAGATGGCTGCGGTCCGGGAGTTGCTTGAGCGCTACGATCCCGATGGCCTGGAGCTGGACTGGATGCGATCCTTCTATCACTTCAAGCCCGGGCACGAGAAGCAAGGCGTTCAGGTTGCCCTGGATTTCATCCGAGAGGTCCGCCAACTTGCAGATGAATGCGCGCAGCGCAGAGGCCACCCCATCAAGTTGGCCGCCCGTGTGCCCGCCGTGCCGGAACATGCCCGTGGCTTCGGGCTGGACGGCATTGCGTGGGCCCGTGCCGGTCTGGTGGACATGTTGGTACCCACACCGTTCTGGGAAACGGCCGATTTTGATATCCCGATGGACCGGTGGCGGGAGTTGCTGGGACCGCACGCCGATAGAGTCGTCTTGGCTGCCGGGATGGAAGGCAATATACGAGGCTGCCCCAGGCCCAGCGTGGCGATAGCGAACGACTGTGAGGCCATGCGAGGCTTCACCGCAGCCATGCTCGATAGAGGGGCAGATCAGATCTACCTATTCAATCACTTCACCACCCCGAGCAGCCAGGGCCGGGGCAGGATCTTCCATGAGGCCGGCTGCCTGGAAACGGTAATAGACAAGCCTCGTCGTCATATCGTCACCTTTCACGATACGGTGCCGCCAGGTGTCGTTAGGCCTGCCCTCTTGCCTTCTGTTCTCAGGCATCCCACAGTACCCGCGCAGTTCCGCATCTACACCGGCCCCGCATTGGACAAAGGCAAGGTCACCATACGGGTCGGTTTGGCCGAGAGACCTGATGTCAATGACGTACGGCTGGTGGCTCGCCTGAACTCGGTTGCGTGCACCCCATTGACCGATAGCACCAATCTTGATGCGTTTCCTCAGGCCAAACGTGTGCGGCAGTCCATGTCCGCGTCACGACGTGCCGCGATTGCCGCGACAGCGGTCAAGCGTGTGCTGCAGTTTTCCGCTCCCGTGCCGGCGCTGCAACGTGGATACAACTTGGTGGAAGTGTTCCTGGCCCAGGAAACGGAACAGACAATCGTCTGGGTGGAAGTCTATATCGTCCCAGATGCCTGACTGCTACGGCACTGAGCTTGGCTTGCTCCGAGTCGAGCAGGGCTCAGTAGGTGACTCCGCGAATCGGGATGGCGATCTCCCAGTGCCCGAGCACTTCCGCATCGCCCCCCTGGAAATCACACCCGTGTGGGTGGCTGAAGCAGGTTGCTCCCGGGACCGCCGCCGCAATGCGCCGGGCAATCTCCATCTGGCATCCGGTCAGCGGTACCACAAGCACGTGATTGCGGAATCCCATCCGCCCGTCCTGTCGACTGTGTCCAAGCAGTTCCACGGCTGTATCTCCGCTATTCTGTCATCGTTTTCCGATGCATTCCGTACCGCTACCGGTTGACTGTACTTTGTCCCAGTGCTTGCCGGTATTCCATGGGCCGCAATTGGGACGGGACTGAGGCGTTGTTATGTGTCCTCAGGGAAGCAGCGCATTCCTGGGCTGTCCTCTAACCCCGTGGTGGGGGCCTCCATCTGAGGTCAATGCACACCGAGGGCGTATAGATTCCGGCGCGTGCGCGGCCAGTCCTGCAGGACGACCAGTTTGAGCAGTCGGTCCCGCAATGCCTGTCGTACGTCTGCGTGCGCTGGGGCGTGCGCGAGATTCGTCTGCTCGTCCGGGTCGGCTTCCAGGTCGAACAACTGCTCCCCGTCGTCCGGGTACCAGGTGTACCGCCATTTGGCCGTCCGCACGGTGCGAGCCCAGTCATTGGGGGTGTTCGACCAGATGGCGCAGTAGCTCTCGACGTACGCGGCGTCCCGCCATTCGGCGACCTGTTCGCCACGGCAAAGCGGCAGGAGCGATCGCCCTGGGAGGGATGGGAAATCGGTGTCGGGCTTGTCCCGGTGACATCCGTGCTTGGGCATGGGGGGCATGGTCTGCCCTGTCATGTCCAGAACGGTAGGGCAGATGTCTTCGAGCTGGACGATCTCATCGCTTGTGGTCCCTCGTTTCAGGCCGGGGCCGGCGATGATAAGGGGAACCCGGATGCAGGCGTCATAGTGTCGTTCTTCTTTTCCTCCGAATCCGTGGTCGCCCAGCAGTTCACCGTGGTCTGCCAGGAAGATGATGTATGTGTTGTCGCGTCGCCCGGTCTCTTCCAGAACATCCATCACCAGGCCGAGTTGGCAATCCAGGTGAACGATGTCCGCGAAGTAGCAATGGCGGGAGAATCTGTCGCGTGCCCCCACCGGTTTCTTGTTGCGGAAGTAGCCCGGAGCTTCGGGATCACCGTACCACTCCGCGGGGGCGGCGTCCGGGATTCTGTCCGGGTTGACGGCCTGCATGTATCCGGCGGGCGGATGGAACGGGCCGTGAGGCTGGACATAGCTGATGTGTGCACAGATCGGCTGGTCGCCGGGTGTGGAGCGGATGAAGTCCGACCCGTGGCCTGTGATCCAGTTCGTCTGGGAGACCTCCTCGGGGAAGAGCAATGTGTGAGCACCGGCGGTGTTTTCGGGGAACTCAGGCGTCTTGAAGCTGTAGTTCTTCTTGACGGCCCGGATCCGCTCCGTCAGATTCACCTTGTCGGGACCGTAGGCGGAGAACTCGGGGATGGCCGTGGCCCAGATCAGCGCAAGGACGTCATCATAGTGCTCCGGATGCTCCGTCTCGACCCAGTCCAGCCACTCACCGCCACGCCCGTCCTCTGTGATGTGTGTGACGTCGAACCCGTAAGGCCGGTAGTCAGGGTGCTGGCCGCGGTAGTGGGGCTGGAAGTGGACCTTCCCGAGCGCTCCCGTTCGCCAGCCAGCCTTCTGCAGGACGCGCATGAACGTGGGCAGATCCGGATCAAGTTGGTATCCGTTCTCAAGCACGCCGTGCTGGCGTGTGGTCAAACCGGTGGCCAGCGTGGCCCGAGTTGGGCAGCATACCGGGTTGCTCGTGATACAATTGGTGAACGACACTCCGCGGGCACGCAGGGCGTCGATGTTCGGGGTGGGACAGATACCGGAGCCGGCCGCCTCCAGCCACTTTGCCGAGAGCTGATCCAGCATGAAGAAGACGACGTTTGGTTTGTCCATCGTGTTAGTGCCTTCTGTCAGATCGCCCCAACTGCCGCAAGGGCAGGGGAGGAATCCGGATGTCTTGAAACTCAGTAGTACTTTAGGGTGGGAAGGGCTGCCACGCCCCGATCTTTGTCTCCAGACCAGAAACTAAGCAATCGGCGGGTGGCACCGCCTCCCACGTTATGGAGCGAGGTGCTCAGTTCCGGGGCATTCGGATGCCCGGTGTCACCTTGAAGCAACCGTTCCGTGGCGCCAAACTTCTCAAGTTCCGGAGCATTCGGATGCCCTCGAGCCGCAAGCCTGCTGCCCGCGGCGTCACGGCATCGTCTCATCGGCGGTCAGTCTCAGCACGACTGCGTCTTTGGACACCGGCAACCGTACATGCAGTGCGCTACTTTTGCGATTGAGGACATCCTTGGTCCCAAGACGAAGCGAGACTGGGTTGTGTACGGCCGGCCGCCAGCCCTGAGCTCTACCCGGGACGAAGAGCATGACACGCTGGTCATCCAGACGGCGCGTCGGCCAATCCGGCCCGAAGCACTCGGTATCACGGAACCTGGCGATGACCTCCTTCTCGTGGCTGATTGCGGCACCGCACGCGTCGTACCAATTCCCGTCCCAGTAGTGCCAGCGCTTCCCGTCGCTTCCGTCATTCCATTTCGCCCACGTGGCAAAGACCGGTATGACGTACAGACCCCGTTTCGCCGCTTGATCGAGTATGGTTTCCCATTTCCTGGTTCCCTCGGCGCTGCATTCACTCTCTTTGCGCAGGGCAAGCCCCGCTGCTAGATTGTATGGGGTAGGGCCGTGCTGTTCAGCTGACCGGCGAACGATGTGCCCTGACCTCTGGATCGGGACGGGCAGGAGGTCTGCATGCACAGCCTAGAGTTGCCGAGTGACTTTCCCATGATCGTGCGAGCAGCGGGTGCGGCTGGGTTCGTTCGCGTCAATGCTCCTTTCCGGACGAAGGTTGGGTTCGACGACGCCCAACTTGCTGAGAGACCCTTTCTCGACTGGATCAACCCAGGCGACCGCGAGCTCGTGCGCGCTGTGCTCGAGAACGGCAAGGGAGCCTGCCGTGCCCGCCATATCACGCGTGACGAGGGCGCATTCCCACTGAACATACAGGTGGCAAGACAGGGCAATGATCTCTTTGTGCTCGGTCGCTGCTCTGAGGCCCCGACTCGTCCGGCACCCGCCGAGGAGAGTGCTGCTAATGCCACGGTCAAGACCACCCTCGATATGATCGCGCGGATCACTGAGGAACAGGCTCCAGGCTTCAAGTGTTCCATTCTACTCGTCGCTGACGGCCGCTTCGTGAGCGGGGCTGGTCCGAGCCTGCCAGACGAGTATAACGCGGCGATCGATGGCTACGCGGTTGGGCCGACTGTCGGCTCCTGCGGGACGGCGATCTTCTGGAACGTGCCAGTCATCGTGGAGGACATTCAGGCAGACCCGCTTTGGGCCCCCTTTGCCGAGCTCGCCAAGAAGGCGGGCGTGGCCGCGTGCTGGTCTCATCCGTTTGCCAGCCGGGGGGGGCTGGTGCTGGGAGCTCTGGCCTTATACTCTCCCGTTCCTAGTGCGCCGACGGCTGAGCAAATGAGTCACCTCAGGGCCGCGGCCCGCATGACGGGGCTCGCGGTCGAGCGCGGGCGTGCTGAAGAGGCCCTCCGAGAGAAACGTAGACGCGAACTCGAGCTGGAGGCGCAACTGCGTCAGGCAGCGAAGATGGAGGCAGTGGGGCAGCTTGCCGGGGGTGTGGCTCATGATTTCAACAACCAGCTTGGTGGCATCATGAACTACGCCGACCTGTTGTTGGCGAAGGCCAAAGACGAGGAGTTACGCTGCTACATTGAAGCCATCGTCCGGTCCTGCACGAGGGGTAAGGACCTGACCGGGCAGTTACTCGCGTTCTCGCGCATGGGTAAGTACCAAGTTGTGCCTGTCAATGTCCACGAGACGATTGGTGAAGTCGCTTCCATGCTCGGGCGCACCGGCGACAGACGTGCCGCCATCCGGCAACTCCTTGAGGCCAATCCTCCAACCACCATAGGCGACCCGACACAACTCCAAAATGTGGTCCTGAACCTCGGCCTCAACGCCCGCGACGCCATGCCCGAGGGGGGCGAGATTGTGTTCGCCACCGACACGATCGCGCTGGACGAAGACCACTGCAACAAGAGCGCGTTTGACATCGCCCCGGGCGAGTACCTGAGAATTGAGGTGAGAGATTCAGGCACAGGCATGGACCAAGGCACTCAAACAAGGATATTCGAGCCGTTTTTCACCACCAAACCGATCGGCCAGGGAACGGGTATGGGGTTGGCATCTGTCTACGGCACGGTCGTCAATCATCGCGGCGCACTAGCGGTAGTTTACTGTGGATGCAGGAAGAGGGATCTGCAACCTTCTCTCATTCAAGTGGAAAGATCTACGCGTCGTTGTATTGCCCTCTTGTGGCATCGAAGCACGCGTAGGTGTAGCGTGCAGCCTTCATCAATAGC
>JABHEG010000071.1 GCA_018676675.1 Lentisphaerota bacterium
GCTATTGATGAAGGCTGCACGCTACACCTACGCGTGCTTCGATGCCACAAGAGGGCAATACAACGACGCGTAGATCTTTCCACTTGAATGAGAGAAGGTTGCAGATCCCTCTTCCTGCATCCACAGTAAACTACCGCTAGTCGACGGGCAGATTGTCAAGCATCTCCTGCTCCGCCCGCACATGGCGCTTGCCTATCACTCAGGGGGGTACTACAGCTATATGATGTGGTGGGCGCATCTTGGTGGGGCGGACCTGCCTGCCGCACATCGTACCTACAGAGCCAACGGTGGACCGAGAACAGAGCGAAGCAGACACGGCGCGATGTCAGCGACGAGGGTTCCGAGGAGATCATTGCCGTCATGGAGCCGCCGACTGCGGATGAAGAGGCATTGGTCTTCCGTCACGACGACAACATCAGGACCTGGCTTGCCCAGAGCAGCGATTGCCTGGCCAGCGAGTAGTGTCGTTCTTCGCGGGAAGCAGGCAGTGGGTGTCTTCTGTAAGCGTTCTCCCTGGTTGCACCCCCGCAACCCTTCCTGTATCATTGACCAGCAGCCCGAGGAAGTTCCTGGGTGCTTTGAGGACGAGCTGCTGATGCTGGTGGGGGAAGAGCTGGGATGATTGGGATTGCTGTTTGATACGAGACGGGACTCAGGGCAGGAACGACCGTTGCCCGGATCCCCCTGCAACCAACCCGGTGCAGGCCGCCGGTTACAGAGGGCTTAGTCGAGTATCATGACGCTACACAGGACGGGGAATCCGCTCGCGCTCTTGCCTGTGAGCTGACCGTCCGCGCGCAACAGGAATGAGGTCCGAACTGAATGGCTCATGTAGTCGTGATCATCCTGAACGTGGTAGTTCTCGCGGTTGCATGGTATGGGCACCGGCGGCGCGTGAAGTCCTTGCGGGAGTTCAATTCCGAACTCATCCGGACGGGACGGACGGCGGCGGAGAAGGAGCATGTCGAACGTGTTGCCTCGATCCGGCGTGTTTGGCAGCGAATTACGGACGACGATGATGCAGTTGGGCTCAACGATGAATTGGCCACGGCCGAGGCGGACTATGCCGAAAACCTGAGGCTCATGAACGAACTTCAGGACCGGGCCGAGGATAACCGAGAAAGCGCGAACCAGTAAATTCAGCCAACGTTTCATCCGCTGGGCTCCTGAACCGTGGCTGATTTCGACGTTCGATCGTGATTCCGAAGGAGAATTGATGGGGAAAGAACAGTATATGATGTTCTTGTGTGCGAGGGTCCTCGCTATGATGGCGGTCGCGCCTGCAGGAGTTGCAGCGAGTGAAGTAGATGAGATGAACGCCTACGCAAGCGGCTGTCTGCGCCCAGGATACACCGTTGTGGACATGCAGATCGGTGGCAAGCCAGGAGAGGTCATCTACCTCTTGGTCACCCCTGACCGGCGCGCCCACGACCTGAGGAGGATGTGGAGACCTGCCAGCGAACGAGACGGACGAGTGAACCAGCATCTGATGGCGGCATTGCGGGGATACAAACTCGGCGGCGGCCCCCCAGGCAGCCTAGGGATGTTGTTGACGGCTCTGCTCGATGGGCCATACTCCACAGCGGGCCTGCGAACATCACGGAGCTACTCCTCACGCGACACGCCATCTGGGACAGTATGGACGGCTCAGGTCCGTAGACGTGACGGGAAGTACCGTGATCTCGGTCCCGTGTGCTCCTACGAAATCACGCTCAACCAAGAGGGGGAGATCACCGACTTGCGCAAGATTCTGGTCGAGACCGATTCCCCCACGGCGCCCGCAAAACCATCTGAACCCGAGCGGCCGAACTCGAAGGCTTGGTGGCGCTTCTGGTGAGAACACAGAATTCGTCGAACATGCTGGTCCAGCCGACCTCGTGCCCTCGGCGGGAGATCTTGTTGTTGTGCACGGAAAGACCATGACCATGGCCAGTCGAATCTTGATCCTTCTGCTCCTCACACCAGCGTTGGTCTGGGCTCAGGAGGAGACTCTGACCCGCAAGCAAACGGAAGAGCTGGTCGAGGAACTGGCCGGACGAATGCGTCTTGACTTCGATATGAGCCAGACATACGCCAACGCCGGAAACGAGATTGCGGTTACCGTCAGCGTTCTGAGATTGCTCCGGACCTCCGATGCCCGTGACGATGAGAATGTCCAGAAGGCGATGAATACACTCGAAGTGAAGCTGGACGGCTACTTGGTCACATTCATCACGTACTCGGATGCCAAGAAGAGCAAGACATTCGACACCAGCCTCATCACGTTCCTGAATCGGGCTCGCGAATACCGGACAGACTTCCCCCGGGATTGCCCCAGCGACACGATCGCTTCAGCCGTAGGCAGGGTCTTCGCCTACGCACAAGCTGTTGCCAAAAAAGAGAGAGCACAACACGCGTTGGGAAGAACAAAGAGATGAAGAAGAAACTCCTGATAGGGTGTGTAGGATTTATGGCAGGCGCGATTGCCCTTCTGATCGTGGGGTCCCTCGTCCTTTGGAGGGTAGCGCATCGCCCCCCGCAGAAGCCCTTGAATACGCTGGACCCGCAGACACTTTCTTCCCAAGATTCGATTCCAGAGAAGGGCCTGCATATTGCTCAAGCCAGATTTGGGGCGAGCGGCAAATGGGTTGACGTCACGCAGGAACTCCGGGCGAAAGTGTGGCGCGATCGACTCTCCATATCGGCTTCGAGTACCATTGCCGGCGATCCATGTTGGGGCACCAAGAAGCAGCTTTGGGTCGAGTACTCCCTTGATGGAAATCGACTGGAAACGCAGGTTGAAGAAGGCGACATGTTACACATCCCGTCGTCTGGTGTCAAGTACGAGGGGGCCTCGCCAAAGTCACTTGAAGCCTTGCTTGAACTTGCCGAGGGGTGCCCGGCAGAGATAGGATTCTTCGGCAAGAACTTGACGACAGGACAGACGGTTGAGTTTCTGCCGGACCAACCTGTGTGTCTCGCCAGCATTGTGAAGATCTTCACTCTATTGGAGGTTATGCACCAAGTTGATCAGGGGAAGATCGAGCTTTCTGATAGTATTACCCTCGCGTATGAACGCAAGGAAGTTACTTGCACCATTGAAGAAGCAGCCGATAGGATGGTTGGCAAGAGCGACAATATTGCCACTGATGCCCTGAGTGCTAGGGTCGGTCATGATCGCATCAATAGACTGCCTGAAGAACTGCGGATCACAGGTCTCAGCCGCACAATTCTCCCCGAACCCGGCGTACTTGAGGACGTTTTGGACAAGAGAGTCTACGGCAAGAGAATCCTCCCACTGGATAATCTCCTGCCTCAACATGGCTCTGCCAGGGGAGTTGTCCGTTATTTCGAGTTGCTGAACAGCAGAGAGTTGATAAGCGAGCGGATAAGCGACCAGGTCGCAGGTGTGTTTGACAAGCATCCCAAGCCGTTTGCACCGGGAGCCACTCCACCCCATTTCGCGAGCGGAGGCAAAGGTGGCAGCCTCAGCTGGAAGCGCCCTGGGAGACAGCAGTACAACATGACAGGCTGGGCTCTACTAATCAGAGGCCAGAGCACCGCCGTCACCTTCTGCTTCTGGTCTGAATGGTTTCCCGAAGACATGACAGAAGGTGAGAAACGTGATTGGTGCCATGCCATTTCGGACGGCATCGTCAATGTTCTACTGACCTCTGGTGGAAGGGGATCTTCCCAACGACTTGAGACAGACCACACTGCCCCCTGATCCACCGTCCCGCTGAACAACCCCGGGCAACCACAAGCTGTCCGCTTCCCGATCACCTTGGGATCTTCCGGGCTCCACGGGGCATCCCTCCCTCAAGTTGACTCCCTTCCCCGCTCCCTGTATCATTCATCAGAATGACCGAGGGAGTTCCGAGTTACTTGAGGACGAGCTGCCGATGCTGGTGGGGGAATGCCTTCTGCCACGCGACTAACATCAACTCAGGAACCGCCGTTGTCCGGGCTTGTGTGGCGATGGTCCTGCTCGACAGCAGGATAAATGTGGGGCTGGGCGGGGAGACCTGACCGGCTACTCGATTAGACTGGCAAGGCAACCCACTCGTGTTCTGGAAAGGAACTGAGAAGGAGGCGGCAAGATGGCACAGACTCTACTCCCGGGCATAAGTGGCATGGTCAAGGTGGCGGGGAACCAGTTCCTCGTGGTCCACGACGGCAAGAAGAAAACTGAGCCACGGCTGGGTGTCGTCGACGTGACGGCGGAAGGCCCCAGCTATCGCCAAGTGGGTATCAACAACTGGCCATCTGACGAAGACCCAGCCAACGACCTCGAAGGCGTCTGCGCCATACCCAAACGCCAGGGCGAGTACCTGGCCGTAGAGAGTGGTTTCTACCCGGAATACGGGGACTTCGGGAGGATCGTCAAGTTCGGCTACGGCGGCGGGGCATCCGCAAGTGCGCAGTATCTGGGGGTATTCAGGCCTTTCCCTCCACCGGCAGATGACGCTGAGACCCCCAAACACGAACAGATAGAGGGATTGGCCTCGGTGACCCAAGGCGATACTACGGTGTTGTTGCTTGCTCTCCGTGGCGACAGAAACACCCCTGGAGCCTTGGTATGGGGAGCACTCGACGGCCTGGAGGGGGGCACCCCAACCTTCCAGGAAGCTGGGCGGCACCCGTTGAGCTCACAGGCCATTGCGGATCGCGGTGCCGCTGACCTGCTTGCGCGTCCGGTCTCCGACCATGCTTGGGAAGTGTGGAGTGTTGCGAGCTTGGATGCCGGAGACCTAGGGCCGTTCCGGTCGTCCATCTACTCGGCTGGAATATTGACCATCTTTGGCGAGACTATCGCGTTCATCCCCCACTCGGTGTGCGGTGGGGTCCTCTGGGATATCGAAGGTCTGAAGGTCGAGGCCCTCGCCGAGCCGGCTGAGCTCATCCCGGCCAGCGGACTCAGCATCGCCACGGATGACGAAGTCCATGGAGGCGTCTGGCGTCCGATCCTGAAGAGCGCTGCCCTGAAGCGACCGTCTGCCATGCTCTTCTCCGACAATGTCATGGGAGCATCCGGGATAGGTCTGGGCTAACATCCGCCCGCATCCGGACGCGGCGACGCCTGGCGTTGCCGCGCCGATGAGGCAACCGTGTCCGCCCTGCATGGCGCACTATTTGAGGGTGGAAGTCCCTTGCATTCCCGTCAGGGGGAAGTGCTGCTGAAGGGCAAAGGCTGAGTTGAGGAGAACGTCGTGAAGCGATATAGAGCTGGCTCAGAGAAGCAACCATTTCCGCTTCAGCGGCCGGCGCTGACAATTCGGCAAAGCACGGCAAAGCCGTTCGCTGTCGATTGTGGCGAATGCTGGCGACTCTTGATTGTCCCAGAGGTCGGGAAGGCCTCACTGTCCGCCACCTATGTGGCTGACGCCAAGCATCCAGAGCGGTGGCGACTGTGGGACGTTACGCACCATCGCATCGAGCGGCCCGCGGCGATCCATGGCGTTGAGGGCGTAGAGGTCTTGGCAGACGAGTGGGAGCGGAGCACCGGCTGGGTGCCTGATGTGCCGACCAGATCGTTCCTTCGGCTCACCCCGACCCATCTCCAGTGGCTGGGCGAGCTTAGCACGAGATGCGCCTGCCACGGGCCCGAGTTCCAGGTCTTGCACACTTTTCTGGATCCGGAAGGTGAGGATTGGCCCGATCCCCAGAAACTCGGCCGCCTGGAGGACTCACAGAGCTCTCGTCATATCAAAGATGTCGGTCGGTATGTCCAGCAGGCGGACGGCACCTACAAGCAGAAAACGGGGTGTGACTACCAGGGCACCAAGGGGCTTGGCGCAGGAATCTACCGCGTCAGACTCGGGGGCCAGGCGTTCACCTGTCTGCGTGTCATGGAGATCGACGGCGACATGCCTGATGTTCTTGATGTTGCCTTCATAACGCGTCAGGGGCGCACCGTATTGCACCGTAGGTACGAAGAGAACCACTGCCTGCCCGGCCAAGCCGACATGCGCGGCTGCGACACGTGGACAGAGGCCTACCCGGACAACGATCGCATCGTTCTGGATGGGAGGACCTTTGTTGTCTGGTATGAACGCATCGCTGCATTCGCCTTCGGCCTTGATCCCACGTAGGAAGCATGGAAGGCCCTGAACCATAGAGCCTTGCTCTGCCCCCTGTGGTCATCATCAATCGATCGACGCGTGGGGATGGGGCTTTTCTTGCACCGCCGCGACAAAGCCGGTATCATTCACCAGAAGACCGGGGGAGCCCCTGAGTGCTTTGAGGAAGAGTCGCCGATGCTGGTGGGGGGATGCTGGGATGGGAAATGTCTGGCAAGCGTGCTTCGCATGCCGGTGTGACATCAGTTGTCCCAGGCTTGGGCGGTGTTGCTTCGCCGGCTTGTTTCGGGGCGGCGAGTGGCGGCAGAACCCCGGCATCCCGGAAAGAGCCACCGGTTGCGTAAGCAGTGTGTTTACGACAGAAGGGGATTGAGCTTCGAACGGGCCACGGTCTGTCTGGCCGTCGGGGATTGGTACGGCAGAGCATGAAACGAGGAGAAAGGCAGATGAAGACGAGAACGGCGAGTCATTGGGGCTATCTGTGTGTCACGGTGTTTTGTCCATGCCCGGACATTGAGATCGAGGTCGACCCGCCAACTGCGTATTCGACGTCTCGTAGGGCATGATCAAGAACATCCCCGTCGACAGGAAACAGAAGAGATGATGATTTTGCGGAATGCAGTGAGATTTGTCCGGGTGACTGTGGTGGTACTCCTAGTCGTGTTCGGGACCATGCTCCCGACCACTGCACGCTCGTCTTACTCGTCGTTCAATGTGGTTGGAGACAGCATCTCGGCGGGGTACAACTCCGGAGGCTACGTGTTTGGGGACGGCTGGGTCAGCCTGTTGTTCGGGGACAGCATCACCGGCATAGGAGCTCGTGCAGACACTATCGACACCATCTGGCCGGGCATTGAGACACGGAACAACGCCGTGCCTGGATCCACCGCCGGTGAATGGGCTTCCCCCGTGTACCTCCCAACAGTCGATCTGCTATCTCGTCGTCCTGACCTGGTCGTTGTGTTCATCGGGGGAAATGACCTGATTGACTACATGAAGAATGACGGTGTGCTGTCTGAAGCCGAGAAGGACGCCTACCGTCTGAATCTCCGCACGATCATGGATAGCCTGACCGGGTTGGAGCCAGTGCCGGAGATCGTTCTGGTTGGGTACTATGACCTGTTCGATGGCTTGAGTGAGAACCTCCCGGCTCCTATGGCAAGCTATCGTGGATTCTCATCCGGGACGCTCCAAGGCAACGCCATCATCGAGCAAGTTGCCGGCGAATACGGTTGCCTGTTCGTGGATCTCCATACGCCGTTCATGCATCACTGCTACGGTGCCGATCTGGGCGATCCTCTGAGCGCCTCGCCGTCGTTTGTGCGTACGCCTCTCGCTCTATTCGACATCCATCCCAACTCAGCGGGGCACCAGCGGATCTACGAGACGGTGTATCAGCTGTTGTCAAACTTGAGTCCCAGCTCTCATACACTGACGGCGGCGGAAGGAGGGGGGAAGGGGAGCGTCAGCCCTGAGGGATGCACGGTGAGTGCCGGCGCCAACCAGGTTTTCACCGCAACACCGGGGCCTGGGTATGACGTTGCCACGTGGCTTCTCGATGGCGCGGTCACGCAGAATGGGGGGATGACCTTCAGCCTTCAGAACATCCAGGCATCACATGAGATCACCGTTGTCTTCGAGGCCATTGAGTACCTGGTCACTGCCCAGACGAGTACTGGCGGTCGGGTGACGCCGACGGAAGTGACGATGACTGTCGAAACCGAGCAGACTTTCACGGCTGTAGCAGACGAGCACTACACTGTGGACAAGTGGGAGGTAGATGGCGCAGCCGTTCAGGACGGGGGCGTTCAGTATGCCTTCTCTGGGGCGACAGGCGACCATGTCGTGCGGGTTACTTTCCTGGTCCCGGACGCCGACGCCGACGGTATGCCGGATTGGTGGGAGGACCAGTACGGTGATCTCCAGCCAGGTGCAGACTCTGATGGTGACAGCATACCGAATATCGTCGAGTTCCAAGAGGGGCTCAATCCCACGATCCATGACGATTTGGACTACCTCATCCTGCGGGCGGGCTGGAATCTGGTCGCCATCCCGATGACGGTGGGGAACTGGACTTTTGGGGACCTTCTTGCCGGCGCGGGCGCGGGATCGATATGGGCTTGGGATAGCGACACGCAGGGGTACGAGGCGGTCAACGATGGGGCCGTCGACCCAAAGCGCGGCGTGTGGGTCTATGCGTCGGGGACCTACGGCATCCCGCTGGAGTGAGGGGCTCTTCCTGAACGCTTGACGTATTTGGCGGTGCAGATCGGCGGTCGATCAACAGGTCAGGTGGGTATGCTCACGTTCTTGCGGACCGCGTAGGGATGAAGCTCAAGTTCTTTGCGCATGAAATCGTCACGGGCCTCGATGCGGGGGATGGGCGATACCGACCTCTCGGGAGGCGGCGCGGCCCGGTCCGTAACCCAGCAGACGCGCCAACCGGCGAGGTCCACGCGGACGGAGACGTCATCGACGAACAGGGCGATGCCGCTGGAGGCGATGAGCACCTCGGCGTGTTCCCCGACCTGAGCGGCGATCGCGACCCAAGGAGAGCGTCTGAGGCCGGAGCTCATTTCTCCGCGCCGTCCTTTGCCCGTGGAGCCGTCGCATCAGTCCCTGCCCCGTCCGGGGCATTGCCGCCAGGAGTCGCCTTGCCCAAAGCGACCAGGCGGACGAAATACGAGCCGTCCGGCGCTGCGAGCGTGATTCGTGCGGTCTGGCAGGCGGCTGCGAGATCGGCGGGGAGCGGAATGTCGACCGACAGCGGCTTATCGGGCGTGAGAGTAAGGGGTTGCTCCGCAGGTTCACTTGCGCCGATGCAGACTGAGTCGGCGTCGTAGAGGGTGTAGTCTAAGTACACCACCGGCGCTTGATCGGCGGCACCGGGGCGGAGCGATAGTCTGAGCGTCTCGTCGACACGTTCCGCGTCGAGTTGAACCGGGCACGCATCCAAGCCGCCGAGGTCGCAGATCACAATCCCTCTGCCTGTGCTGTAGGCGAGGCGTCTGCCGTCAGGCGCCCAAGCCGGCTGCAGCCCCACTGCGAATTCCATGGGCTCGATCGAGCCATCAAGGCGTGTCAGGCAGACCATCATCGGCTTGCCCTTCTGTCTGCGCGAATAGGCGACGATGCGCCCCTCGGGTGACACGGCGGGGCTTTCGTTGTTGGCGTTGTCTTTCGTCAACTGCACGGCGTCACCGGGAGCGCTGACACGCGTCACGAAGAGCGCCCGATCGTTGCGGCTCACTCCGCTGTAGGCATGGAAGACGATGGTGTCTCCGTCCGGTCCCCAGCAGGCATGGTTCCTGGCGATGCGGGTGGCGTGACGCCAGGGAATCGATTCGACCTTGAGCGTTTCCAGGTCGCAGACGGCCAACCCCAGGGAGGCGCGCCGCTCCCCGACCATGCGCGCCGCTGCCGAGAGAAGCAGGCGCCGTCCGTCCGGCGAGAACTTGGTGATGACCGCTTCGCAGATCGGTTCCGCTTCGGGCTGGAAGAGGACCGCCCCCGTGTCTCGCTCGAACAGGAAGGCTCCCGGCCTGCCGTTCGGCATGGGCCGACGTCCGGCCACCGTGTATCCGTCCGGAGACCAGTCGTGGCAGTAGAGCGGACCGGAGTCGATCTCCACATTGCTCCGCTTACCCGTGCTCAGCTCGAGCATGCGGAGCTTCCCGTAACCGAAGAGCAACCGGCGCCCGTCAGGCGACCAGGCGGGGTAGTGTCTGCACGACTTGTCCAGGTGCAGCTCACCCACGACAACCATGCCGTTGCGTACGGCAAGAGCTCTCGCGCTGTCGGGCTCTACTGCCAGGAACTCCCGCCAGATGTCTTGGGCCTGGTCATGCGCGCCTTCTCGCTCCAATCGCTTGGCTTCCTCGAACAGATGCGCAGCCCTTCGCGGCTTCTCCTGTCCACGAACGTTCTGCGTGAGTACCAGGCACAAGCAGACACGCAACAGTCGCGTCCTCGCAGCAACCATGTTCACACCCTCCTGTTTCAGCGATTCCGTTTCAGCGTCGCTACTCGAGTCTGAGCGAAACGGGCACCCGTCTGCCGTCCGGCGTTTCGATGTCTGCCAGAGGCACGATATCGGCTGTCTTGACAACGGTCTCAGCGGCTCTGATCCTCACCTGCCCGTATGGCAGCGGACCATCCTCGGCGATTACCAGGGACTGCTTGACTGCCCCAACGGCAGTGCGTCTCGTGAAGACCATGCCGTACCCCATCGATCCGTCCTCCAGGCGAATCCGGTCGGACACCTCCAGGCTGACGAGCGCTTTGTCGTCGTTGCCGGCCGGACCGCCTGCCCATCTCTTGTCGCCGACGTACAGCGACACCCGAGCGGCATCCCCGATGGGAACAGCCACATCGATCTTCCGCGCCGCCGCGTGCCCCGTGGCGACCTCCAGCCTTGCGACGGGCTGCCCGGGTGCAGATGGCGCGGCCGGTGGCCGGTTGTGCGTGGGCCGGGCTCGTGCGTCGGGAGTTACCTCGAACAGAGACGCCTTTAGAGCCGTCCCTTCCGGTACGGCGAACCGGAAATCCGCCGGGCTCAATTGGGGTGAGGAGATCCCCGAGTGGCTTTCACTGCTGACCCCTTTGACCTTGGCGGCCCGCACTGCCTCTATTGCCGCGGCGACCCGGCTTCTTATCCTCTCCCTGCTCTCTGCCGGGTCTTCCTCCTCCTGCCCCATTCCGCCCATGGCCCTGATCGTCCGATCAAGCACCTCGTCGCTCATTGCAGGTATTGCTTCGCCAGCTTCAGGAGGCTCGAGAGAACGGGAGTACTTCAGGATGAGGTGACGGGACTTCGAAACCCAGAACGTCTCCCTTCTCGCCGCCGCTGAAGACCCGACAATTACATAGCAGTCTTCCTCCCCGATTCTCTCGGTCTTCTCCACTTCGGGGTCCATCAGCCTGGAGAAGGAGGGAGGGTAGTTCCTGAATGCGCTCAGGAAGAAAGACGGTACGGTGTGAGCCACCCCGCCGGAAATCCCTGTTGTGGCGCCCAGACCGATGTCGTCAGACGTCATCTTGCAGTACGCATTCAGCGCCCCCGCGTACAGGTACGCCTGCGCGCCGTCACTCCACACTGCTCCTGTCTGAGGCGCATCCGGCATTTCCGGGGATCTCTGAGTCCAGGAAATCAGGTACAGATTGGGCTTCTTGAGCAGGATCGAAAAGGTCGTCTCCGAACTCGTTTTACTCCCGTCGACCTCGACGTCCGACGTGACAATCCCGTCTGCTCTGTACGTCTGCATCGCGTCGTAGGCGGCTACGACTTTCTCGAACACTTCACCAGCGGTCGGTTCTCTGGCGGGCGCCGCCGCGACCGCACCGCTCTTCGCAGAGGTGACATGTGAGTGTGTAGGGGGGGCGTGAGCAGTTCCCGTCTCCGGCGTCAGCTGTCTCCGGCCAGTCAGCGTCATCCGCGTGATGAGCCCCGCTCCCGCGACCGTGACGACAGCTGCAGTCACGGCGCCCTTACCGACAAGCCCCAGGGATCCCAACCACGAACCGACCGTGCTTCCCGCCGCGGCAGCGGTCGCGCCGCTTTCGCCGACGCCGACCAAGCCGATCCTGCACAGCTCAGCCGTAAGGGACGCTGGGACACTCGCTTCTGCGGCGCCCTGGAGCAGGAGGGCACCCATGATGGCGCCCGAGACAGCTACCCCCTTCTTCTCGAGGGCCCGCCGCAGTTCGTGGACGGCACGGTCCAGTCGCTTCCTCAACGCCCTCCGACTGACACTCCGCTCGGCGGCAAGATCTTCCTGGGTCCGCCCCACATGGTAGCGCTGCAGTAGCAGCTCCCGGTCCTCCTCACTCAGCTCGGCCATACACTCGTCGATTACGGGAGTGAGTTCCCGCCAATCCTCGACATTGTCGGCGTGCCGGAGTCGGGTCCAAGCCGCCTCGCGTTCTCTTCGCGCCTTCTCCGAGCGAGACCTGTCCCTGGCGACGTTGAGCGCACAGGTATAGAGCCAAGACGCGGGGTTCTTCTTCACACGCCCCGCCTTGCTCGCCAACTTCAGGAAGGTGTCCTGGGTCGCGTCCTCCGCGGCGGTTCGCTCACAGAGTATGCGCATGCAGGCCGAATGCACCATGCGTTGGTACTTTGACACGAGCCAACTGAACGCCTCGGTGTCAGACCGGGCGTGGTACGTATGCAACGCCTCCATGTCTGTCATGACGCCCTCCTTCTGGATCCGTTGGTTCTGTCAAAAGTCCTTGAGACAGAACCGTGCTTGATCTTCCTGCTATTCAGTTCGGTTCTGTCCAGACAAACCTGTTTCCCTGTTTTCTTGACTACTTGAGCTGTTGAGGGAAGAGTGCGGACCTCCACCACAC
>JABHEG010000035.1 GCA_018676675.1 Lentisphaerota bacterium
GCTATTGATGAAGGCTGCACGCTACACCTACGCGTGCTTCGATGCCACAAGAGGGCAATACAACGACGCGTAGATCTTTCCACTTGAATGAGAGAAGGTTGCAGATCCCTCTTCCTGCATCCACAGTAAACTACCGCTAGGTCCACTCGATGAGCGCAACGCGCGTCGCCGCGTATCTCGACGACTTCGAAATCGTTAAGGCAGGAGCGCCGGGGGATTTGGAGGCAGTCATCCGGTTTGCTTTTTGCGTTGGGAATCTTGGCCTCGATCGCTTTGACTTGGTCACGCAACGTTCGAGATTCACGCAGACGGCGGGCCATGATTGGGCGGGCACGTCCCAGGTCGCTGACCGTGACTGGGCCCCCGGAACCCCACCACGAAGCGGACGGGCCATCGGACAGACCCTCCTGGCACGGTTCACCAGTGCCTACTATCTTCTCCCCGTCGCCGGAAGGCAATTTCCTGTCAGTTTGATTCAGCTGCCGCGTGGGGATGGCAATGCGAACCGTGATCGCTGCACAAATCGTGGTCCTCCTGATAGCCGGCAGCCCGGCACCAGCCGAAGTGCTCTTCGAGGAGGCCCGGATTGGGCCCGACACAACGCGGGCCTGGACGTTTGCACTACCTGATCCACGATGCCCGCCGGTACCAAGTGCTACCGTGGGCACGCGCAAGTACCTCTCGGTTGGGAACGCGGCTGACACGTATCCAGACCTCGGTGCCCTGCAACTGTGTTTGCGGGTGCGCTCAGATGCTGCGGCGTTGGCCGGTATGCTGCCGTTCATGGAGGTCCGCGTGAACGGGCAGCGCCTCACAGTCGCAGAGCTGATTGGACGCCCGGCGCGCTTCCGGACGCAGAACGGAACCGTTGTCGCCGCGGCCGCCAAAGGAACACGTTTCGTCGTCTACCACGCCCCAGACTTTGAGGCGCTTTCGACCACGTACAAGTACTATCCCACGGACCTCCCTGCCCACGACCCTTTCACCTATGCGTTCCGCATCACTGCACACAGCAAGACCGGCCCGAACGTTGTAGAAATCCGCAATACTCGCGTCCCGCCGAAACAGAACACGCTTGTGCTGGAGGATGCGCGAATCGAGGAACTGCTTGGCGACGACATGCTCGCGGATCAGGCCGAGATGCAGGCAGCGGAGGCGAGGCGATATCGTCAGGCGGCAGCCGCCATTTCAGCCATTGTCCCCACTATCATTGATCCCCCCGCTCTCCGGGAAATCATCGGCGCCATGCGCCTAACCAACTGGGGGGCGGCGAACAGCAGTCCCATGACCGAGTATGACCTGCCTGCGGAAGCCGCAGCCAACGCCGCGCGCATCCGTGCCGATGGCGCCACGGCAGCGATCGTGCGCGGCCGACACTTCCGCCTGGACCACTTGGGCGAAACCGAGCGGCTCATGGCCTTCTACAAGCTCACGGCCAAAGCCTGCCATGACCACGGGCTGACGCCGTTCGCGCATCTGGACTTCACGCTCTTCTGGCAGCCCGGCTACGCGACCATTGCGGAACACCCCGATTGGCCACAGGTCGCGCTCAACGATGGCACGCCACATCACTGGTGTTGCACCAACAACCCGGGGTTCCGTGAAGCGCACATCCGGTACGTCGAGCAAATCTGCCGACAGGGCATGGTTGGATTCATGCTGGACGAAATCAACTTCGCGCACAAGGGCAAACACTACTGTGGCTGCGTGCACTGCCGTCGCCGTTTCGAAGAGGCAACCGGATTCCGCCTGTCCGAGCATGACGATACCGAGGTCATCGGCAACAACCGTCACGCGCTTTGGCGGCTGTGGCTGGAATGGCAGCACGCGTCCATTGCACGGTTCAAGGGCGAACTGGTGCAACGACTGCGCCGTATCAACCCAAACGCTGTTGTCCTGACCTACAGTACGAATATCTACGGACCGGCACGTGCCGGTAACACCTTCGAGGAGGGGCGCGTCTGTTTCAGTGGCACGGAAGGCTCAAACTGTGTCTATGCGCAGTTCGCAAACCTGTATGCCGACCACCGGATCGCGGACGCCTTCAGTCGGCGCTGGGCGCGGCCCACCTGGGCGCAATACCCGACGGGCAAGGAAGACGAGCGTGTCTGGGCTTCGGCGTTCTTCGCGTCGGTCGTGAACAACAAGCCCTGGGGATGGCGGCGCTACCACCATGGTGAGAACATGCGCGACGTCCTGGCATGGCCACACCTGACTGAAACCATGATTTTCGCCGAACCCGTGGCAGACTTGGCAGTTCTCTTGGGTACACCAAACCGCTGGGGGCCACCGCTCGACGGCCAAGTGCACGCCGCCGAGACATATGGGCTGTGTCAGGCATTGGGCCTGCGGGGTATCCAGTTCGATCCGGTGCCGAGTCGGCATCTACGGGCCGACGAGTTGACCCGCTTCCGCGCGCTTCTGGTCGGTTATGCACCAGCGATGCCGCGTTCGACGGTCGAGCGTGTGCATGCCTGGGTCCGGGCCGGCGGCGTTGCCGTGGTTACCGGCCTGGCCGGACGCTATGATCGATTCGGGTTCGCCCTTGGCGCCAACTCACTGATTCGTCAGGCCGGTCTGCGCGGTGTCGTGGCACGTGACAACTTGGTCTACCACCGCTACGACGGCCGACTCGAAGCGCAGCGGCCGCGGGTGATTCAGCTGGTGAATGGAACTATGCCCAATCTGCCGCGGCGCCTGGTCCTCCCGCCATGCTACCGCTTCGACGCAGTCCCCGCTGCAGCGACCGCGGCCGATGTCCTTGCCACCTTTGCTGACGGCAAACCTGCTATCTGCTCACTTCCCGCCAGAAAAGGCCGCTATATCTGGGTCGGCTTCCTCCCCGGCGCTGCCATCGCGCAACGACGCTTGCACAAGAAATCGGTGCAGACCGAGACACTGCACCCGGTCGGCCTCGATCTGATTGCCGCTCTGGCACAGTTGGCCACAGCCAACACTGACACGATTCGTGTCAATGGACAAGGTGTCCTCGGCACTGCCTGGCGTAAGGGCAAGCGGGTCTGGGTGCGCCTGGTCAATGTGGCTGGAGCCATGCCGCAAGCAGGGAGGACCGCAGGTGACGTGCCGGTGACCTACCCGCCTCTGGATGCAATACACGTGAGCACCCGTCTCACGGTTCACGATCCCGTCATATTATTGACACCAGACGTGGCTGCACCCATTCCTCTGCCTGTGCATGGTGCGCCAGGAGGGCACACCGTCAAGATTCCGCCCGGCACCTTTAGGCGTTTCGCCGTCGTACGAATGGAGGTGGCGCCATGAAGACGGCTGTCCTGATGACGCTGACGATTCTTACCGTCACCCCGGGAGTTCGAGCCGATGGCTTTTCCGCGACCCACGCGAATGGCTTCACATTGCGCGCTGACCAACGCGTTCTGTTCGAGCAACAACATCCTCAAGAGTACGTGGCCGCACAGGTGTTGACAGAGCCCGCCGGATTCACTGCGGTGGACGGCAACGTGGGCCTGCGCGCCGAGTTGGCTTGGACCGAAACTGCAGCAGAATTGACCTGGTCTTACGCGCTGGCAGCGCCCTCATCAGGGAAGATGACAATACGCATCCCATTGCCTGAGTCAGCTACGGTCGTCGTTGTGCACGGAACGCGTGACAAGCGCCCGAAGACGCAGACCGTGCCGCCGGGACAGCGCGGTGGCAAGCACAGCTTCAGCCTGCCCCGTTTCCTGACGATAACCATGCCGGATGGTACTGGGTTCGCCATCGATCCGCTGCCCATGGGGGTCTGGGGTTTGACCGGCGCCGCGCACGACGGGCAGGATCGTGGGATGTCCATGGCGTTGGCACCGGACGCGGTCACGTTATGCTTCTACATCACGCCCACCTACCAGAAATGGCGGGCAACACTGCGCGGCAAGCTGGTTGCCTATGCTGCGCCAATCATGTACGACAGCGTGCACCCCTGGCAGACCGCCAACTACCGGTATGCGTTCGAGAGAGTCGTGAAGATTGGGTTCACGACGGCGCCCATGCCGAAGAAAGCGTACGAGCGCCGTTCAGTGACGGACAACTCCTACTCAGCAGAGCAGGGCTACGGCTGGGTCGCGGGCGCTGTCGGCCTGAGCGTGCAGGACACCGGTGTCACGGGCCAGGTGTATCGTGATCGCGTCGAAGGCAACGCACCTGCCACATTCCGCGTTGACATCCCGCCCGGGCACTACTACATCACGCTCAATTTCGGCAGTGCCGACGCCGACACCGGTCCGCTCGACGTGCGCGTGAACGGCAAGCAGGAAGTGTCTGGCCTCCGCCTGGAAGAGGGCCGATTCCGTGCCGTGCCCCTCTGGGTCACGACACCCAAAGACCACATCCTCGTCCAACTCCAGAGCAGTGCTGGCGGCAGGTGGCAGATCAACGCCCTCACGGTCAGTGCGCTCGGGACGCTGAATGAAGACTATACCCTCACCCGTTCCTGGTGGCGGTTCGCAGCGAGCACAAGCAGATAGGGCGGAGTCATGCCCGGCGAGGCCGTCTACACTCACATTGGTTCAGGACCCGGGGTCAGTCATCCGATGTGTTTCCTTCATTGAAGGTCTTGGCCTCGATCGCTCTGATTCGGTCACGCGAGGCCGGGGACCCCGGGGCCTTTTTCAGGTCACAACTCGGTCGTAGCGGTCATGTTCAGTGGCCATAACCCCTCGATTGTGCGTCGTATGGATTCTCCTCAGTTCGTGGTTTTCGCGCGCGTACTCCTCAAGTTGCAGGAATAGCAGGTTCTCGGGCGGCTCCGTCCGGCTGAACATCGATCTTTGCTTCGGATAGCCGAACTGGAACATCCAAACCAGCAGGTGATTGATCACTGTGTCGAAATCGATATGGGGTCCACCGCCCTGGCCTTCTTTAGCAGGGCCTTTCGCGTACACGAGCTTCTCCCGGAGCTTACCTTTGAAGGCGTCGCTAGAATCTCTCCTGCTCAACGTATAGGTCGTTTCGCCACCGTTGTATGTCATCATTAGGTTCTGTCTGAATTGGAACTCACACCGGTCGAAGAGTCCCTGGAGTACCCCAACCTTCTCAAACCGTGTATCCTCTGCCGCCCCGTCCCGCAGTGCCTTGACGATAGCCGCATTGTTCAGGCAGTTCCCGTGCTGATCGATTCTGGGAACGATCTTGCAGTCGACGGCAACATTGACTGGATAGTTGAGGAAATGGTTCCGATACGCGACTTCGACACAGCAATGGGTCATCTCGTGAACGAGATTCCCCAGATTTCTCTTGCTGTAGCTGACCCTGAAAACGAATTGTCGAGCTGGAGCGGGCAAGTACAGTCGTATGCCGTTTCCTGTCCCATCGAGCTTGTGGCCGTCCACATCGTTGGGGAATTCATCGATTGTGATGTCCGCGGCCTCAAGTAGTTCGACGCATTCGGTGATGACAGTCACCAAGGTCGGACTCTTGCCGCTCCTGAGAACGGCCTGCTTGAGATCCTGAAGTTGCGCTTTGGCTTGTGGCATGAGGCTCACCGAGTGTGGGGTTGTCTGACAGCACAATCTGCGAGAGGAGTAGAGACCCCGACGCAACTGGACAGCTGTTCGGGTGATGTTGGACAGCTTCCGGAGCGCAGCGACGCTGGTACTTTAGCACGTGGCGTGGTGTCCTGCATGGCGTCTGATCCGGGCGCTCTTCCGTGAAGGATCCGGGGTCAGTCACCCGATTTGCTTTCTTCATTGGAGGTCTTGGTCTCGATCGCTTTGACTTGGTCACGCAAGGCCCGGGATCCCAGAACTCAGCGCTCCACGCATAAAGCTGTGGCCGTCTTGTCCAACAACCAACACGGAATTCCCAATCACCAAGTTGGGGATGCACGCTCGGAATCGAGACCTCCGAGTTGGGCACGAGTCCGGCCAGGCTGTGGACCACGCAAAGCCCGTCCCCGCGTTTCCGACACCCCAGCGTCTCGCAGCTGATCCGCAACGGATCTACCGGAACCGGATCGAGTAGATGTCCGCGTCCTTCAGGACGAATCGCAGGCGCACGGCACGGCCGACCAGTTCTTTCAGCTCGGTCCGTCCGCGCCAAGCCACGGGACGGCTGATGTCGTCTCCGTAGATCTCGTCACATTCCTCCAGGCTGAACCCCGGCACAGGCGCACCGTCAGCGGTCTGTACTTCACAGCGCACGCTGCCCGCAGCCGATGTCGAGTAATTCATGAGAAGCTGGACCTCGCCCCACATGAGTCGCCCCGGCATGACGGCGTCCCCTGCACCGTCGGCACTGAGTTTATCGTGCAGCACACCGTCAGGTTCATCCTCCATTGTATAGAGCGCACCGGTGTCAGCAGCCGTATCCACGACGGCCAAAGCCCCCTCCTGTGCCATGGTCGCGATCTCCTCCGAACCCAGCACACGGCGCAGCACGAGGATGTCGTCGACGGTCCCGATGAAGGGCTCGTTCGTAAGCGTGGTGGGCGGGTAGTCTTCGCCGAATCGCAGGTCCCCGAGGCGTAGCGTGATCGGGCCCGACTGTGCCCGGCCGCTCCCGACCTTCTTCCCGTCGAAATAGAGTGTGACATCCCCGTTGTCCCAGGTCGCAGCAAGGTGGTGTACCGTCTCGGCGCGAGCTCCCGTGCTCCAGTCGCCCACATCAGCACTCGACGCAGTGATGGTCGCGCCGTCGTAGTGGAAACGGATCGCGACCGGCTCATCGAGTTTGATGTCGCCGTCGGATGAGAAGTCGAAAAACAGCTCACCGGGAGTGGCCCCGCCGTCGTAGGCCGAGAGGAACCGGCGCTTGCCCGCAGGAACACCGAGCATCGACATCGCGAACGTCACCTGTCGGCCCAGTTCACGTGTGCCCGGGATCGGGACGATTGCGGGTCGCTTCACCACGAGCGAACGCTCCCCGCGAAGGGCATTTCTCCCGTTCACAGAGGCCGGGCTACTGCTCACTGGCGCGGGAGGGCGAGGCTCGTCAACCCCTTCGAAGCGAAACGGTTTGGTGACAAACTCTCCCCCGTCCGCCTCCGCATTGACCGACACAAAGCCGTCAAGCCGCAGCGTGTAACGCCGGAGTTTGACACCCGAATCGAGCGACGCGTAGTTCTCGGTCGAGTACAGCGACAGCTCCTCAGGCATCCCCGGGACGGGGCTCTGCGTGACCAGAAGACCCCACGCCGTCATGTTGTTGCGGCTGAACCAGCGTTCAGGCTGCGGGCCGGGCCGGATGAACGCTTCGCGCCACCGTTTGAATGCCAGGCCGTTACGGCTGCTCATGAACACGCCGTCGGAAATGCCGGGATGCGGGTTGATCGGGCTCCGGCGCGACGGCACGAATCGCTTTGGGAACCCGACAAACAGGTGCGGTGCCCGCACATACGGAGTGATCGCGTTCGTGTACAGGTGTTCAGGTGGGATGTCGGCGAAGTCCAGCCAGATCGGTTCTGTCCAATTCACGAAGTCATCGGACGTGCAGGTCAGAATATCACGCACGCCGTTCTGGAACCCACGATGGTAGTCCCTGTACTCACCACGATGGCTGTCCCAGAAGGCCAGGTTCTGCGAGTCGAATGCGCCCTCTGTTATGCACGCCTTCTCACTGACCGGCGTCCAGTGGATCGCGTCCGGAGAGACGAAGGCAACGAGTCCGCCTCTGCCGCTGGCGAGCGCTTTGTAGCGCTGCGCTGGCAGGCATGCGGGGTTACCGTCGCGGAAGGGCGTGAAGTTGTGTGTGCCGACGCCCATCCACACGATGTTGTTGCACGTTGAGCCGTCGTACTCGAACAGCCCAAGTTCAGGCTTGCGCCAGTGGATGCCGTCCTCACTTTCCGCGTAGCAGGTCACCTGCGGCCCGACGAACTTCCGCGTGCGGATGTCGTACTGGGAGGCCCGGTAGTAGGCACGGCAGATCTTGCCGTCAGCGAACACCGTGTGGTAACAGCAGGAATTGCCTTCCCATGGTTCGTCATGCACGAGTGCCGCATTGCGCGCAGTCGGCGTGTGCAGTCGCAACTGCGTGTCAACCATGGTGTCGATGAGGAACGTGTCAACGAACAACTCTAGGCGCGAACCGATATCGATAGGCTCGGATTCGGCGGTACTCGCGACGCCGATGCCGGCGAGAAGCGTACTTGCTGCGAGGCGGACGAAACCGTGTCGAACGAGGCGGGGGACTGTCACGACTGAGACCTCCTATGAATCGGGTCACAGGCCTTGCGGTTTGCTTCCTGACCACCCAAAGCCAAACCAGAAGGCCGCGATACCCCTATCGTACAGGCCCAAAATGAGAATCGCGAGGCCTGAACCCAATGGCGCAGCCGCCTGATCAAAGACGCGACCGACCACCATCGCCCGACTCGGCCCGATACAGGGCCTTGATCCCTGGGAGACGTTTCTTGAGGGCGGCATCCACGGCTTCCGGCCGAATCGTCGTCCCGTAGTCCCGTTCTTTCCCATCGCAAGGCTCAACGACAAAGAAGGCGTGGCGCATGGCTCCCACGTGGAGAAGAACGCCTTCCCGCAGTTCCTTCGCGTGCAGGGCAACACGACCGTCCGGTCCGCTGTAGACACGATCCGTCAGCGGTTCCCGCAGGACATAGGACGCCTTCTTGTCCGGCACTGAAACCGACAGGCGGAAGAAGCACTCGGCCCGTTCCCAGAAGTTGCCCACGGCAATCAGCCGCTGGTTGCCTTTCTCGTACTCCCAGGAGAGAACCAGGGGCTGCTCCACCCATTTCTCCCACTGCGGCGATTTGAGGACAGGCTGCGCGTCCGGGGCGCTCAGGTCCACGGTCGGTACGGGGGACTCAAGTCGCAGGGAGTGATGCTCCGCCGGGCGCCCGTCATTGACGAATGACTCAAAACGGGCGATCTGCCGGTTTGCCGCCGCCAGCGCGTTCCACCAGCGCGCATCGTAGCCGCCGGGGAAAAGGTAGGCGTATGCCCCGCGATAGCCGTTCAGGAAGTAGGTGATGAATTCGAAGGCGATCGCTTCCGGCTGGGTCGCCACGTGATAGGTGGCCCCAGGGAAGGCGATGAGCTCCGGTCGCTGCTCGGGCGGGAAGTTGTCGGCCAGGAAGGAACGTACATCGCGCGCCGCGGTGTGGACGCAGAGATGGCGCCCACGTTGATAGACGTAAGGGCCGTCGGTGTAAAGGTACCAGATGTAGGGTGCCCACGACACGATCAGCGGGAGCTTTCCCGCGTAATCGAGCGTGTTGTATTCCGCGTGCAGGCCGTGGTCTTCGCGGTGGTCCGTGAGCAAACTGTAGACGACTTCCGGAATGAAGTGCGAGTCGATGCCCGCTTCTTGTCCCAGCTCGTGCACTGTCCTCTCCAGCGTCTCCATGAAGCGACCATTCTGCCAGGAGCGAAACCGGTTCCAAAGGTCGCCGTGCTTCCTCGTGATGTTCGTGGGCCAGTCCTCCTGCAGTTCCGACGCGTCCACCTCGCTGAACGTGCGGAATTCTGCTTTGCAGCGATCGCAGAAGCAGCCGCGCCCGATGTAAATTGCCGGTTCCCAGTTGATCATGAACTGCTCAGCCTTCCGCTCCGTCACGAGCAAGCGGCGAAACAGCCCGTTCTTGATCTTCTTGGTGAAGTACTCCCCTTCCAGGTAGACCTCTGACGGGCAGATTGCTTGCTTCAGAGGCGAACCGTCTGCGAGGCGGAATACCCCGTCGTCCGGCTTCTCTCCGGGAAACGTGAAGGCATTGGTGAACGGTTGTGTGCAACGCTCCACGCCCAACTTGCCCAGGGAATCTCCCAAGGGACAGGGAGGAATGTGGGTGGAGTTGAAGCCCACGCGTCGGTACAGCGCGGCGACTTCACTGACCGCAGGTTCGGAGGCGATTGACTGCGCGAGGAACCAGTGCCCGCCGCTGCGGAAATCCTTCGGGGCCTCGGCTGCCTCGATCGGTGGCACGATCCGCAGGTCGAAGACCCGCCTAGAATGCTTGCCCGTATCGTCTTCCAGCCAGTAGGGGCACGGATACGGCCCGTCTCCCGGCGCAAGCGTGGTCTTCAGCACTACCATCAGGCCGCCCCATTGGTGGAACGGGAAGCGCGCGTTCCGCGCCTTCTTCCACGGTCCGACATCGATCCTGTACTGGTCGCGTTCGCCCGTAGCCGAGCTGACTTTGTCAACACCGAGGATGCCGGCGCGCGGGTCCAGGGCCAGAAGCGCAACGCCGGAGGGCAGTTGCAGGATGAGATCACATTTCTCGCCCGCACTGATCTCTCCATCGAAGCCGAAAATCGCGGTGCCGGGGTCCCCGGATGCCAGGTGGTAGCAGTTGTCGAGGAACGAAGCGGGGACGAGCCTGACCTTGGGCCCGGGCGCTGCAGGCTCGGCGCCCTCGGTGGCGGGGGCTGCCCAGCAGACCAGGGACGTCGCATCAAAGTTTGCTTCGCCGCCGCCTGTGAGCGCCAGACGGACGCCCAGGGCCTCGGTACCAGGCGGCGCACGGAACGGCAGGCGGCCGGTCAACCACCGGTTGCCCGGATGGGGGTTGAGTATCGACTGGGCGTATTTCCCATTCCTGGGTCCGCCCTTGAACGTCACTCGAACGTACAGGCGGCGGTAACCCGGCACGTCTTTCAGTACAACGCCGCGATACGAGTAGGTGAGGAGACCGTCCATCGCGACATCTTTACCGGCGGGAAGCGCGATCTCCTGATGGAGATAGGCGCACACTTCCCCTCCCGCCACGTCCCCCGCCACGTCCTTGTATGCCTCCGCGGGGATTGAGATCGACAGGGAGCGGGACCCGGCAGCAGGGGATTCAGGGGTCGTGGACCATTTCATCCAGGGCTTGAGCTTGGCGAGCGGGTCCGGATTGTCGGTGTCCGTGTCGCCCGGAAGCCAGACATACGCGTCAGCCTGCCAGTGCTCGGGGAAGGCCGAGGAATCCATGACTTCGAAGCCGCCGTTCCGGAGACAGTTCTCCGCGTCATCCGGGGGCCGGGAGCCTGCCTGGCTCTTCTCGAAATCGACCGAGTAGCCACCCGCGTCGAACACCACCTCTGTCGGTGTGCCCGCACGGGTAGCATGTGCCGACGTCCGGAGCGACAACGGCGCCCCACATCCCCCGACCATCATGCCGACACCGACACCCGTCACAACAGCCAGCGCACCGCAGAAGCAATTCGTCTTCATGTCCGTCAGGCCTCCCTGGATCTCTGGTCCTCGTCCTTCACAACGAAACACGAACGGACGGGCCGGCAGCGTTCGTAGCATGACACAGCCCCCGAAACCAGAAAGACCACTACACCTTGACGTCCTGGTCATCCCAGAATTCGGCGCGCAGGACCCGTTTCAGGAGTTTTCCCGAGGGATTCCGGGGCAACTCCGACCGGAACTCAACCGCGGCCGGGACCTGGAAGGGCGCCAGTCTCTCCCGGCACAGATCAGTCACCTCCGCCACCGTCAACGTCGCTCCCTCGCGACAGACTACCACCGCGTGGACCGCTTCGCCCCATTTCTTGTGCGGAACGCCGATCACGGCCGCGTCCTGGACCTCCGGCATGCTGTAGATGATGTCCTCGGTGTCCTTCGGGTAAACGTTGACACCGCCGGACAGGATCATGTCCTTGAGCCGATCGACGATGTAGAGAAATCCTTCCTCGTCCACTTTGCCGAGGTCGCCGGTGTGGAACCAACCGTCACGCCAGGCCGTGCGTGTCGCTTCTTCGTTACCGTAGTAGCCGTCGAACAGCGTAGCGCCTCGGGTCACGATCTCGCCGACCGCGCCTATGGGCAGCTCACGGCCGTCCGGGTCGACAACCTTGAACTCCATGTTGATGAACGCTTGGCCGGCGCACCGGACCTTGCGCATCTGGTCCGCCGGCCGCAGGTTCGTGATCAGCCCGGTTTCAGTCAGGCCGTACAACTCGTGCAACTCGACCCCGGGGAAACACTCGAAGATGGCTTCCTTTGTCGAGGTCGCCAAGGGCGCCGCACCGGAAACAACGGTCCGCAGCGACGACAGATCGAACGTGGACCGTTCCGGGTTCTGAATCAGTCGATGAAGCTGCGTGGGCACGAGGAAGGCATTGGTCACCCCGTAGCGCTGGATATCGGCGAACGTTTGCGCTTCGTTGAACTTGCGGTGAACGACGGTGGTTGACCCGAAATACAGGTTGTTCAGGGCAAAAAAGATCGCGGCATTGTGGTACAGGGGGGTGGCGCACAAGTTCACTTCGCGGTAGCGCAGCCCGTACTCCATTCCCAACTCGAAGAAGTAGAGGACGCGGTTGAGGTGCGACAGCAGGATACCCTTGGGCAGCCCGGTCGTGCCTGAGGAGAACAGGATCATCATTGGATCGTGGATCGAGACGTGCAGGTCGGGGGCCATAGCGGGCCGGCCGGGCACGAGCCATTCGCTCAGCCGAAGGCCCTCCCCGGTGGGGCCTTCGTCCACGTAGCACACAGGGATTTCCTGGAACTGCTGAGGGTCTAGGCAGGCCACTTCATCGTGCTGGTCCATCTCGGCAAACAGGAACTTGCAGTTGGTCAACCCCATCAACGTCCCGAGCTGTTTGGACCGCAGCATGTAGTTGATCGGGACCGCGACGGCGCCTGTCATTGACAGGGCGTAATAGATCGGGATGTACGACCAGTGGTTACGCAGGTAGATCCCCACGTGATCCCCCGGCCGAATTCCGCACTCGCCGAGGCCGCCGGCAATGCGGCAGGCATCCTCATAGAGCTGCCGGAAGGTAAACGTCCGGTCCTCGTAGACCACCGCGATCTTGTCGGGTCGCGCGGCGACGTGATGACGCAGGTTCTCGTGGATGGTCAGACCGGAAGGCCGGGTGCCCATGCAAGATTGGTTCCCAGTTCTAGTTGCCACGGTAGAGCCCCCCGTTGATGCCGATCGCCTGACCGGTGATGTAACCTGCCGCCATCGAGGCCAGGAACAAGACCGTCGAGGCAATATCCTGAACCGAGCCGAGTCGCTTCAGCGGGATCTGGGCAACCATTTTTTCCACGACGTCAGCGGGCATGTCGCCCACCATCGCGGTGTCGATGAACCCCGGGCAAACCGCGTTGACCGTGATATTGCGGGCCGCCAACTCCAGTGCCAGCGTCCTGGTCAAGCCCAGCAGGCCGGCCTTGCTCGCCGCGTAGTTGGCCACGCCAAAGTTGCCCGTGTGCGCGACGACCGATGAGATGCAGACGATCCGCCCGCATTCCCGCAGTAACGGGATCGCGCTGCGACAGCAAAAGAACGCCCCGTCCAAGTTCACCTGCATCACCTGTCGCCACTCGTCGTCGGTCATTTTTCTGACCGTGTGATCGCGCTTGATGCCGGCATTGTTGACCAGGATATCGAGTTCCCCAAACTGACTCCGCACGGTCTCGAACATCTGGGCGACCTGGTCGGAATCGGCCACATCGCCTTGCACCGGAATCACGCGCCCCTCATCGAGCCCGGCCTCTTCGCGCCACTGTTCGATGTGCAGGCGGTGCTGCTCGGCGTCTGCTCCGGGGTAATTGGCGAACACAATCGCACCACCCTTGGCAAAAGCCGTGGCGATCGCCGCCCCGATCCCGCGAGACGCGCCGGTCACCACCACCACTTTGTCTTCGAACTCGTTCATGGTCAATGCCTACCCTTCCCGTTCAACCATCATCGCCACCGCGTTCCCGCCGCCGAGGCAGAGCGCCGCCACCCCGCGTCGAACCTGGCGCTGTTGCAGCGCATGCACGAGAGTGACCAGCACGCGTGCGCCGCTCGCGCCGATCGGATGTCCCAAGGCGATCGCTCCGCCATGCACGTTGACTCTCTCTTGGGGCAGCCCCAGCGGTTTGATGCAGGCCAGCATCTGCGCCGCAAATGCCTCATTGAGTTCGAACAGGTCGATATCCCTGATCGATAGTTGGGTTTGATCCAACAACTTCCGGATGGCGGAGACCGGAGCGATGAATACGTCTTGGGGATCAACGCCGCTCGTGGTGTAAGCCACGATCCGAGCCATGGGTTGCAGGTTGTTGGCCTCAGCATAACGTGAGGACGAAACGACCACTGCGGCTGCGCCGTCACTGAGTTGGGATGCGTTGGCTGCCGTTACGGTCCCACCTTCCTCGAAGACTGGGGCGAGTGCCGCCACTCTCTCAAGCGTCGAATCCGGCCGCGGGCCCTCATCCGCGCTCACGGCGACCGAGCCGCCGCGGACAGGCACGTCCACCGGGATAATTTCGTCCTGGAACGCCCCCGACCGGATGGCCGCCGTGGCGCGTTGGTGGCTCTCGACCGCGAATCGGTCCTGGTCTTCACGGCTGACCTTGCCGACGCGGGCGATGTAGTCCGCCTGGTTGCCCATGTGGCAATCCTCGTACGCATCGAGAAGTCCATCGCGCAGTATCGAGTCAACAACCTTCTGGTCCCCCAGTTTCCAGCCATGGCGCCCGCCCAGAAGCAGATGAGGCGCACGGCTCATGCTCTCCATGCCACCGGCAACCACGACGTCCGCGTCGCCGCAGCGAATCGCCTGAGCGGCGAGCATCACCGCTTTCAGCCCCGAGCCGCACATCTTGTTGACGGTAACCGCCGCGACCCCGGGCGGGAGTCCCGCCGCGAGCGCGGCCTGGCGCGCGGGAGCCTGCCCCAACCCCGCCGACAACACATTGCCCATGATCACTTCATCGACGCAGGCCGCTGCCGCGCCTGACCGAGCCAAAGCCTCGCGCACGACGATGGCACCCAGTTGAGGGGCGTCGATTGACGAGAGTCCACCGAGGAATTTGCCGATCGGTGTGCGGCATCCGGCCAGAAGGACTGGTTGGTTCTCGCCTGTCATCGGTTCTCCTCTCAGACAGCTCCATACGTCAGACTCGAGCGTGACGTCTCGGCCGGATACGCTGATGTGTCTCGTCCAGTACACTGGGAGCGCCACAATGTCAAGCCCGACCTGATGTGGGAGATCTGGGGGTTGGTCGGCGGGCTCGGACGCGGCGAGAAGGAAGTCCGAGCCCTTGCCGATCCCGACATCCGACGTCAGATTGTCCCGATCATCCATCAAGCCCGACACAAAGACGTCGAGGCAGCAGGCCACATCGAGAAGGCCCTGTCGGGCTGACAAGCCGTAGTACAAAGGGTCGGGGAGTTGCCCTGTGAGACTGAACGGAATGTCGATCTTCGCGCTGATTCTGCTTGGGGCGATCCCCAACAGCCATGCGTTCACCATCGTCCGTGATGGCGAACCGCAGGCCATGGTGTATATCGCGCGCGACGCGAAGAAGGCCGCGATGCTGGCAGCCCGGGAGTTGCGTGAGTACGTCGAGAAGATCTCCGGCGCGAAGCTGGAGATCGTTCACTCGCTGCCCGCCGACAGGCCCGTCATATACGTCGGCGACAGTGAGCATGTCCGGCGGATGGGCATCGGCGTGGACGAACTGCCGATCGAAGGGTACCGCATCATCAGCGACAAGGACAGACTGGTCCTGGTTGGCCGAGACGGGGATCGTGATTATGTCCCTGCCTGTCGCGGGGGGAAGTGTCGACATTTGCCGTGCAGCCTTGGGACGGCCAGGGCTGTCTACCGCCTTCTCGAGGATGTGTTTGGGGTCAGGTGGTATATGCCGGGCGAGCTTGGCGAGGTGGTTCCCAAGCAGTCGACCATGTCGACGCCTGATCTGGACATCACGGATCACCCTTGGTTGGGCTTGAGGAGAACGCGGATCATCCCGCACCCACGCCATGACGGCAAGCTGTACGGGCAGTACTCCACTGGGAAGAAGACTGTTCCCTGGCTGGCTCGGGCCGGCTACGGCGGAGGGCCTGACGGCGCCGTGCAGTTCTGGCACACCTTCCAGCTTCTCAGCAAGTACCGTGACACGAATCCCGAGTTCTTTGCTCTGCTGGAAAACGGCGACCGTGATTTCGACACGACGTGTTTCAGACGGGGGAATCTGTGCCTCTCCAATCCAGGCACGGTCGACGCCATGGCCAAAGAGGCCGACCTCCATTTCGAGACATTCCCGAATGACCGTTCCTTCGCCGTGTCGCCGAATGACTGCATGTACCAGATCTGCCGGTGTGAACCATGCCAGAACTGGATCAAGCCTGAGCTCAGAGGTCTGCCTTATCGGGAGCTGACCCCCGACCAAAGACGGGGAGTATACTCGGACTATGTATGGACTTTTGTGAACAAGGTGGCTCGGAAGGTACGGGAGAAGCACCCGGACAAGCTTATCACGAGCTACTGCTACCAGAACTACGTCTATGTGCCCCAGTCGATAGAGAAGATGGAGCCGAATGTGGGCATCGTTTTCTGCAAAATGCTGCTCTACTCAAGTGAGGACGCTCTCCAGAGGATTTACGCGAACATGAGAGAATGGCGGACAAAGCTGTCCGGACCGCTCTATGCAAGCGACTACTACGTCTGGATATGGCGGTCAATGGGCAAGGTTCCGAAGCTGAGAGGCTTCCCCGTCGCCATACCTCACCGAATCGCCTGTGACGTGGCCGTGTTGAAGGATGTCTGTGACGGTCAGGCGATCTATGGGGCGATGTCGCTTCTCAGTCCGGGACTGATGCACCTCAATTTCTATGTGACCGGGAAGCTGATGTGCGATCCCGCTACCGACGTAGACGAGTTGCTCGACGAGTACTATGTCGCGTTCTACGGTGCAGCCGCGTCGGAAATGAAGGCGTTCTGGGAGCTTTCGGAAAGGGGGGTCTCGCGGGACGTCTCGACGTCGAAGAGTTTTGCCGAGACGATGAAGGCGTGGTTCCCCGCAGAGGAGCTGAGAACGTATTTCTCACTGCTGGCGGCCGGTAGGGATAAGACGCCCTCAGGTTCCAGAGAACACAGGCGTCTGGCATTGATAGAGAGCGAGATGACGGAGGCGAAGGACTTTCTGGAGCGCGAAGATGCGCCACTGTCCATGAAGAGGTCGACCCCAGTGTCTATTCCTCCCGAGATAGACGGCCGCGCTCATGTGGGCGACAGCGTGTGGAAAAGCATCCCGCACCACAGGTTCCTTGCTCTGCAGGGAGGCAGCAGGAATGCCATCGGGACGTACATGAAGGTGGCGCACGACGACAGATGCCTGTACATCAGTATCCGGAACGTGGAAGGCCACATGGCCAAACTCAAGACAGACATCCGGGAACGGGACGGCCGAAATATCTGGAAGGACGACTGCAATGAAATATTCCTCCAGCCGGACTCGAAGAAGAGCAACTTCTACCATCTTGTGGTGAATGCTGCCGGTGTGCTCTGGGACGGTGTTCACAGCGCCGAGAAGACGGGAGGCGCATTCTCCACGTCGACGGATTGGGACAGCGACGCCGAGTGGGCTGTCGGCAGACACGCCAAGAACTGGACCTTGGAGATGGCGATTCCATGGGCGTCCTTGAGTGTCAAGCCTCGTCCGGGCATGCAGATCAAGGCGAACGTCTACCGGCGGCGTTGTGCGCACCCGACGCTAGGGCCAATCGTGACGGCGTGGTCACCACTGACCCCGTTCGCAGAGAAGCACCTGACGCCTTCACGTTTCGGGAGCATCCATTTTGATGAGGAATTCTGACAGAGGAGACCGCGAACGATGGCCCGTGAGATCATCCAGCCAAATAGTGTTCATTCGACCACCGGTGTGGGGTATTCCCACGTAGCAAAGGCAGGCGACACGTTCTACATCGCCGGCCAGATCGCCCTGGACGTGGACGGCAATCTGGTCGGGAAAGGTGACATCGAGGCTCAGGTTCATCAGGCCTACGCCAATCTGCAGGCTATCCTCGACGAGCTCGGCGGCAGTCTGGATGACATCGTCAAAATGACCACCTATCTGACCGACCGCAGCCAGCTGGATGCCTTCCGGCGTGTGCGTGACCGTTTCTTCAGCGACCCATTCCCCCCGAACACACTGCTGTTCATCAGCGGGCTCGCCCACCCCGACTACCTGATCGAGGTCGAGGCCGTCGCTGTCCTCACCTGCGTTCAATGAGGCGGGGATCTTCGCCAGTTGTTCTATCGCTCATATCGGAGGGTGTGACTGCCTTCTGTTGGTGGCCAGGCAGGTCGCCGTCCGGAGGCCGCCTTCCACCTTGGGGGGGGCGATTCAGTGTGGGAGGCGGCCTCCGGACGGCGACTGACCGGTGCTCAGAACGGGGTCGTTACACACGAGCTGTCCGGACTACAAGGCAGCTGTGTCGGGGCCGGGCGGCTCAGCGGACGACTTCGTAGTAGTAGGTCTGATAGCGTCCATTGATGGCGAACGTGCCGTCTGCCGAGAGCTTGACTTGCTTACCGGTTGGGACGCCGTAGACGTCCAGAGCGTTGACGGCCGTAGGCTTGGGGCCCCGGAAGAGGATCTTGGCTTGGACGGGTTCCATCAACAGCGGCGGTCCCCCGACCGTCTTGAGGTGGGTCCAATCGGCGTTGTACTCGGATCCCGTCTGTTTGTCCCGTGCCATTGCGGTGATCAAGATGTGCTTGGAGTCGGCCAGGTCGGCGTTGTCCAGAGGGGTGAAGATGAGGGACACAAAGGGGGTCTTGACGGTCAGACGGACATCGGGGAGCCTGGGGGACTTGCCGCCCACGAAGCCGATGACGGCTTGCGTCTTCGGGGTCCGGACTTCGACGAAGCGGTCGCCGTAGTGCCAGCGTAGCTGTTTTGTGTTCGAGGTCAAGACCTCCTTCTTCTTGTCCCAGTAAGAGGAGACATCTGCTGTTCGGGAGTCTCCTTTGGTGAAGGCCAAAGCGACTCGCCCAATCGCCAGGTACTCAGGCGGGGTAGTCACATTGCTGCCGAGGGCCTTCTCGTCGTGAGAGCCGTGGGCGATCGACTGGCCGAGGACGTCTCGTCCGGCATACAGTTCCCTATCGCCTACGTTCCGGATGGCAACGGGGGCACCCTCTTTGACATGGCCGTTGTGCACGGCAAACGCGAGCGCGGGAAACTGCCCCATGTAGTGCGGCGTGTGAGAGGTGTACTTGCTGAGCCCCGGCCACCCGTCGCCAAGGCGGTGGCCGGAACAGGCGAAGTGGTAGCTGGCGTCCCAGCCCTGCAGACCCAGTCCGTAGAAGGCATACAGGGGGGCGGCTTCGGCCTTGCAGGGAGCTGGCGGCATCATACTCCATTCACTCACACCGAAGGGCTGATCTGCCGTCTGGAAGAGCCCCAGGTTCAGCAGGCCGCGTCCAGGTTGGTTCAAGTGTGTCTCGTTGTTGACCTTCCCTTCGATGATTGAGTGTCTGCCCTCGCCTCCGGCGAAGTAGTTGTGTCGGTCGACCATATCTGCCGCACTGTCGCAGTAGAGGTTGGCCAGGCTGGACGAACCAACGCCTTGCCAGGCTGTTGTGACGGTCACGGCTCTGAATCCGAGGCGTCGCAGCTCCTTTTGTCGACGAGCGTAGTACCCGCGCTGGATCTTGGTCAGGAACTCGATGTAGTCTCCGCAGCGACGAACGTGTCCCTTGAACTCGTACTGCGGTCCGTCCGTGCCCCAGTGGAAGGGGGCCATCAGCCCAAGTTCTCCTTCCTCCCACTTGTCGTTGCCGTCCCAGCGGCTGTTCCAGGCTTTGGCCACGGCGTTCTTCGAGCCATACTTCTTGCTGACGAACGTGAAGAACCCTCTGCGCAACATGCGGGAGTAAATGGGAAAATCCTTCCCGCGCAACCCGTTCAGGGTGTGGAAGAAGGCGTTGCTTTCGTTCTGGAATTCGACGACTGCCAGCGCGGGATCATCCTTGTACACCAAGCCTGTGTGAGGGTTCCTGTGCTCCAGAAGGACCTTGAAGTAACGCAGCATGATGTCCTGGAGGTCGCGGTCAAGGTTGACCAAGTCATTGACCACGATCGCCTGTTTGTTGCCATCCCGATGCTTGTCGAACGCGTCGAGTTCAGCGAAGCGCTTGGCATCGAGGCCATCGCTTTTACGGAGGATTGCTCCGTGGTGAGGATAGATGACTGACCAGGTTGAGTAGATGCCGTGCTTCTTGAGAGTGGCGAACCAACGGTCGTAACGGTCGAGTCTGTCGGGATCGAGGGTACCATCGCTACGCAGGAGACCCACGCTTGCCACCACGGTGTGCTGGCGGACGAGGTTGATGCCGTGTTTGCGGTACCAACGGGCGGCCAGTTCCATCGCCTCCGGTGTTTCCAGGCCTCCGGGGCCTCCGTTGACGGCCCAGAACTTGACCGGCTTGTCGGAATTGGCGAAACGGAGATGCCTGCCATCGGCCCGCAGGAAACCGTGTTTCCCTGCCGGAGCTTCCACGAGATGGCTCACATCAACCACGGACTTGTCGGAAAATGGGTCCACATCGCCGATGACAGGGAACCAGTCGCCCGGGCCGATGGCTGCTTCGTCAACGATCGAGGGCTTGGTTGCTCCGCTCGGGACGAACGGGATGCGAACAAAGGTGAAACAGTCGATGGCCCCGTGGTTGAGCAGCTTGCTGTCGAGGCGGAACCGTATGGTGTGCGGGCCTTGGCTCAGCTGGACCTTGCCGACCTTGCTCCAGGCGATGTAGCGCATATCGGGCTTGTTGTCGGCCGCGATGTTCATCCGGCCGCGTTGCTCCTTGCCAAGATCGATTGGTTGCCATTGCTTTTCGTCCAGTTGGAAGGAGATGCGCGAACGGAGCGGGTTGGCGCGGATCCAGAAGGTGAATGTGTCGCTCTCGACGACGTTGAACACGTACTCCACAACGCCGCTCTTCTCCTTGTGGTAGTTTGAGATCCAGTCGTTGCCGGAAAGGACGTCCTTTTTGACCTGATCATACCACCACGGGTGTCGGGTCACGGTGCTGTGTGCCGCCTCTTCGCCTTCGATCCAGATGGCGTCGGCCGGGCTGGCTGCCGTGATCTTCCGGGTTGCGCCGGCCCGTTGCCCGGGCTTGACCGCGCCAGAAGGCACGAAGCCGTCGTTGGTGAGGCACAAACAGTCGATCGCCCCGTGGTTCTCAGTGCCGCTGTGGAAGCGGAACTCGAGCTGGTGTTTCCCGGCCGGCAGCGTGAGCTTGCCGACCCGGACCCAGGCGATGAAGCGCAAGTCCGGCTTGTTGTCGGCCGCGATGTTCATTCGACCGCGGACCGCGTTGGGCCCGAAGCCCACTGCCTGCCACCCCTTCCCGTTTACACGGTATGACAGCGCGGACTTGACCGGGTTGGCGCGGACCCACAGGACGTAGTCACCGGTATCACTGACCGTGACTTCGTATCCTGCTGTTCCCTCCTTCTTCTTGCTGAAGTGGGATAGCCACTGGCCGTTGGAGAGGACCTCCGCTTTGACCTTGTCGTACCACCAGGGGTGAGGGGTGTTTCCTTTGGACGAGGCGTCCTCACCTTCGATCCAGATGGATGCGCAGCGGCCTGAGAGCGGTATTCCGAGAACGGACAACATGATCAGGAGGACGATCCCACGAAGAAGCGTCGAAGCAGGATGGTATTTCGGGGGTGCCATAGGTTCGTTCCTTTCGCGTCGGTTCGACGGCGATCTGCGAGCGTGAGCCCAGGTTGGATACGCCCGTCTACTATAAAGGGCCGCTGTGTAGGCGGGATGTCAATGCCGAGGCGCGATTCCCGGAGCGGTTTCCCTGTCCGTCCGAGCCGCGCACGACGTAAGCGGTCTTGTCCTGTCCGTCCGAGCCGCGCACATCGTAAGCGGTCTTGTCCCCTCCCGTTGGTCAGGGTTCTGCCGGAACCGAGCCGCGCACATTGTAAGCGGTCTTGTCCCCTCCCGTTGATCAGGGCTCTGTTCAGCGGGGCTTCCTGTGGTAATGGGGCATGTGGTGACATGGTGTGCTATTCTTTGGGCGACTGGTGACTGACCACTCATTCCGGAGGACCACGTATGGGCAGGCTGAGACTGACCGTTTCCGAGTATTCAGGTGTCGGGGGAGGGCGTTCGGTGTGTGGGGGCGTTCCGTTGCCGGAAGGTGGCGCTCCGGATGGAACGGACTTCGCGTTGCTGGACGAGGGCGGTCAGCCGCTTCCAGTGCAGACTCAGATTCTCGGACGCTGGAAGGATGGCAGCGCCAGATGGGTACTTCTCGATTTCATGTCGGCTCCGGAGCCTGGTACGACTGCGGCGTTTTCGCTGCAGTACGGTGCCGGGCTTGCAGACCAGACAGATATGGCCGTGCCGTGTGTCCCCGTTGCGACCACGCCGCCAACCGGAATTGATGTCGAGGCCGTTGGGCATGTCGAGCTTCTCGCTGTCTCTGAAACGGGTGATGTCCTGCCCTGTGTGTTCGCATCCTGTACAGCGGAGACAAGCGGGCCTGTGAGGAGTACATGTCTCTGTACCGGGACGGTGGCAAAGGCTGATGGGACGCATTTGCTGAGTGTCAGGTTGCGCATTTCGCATTACCCCGGGACCGGAGCGGTGCGGTTGGAACCGCTGATCATCGTGGACAGTGCGGCAGGTGTCATGCAGCGCTTGCGCGAACTCCGGGTGGATATCACCTATCCGGCCGTGGAACGGGCAGTGATTGGCGGCACGGCCTGGGAAGGAGGACTTGCGGAACCGGTACGATTGCTTCAGGTGGATGATGAGATGTGGCGAGTGGAAGGCAGTTCGGCTGACGAGGAGGGGGGGCGAGCGCCCGGATGGATGGAATTGCATGGGCCGGAAGGAGTGACGGCAGTGGCCGTGCGTGATTTCCGAGAGCAGTGGCCCAAGAGTCTGGGGGTGCGTGAAGGAGCCGTGTCGATTGGTCTTCTCCCCGCTTTTGCGCCCGGCGAATTCGATCACATGGAGCCGTGGTTCAAGTACCAATACCTGTTTGAGGAGGACTGCTACCGATTCCGCACCGGACAGGCACGACGCTGGGAGATCTGGGTGCAACCGGGGATCGCGGGAGCAGACCTGTGCAAGTCTGTGAACGCTCCTCTGGTACCGGCCCCGGACCCTGCTGCAGCGATCGCCACCGGGGTATGGGGCGCCATTGCTCCGGCCGGAGTCGCCGCAATGTCCGACTACGACCCGTGGGTCGAGCGGCTTTTCGAGAGCTACTGTGGCTCAATTGCAGGGGACCGGGATTACGGGGCGATGAACTGGGGAGATTGGTTCGGTGAACGGCGGATCAACTGGGGCAACCATGAGTATGACACCACGCGTCAACTGTTGATTCAGTTCGCCCGTACCGGTGATCCCCGGTATTTCCGGGTTGCGGACGCGGCCGCCCGTCACTCGTCAGAAGTGGATGTTGTGCACGCGGTCAACCAGGACCTGGCGGCGTACTTCACCAGCAACTGGTGTGTGGAGGGGTACCCTCCTCGTCCCGGCATGGTGCACGAGCACTGCGTTGGTCACGTCGGTGCATTCTACCCCATTGACACCGTGCGGAAACTCCTGGTGGAGCATGGAATTGGTCACAATGACCACCCCTACTTGTGCCTGGATCCCTTCAATCTGGGGCATGTCTGGACGCAGGGGCTGGCCCGGCACTATTTCCTTACCGGTGATCCGTTTGTCCGGGAGACGGTGGAGCAGATTGGCGGGAATCTGGCCCAACTGGTCGAGGATGGCGTCTATGCCTTCGGGATTGAGGATCCACATTTTGGGCGGGCTGCGGGATGGCCGCTGCTGGCCATGGCCGGGGCGTACGAGTTGGAGTTCGACGAACGTTACCTGAACGCTATGCGGGAATTGGTCGACCGGGCCCTGGGGCGCCAGGATCCCTGCTGCGGCGGGTGGCTCTACCAGCTGTATCCGGGACACTGCCTGTGCACTACTCGGCAGCACGTCGGCATGGCAGGGTTCATCACGTCTGTGCTCGTCAATGGTCTGAGCGAGTACGGTCACCTGACGGGCGACGAGCGTATTCCGGATGCGGTTGAGCGAGCGATTACCTACCTCATCGACGATACATGGGTGGAGCAGCGGAGCGGCTTCCGTTACACGTCCTGCCCCGCCAGTTCGTTCCATGGACAGGCTGGGGTGACGGTCATGGCACTGGTGAATGCGGTTCGGCTGGCAAACAACCCCGAACACCTTCGCGTGCTGGCAGAGGCGTGGGATGCGAAGTTCGCCAAGCTTCGGGACGGTCTTGACGGTGGTCCGGGACAGGGCAAGGCGTTCACGTCGACGCTGTATGGCTGTGCCGAAGCGGTTGGGTTGCTGAGTGCGTGGGACGCTACCCCTGGAAGTTAGGCAGGAAGGCGCCTAGATCCTTCAGGCGTTTCTGGAGGTCCGGGACACTCAAGGCATGGGCGTTCGTCCCGCTGCCGGCCACCATCGCTGCCGCCACGCCGGCGGCCTGGCCCGTGATGTAACACCCCGGCATGACGCGAATCGAGGCCTGCATGCTTCGGTCCGTACTGACGCAACGGCCCGCGACCAGGACATTGCTGAGCGCCTTTGGGGTCAATACCCGATACGGGATTCCGTAGCTCTCGCCTTTGCCCAGGCGCATGGTCGTGAACTCTTTGTGGAACGCTTCGTAGCTTTCCTTGTCCGGCTTGGCGATGTGGATGTCGATGGGGTAGGAGTACCGGCCAATTTCGTCGTCGAACACGGAGAGATCCCTGAAGTCATCGACGTTGAGGATGTAGTCGCCGATGATTCGACGCGTTTCACGCACCCCGAGCAGAGAACCCGTACTGAGGAGTTCCATTCCCTCGAAGCCTTTGAGGTATTCCTTGTAATAGCGCTCGTACTCCAACAGGGATTTCCGACCCCACACATACGCTTTGGTCAGAGATTCTTCGTCTGTGCCATCGACATCGAAGGTATGGCCGATGTTGCCTCCTCCGACCTCCTGGCTGATGCGCCACATCCCCGGGAGGTGTCTGTCTTCGAAGGTGAAAACGCCGTCCTGAAATGCGTCTTCGATGCGTTTGTTGCCGTGTCCGAGCCCGCTTGAGCGCACGGTCTCCCAGTCAACGTTTCCCCAGATGCTGCACAGCGTTCCAGGCATCATGTTGCCGGCGTCATCGCCCTTGTCGTAGGCAGCGCCGGCAAAGACAGCCAGGTCCCCGTCACCGGTGCCGTCGACGAACGCTCTGGCCGTGATGGCAAAGAGCCCGGACTTGCCGGCACAGATGGCCTCGGACACGTGCCCATCTCTGTTGATGACATCCACGAGTTGGGTGTGAAATGTGAAGGGCACACCGGCGGCCGTGAGCAACTCGTCGGAGATCCGTTTCAGGACTTCTGCTCGGATCGCCCGTCCGCCCGCCGGGTAGACACCTTCGTGTTCCTCCAGGGCATCGAGGATCTCCCGGCCTATCCCACCAGCCAGAAAGTCGACGCCGTCGCTGAACTGACAGAAGCCGGGCACGAGCCCCGCTGTTCCCATTCCTCCCAGGCAACTGTGTGCCTCAATCAGACGCACAGAACAGCCTTGACGGGCAGCGGCGATGGCAGCGGCAGTCCCAGCCGGCCCCCCGCCAACGACCAGAACGTCGACGTCATAACGAACAGGCAGATTGCGTTGGTAGGAAAGGGCTCTATCTGTGCTCATGGAAGTTCCTTGTGTGTCACGTGCAGAGACGCGTCATGTGGGCTGTTGTTTGCTGTTTCGGCAATATAGTCGGGTGGCGTGGTCGCTACTACACACCAGCTGCCTTCACATCGTGCTGTCTCTCGTGGACAGATCATGCCAGCGTACGTTCTCAGGAGAAACCAGGAGGATGCCGGATCATGCAGGACACGCACAAATGGGAAGAGATGTTCCCCGAGGAGCTGAACGCGGAGGTGAAACGTGTCCCCATCGTGTATTGGTCTTGTGGCGCCATGGAGGAACATGGGCTGCACATGGCATTGGGGAATGACTGGATCCAGATGTATGAGGTGTGTCTGCGCGCGGCCGAGGTCACCGGTGGTGTCGTCTTCCCGACAGTGCCTTTCGCCCCGGCCGGCTTTCCCGGGTATTCACGAGAAGAGCTGCGAAGCGGCGAGCGGGAGCTCTATCCCCCCAGCCTTTGGGTTAGCCGCGAGCTCTGCGAGAATCTCTACACGGAGCTGATGGAGTCCCTGGCGGACATGGGGTTCAAGGTATGCATCGCCCTTGGGGGGCATGCACCGGCTGACGCGTTGCTCCGCGAGATTGAGGCGGAAAAAGGCGGACGCATTGGGGACATGCTTTTCTACGGTGGAGGCACTGTTGACTTGTTGCGGGGCGAAATCGCGCAGATGGCCAAGGAGGATCCCACGCTCGGCGGCCACGGGGGCATGTGGGAGAGCTCTCTCGTGATGGCTGTCAACCCTGAATGGGCGGATCTCAGCCGCGTGGAAGGCGTGATGGATGCCCCGTTTCCCTCCCAACTTCAGAAGATGCGCCCGGAAAACCTGGCTCGGACTCAAGACGCGAACCCCGAGTTTGGCGAGAAGCTGATTGCCCTGGCTGTTGACCAGGCCGTGTCGCGCGCCCAGGCTCTGTTGGCCCAGACACAGTGACTGAAGGCTTGGAGGCGAAACCATGACACTGGTTACCGTGCTGTCAGCGCTCCTCTTCGTTCTTGCACACTCTCTCCCCGCAGTTGCAGCTGACCGGTCGTTGGTGGGGGTCTGGCACTTGGATGAACCCGATGGGGCCATGGCCCTGGATGCTTCCGGCAAGGGGAACCATGGTCGCATCACCGGCGGCGCCGAACGCGTTGCGGGGAGGTTTGGGACCGGCCTCCGGCTCAACGGTAGCGATGGCTGCGTCGAGATGGCGGGTCTGGGCAGATTGCCGGTTGGATCAGTCGAGGCGTGGGTCCGGCTTGAGACTGAACCCACCGGCCAAGGCAGCGTTGTCAGCTTCTGTGCCGGGAACAAGGGGAGAGGCGATTTCGCCCTGCTTGGCTTCCCGTCACATCTCAAGGGCAGCGCCCGCAACGCATTCGCGTTCAGCATCTACCGAGACGAATGGCATGCCGCAACGTCTGACATCGTGCCGGCAGTTGGGACGTGGTATCACTTGGCTGCGACTTGGGATGGGAGCGGCATGCGGTGCTACGTGAACGGGGCCCTGCGGGGCGAGAACACGGCATGCACGGGAGGGATCGCTCCACATGCCGCAATCCTCATCGGTGCAGGTTCATGGAGCACGTACGCGCCATGCACCGTAGACGAGGTGCGCGTTCACCGACGCGTTCTGACGGAACCCGAGATGGAGGCCCATGCCAGCCGGGCCGACTATGTCGCTGTTCCGCCGCAACCTGCCGGGCGGACGGTTGGAATCCCAGAGGATGCTGTGCTGAACGTTGCGGACTTCTATTCGGCTGGATCGCCCACCTCAGGCATTCAGGATGCCATCGACGCTCTTCCCATTCGCGGCGGCGTGGTTGTTCTCCCGCCAGGGGAGTACCTGCTGACGCAGTCAGTCTTTCCCACCAACAACGTGACGCTCCGCGGCTCCGGGGGCAGCTCGGTTCTCCGGAAATGTCCTGAGATACAAACAGCGATGGCCGAAGCCACACCCAAGGGAAGCACGACACTGAAGGTCACAGATCCAGCCGGCTTCGAGGTCGGGATGCAGATCTGCATCACAAGCAAAGGGTTGGGCGGGTGGTATTGCAGCCAACCCGTCATCACACGGGTGGAAGGCAGCATCTTGAGCTTGAGCGAACCGCTCGAGAAAGGCTACGATCCGGCTTCGTCGATCGTCATCAACTACTTCCCTGCCATCTGGATCGAGACAAGGCGGCAGGTCACTATCGAGGCGATCACCATTGACGGTGACATCGCGCTGAACCCGGGTCCATTCTCCGATTTTGTCTGTGCTGCCATCCATTGCTTCCGCTCGACAGGTGTGCGCATCCGCGACTGCACGATTCGCGACTGGCCTTGTGACGGGATCGGTGTGCAGTCCGGAACCAGGGCCTTCGTGACCAGTTGCGAGGCGTCCGGATGCAGAGGCCATGGAGTCCACCCCGGCACGTCCCTTCACCACGCCACGTTCTCCGACATCATCTCCCACCACAACGCCTGGAACGGACTCTACTTCTGCATGAATGTGCGCTACATCAATGTCACGAACGGGGTCTTCTATGAGAACGGGCGTCACGGGATTGGCGGGATCGGCGGCGGCAAGATGCCCGGACGTGACCAGTACAACGTGGTCGCAAACAACACCTGCGAATCCAACGCGATGTGCGGAATTCAAGTCATCCAGGGCAACCACAACATTGTGACCAACAACGTCTGCCGAAACAACTCCCAAGCCCAGCCGGGCGTGTTGCCCGGGATCCTGATCCAGTCATCGGAGGACATCGTCGTCACCGGCAACCTGTGCACGGATGAACGCGAGCCGTTGGAGAAGAGACAGGTCCACGGCATTGCCGAGACCGGAACCAGCAATCATAACATCATCACCGGCAACAACTGCCGTGGGAACGCCAAAAGCGGAGTGGTGACTGTGGGGAAGAATACGGTGACAGCCAACAACGTGGAGTGACCGGATCGCGAGCTTTGGGGGCGTCCCTCTCAGTCGACTAGTGCTGCCGGCTCTTACTCTTGATCCGGCTCCTGATCTCGCTCCTGATCCCCTTTGCTCGCCTCCGGATGGCCCGGGTTATCGACGAAGACGCGTATGCGATCGATGCCGGTGATGGTGCCGTTGCGGCCGTTGGGGTAGACGAGAATCAGGTTGATCTTCTCTTTGCGGGTGAAGGGGATCTTCTCCACGAGCTTCCGGCGCCCTTCGCCCAGATCTGCGTCAAAACGGTATGTCCCGGCGTCCAGGTCAGCCTCGATGAAAAGGCGTCCCCATTTTCCCTGAGGTAACGACGCTTCGACGGCATGCATACGTCGGTTTGCTTCGCGGTACTCAAGCATGCCATCGGCCCGGAAGCCGACGCAGATTGTGGAGTCCTTCCAGCGGTTGGCTTCGGGGAGCAGACAGATGCTTGCGGCGCTGTCCGCATCTTCGCGCAGGACATCGATCTCGGCGCGGATGCGCCCTTTGGAGATCCGGTAGTCTGATCGGCGCCCTTCGACCATACACCTACCGCGGATGGCGCGGGCATAGCGTCCTGCGGCCTTACCATCGTCGTCCTTGCGCTCCACGGTGGCGATCTCGGGGAAGGTCTTGCTGAGGGTGATCCAGCCGCCGCTCTCGTGGCGCAGGTTCCCCGCCAGTGTGCCTTGCTGTTTGCGGAATGCCTCGCCATCAAATCCCTGGTAGATGTAGGGCATCATGATCGGTTCGACGGGGGCCTTCGGCACCGGCGGAGCGGCCTTGCGGAAGCGCGGGTGTGCTCGGTACCCCTTCATGGCCTCCGCGGGGTCAGTCTTCAGAAACTTGTAGGCGCTAAGCTCAACATGGAGCACATCCCAGGCTCGTTCGGCCAGCTGTGAGTCCTCTGTTTGGGCCAGGCATTCCCGGAGCACTCCTTGTCCCCTTGTCCCCATGCGGGCCAGGGCTTCTCCGACGCAGCGCCAGCCCCAGTCCGCGTCGTTGAGTTGGCTGCTTTCTCCGTATTTGCGGAACTGCTTGCTGAGTTCGCGGTAGAGCTGCAGGGCTTCGGGGCCAACCCAGCGCGTGCTGGTCTGCAGGAACCCACTGAGCTTGAGTGCGGCCATGTTGCGGACTGCTCCTGAGGAGTCTGTCAACAGGCCGAAGAGCGCGTTGCGGGCTTCCGGGGAGTTTGGGTAACGGGCCAGGACTTCAGTCGTGCGCCAACGCACCCCGATCGACTGATCACTGGCGAGCTCAACCAAGGCCGGTAGTGTGGTCGGGCGCAAGGGCCCGGCCCGGCAGGCAGTGACAGCCGCAGTGCGGACGATCTCCTCCGGATGCTCCAAGCCGCGCACGATGTCGTTCGAGCGGTCCACCGGGAGTGTCTGCAGGCACCAGGGAACGGCGATGTTCTTGAGCATGTAGTTGCCCTTGGTGGCAAGCATGGAGTAGATCTTGTCAATGGACTCGGTTGTACCGATTTTGACCAGGGCGCGTACGGCGTATGTGCGGACGGGGTTCTCCGGATCTGAGAGGGCTGCTTCGGCTGCTGCCAGAGCATCGGCATTGTCAGCTCCGTGCACCCCGAGGACCTCCAGCGCCATGCGGCGCACGTAGACACGCAGGTCCCGTGTGGCACGACAGACCGCAGCCACATCGAACGGCGTTTCGCCGTCTTTCATCTGGCGCAGGACGGCCAGGCGCGCGGCCAGATCGCCATCGGTCAACGCTTCGGCAGGCTGTCTCTCCAGGTAGCCCCACTGCATGTGGTCGTACCCGCTCGGGATGAGCCGATCTACGTTGCACGTCCGGAAGTGTTGGTACGCAGCCGGGTATTGGTCGGAGTGCATCATCATGAGCTGTACAGGGAGCCCTTTGGTGCCGGCGATAACGTTGTTGACGGTTTCATGCTGTGGGCCGTTGTAGTTGACCCAGAGCAGATCCACCCAACCCTCTCGCGCATACTGCTGCCAATCGACAATCAGCCGACCGGTAACCCGCGTGTCCTGCAAACCCCATTTCTGCGGATACCACGGGGTTACGGAGTCGAGCATGAGCCCGAGCTTGATGCCTTTGGCGTGGAGGGCCTGCCCGAGTTCCCGGACCAGGGCAGAGAGGTATCGGCCGCGCAGGTGGGCCATGGCGTCCCGATCGTAGGTGGTGTCGTTGGCGAACACATTTATGCCGGTGAGCTCTTTGTAGTCGGCTACCACGGCCGGATTGAACCCGAATTCGTCGTCAAATCGGGCATGAAACTCCTCTGCATAGGTGTGGAACAGGAGGCCATCGTAGCCGGCGCGTTCGGCGATGCCGGTGAACATCTCGACCAGGGCGTGCCGTGCCTCCGGGGTAGCCAGGCAGATGGGGCCGGCCATGCGCCGAATGCCGAAACGGTCGATCGGGATCCACTCCGGGTGCTCAACCCGCAGTTTTGACTCGATGATCATCGGGCCATAGCCTTTGCCGGTTCCCACATGAGCGGCTCCGCCGTGATCCAGAAGGGCAGCTACACCCCATACCTTCATTCCGCGCTTGTGGGCAGCCTCCACCGCGTAGTCGATCGTGCCCACATCGTGGAACAGATGGTCCATCCACTCGATCCATTCGCCGTGTGCCCGGGACTCGGGACGCCGAACCGAGTGGTTCAGCATTTGGTCGATCTGTGCTCCCCGCCAGAAGAGGATCTTGGCCTTGTAGACGCGGTCGATCAGTTCGACCAGATCGTCGATGGCCGCCTTGGAATCGACGGGAGGGCTGGTGTAGAGCAGCTCGTTGTCGCCGTTACTGACGTAAACACCGACTGTTTCGCCCTCCTGGGCGGGGCGCGGGCGCCATTCGGCCCGGGCCTGGAGGCAGACTCCCGTCAGAGCAAGCGTGGCTGCCGCTGCAACGCAGACCTGTGGTCGGAACCAGTTCATCGTCTTCTCCTGCCTTCTCATTCCCGTTCGCGGACCCGGTGTCGCAGAGCAAGTATACAGGCGACGCAGGGTGGGGAAAAGCCGCCGTTCTCACTGGCATGGGATTCATGAATGGGCAGACGGCGGCCGGGACCGTCCGTGCCACTGGAGAGAGCTTGCTTCGAGTGGCTCGGGACCTCCGGAACCGAGATACGTCGCGGCCGGGGACCGTCCGTGTCAACGGGGGGAGATTGCGAACGCTCTGTTGGCGCTGCAAAGTGTGATGGCGCCGTCGGTGTGCGACTGATCTTGCGGAGTTCGCGGGAGGCATGACGGAGGGGCGCCGATGACCTGAAGCCGGAGGGATTGCGATGTCTTGCTGGGGCCGAATTGCGATGATCGCAGCCTTGCTGTCGAGTTTCTGTGTGGCTCAGGACGCGGCGAAACCCGCTCTCATACCGGAGTGGTGGGGACGCCAGACAGTGTGCACGATCCCTCGTGCCTACCCGTCAGCGCCGCGAATCGATGGGAACATTGGCTACAAGGAATGGTATCACGCGTCGGCTGTGGACGGTTTCATTGACGTAGATACGGGGAGCCTTGCCCGCTTTCCTGTACGCACGTTTGTGTGCTGGGACGATGATTTTGTCTACGTGGCTGTCAGGGTGGTTCGCCCCCCGCTTCATCCGACGCCTCGCGCAACGTTTCAGGCGGGGCGCCATGAGCACATTTGGTGGAAAGATGACAACATTGAGTTGGTCATCCGGCCGGGTCGCCGGGAGCAGGGGATCAAGCACTTCTATGCGCTGGCAGCCAACTCTGTGGGCGCCTGGAGTTTGATGCGTGGGACCTTGACGGGTTCGGGGGGAGACACCTCCTATGCGGGCGAGTGGACGGTCTCCGCTACCCGGCAGGGGCGCGAGCACTGGTGCGTTGAGATAGCCATCCCGATCTCGAGCTTGAGTGAGTGCGAACGTCCGGGCCCTGGAGCCGTCTGGTTCATGGATGTGATGAATCAGCAGGTGACTCCGGCTAAACGGATGGTGGACCTGGGGCTGGTCTGGAATCTTGGGATGCATGGGTACCGGTGTCCCGTGACGCCGAAGTTTGTGTTTGTGGAGAACGGCCCCATTTCCCGGCCGCACGGGGTGGGGCGACTCTCGATCACTGAAAGACAGAAGAAGGCCGGCGAGGCCACCATCGGTTCCCGCATGGTTTTCTACAACACCGGCCCCAAGCCGCTCGTACTGGCCGCTCACGTGCAGCTCTTCCGGGCGGCCCCCAAACGTCCGGCTGGTGCTCTCGATCTCTTCAAGGCGTGGGACATCGTCCGACAGATTCGCGACACCGGCAAGCCATGGCTTGATCCAAGCCAGGAGATTCAGGCTTTCCGCAGCGAGGCGGACATTCTCCGTGAACTGAACGAGCGCTTTGAGTGCGTTGCCGAGCGGGCTGGGCGCATCACGGTCACGCCGGGAGGCGAGACTGCTGGAAACGCTTACTACCCCATTGAGGTCCCGATAGAGAACGGTGAGTACATTGTTGCCTGGCGCTACTCCGACGTCGAGACCGGTGAGGTGCTCAGCAGGCAGGTTGTACCTTTCGCCGTCCTTCCCCAGCTGCAGGTGAGTCTTCGCCCCTACTTCCTCACGCATCACAAGATCCGGGCTGCTGCGTCGCTCAGCAATCTTGCGGTTGAGACCGGTGACACGATTCAGTTCACGCTGGCGCAAGGGAAAACCGTTCTGGATACGCAGGTTTCGACTGTCGAGCCAGGCGCTGAGGAGGCCCACGTCTACCTTGAGTGTAAAGAGCTCCGTGAGGCGAAGGAGGCCGTGGTGACCGCTCGTCTGCTCAGGGGCGATGGTGCGAAGGGCGTCAGCAATTCCGCGACCATCACCCGTCCCCCGACCCCGGCTTGGTTCGGCAACACCATCGGCCGGTCGCAGGTTGTGCCTCCGCCTTTCGAGCCGGTTCGGCCCGATGGAGAACTGGCTGCGACGGTGTGGCAGCGCCGCATCGAGCTTGGGGCAAACGGCCTCCCCGAGAGCATCGTGTCTCGTGGGACTGAGATTTTGGCAAGGCCTGTCGCGTTTGACACGGGTGGGGCAGAGGTATCGATGGTGTGCTCCCGCGGCAAACTCACCGACCGTGACGCTGCGTTTTCTGCCGAAGGAACAGTCGGCGGAGTTCCCGCTCGGTTGGACACGACGCTGCACTATGACGGCACCGCCCGTTTCGATTTGCGGCTCGTTCCCGGGGCGGCTCCCGCAATCCTCAACCGACTCGTCCTCGAGATTCCCCTCAGGTCAGAATGGGCGAGTTTGGCTACACATCACGCCACTTGGACTGATCCCCGACGCTATCAGCGCACCGGGTTCTCCGGCAGCGTTGAGGAGTGGTTCGCCAAGTACCCCGATGGTGCCATCCCGTTCTCCTATGCTGTGTTCCTGGGGACTGAGGATCGGGGTGTGCAGTGGTTCTGCGAGAGTGACCGGGGATGGTCCGACGCCGATGGCGAACGGGTCGTCAGTATCTCTCGCGAGGGGAAGATGACTGTGCTTCGCGTGGCGATTATCGACACGCCGGTGACCCTCACTGAGCCTTGGACACTGACCTTTGGACTCACCGTCACGCCGGTGAAAGACACGGCGGCATGTCGTCGGGTGGTCATGGCCTCGGAGGGCAGGCTGTATGACAAGTACGGACTGGCCACCAAGGAGACCCTTGCCTTCCACGATGCCTACAAGGCTGCCGGGATCGATTCGTTCAGTATCTATATGACGGACGACAACCATTTCGGGTGCCCACGCATGCTCAATCCAAAGCAGGAAGCAAAGGTTCGGGCCTATGTGGATTCGTGCCGCGAACGGGGATTGCGTGTGACTCCATACACGGGCTGGGGAGTGAACGCGAACATCCCGCACTTCGCCACCTTTGGGCAGGAAATGCTGGCTGAGCCGGTGAAGAACATCGGCTGGGGGTGCTTTCTGCATGTGCACAACCAGGTACTGCAGGATTGGTGGCTGACGGGCGCAAAGTACACCATTGACACCTGTGGCCTCTACGGCGTCTACGGGGATGGCTTCTCAATGTCTCGTCTTCTGCAGAACGAGCTGGAAGGGTTTGCCTGGATCGACTCAAACGGGCGGCCGCGAGGCAGTTACTCGATCTGGGCTATCCGCGAGTTCATCGAGCGGCTTTACGTGTTCTGCCATGTCGAGGCATCCGATCCGGCTCGAGTGCGCAACCACTACAACGAGGAGATTTACTGCATTGGCGGCTTTACCGATGAACGTGTGACGGGGGAGGGGCAATACCACGCGGGAGAGACGGTGCTTGGCGTATGCAGCCCTGAAGCGTTTCGGGCCAATTTCATGACCCACCTCAATGGCGTGCACACGGTCGGGTTGTGGTGGAATTACCACAAACTTCCGGTCACCCGTAACGAAATGCACGCGATGTTCCTGCTGCACGATGTGCCGATGGTGGTGGGCGGAGGGATCGTGCGCTACTACGGGAACCGGGTGGGCTACGGGCGGAAGGCGCGACCGTGGGTGCGCCTGCATCGCATCCGGACAGCCTTTGACGGGGCCCACTTCACCGGTTACTGGCAGAAGCCCGGCATCGTCTGCGATCCTCCCGGGCCACTCGCGAGTACGTGGGTCGATCAAGACAGAGGACGAGCGCTTGTGGTTGTGTCGAACCTGCCGGATGTTCCGTGGTCAGGCCGGGTGGCGTTCGATCGTGCCAAGCTTGGTATTCCTGTCGACGTCGAAGCGCGGGACGCGATGTTAGATGAGTCCTTGGAGTTGACGGGCAATGGTCTTCGGATCCAGATCAAACCGCAACGCTACCGCCTGATTGTCTTCGGAGATCGCATCCCCCTGCCGGAGAACGTGCGGGTCGAGAACGAGGATGAGGAGTAGATGGGGACAGAGGATACACCGAGAACCCCGACGCGAACACCGATGGGAATCGCAGTTCTTGGCACTTCTGAGAAAACGCGTCCGGTCCTGCGAACGAGTCGCGTCGGAGAATAACGTTATGAACCAGTTGAGACATTGCATAGCAGTAGGGACTCCGGCCACGGGGTTGTGTGTTCTGACCGTCATGTATCTCGTCATTCCTATTGCATCCGGTGGAGGGCTTGAAGGTGTCGGATTCTGTCTTTCGACTATCCAGATACTCACAGTACCGATGACCGTCTGGCTCCCCCTCGCGTTCATGTCTTACGGCTTCGGCCTCTCCCTTTTCAGAATCTACGTGAAAGGCAATCACCGGCTCACGATGCTCATTGTATCTGAGGTGGTGATGTGTGTCCCACTGTGCATCACAGCACTGCTCTTCAGTGCTGGGGAGTACCATGGACCTTAGGGGGAAGCCCTTGTAACGAGCGCGTCGTACGGCCGCCGTGACCGGTGCCGCACACTCTCGTGTTCTGTCAGAAGGTGCTCGGCTTGTAATGACCACTATGAATGACTACAATGATGTCACTATAGATGGAGGTCTGTCACGATGAAGACGATGGCGATTACGGACTTCAAAGCCCACGCGTTGCAGGTGCTTGCTGAGGTCGCGGCACGGAAGGAAAGGGTCCTCGTCACGAAACACGGCAAACCGCTTGCAGAAGTCGTTCCATACACCGAGACGAAGCCGACCCCGGGCCGACTTGCCGAGGCCCTCGTGTTCCAGGAGGACATTGTCTCCCCTCTTGGGGAAGAGATGTGGGACGCGTGCAGATGAAGTACCTCCTCGACACGCATGCCTGGATCTGGTGGCACATGGATCCGGAGAAACTGTCGCACAAAGCGCGTGCCGCCATCGAGGACACGGAAAGCTATTCAGAGATCCTGCTGTCCGCCATCTCCCCCTGGGAGTTCTGCAAGCTATTGGAGAAGCAACGTATAGGGATCTCCTGTGATCCGGAAGAATGGCTGTCGGAGGCTTTGCAGATGCCGAAACTCCGGCTTGTGCCCTTGACGCCGGCGATTGCCTACCGATCCACCATCCTACCGCAGCCATTCCACACCGATCCGGCCGACCAGATTATCGCTGCGACCGCAAGAGAGGAGAACGCGACGATCATATCGAAGGACGGGCTGATGCGGAACTACCGGCATGTCCGAACCGTCTGGTGAGAAGCCGTCCGTAAGGACAACCCGCCTGACCGAGAACCCGATCCACGACTTCCCGTCAGGCTGCCAGGATCAACTGCAGGCGAGGGTCCTTGCTTCTTACTGCCTGAAGCGGTCCGCTGCACATGCCTGGACACCTTTCATGGCCCGGAGGAAGTTCCCGCCGATGATCTTACGGATGTTGTCGTCGCTGTAGCCCAGGGTGACGAGACCGGCGGTGAACAACGGCCAGTTGATCCAGGAGAGACTGCCTTCACTGCCTTCGCGGTTCGGGTCTCCTTTGAGATCCTCCGGCCCCCAAAGGGCCCACCAGTTGCGGCGTGCCTTTGGGCCGGCCTCCCGCTCCACGCCTGCCGGCGGCGGGATGGAGAACGTGCTGTCCGAACCGATCATCACATGGTCCGGGCCGACGAGTTCCACAGCGTAGTCGATGTGTTCCAGAAGGGTCCGGATCGAGACGTGGCTGGGATCCCCCAACAGTCCGGGCAGGATGTAGATGCCTATGACGCCACCGCTGTCAGCGATGGCCTTGAGTTCCTCGTCCGACTTGCAGCGGGGGTGCTGGAAGACGCCCTCGCAGCCGGTGTGGCTGGCAAAGACGGGTGCCCGAGACGCCCGGATCGCATCGAGAGTGGTCTGCTTGCCGGAATGGGGGGTGTCGACGATCACCCCGCGATCATTCAGTCTGGCCACGATTTCGTGGCCGAAATCGCTCAGTCCGGCGTCCGTTGGTTCGGTGCAGCCGTCGCCGACCCAGTTCCGCCGGTTGTAGGTCAGGTGCATCATGCGGATGCCGAGATAGTAGTAGGTGTCCAGCCAGCGAAGCAGGTCGTACCCGTCCTCGAACGGGCCCATGCAGGGCGGGTTATTGGCGCTCCACACAAAGCAGCGTTCGCCTCGGGCGTGCATTCGTTCCACGGCTTCGGCAGACGCAGCCTTGCCGATGATTCCTTCCATTGAGTCGCACAGGTAGGTGAATCGAGCGACGTTGCGGAGTCCGCGCCGCATGGTTGGGCCGAGGCCGACGGTTGACACCAGGCAGTCGACCCCTGCCGTCTCGAGCACGTCGGCGAATGCCTGGCGCGTGTCTGGGTCACAGACCGGACCGACTCGGGCGGCATCTTCCGACGCTTCCAGGACCTCGTCACTGCGCCCACCTTCCCGGATCACCTCGTTGATATGCTCAATTCCCCCACGACTCGGCGCTGAGGGCGAGAAGGCGAAGAGGTCGCAGACGAACGAATCGCGATGCAGTTCGAGGCCGTGCTCCAGCTGGGCCGGCGTGGCACCGAGGGCGGCTTTGGCCCGCTGGCGACAGGTGCTGATGAGGTCGTGCATGGTGGGCTTTCCCGTCTGTGGCTGGTTGGAGTCGCGCGTTGGGCATCCGCCGATGTTCGCGGGGGCTTACTCGCTCTTGCGGACGGAGATCTCGCCAAGCCAGAACAGGTTGGGACGATCTTCACGGCCGCAATTCGGGGGTTGGAGCACACGGATCCGGCCAATCGTCACAGGAGCAAAGCGGATCGTGCTTGAGACCTGTTCGCCCTGTTTGCGCTCAGCGGTGCCGAGGGTTGTCCACTCCCCGTTCTTGTGGATCTGTGCTAACACGCGTTTGGCCGGTTTCCTGTAGGCCCAGTAGAGGGCGATGCCATCGACCTGCTGTGGCTTAGGGAAGGCAATCTCGACCCAGTGCTCGGCTCCGGTTTCGGCAGAGGCCCAGGTGGTAGTTGGGGAGCCGGATCCGGCACAGCTCTGGGAATCACCATCGATGAGTGTCTCCGGCTCATACCCCGAATAGCAGCTGTCGACAGTGACCTTGGCGCCAAGTGATGCCTGGGCAATGTCGTTCGTGTCGAGGTAGTTGAAGCGGATGCGGAGGGATGCGGTGTTTGCAAATGGGGCTCGGTCGGCCACACTGAGGTTGATCACGTGAGGGCCGTAGTCGGTATCGCCCGGCCGCAGACGGCAGGAGAGCTTCTCTTTGGCGTTGTCCAGAGCGAATCCCTCGGCTGGCAGGGGTGAGCCATCCATGGTCGCTTGAAGTGAACCCGGGGCGATGGGATTGTGCTCATCCTCAAAGGACATGGTGATCGTGCCCGGGACAGTTCCCACCGTGCCGAGATCAATGGTGCCGCCGGCAGGCAGTTTCTTGCCGTCGATGCTGATGCTGCGCACCACGGGGGGGGTGCGGTCAGCGCAGTTCATCCACTCAGGCGGGTCCACCAGCAGGATGGTCTTCCCGGCTTTGATCCGGGTCACATCTACACGGATGGCCTTCCCGCCGTCCGTAGCCTTCATTGAAGCCTCTGTCCAGGTCCCTTCGCTGTTCAGGAACAGCACTTTTCGGGCGTTCTCCAGGGGTTTGCACCGGATCGTGACCGAGGTCGTCGTCTGAATGTCATACATGAGGCATGGGGATGCAGACCCGGCCGCTGCCGCGGCACCGGCGATCAGTACGGAACAGGCAAGGGTACGAACGAAGGTCATGATCGGGTTCCTTTCGGGAAACTGTCCCACGGCACCAGTTGTGTCTGTGCACCGTACCGGGAAGGACAGGGCGCGTCAAGAGCGCTATGGTGTCTGCCGACACGATTCGTTCAATCACATCCGCTTCGGGAAGCGCTGGAAGCAGGGCGCACTCCCATCGGGATCTGTCAGCCAGAGGAATCGACGAGATGATCTATCGGGAACTTGGCCATACCGGACTGCGTGTGTCAATCATCGGCTTCGGCGGCATGCGCTTTTTCGAGAAGGATGACGCGACCGCAGACGCGACCGTACAACGCTGCTTGGAGCGCGGAATCAATTTCTTTGAGACGGGAAGCTACGGTGCCGGCAAGAGTGAGGTGATGCTGGGGCGGGCGCTGTGGAAAGCATGCAAGCGCGAGGACGTGATCCTGGCGGACAAGGCGACGGCATGTAATCTCCCGACCGAGGACCAGGTGCGGGCCGATCTGGAGGCGGCGCTGGAACGCTATCAGACCGACTATTTCGATGTGTTCAGTTTCTGGGGAACGAACACGCCGGAGATGCACGATCACATCCTCAGGAACGGTCCACTGAAGGCTGTGCTCAAGGCCAAGGAGGAGGGACTTGTGCGCGCCGTCGGCCTGACGACTCACGCTCGTCCGGAATGGATCCGTGATTTCGCCGATGTGTACCCGTGGGACATGATTGTGCTCAAGGAACACATGCTCTATACCCGCCAGCAGGAGACCATCGCTCACCTGGGAGAGAAGGGCGTTGGCGTGGTCGCCATGACTCCGCTCGCGGGAGGCGTCATCTGCTCGCCTGGCCAGGACCTGCAGACAGAGCTGGATGCGGCAGGGATGAGTGCGGCGCAGTTGGGCCTGCGTTACCTGGTTGCCAACCCGCATGTGACCTCGGTGATCAGCGGCATGACCACGCCTGAAGAGGTCGATGAGAACGTGCTGGCCGGTGAGACAGGACTCCCGCTCGATGATACAGAAGCAGGGCTGGTGGAACTGATTCGTCGGAAGACGACTGCCCTGTCAGAGACGTTCTGTACCAGTTGCGGATACTGCCAGCCATGCCCTGAAGAGGTCAATATTCCGGGGATCTTCCGGCTTTGGAACCTGATGCGCGGCTACGGCAATGCTGCCTACAGCAAGCTGGAATACCAGAAGCTCTGCGAACAACGCCACTGGGCCGATTTTCCGGGGTGTTCAGCCGAACACTGTATTCAGTGCGGCAAGTGTGAAAAGCGATGCCCGGAAGGCCTGCCGATCATGGAAGACCTCAAGACAGCACACGCAGCGCTCACGGGATGAAGCGATAGCTGAGCCGCTTCTCGCCGGGGCGTTGCCCCAAGCCCCACCGGGGGACCAGCGGCTCCCCCGGACCCCCAGGTAAGGGGGTCGCGTATGACAGGTGACAGAGCCCACCTGCCGTTCGCGACCCCGTTGGCCTCCGCTCGCGCGCTGAGCGACGTTGCAGTCGAGGGCAGAAGGCTTCCCGTTCGCCATGGTGCAATATGCTGTCGAACAGTGAGTTCTGTGCCGTAAGGTGACGTGTATGCCCACCGAGGGGATCCGCCTTCATCAGACTACGGCGGGACACGCCAGCGGTTCCCCCTCGCCCTGAAAGACCAGGGCTTTGCAGTCCTGCCGAGACGGCAGGTCGCTCAGAGACTCGCTCTGCGTTCCCCCAAGTGATAGGGACCGCGTACGACAGGTGACAGGGCAACCGACAGCGGCTGGACTGTGGTTGGCAGATTGACTGGTACGTCTGGGGCGACTACGGGATGAAGCGATAGCTGAGCTGCTTCTCACCCGTGCAGATGTAGTAGATGATCCCTGCGAGCATGCAGAAGAAAGCCCCGGCAACTTCGCCGGCGATGATTCCCACCATCAGTGGTTTGAGCTTCCGCACCAGGGAACTCCCGCCGAAACGAACGACGGTTTTCTTGATTGCCCAGCCCAGCAGGAAAGAGTGGGAGATGACCACCATTGGCCAGGTTGCCCACAGCAGGAAGAGCATGGGGTGAAGCGGCCACCAGGGGAGGCGCAGGCGCAGGATACTGAACACGATGACGGCCACGAAGCCGAATCCTGCAGCCCACAGGAAGTTCTTCTTTGGCTGAGTGTAGGAGAGTCTCTTGTACCATGGCAACTCCTCGGCGTTTTCGAAGAGTCCCGTTGCCTTAAGCTGCATGACCTCCGGCTCCACGTTGCGGAATGGCATCGTCGGGATGCGCTTGTAGGACCACGTGTAGCCGATGGGGGTCCCGACGTCGTAGGACGCGCCTAGAACCACAACCACGGCCAGTAGTACACCGGCGATATACATGCCGAGGGAGATGCCGGTGACCTTGGGCAGCGACAGCTCGGCCTTTTCGCAAAGCTTCAATCCATTGCAGAGGTAGGGCATGAGGGCCTCCCCCTGATTGATGCAGAGCACCATGCAGACTAGGGCGGAGATGACAATTGCCTCTGGTTTCATGGCGCAGCACCCAAACAGGCCGAGGAGGGCACCGTAGGGCTGCCAGCGCGGGTGAATCCAGAAGAGCCCCGTCTCTGCGCTGATCCGGGAGACGATCAGGAAGCTCATGAGCATCAGGAGGATTGTCCCGACCGAGAAGGGCAGCTCCAGTCCCAGACCCATCGTCAGACCGATGAGCAGCAACGTCGAGATGATGCAGATTCGGCAGGCCCAGATACTGGCTTCCTCCGGCAGCTTCCTGCGCCACACAACCAAGGCGCGGACGACCGTCTCCCGGTAATACTGACGGCCGGTGTAGAGCAGCATCAGAGTCAGAGCGACGTAGCTGCCTGCCCGTTGCCAGCCGGCCCACCCGCCTTTGCCGTACTGCGTGCCGAGGGTGACGCCCATGGTCACCATGGGGATGGCCATGAGGACCCAGAGGGGTTGGGTCAGTCCGAGCGTTAATGAGATCTCGGAACTGAGGAAGAACGCGAAGGCGATCACGATCGGGAAGACTCTCAGGATGAGGAGATTCCCTCCGAATGGCGCCTTGTAGATTGACGGCCAAATGACCCCGAACGGGCGGAAGTTGAACGTCGTGTTGATCGGGATCATATACTCCGGGAACCAAACGTGGGCAGCGTTGTTCAGACGGATAAGGAAGATGGCTCCGAACCCGGTCCAGAAGAGGCGATTGCAGAGGACATCGGGCAGCTTCCGGCCTTCATCGCGCTGCATTAACAACGCTGTGAAATCCGCGATGGGGTAACTGAGACACTCGTGCTTCGACCACTGTCGATGGACAACCAGCGCGAGGCTGGCGGAGGCAATGCCGGTGAGAAACACCAAGGGCAACCATGTGGTGAGTGGAGGGAGCCAACTGCTCCAGGGAACCTGGGCGAGCGGCTTGGTGAATCGTTCTGTGAACGTGCGTTTGCCGGTCGACTCCCGGCCTCCGGTGATGAAGGCCGTCACGACGGCATCATGGTCGGTATTGTCAACCAGGGCTTGTTTGGGGGCGTAGTCGAGGAGCTTGTGTGCTTGCCAGCCGGGGTTGACCCGGTCCCAGTGAAAGGGCATCACGAGGATCTGGGTGAAGGTCGACATCAGTCCCCCGACAGGAATGCTGCAAGCCCCCATCATCAGGACCACGACCAGCGTCATTTCGGCGGGGCGGAGGAGCCAGCTTCTGCGGATACGGAAGAGGATGGGGTTGAGGACGATCATCGTGATGAACATCAGCCCAACCACGATGATGGGGAGCAAGTGCCCGCTCGTGAAGCTCTCGAAACCGAACACCTGATCGTTGATGTAGCCGAATCCGGCGATGAACATCGCCCCGATAAACCCAATGAGCAGCGCCCGACGTGTCATCAACCCTCTCCTCGATCAGGAGGGAGAAAATGGCGGTTGAGGCGGGTGTCATTGATGAGGAGACGCATCAGGACGACTTCCAGTTCGATCATCTTCCGGCGGTCGTAGCGGACCCATTCTTTGAGCCAGGCCAGGCGGATGGCCACGGTCAACTCCAGGAAGAGCGACCAGCTGTGCTCAGTCCCGAAGTGCTGGCGTCGGAGTGTACCGACGAACTCCTTGAATGCGCCTCCGGTGAGACCTTCCGGGTTCTCCATGGCAAAGCAACCGGCCATGAGAGCGACGTCGTAGAGTTCGGGTTTGGGGCCGCAGAACTCCCAGTCGATGAGACGGAGGATGTCATCCTCTCCCCAGACGACATTCATCGGGTGGAAGTCCCCGTGACAGTATCCGGTGGTCAGATCGGCCTCGTAGGGCACATAGCGTTCCTTCACAAAGGTGAGGATGTCTTCGATCTCGGCAACGAACTCCGGTCGGTGGGGACGCAGACGCTCGATAAACTCGTGCGCGAACGCCCAGACCGAGAAGACGGGCTCGGATGTCTCGGGTTGCACGCGCCCCAGTGCTCGTCTCAAGGAAAGGAGCGCGTCGGCGGCAACCCGCCCGCGCCAGCGGTCGTAGATGTAGGAGGGGCGGGGGAGTTCAACGCCGGGCGTGTACCGTCGCAGTTGCCAGAAGTCACCGTCCACACAGGCGTGCCACTGCCCGTCCGACGTCGGCAGGTAGGGATCGACGCGTCTCAGGCCGTTTTCACTCAGTGAGGCCAGCAGAGCGGCGATCTCCACCTTGCGTTTCCGGTTCTTGGGGGCCACTTGCTCAAACAGGTAGAGGTCGTTGTCCTTTCCTGCCTTGACCACACAGCGCCCGAGGACTCGGGTCGGGCTTCCGTGGATCTCGATCTCAGGGCAGTGCGTGACGTTGTTGAGTTCCCAGTGTGAAGCAAGCCGGGCATGGTCGAGGTGTGAGGCATCTGACTCTGATTCGCTCATTCTTGTTCCGTCGGGTTTCACACTATGCGTATTTTTCGGCGATGCGGATGGCGAGTTTGGCCCAGTCGCGCAGACGTTCGGGGTTGTGTTTGACCGTCTCGATTTCGCGCAGGACGACCTGGTAGTGGTGTCCCCGCAGGTTCTTCAGGCCACGCTCGAGGTGCGCCTCGTGGTCGGACAGGTCGTCATGCAATGTCACCTGTGCGGCTGATTGGCGCCACATGATGCAGAAGTCGTTGCCGACGGCCTCGATGACCTTGTCAAGATCGGTCCAGAATGAGGAAACGAAAACCCGGAGGTTAGGGATGGACAGAACCTGATGGATTTTGGTCGTCAGGTTCTCGCAGCACCCATACCAGGAGTGGCCGAAGGGGGACAGGACGACCTTCTGGTAGTTGAGCAGGAATTCCTCAAACATGGCCGGGCCCACTTGATCAAATTCCTGACTGTTGGCCCCGGTCCACATCTGGTGCAGGGCGACGTTGCCGTCTTCGGTTGCGCCGTTGACCGGGTCTGAGCAGAACATCGGTTCATGGTGATTGGAGGTGAGGACACCCGCTTCCTCTGCCCGGCGGATGCCGCGCAAGGCGCCCTCAGTGAGCTTTGCCATGAGTCGGTGGCAGACGTCGGGGCGGAAGGCGAGGTCCTCCATCATGGGGGCCATACCGCGGAGATGCTCCCAGTAGACCTGCAGCAGTCCGTAGGTAGGTGGGACGCCTTCGACGCGGACCGGCATGGCATCACCCAGGATCTCGGCGGCCTGTTCTGCGCGCCGTGCTGTTCCCACCGCATCGTACTCGAAGTCGGGGACCGTCACCTTCTCGTAGTCTGCCGGATCTTTGATTGGGTGATCATAGAGGAATCCGCCCCAGTCGGTCGTGCCGATCGATTTTCTGCCGGGAACACCCCACATGTTTCCGGTCGTGCAACGGAAGCCGGCTCGAATAGGCCACCAGGGGGGCCAGATGTGATCGATTCCCAAGGTGAGGTAGAACAGGTCTTTGCGCAGCGCTGTCTCCATGGCCCGGCAGGTCGGGTGAATGCACTGGATGTCGTCATCGGAGAGGATCTCACGCCAGGCCAGCGCGATCCGGCACCAGACGGGGGCCCGGTCGGGGCGCCGCAGTTCATTCACATCGCGCCAGCGTTGGCGTCGCGTCTCGCACTCATCTGAGGTGGCGTATTCCATCGCCTGGGAGGCGAGCTCGCGAACCAGGGCGATATCCCTCGCCGACGGGGGGGCGGGCTGGGCTTCCATCTGGGGCTCCTTTGTCGGTCTCTGCACGGGTGCCATTTCCGGTGTGTCAGCACATTAGCGGTGGTACTCTGACCTCACTCAGGGCAGCGGGGGGATGTCGAGTGGCATACTGCCGTTTCTGATGGAGTGCGTCGCTGCACAGCCAACGGCCACGGTCATGCGTCCGGCTTCAGGGGTTGCGACGGTTTCTTTGCCGTCAATGATCAAGTCAAGGAAGGCCTTGCACAGACGTGGGTCAGCACCTCCGTGGCCCCCCTCATTTGCTCCGACGTTGTAGGAGGCGGTCGCAAACCGCGACGGCGTGCGCGCCTTGCCCTTGTTGCCTTTTTGGGTCCGCACCGTGATCTCGCTCCCGCTGAGTTCGGCCTCCCCATTTGTCCCAATGACAAGGTAGTTGCGATCGGTGTGCGACGCGTAGTGGCACTGCAGGTATGTGGCTCGGATATCCCCCATGTCCATCATGACCATGTTGTGATCTTCGACATCCACTTCCCCACGGAAACAGCACATCGTCTTCCTGGGGCGTTCGCTGTAGTCCGTGCACGTGTCTTTGTCAGGGCAGTCTTCGCAACGGAGGTCGTTCGGGCGCTCCCCACCGTAGTAATCGAGTGCCCCCATCGCGACGACACGGTTGGTGTATCGACCGGTCAGGAAATGGATCATGTCGATGTCGTGGCTGCCTTTCTGCAGAAGCAGACCGGTAGAGCCTTCGTGGTTTGCTCGGTAGTCGTGGTAGTAATACCAGCCTCCCATGCCGACGAAGTGGCGGACCCAAACGGCTTTGATGTCGCCGATTTCACCGGAATCCATGATCTGTTTGAGGGCCAGGAATGAGTCCATGAAGCGCATATTCATCCCGACCATGAAGTGCGTGCCTGCCTGTTTCCATGCCTCCAGCATGGCATCGCAGTCTTCAGTCTGGATGGCCATGGGTTTTTCGGTGAATGTGTGTTTCCCGGCGTTGAGTGCGGCGATGACGTGTTCGGCATGGCAGTTGTCCGGCGAGAATACTCCAATGGCGTCGATGTCATCCCGGGCCACCAGTGCGTGGTAGTTGTTGGTGCAAAAGGGATCGTTGTGTTTGTAGGTCTCGCTGAACTCGGCCAGGGCATCATCGTAGATATCAGCGGCAGCGACGACGGTTGCCCGGGGATCGTTGTCCCAGTGCTTGGCGATGGCCGCCCGCCGAATGGCCCCGATCAACCCGATGCGCAGACGCTCCTGAGCCATCGTTTCTCTCCTTCTGCAGACTTCTACTGGTAGGTTATCGTTCCCACTGCACGACGTTGGGGCTTGCCGGGACCTTCCCCGGCGTCCGCACGTTAGTCAGCTAGGTTGAACAATGCAAGGGGGGGGCTGTTGGCTCGCAACCGGTTAGCCTTGTGAGGCGGCTCGACGGAGTCTCTCCCTCCACCGGATACAGATGGCCCAGAGCCGCCCTGGAGGGAGAGACTCCGTCGAGCCATCCTTGAGGCCCCCTGCCTTCTAAGTGGAATGCCACTTAGTCCACTACAAATCCAGGCGAAGCCGGTCCGGGACTCCCACGCAACTGAGGCGTTGCGTTGGCTCTGGGCTTCGCCAGGACGATCTGTGTGTCGTCTCCGGGGGATGAGGATCTACTCCTGGCCGGGCTCTTCGGGCGGGATGCTCTTGGCGCAGCGGAACCCAATACACGAGGAGGCGTCCGTTGGCAAGTGGTTTGAGCGGTGCTGAGCGCGTCCGCTCTGCATGTTCAGGAACCAGCTTCCACCGCGGACCACTCGGTGAGTTTTCCCGAAATTGGGGTGGTCATACTCGGTTTCGGCGTAGGGCTTGAGCCAGGAATCGGTCCATTCGTAGACGTTACCGATGACATCAAAACAGCCGTCGGGGCTGCAGTCTTCGGGGAAGCTGCGACAGCGGGTCGTGTTCCCGCCATTAGCGATGGCCTGTCGGCCTTCGGCACTGCTGCGCCACTTGGTCCACCAGCCGAGCCATTCATCCCAGTCGGAGAAGTCCTCGCCGAGGATTTCAGCCGTATTCGCTTTGCCGACCGCGGGCGGGCCTCCCCAGGGGTAGGGCAGGCCATCCTTGCCTGCAGCGGCCCGTTCCCATTCTGCTTCAGTCGGGAGTCGTTTCCCCGCCCAGAGCGCATAGGCATTCGCGTCGTGCCAGGACACATTCACGACTGGGTGATCTGCTTTGTCGGTGGCCACCCAGTTGCCCATCCAGTGCTTTGGTGGAGGATGTCCGGTGGCGTCGACGAAGCGCTTGTACGCGGCATTGGACACTTCTTGTCTGTCGATGTAGAACGCGGCCAAATACACGGTGTGCGGTGGTCCGCAGACCTTGTCATTCGCCTCTCCGATGGTGAAACTCCCGGCAGGGATGAGCACCATCTCTGGGGGCAGGGCTGTTGTGGGCGGCGGAGCAACGGGTGGAAGGTTGGCGGAGGGGTCCGTGGTTCTCGGCTTGACGACGGCAGGAGGAGCGTCGGCTGTCTGCAGTGCGGTGGCCTTCTTTGGGCGGTACCTGTGTGCAACTGCCATCGCCGCAACCAGGAGCAGCACGACCGGTAAGACGGCGAGAAGCACTGTTGGCTTCTTCGGGGTGGCTTCCGGCTTGACGCGCTGTCCCAATGTCGGCAGCGGAAGCGCCAGATCCGTTTCTTCGTTGGGAAGGGCGTTGATGAGCTCCTCGCAGCTTTGGTAGCGCTCTTCCGGGGCTTTGGCCAGCATACGTTCGAGGAGCCCACACACCCACACAGGCAGGTCCTGCACGATGGTGCTCGCGGAGGGGATGTCCTGGTCGATGTGCTGTCGCAGGATCGCGAGCGGCGTTGTCGCACAGAATGGTGGCTTCCCGGTCAGCATATGGTAGAAGGTGATTCCCAGGGAGTAGATGTCGCTACGCAGGTCCACCGGCTTCCCCGCACATTGTTCGGGGGACATGTACTGGGGGGAACCGAGAACGCCTCCGGGAAGAGTCAGGCTGGAGTCGTCCTCCTGGTCTCGCACCAGCCCGAAATCGGCGATTTTTGCTCTACCATCCGCGTCTGTCAGGATGTTTGCTGGCTTCACATCACGGTGCACCAGCCCGTGGGCATGCACAGCTGCCAGCCCTGCCGCCACATCCCGCAGGACGCCAACGGCATGGTCCGGATCGAGTCGTCCGCGCTGGGTGATGACTTCACGCAGATTGCGTCCTTCGACGTACTCTGATTCGATGAAACAGTCTTCGCCGATCTGTCCCGCTCGCAGAACACGGACCACGTTTGGATGCTCGATTTTGGCCGCGGCTCTGGCTTCCCGGGCAAAGCGTTCACGGTAAGCCGGCTTCCCCCCTCGCCAGGTCGACGGGAGCACCTTCAGAGCGACCGCACGATTGAGGGGGACGTTGATCGCTTTGTAGACGATCCCCATTCCGCCGGCCCCGATGTGTTCAACAATCCTGTAGTCTCCGAAGATCTCCTCATTCCCGAGGGTTGGCCCGAGAGAGAATTGGTGGTCGCTCGAGATGCACTCAGTGTGCATTTCCGGGCGCTCGAACGACTCAGTCTGGCCAAGATCGCCTTGCCCAGAGGGGACGGGATCGTCTTCCGGTGACTTGTTGTCGTCCGACATCTCTGACAGCGTCCTTGGTACGGTCACCGGCCACAGGAAACGAAAAGGGAGCGAGGACGGAAGTTCCACATCTACCAGCAAGGTACCTCCGTGAGGGTAGCAAGATAGTCCCCGTGCAGATCAAGGCAACACTCCCTTGCCGGTTCCCAGCTAGCGTTCCCCTCGGAACATAGGGAGGCGGGATTCTGGGCTCTTGCCCAAATGGAGGGCCTGCCGGTTGTGTTTGCCGTGTCGCGGGCGTAGTTTCGGTTGGGTCTGCTGGGCTGGTTTGGGCGAGATCCGCCCGTTGAGGGATCTGAAGGATGGACGACATGACGTGGTTGGGAACGAAACGACTTGGGATCAGACCCGCACGCTTCTTCGCGGCGCTATGCCTCTTCATCCTGGGGGCTGAGGCTGTCCACGGCGCACCATCAGCCAATGACGTCGAGGCCAAAGCGATTCTCGCCAAGGCGGGGGTTAAGGGCGGGCTGGTGGTGCATGTCGGTTTGGGCGATGGGACTCTCACCACCTCCTTGAGAGTGAGTGACAGTTACGTTGTCCATGGGATTGACCGGGACGAGGTCGCCGTCCAGCGAACCCGCCGGGTGATTCGGGAGAAAGGGCACTGCGGTTTCGTGTCGGTCGCCCGCTTCTCCGGGACAATGCTCCCCTACGTCGATGGTGCGGTCAATCTCCTCGTTTCGGAGGATCTGCAGGGCATCCCCTCCGCTGAAGTCGATCGTGTTCTTGCGCCGGGAGGCGTGGCTTGCCTGCGCTCCGAGGGAGCATGGCAGGCCACCGCAAAGGGATGGCCCAAGGAGATCGATGAGTGGACGCATTACCTGCACGACGCGACAAACAACGCGGTCGCTGACGACACGGTGGTCGGCCCGCCGCGCCACTACCAATGGATCGGCTCCCCAACCTGGCTCCGCCATCACGACCACCTCTCCGGATTCAGCGCCATGGTGTCGACGAAGGGAAGGCTCTTCTATATCGTTGATTTGGGCCCTCGCTGGTCTGTCCAGATGCCGCCTCAGTGGATGCTCTTCGGTCGCGATGCGTTCAGCGGGGTGGTGCTCTGGCAGCGTCCCGTGGCCAAGTGGCATCACCATCTTTGGGGGCTGAAGAAGGGGCCGGCGCAGCTGATGCGGCGGCTCGTGGCAGTCGATGAAACAGTTTACGTCACGCTGGGGGTCGGTGAGCCCATTACGGCACTCGACGCGGCAACGGGAAAGACGGTCCGCACCTATCCGGGAACAGCGGGTGCGGAAGAGATCGTCGTTGCCGACGGTGTGCTGTTCGCCATGGTTCACCCGGAACTGAATGCCTACAAGGCGTTGCCGAGAGATTCAGTGGGAGCAATCCGTGGGGCTGCCGGGAAATGGTATTGGGATGAGAGACCACGCAGAATCGTGGCCTTTGAGGCGACGACAGGGGAGGCGCTGTGGGCGCAGACAACCCGGGTGGCTCCGGTGACCCTGGCGGCAGCGTCCCAACGCCTCTACTTCCATGACGGCGATCGCGTGGTTTGTCTCGAAGGGCGCACAGGGAAGAGGGTATGGACTTCGAAGCCAATCGCGCGCTGGAAACCGATGCACGTGTTGTTCGGCCCGACACTGGTGGTGCACAATGGCACGGTGCTCTTCGCCGGCGGCGAGAAGATGGATGCGCTAAAGGGTGGAAAAGACACGATGACGGCCCTGGCAGCCGCCACTGGGAAGGCGCTTTGGACCGCTCCCCATCCTGAGTCCGGCTATGCCTCGTCGGAGGACCTGTTTGTCATCAATGGGCAGGTCTGGTGCGGGGCGACCACGAACTCCCGAAGCTCCGGGGTCTTCACTGGGCGCGATATTCGCACGGGTGACGTGATCGCTGAGTTTCCTCCGGATGATTGGCAGCCCCATATGTCTCATCACCGCTGCCACCGAGCCAAAGCGACGACCAACTACATCCTGGCTTCACGCACGGGGATCGAGTTCGTCGACTTCCGGGCTAAACATTGGACTCCGCACCACTGGGTCCGCGGTTCCTGCAATTACGGCATCATGCCCTGCAATGGTCTCGTCTATGCTCCCCCTCATTCCTGCGGCTGCTACCCGTTGGCCAAGCTGAACAGCTTCAACGCGCTGGCCGCTACAACCCCGAGTCGACGCGTGCCGAAGCTAGTGCCTGAAGAAGGTCGGCGGGAGGTCGGACCGGCGTTCGGCAAGGTTGAAGGGCGTCCCGCCGGTCCTGAGGAGTGGCCGACGTTCCGCGGCAATCCTGCCCGAAGTGGGTCGGTTGACACGGTCATTTCTTCCCAGCTCCGTCAGACGTGGAGCACCCGCATCGGGGGCCGCCTGAGCACTGTTGTGGTCGCTGACGGGCGTGTGTTCGTTGCCGATGTGGACCGCCATACACTGCATGCGCTGGACGCAGGTTCAGGTGCAGAGCTCTGGCGGATGGCGACGGGAGGACGAATCGACTCCCCCCCGACTGTGTGGCGCGGGCATGTGATCGTTGGGTCCGCGGACGGGTCCGTCTACTGCCTCAGGGCGACTGACGGAGCGCTGGTTTGGCGCTTCCGGGTGGCTCCCATCGATCGTCGGCTCATGGCCCATGAGCAGCTTGAATCGGCGTGGCCTGTTCATGGAAGTGTACTCGTCCGGAAGGACGCTGGAACTGGGCAGACGATTGTCTACTGCGTGGCGGGGCGGGCCATGTGGCTCGACGGGGGGCTGCGGCTGGTCCGACTGGACGCCAGAAGCGGCAGGAAGATCTCCGAAACGGTCCTCAATGATCGCTATCCGGGTACAGACAAGAACCTGCAGCATGAGCTCCGATGGCCGAACCTGCCCACGGCCTTGCCGGACATCCTTTCCTGCGACGGAAGGCACCTCTACATGCGGGCCCAACCATTTGACCTGGACGGCACGCGCTCAGAGGTCTTCACCGCCCGCGATTACAGGGAGCAGCAGGGCGAGACGGCCCACCTGTTTTCGCCGACCGGCTTCCTGGACGACGATTGGTGGCACCGAACGTATTGGCTTTGGGGGCGGTCGGTTATTGGGGCTGCCGGTGGCTGGTACCTGGCGACGTACCAGGCCCCGACAGGGCGCATTCTGGTCACGGACGGGGCTTCGGTCTACGGGTTCGGCCGCCTGCCTCTCAAGGCGCTCGGGACGCCCAATTCGTACCATCTGTTCGCCTGCAGTAAGACTCCTGAGATTATCGATCCCAACCCGACCAGGCTGGCTCGACGCCGGGGCAAGACGATCTACGGTCCGGTGAAGGCGACGAGATTGGCATATCGCTGGTCCAACGGCATTCCCTTCCTCGCTCGGGCCATGGTCCTGGCCGATGAGACGTTCTTCGTTGCCGGGACTCCTCGCAGGGTTGCGGAACCTGACGTGTATGGTCAATACGGTGATCCGGAGGTACAGGCCCGGATGGCCGAGCACGTTGAGGCCTTCCAGGGCAAGCATGGAGGGATGCTCATGGCTGTCTCCAAGCAGGACGGCAAGCGTCTCGCAGCGTACCACCTGCCCTCGGCCCCCGTCTTCGATGGCCTGGCTGCCGCGAAGGGCAATCTGTACATGGCAATGGTTGATGGAACGGTTCGCTGCCTGGGAGGCGTGGGAACGACGGGCCTCAAACCTGCCCCTGCGGTCAAGCCCGGGCGCGTTCCCACGGGCATTCCGACGTTTGTGGGGACCAAGACGCACCCGGACTTCCAGCGGCTCTCTGAGATCAAGGTCCGCCCCTCTAAGCTGGGCTACCGTGTGGAGACCGTCACGGGACTGTTCGGCCTTGCGGTGAGGAAGCTCGCGGCTCCCTTAGGAGGCAAGGCGGTCATCAAAACGCAGGTTGTGTCCCGCCCCGGTTCTCCACCGGGAACGATGGGGAACGCCTTTTTGCTCTTTGGCAGTGGGCCTGACAACGACAAACTGATGAGCTGCGGATTCCGCATCAGCGGCCAGCGGCTTTACTTGGGGCAGGCCCCGTTTCCCAAAGGGAAGACAGTCGCCAAGCCCGTCCAGACAGGGCTGAAGTGCGACACGGTCCTCGATATGGCCGTTACGGTTGATCCCGCGGAGGTAAAGGTCACATTCGAGATGAACGGGGCTGTGGTGGAGGCCCCGCTTGAGCCAGATTTGGGGGCCATCTCCTGGGTGGGCTATGCCGTGGGTGGCGTGGATGCGGACTTTGGGCCTATTGAAGTGGAGACGCTACCGTAGTGGCGTCGGGCGCGAATAGCGAGCCCACCCCCACTGGAGTTTTTGCGCTGGAGGACATGTCATGAGCACATTCCGGGACGCTGGTTGGGTTTGGGAGGGGTTGGGCTTTGATCCGGGGATCGAGCCGTCGATCTACGGTGTTGGGGAAGGGGCGGCCTACTTCGGGCTGGATCGGGCCAACTTCATGTTCCACCGCAATAACCGCGTCAATCTGAGTAAGCTCAATCACCTTGGGGCGGTTGTCCCGGAAATATCGAAGTGGAAGTGGGTTGAACTGCCACCCGAGCCGGGCAAACACGGGTGGGGATTCGCCAACTGGCGGGACAGCAATCCCGAGACGGTCCGTGATGAGGCTGAGAATTTGAGCCGTGTGTCGCTCGAGTTTCCGAATATCAGCGGCGCAATCATCGATGACACCAGCGGGATCTTCACCTACGAGGCTTACAACGCGGGGCGCCCGCAACAGATCAGCGAAGCGCTCCACTGTGCCAACCCCGATCTGAAGCTGTGGTTGGTCGTGTACACGCATCAACTGGACGATGATCGCTGGCAGCATTTCCTGCCCTTCATGGATGTCGTCAACCTGTGGGTTTGGGAGTGTGCCAGTCTGCCTCGGCTGGAGGAGTATGTCAGCCGATGCGCTGAGGTCTTCCCCGGCAAGGAGATCATTGTCGGCAGCTACATACGCGATTACCCCACTCGGGCGGGTGTCCCGCTGGATTTGATGGCCGAGCAGTACGGAATCATACGCGATCTGTTGGCGCAGGGGAGGATTGGGGGTTACAGCATTCTTGCGGGGTGTTTGATTGACATGCACCCGCCTCAGGCAGAATACATCCGGGCTTTCATTGATGAACACTCCGCTGAGTGAGTACGGCCTCTCTCGAGAGTCCGGCAGTCATGTCGGAGCGCGTAACCGTGGAGCTCCGGACAGTACGGCGGGCAGCCCCCTGACCGCCTTCCGCAGCATGCCGCCCGGAGGGCCGTGCGGCGTACGTACGAAGCCGGAGGTCAGACCATCGGCAAGGCAACAGCTACAGATGAGACCCTATTGCTCGGCCGAAAATGGAGATGTGGCGATGGAACGATCAAGACAGTCGACGGTCTTTCTGGGGGGGCTGTTGGTGATGCTTTCTGCCCAGCCGCGGCTCCGTGCTGAGCTGACTTTGGTCAAGGCGGGGAAGCCCACGAGTGTGATCGTGACGAACGGCCGCCCTTCTGAGCACGTGATGCTGGCGGCCATTGAGCTCCAGGAGCACCTCCGGTTGGTGAGCGGGGCCACCGTCCCGATTGTCAAAGAGGACGAACTGGGGAAGGGGAAGCAACCGGTCTGGATTCTGCTGGGGGACAGCAATCGCAGCCGGAACCTGGGGTTTCGCCCAAAGGAGCTTGAAGCCGAGACGTTCGTCGTGAAAACGTCAGAGCCGGGGGTCATTCTGGCCGGAGATGACAGCGGTCGTAAGAAGGCCGTCCGCATGGGGACTCTGTGGGCTGTCTACGACTTTCTCCAGGATCAGCTGGGCTGCCGCTGGCTGTGGCCCGGAGAGACGGGCCGGTTTGTGCCCCGGCGCAAGACGGTCACCATCGGGGCGATCGATATCCGCGAGACACCCCTCATTCAGCGGCGGCACATCCGTGCCTCGAATCAGGCGAAGCACAAAGCGATGTACAAAGAGAGTGGCGTAGACCGCTTTCTCGATCTTGGTGACGTTTACGACAGGTTGGCCGAGGAGGAGGCCACCTGGGCCCGGCGCATGCGCCTTGGGACCTCAATCAAGCTCAAATATGGGCATGCGTTCACGGACTGGTGGGAGAAGCACAAAGATACGCACCGTGGTGTTTTCGCACTGCAACCGAAGGGCGGGCGGCGCCCGAAGAAGAGCAAGAAGCCCGATTTTGTGAAGATGTGTATTTCCAGCCCTGAGCTCTGGGAGATGCAGCTTGCCCCGATCAGGAAGAACGCGGCAAAAGGTGCGAAAGGGATGTGGCTGAACGCCTGTGAGAACGATGGTGGAGGCGGCTTCTGCGTTTGCGCTCGCTGTCGAGCATGGGACGCCAACCCCAACACCGCCCTCAAAGCACTGCCTCCGGTTGAGGATGGTTCCGAGGATGCCACGACAGGACAGGCGGACGATCGGTCCGCCGGGCTTCCCGAGTGCTTATCCGATCGGTACGCGAGGTGGTACAACGAGCTGGCTGTCCGCTTGCGGGAGATCGAGCCTGAGAGCAATGTGATCTGCTATGCTTACACCCGTTACCGGGCGCCACCAACGTTGATCGATCACATTGAGCCGAATGTCTGGGTCGGCTACATCGGCTTCAACGGCTACCCGCGGCACGAGGCCTATCGCAAGATGTCGACCGAGGAGTGGTTCGGCTGGTCAGATAAGGGGGCGACGGTGTTTCTTCGCTCCAATGGACTCTACTACAGCGGCGAGGGAGCGCCCTTTGTCTTCGCCAGGCAGATCGCCGAGGATACGCGTTTCCATGTCAGGAACGGCATGAAGGCCACCGACTATGACTGCTCGCAGGGCCTGTGGGCTGTTTCCGGACCATCTTACTACGTCCTGGCTCGGATGTTGTGGGATACGGGTGCTGACGTCGATCAGCTGCTTGATGAGTTCTACGACGGGTTCGGGACACTGGCGCCTGTCGTGCGTGAATACTACACCTACTGGGAGGACTTCACGACGGCGCTGAACACCAACCCCAAGTTCAAGGATCAACGGCGTGTCGACCGGGTGCGAGCCTATCCCGCGCTCTATTCGGCGGAGGCGTTCGACAAGGCCTATGGAATCCTCAAGAAGGGGCGTGGGCTCTTCAGGGCCGCTCCCGAGTCCGAGCAGCAGCGCTTCAAGAACATCCTTCTCGGTCTGAAGCACGGTCGGCTGCTCGTGGCCGCCCTCAAGGAGGGGCAGGTCAGTGAGGGAGACGCGGGCAAAGCTCTGATGGATTTCCGCCGGGAGATCGCCCCCAGGAATGTCTTGAACGTTTATTGGACGACGTACAAAGAGATGAAGTTCCACTTGTTCTGAGTTGCAGCAGAAGGATGAACTATGGCCGACGAACGTCCGAACATCATTGTGATTATGACCGATCAGCATCGGGGAGATTGCCTGGGAGTCAATGGACACCCCCTGGTTTCGACTCCGCACCTGGACGGCCTGGCTGCCGATGGTACGAATTTCACCGCGGCTTACACGGCATGCCCATCATGCGTCCCGGCTCGGGCCGTTCTGATGACCGGCCAGACGCCCTGGCACACGGGGGTCTTGGGGATGGGGCAGGGGCAGGGCAGAATCCGAACTGATTACCCTCACACTTTCCCGGCTGTTCTGGCCGCAGCCGGCTATCACACGCAACTCGTGGGCAAGATGCATTTCAACCCGCCCAGAGCGCTGAACGGGTTCCACAACACCGTTTTGGACGAGCATCCCGAGAACGGGGAATTCAGGAGCGACTACCAGGCATGGTTCGAGGAGCACGCCCCGACTGGCGTGCACATGCGGGAGCACCTGCGTGACTGGAACACGATGGACGCCCGCCCCTTCCACCTTCCGGAATGGCTGCACCCCACCAACTGGACGGCCCGCGAGTCGATCCGCTTCGTCGAACAGCGGGACCCGGACAAGCCGTTCTTCCTGGTCACATCATTCATCCGGCCGCACTCCCCCTATGATCCCCCGCAGTGCTTCTGGGATATGTATGCGGACAAGGACATTCCGCCTCCGGCCGTCGGGGGCTGGGCCCACATCCACGATGTTCCCGAGGACGCCCGGGACATCTCAGCGTGGCACGGCAAGCGCACGCCCGACGAGGACCGACGGGCTCGAATCGGCTATTACGGCAGTGTAAGCCACGTCGACAACCAGACCGGTAACTTCATCAGCTACCTGAAAGCCAAGGGGCTCTACAACAACAGCCTGATTGTGTTCACGGCTGACCATGGAGACATGCTCGGGGACCACAACATGTGGCGCAAGACCTACGCCTATGAGTCGTCTACGCGCATCCCGTACATCGTGAAGTTCCCGCGTGCCATGGGCGTCCCGACGGGCAATTGCGATCGCCCCGCGGAGCTGCGTGATGTCATGGCCACGGCGCTGGACGTTGCAGGCGTTGATACTCCGGCCACCGTGGATGGGATCAGCCTGGAGGCCGTCTGTCGAGGTGAGTCACGGTTGCGTGAGTATCTGCATGGCGAGCATTGCACGTGCTACAGCACGACTGACGAGAACCAGTTCGTCACGGATGGCAAGCGCAAGTATATCTGGTTCCCACGGACCGACCGGGAGCAGTTCTTTGACTTGGAGGCAGACCCGAGCGAGCTGCATGACTTGATCGGGGATGCTGGTCGGAGCGAAGAGATCGATGGCTGGCGCGGGAAGTTGATCGCCGAGCTGGACGCCCGTGACTGCGGTCTGGTCGTGGACGGGCAGCTTGTCAGGCAGGACAAGCCGATCGTCTCCCCCTGGCGTGACCAGCCGCGTTTGGTCTAGAGCGCAGGATCAATACGGGTCCCAAAGGCAGTCGACATCACGGTAGACGGGGCCGATCAGCTTGTTGATCTGGGCTCGAGTGACGCTGCCGTCAGCATTGGACCAGTTGATCTGGCGCATGTGCCGCCCGAACGGTCGCCAGGGATCGCTGTCGTAGTAGGACCCATTGTTCGGGCAGCGGTTGTAGGCCGAGCCTCCACCGGAGTTCCGCTCAACCCACTGTCTGGGATCGGTAATGCTCGAGTTCTCGACTCGGCCGGTGTCGCAGAAATGCATGGTTTGGCTCGGGTTTGGGAGTATGGTCACCAATCTGTAGGAATTAGGGCGCCAACCCATGTTGGCGTGGTTATGGGCGATGCCGTAGGTCGTGTAGTCTGCCGTGGGGCAGTTCGCGAGCGTTTTCGAGGCGTTCATGCCGTAGTTTTCCTGGATGAAACCGTACCACCACGTCGCGGAACCCGAAATGCCACACTTAAGCAGGGCCGGCATGACGTAGTTGTCGTAGTCCATCGAGTACATGCCGCCGTACAATCCCAGCTGTTTGAGATTGTTCATGCACTGGACGGCCTTCGCTTTCTCCTTGGCCTGGGCCAATGCCGGCAGGAGCATGGCCGCCAGGATGGCGATAATGGCGATCACCACCAGCAGCTCAATGAGGGTGAATCTGACCGCTGTACGAGTGCGCTGACCGCAAGATGTGCGACGTGTGTCCATGGCGCTCTTTTTCCTGTCTGGCGAGACGTACGTGTTTCACCTGAATCTTGTAAGGAGCAAGGAGACGGGGAACAACGAGACTATTGCGTGATCCGAGATGCCTGTCAAGCTTTTCACAAACAAGGATTGAACCATGACGAAACTCGGCGTTGCAGTGGTGGGGTGTGGGAATGTCAGTTCCGGACACATCAGAGCCTGGAGCGGTGAAAGTGAGCGAGCGGAGATCGTGGCTTTGGTCGATGCGGTTGAGGAGTTCGCGCAAGGGCGTCAGGAAGAGTTTGGCCTGGGCCAGAGCACGGTTTCCACGTCCTACGCCGAGATCTTGAGCCGGGAGGATGTGGATGTCGTCGATATCTGCACGCCGAGCCACCAGCACGCTGAACAGGTTGCGGCTGCGCTCGAAGCAGGGAAGCATGTGGTCACTGAGAAACCGACGGGTTGCACGCCTGAGGAATGCCGGAAGCTGCGCTGGTATGCCCAACGCTACCCGGACAGCAAGGTGGCCGTGGCCTACTCGTTGCGCTATTACCCGCTGAACATTCGCGTGCGCCAGCTGGTCGAAGAGGGCGCGATTGGACGCGTTTTGTTCGGCGAGTTCTCCCACAACCACCCCCACGATTTCGCGCACGATGCTGAGGCTAAGAGCGCCGGACCACCACCGGTTGGGAAGAAGACATCGTTTGCCGATAAGGGGGGACAGTATCTTCCCAGCTCCGAGATGACCGGTGCCACCCACCCCTACGATTTCATGCGCTACATGTTCGGCGAGGTCCGTGATGTGTTTGCGTTCAAGAGCGACTGTGGCGTCTTCGCCCTGATGCGTTTCGAGTCCGGTATGGTCGGTAAGGCGACCGGGGCGACGGCATCGAAACAGGGGTTGGCCACTCCTCATGTTCTGTGCATTCAGGGCACTGAGGGTACCATCTTCACGCAGAATGAGAATCAGTACACGGACAAGGGACCTGTGCGCGGGTACACAGGGTACATCGTCACGAACGGGGAACAGAAGCCGATTGAGGTGAGTGAGTCCGACACCAGCCACGGTGACGCAACCCGCACGCGCAATTTCCTCGACGCTCTGACGGGGGATGAACCCCTGATTTGCTCACTTGAGGACAGTATCCGCACTTCCGAACTCCTTCATGCCATCTGGGATTCACACAATCTCGAGATCCGTGTCCCTGTCCACCGCGTCGGCAAAAGTGGCTGAGTGGGAGTGGGCTGCGGTCCGTTGAGGGTGGGAAACCGACTGTGACCGCGACTTGGCTGGTCTTGACGAAGCACGTTGCGAGTGGGGATCGGGGCGAGCCCTCTGGCTTGAGACTACGTGCCCGGAAGGGGTAACAGATAGAGGAAGGTGTAGGCATGACCAGAAACCGGTGCTCCTGTTCTCGAGTGACAGGCCGAGCCCTCTGTGGCCTTGTCGTGCTGGTGGGCTTGCTGCCTGCAGTTGGCGGCGAGCGCAATGACCGGAAAGGAAAGGTGGCCATGGACGGAATGACAGTGACCTACAATGGTATCCGACTTCCAGAGCAGTGGCCACCGCTACCCGACGCCCTTCCGCTTGAGCCGTCTCGCCCACCTTACCTGGTCAAGCCGCCTGCGGTGATTCCTATCGACGTCGGGCGGCAACTCCTTATCGATGGTTTTCTGATTGAGGATACCAATCTTAAGCGCACGTTCCACCGGCCGGTGTTCCATCCGGATTGCCCCGTCCTCAAAGCCGACCGTCCCTGGGAACACATCGCTGACGGGAAGAAGCAGGGGGCGTTCGCGATGCCGTTCAGCGGCGGGGTGTGGTACGACCCGCAGGATCAGCTGTTCAAGATCTGGTACCACGGGGACTATGGAAAGCGCTATCTGTGCCACGCCAGGTCACGCGATGGCGTGCGTTGGGATAAGCCGGATCTTGGTGTCGTGCCGGGGACGAATATCGTGCTGGAGAGTGCCGGTGGGGCTCGAGTCGTCTGGCTGGACCAGGAGGACCCCGATCCGGACCGCCGATTCAAGCTCATCACCTCCCGCGGCGGGGATGATCTGCTCAAACCCGGACAAGAGTGGTTTGGCAGCCGTTGCTCAATGACGGTCCACACATCACCCGACGGTATTCACTGGGGGGAGGCCGTCGTGCGCACGGGACCGACCGGGGATCGGAACTCGGCGTTCTGGAACCCGTTCCGCAGGCGGTGGGTCTTCAGCATTCGAGAGTATTCGCCGGTCGGTGGCAGCACGGGCCCCAAACGCTGTCGTCGGTATTGGGAGAGTCCGGATTTGCTGCAGAACCTGCCCTGGGCCTACCGGGAACCGCCTCTCTGGGTTGGGGCTGACCGAGACGATCTCCTCCCTGGGTTCAGGATCCAGCCGGAGCTCTACAACCTGGATGCTGTCGCCTATGAGAGCGTGATGCTTGGGTTCTTCTGCATCATGCGCGAGTTCCCCGATCGCGAGGGGTTCAGGCCTAAGATTAACGAGGTGTGCGTCGGATTCAGCCGAGACGGGTTCCACTGGCACCGCCCCGACCGGCGTTCATTCATGGGGACGGTCGACAAGGAAAACGCCTGGAACCGAGGCAACATGCAGTCGGTCGGCGGCGGGTGCGCTGTCGTTGGGGACAGGCTTTATTTCTACGTCAGTGGTCGAGCCGGCAGCAAGCCGCATTTCCACGACGCGGGCGGCAGCACCGGCCTGGCCGTCTTGCGGCGAGACGGCTTCGCATCCATGGGGGCAGGGAGTGAACCGGGTGTGTTGACCACGCGTCCCGTCACGTTTTCCGGACGCTATCTCTTCATCAATGTGGATGCGGACGGTGGGGACGTGCGTGCGGAGGTATTGAGCGAGACTGGTGACGTGTTTCCCGCATTGTCCCTGGCGCACTGTGAGCCTATGACAGAGGACAGTGTGCTGCATCGAGTGCAGTGGGACGACGGCGCTGATCTTCTGAGCATTGCAGGGCAACCCGTGCGTTTCCGCTTCCACCTTCGCCAGGCGCACCTTTATGCGTTCTGGACCAGTCCGGACGAATCAGGTGCAAGCCACGGCTACATCGCGGCTGGAGGTCCGGGCTTTACAGGCCCTACCGACACCGTTGGCCAGGCGGCCCTGCAAGCTGGTCTCACGCTTGAGGCAGGAGACGGAGGGATCCGCTGACCTGCAAGGCTGTGTCCTGGCAAAGGTGCACGTCCCGGGGGGGATAGGCGTTGAAGCCCAATTGTGTTGGCTGGAGAGCCGCCGGGCGGCACCGCCTCTCACATTGTGTGCTGCCGCCGCTGAGCCAGAAATCCAGACCGGAACAGCTACTCAAACTGCAGGCGTCCGAAGACAGCGGCGTCGGCGGAGTTCGAACTGTCTCCTGCCCATACCAGCTGGCTCTTGCGTCCACGGACGTTGGCGTCATCCGAGTCGTCCACTGCGATGTCGAACCCGATGGCTACTCCGGAATCGAGACTGACGGATGGGAGATTGGATCGAGGGATCCGCAGCTCAAGGGCATAGCCGTCGCCCAGTCGTTCGGCGTCCAGGGCCACGGCTTTCAGCTTGCCGTGTCGGGGCTTGCTCAGATGGAACATGGGCGCAGGGAACTTCGGCAAGGGCGGCACGACCATGATGTGGAGGACATCGTCTGCGTAGGCACTCCTGCCCTGTTCTTCGGGCTTGCGGCCGTCCAGGAAGATCTCGATGCAGTCTCCCTCGTATGACAGCGGCGGTTGCTTTTCTGCGCGTACATTGACCACGGCGTTGTCCCAGACCCGCACGGCCAGGTAGAGATTTTCCGCATCGTAGGACAGGGCAGCGGCCAGGTGAACGTCTGTGGGTCCGGCCCAGTCGCAGGTCAGGTTTGGGTCGTCGTGCACGGCTGTGTAAGGGGTGCCGATGACGACCTGTTCGGCCCGGTCGATGCGGATGGGGAACTGCTCGACTGGTCCCCATTCGGTCAGGACGCCGTCGATCTGAGGTGGTTGTTTTGCCTTGGGCGCGAGTGCGCGGAGTCGCACCGGCAGATTGGTGCGTCGGGCGATGCGGCCCAGTTCCTCGGTGTCAGTGGTCAGCGTCGCCGTCACGGTTTGACTGCCGGCGACCGATTGGGGCACCGGGATCGTGAATTCGTGCTGCTGTGTTTGCCTGGCGGGGAGTTTGATTTGCCAGGGGACCGTGTCCGGAAATGGCGCCGGCAGATCGAGAGTGACCGTGGCCTCGAGGGGACGATGAAGCGGATTGTAGACGGAGACATCGACGGTTGCGTCGCCTCCTGGGTAGACGCAGGTGCTCGTGACACGGGCCGCAAGCACGGGTTGGCTGGCGGTCGGCGGTGTCTCGAATCCTCTGAGGTACACTGGGGATGGGGCCAGTTGGAGTGAGACCAACGGTCCGTGCTTCGTCAACGGCCAGCGGTTTCCGGAGATGTCCAAGGCCTCGATCGTATCGCTTCCGACCTCGAGGTGGACCGTTTCGCGTTCCTTGTCCGCCCAGGCAACCACGAGTGGGGTGTTGCCTCCGCCTTGTGCGAAGAGGTAGGCTTTCAGGTAACTGGCTCCCAGGTTGATGCGTTGAACATAGCGTCGGCCGGCGATCAGGCCCGCGAAGTTCGCATACGCCACGGACTGCAGCGACGGTGTGTTGTGCCTGAATGTGGTGCCGGTCACGTTGGGGTTGTAGGTCCACCACAGAACGTATTCGCACCCCCCGGCCAACGACATCGCGTGTGAGCGCACCACCATGGACGCCGAGGTGAAGTGGTCAAAGAACCCGTGGCGCCCGATTTTGCGGTAGTAGGCGGGCACATCATCCCACTTCACTTGGCGGTCAAACTCCTCTGCTGTCATGGGGCGTCCGTCCGCATGCACAGCCAGGTTCCAGAGCTGCTTGTCCGATATCTCGGTGTTGGACAGGCGTTCCGAAGCGCCGGCAGCTTTGAGGACTGCGCGCAGCTTGAGTAGGTCGTTTTCGTCCTTCTGGAACTTGGTCGCCAGCGAATAGGGATGGGTTCCGTACAGGTCAGCTTTGCCTGCCGTGCCCTGTGCGACCTTCTCGCACCAGCTGCTTGGCCCACCAAAGCCCGACACCACTCGTGCTTTGGGGTCGATGGCATGAACCGCATCGGCAGCCAGGCAGACGAGCTCCGCATAGCGCTGGGCTGTCCCATAGAAATAGCCCCCCGAGGGATCGTTCCAGTAAGGCTCATTCCAGACTTCGTAGGTGCGGACCTTCCCCTTGTAGCGTCGGGTCAGGCGGCTGACGTAGTCTGTCCAGGCATCGTTGTCTCTGGGAGCGGACCATCTACGTCGCCTGAAGTGCGCTGGAGGCGAGTCTCCGGTGCTTTGCCAATCCGGCGTCCCGTAGAACATCAGGTGTGGCTCAAGGCCATTCTGGATACTCTCTCCCACCACCATGTCCAGCACGCTGAAATCCCACTTTCCCGGTTCGTGCTCCAACCCACGCCAGCCGCTCAGGTACTCGAAGCCGGCCCATTTCTGGCCTGGCGCCGCCTGGGAGCTCTGTGACACGACCATGCCGTTGGGAATGTCGCTGGCTGCGTACTGAGCTACGTCCGGTCCAAGGGTGACGGCGAAGGCCATGGACTGCTCAGCCACGACACCCCCATTCGGGTCCTCCAGGTGGAGGTGTGCCCAGAACAGGCCGCGTTGGTCCAGGTCCAGGTCAATGGCCTTCTCCACGGGCTCACCCGGAGAGAGACGCAGCTCACGGTCCACGACAGCAACGGTCTCCTTTCCCAAGTTCTCGATCCGGACCTGCAGACGTAGTGCACGCTCCGCAGGGCCATGGTTGAGCAGACGCATCTTGAGCCTTACCGGGTCGTCCGCGAGGAAGTGGTTGTCGGTCGTGTCCGTGTAGCAGGCAAAGGCAACTCCGGAGCCGTCGGGTATGGTGGCTGCCTGTCCTTCCTGAGAGCCGTTGAAGGGGAGATGCAGTGCCGTATTCTCGTCCACAACCCAGGTCTTGCCATGGTCGAAGACCTTCCCGGCTTCTGTTTCGTTCAGGTAGCGTCGGAGAAGGACGACATCGTCAAACCAAACGCCGGAGGAACGAAGAGACAGCGTCATGCCCGTGCCTCTGAACGGGGAAATCCAGTTCTTGTCGTCTGTCTTCCCGCCGATCCGTTGGCCGTCCAGGTACGTGGTAGACTCGCCGCCCTTCCAGGTAAACAGTACGTGATGGAACTGCTCATGGAAGCCCTCTGGGAGTCGCTTGTTGGCGTGGAACCAGCGGGGCGGTCGGCCAGGAGTCTTGTCCACCGTGATCCAGAGATCCCGTGGACTCAGTTCGGTGTCCTTCGGATGGCCGCTGTGCACGTGTAGGACGATGTGTTGCACCCCATCCGTCAGGGTCAAGAGGCGTTGGTGCTCATAGGTCCAGCGTGGCCGTGCAAGGCGCACCCACACACTGATCGTGCCTGCTGTCGCTTCAGTCGCGCCGAAGGTCACCGGATATCCGCGTGCGTGGGCTGAGCTGTGATGCCACAGGGCCTGCCCGTAGCGGCCCTCGGCGAAGTAGCCCTCGTGACGACTGAGGATCTCCGGGACTGTGATGACCTCTGGTTCAGCTGCGCGGCAGACGGAGGCAATGACTGCGCAAAGGAGGAACTGCGTGAGCATCTTGGGGATACTATTTCCTGTCGATTTCAACATGACTTACCCATCCATCCAGTGTGTTTTGACCTGTGCTCCGGGAACCGACGTAGATGTAACGCGGCAGGGCGGAAGGTATTCCTTGACCGACTGCCGACGCCATCTCAGCCCCCTCGTAGACAAGCGTGGTTCTGCTGGCTTGCCAGCGGACGCCGAATCGTCGCCACTCGCCACTCCTGACTGCTAAGGGGGCGGATTGGACCTGACCGACGACACTGCCGTCATCAAGGCTCTGCCACTGTAACCGACAGTCTTCGGTGAGGCGGAGCTGCCAGCCCGTGCGACGTGCCCGATCCCCGCCGGCTCGATCATTGAACACAATGTCGCTTGCGTCAAGAAGCACGGCGGGAAGCTGCACGGGCTCGGACAGCCGGACGCGCACATTGGTTCGGCCCAGGAAACGGTTCAGGGCATCTGGTCTAGGGAAGAAAACAACATCCCCAATCTTGCCATTGCGCCGCAGCCGAAGCAAGGGCTTCCCAGCGGGGCAACGCTCCTCGAATAGCGGCCGGTTCGAGCCCCAGTTCTGTGCCGCGAGGTCGGCCACGAAGGGCAGTCGCTTGGCGGCCATGCCCTCGGTGGGGCGCGCCTGCGCCATTTCCCGGTCCCCGTTTTCCCTTCGCAAGGGCGCGGACGGAACTGTGAAGCTCGCCACGTATCGCTTGGACGCACTCAGCCGCAGTTCGTCGAATGTGCCGCCTGCTCCTCGTCCCTGTCCATATACGACCCCTCCCAGGGCAATGCGCCCATATTGTTCCCCCCTGACCTCCCACCGGTCCGACACGGACACCAGCATTCCATCGACAAACAAGCGGGCCTCAGCGTCGTCCCAGGACACGGCAATGTGTGTCCAGCATCCGGCCTTCATGATGGTGGCGTTGCGCGAGTATTGCGTGATGACTCGGGCCGTGGTCTTGTATCTCAGACCGTACCAGAATCCGAACCACCCGTATTGGTTCTTGAGGATTCTGAACCCAGTTCCAGCCCCGATGTAGGTGCTCAGCAGCGTGACGTGTTCCGGTGCGTCAGCCCAGTCCCAATCCGGTCGGAAGAAGAACTCGATCGTGCCTTCGTTCAGGTCGAGGTGTTTCTTCGTCTCGTAGGACAAAGCCAGACCGGGGGCATTTGTGCTAACAGAGACGCCCTTGCCGAACCGCCCCTCGACGATACGGACATGCTCATCGGTACTCCGGGCATCCAGCTTGGCAGCGCTGTTACCAGAGGCGAAGGCTGCGTCGAGTCCCTCTTCGAAGTTCACCAGCATCGTCGTCTGTGCGGCGGCACGTCTCGGGGGCGCCGTCTGGCCCCAGACACAGCGGCCCACCATGCCGCATGCCAACAGGAAGCAGGCCGTTGTCCGGATTGGCAGACCATATTTCACTAGGTGTCCTCCTGATCCGATCACACCATCGTTCCACCCATTCACTCCGTTCCCACGGTGAAGAGCATTGACCTCTAACATAGGGGCTCATGTCTTGCTCGTGCCACTGGCATTTCCCGTGTTGCCGCTATATTCGCGGCGTCCGGTACCGATCGCACGGCTGTGAAACGGGAGACGGTGACCATGCCCGAAAGCAACGACGTCAGCATTCTTCGCGATCTGGCAAAGCGCTATGCGGAGATCGCAGCGAAACCGATCCAGGAGGAACGGCGAGAGTTGTGGCGGGCTCACAACAGCCTTGAGCGGACGCGTCCACTGGTCCTGCTTATGCCGTTTGCCTGCTGGGGCGAGTTCCCTGAGTCGCAGCAGCTGGTCTGTGAGGATCCCTTCCTCCGCGGGTACGAGCAGGTGCTGCGGCGCGGCTTGGTGCAGGACAGCTTTGGGGACGACACCATCGTCGAGCCATGGATCATGCAACGGGCAGCCTTGGTGACCCCACCCGGTGGCCTTTGGGGGGTGCCGTTCGGACGTATCCCGAGCTCGGAGAAAGGGGGGGCGTGGAAGTTCGATCCCCCTCTGAAAGAACTGGAGGACATCGACAAGCTCGTGGCTCCTCAGCACGAGATCAACGAAGAGGCGACCGCGCGCAACGTCAATCGCCTGCGGGAGGCGATCGGCGACATTCTCGACGTGAATGTGGACCGGACACCCGCCTACACGAGCTGGGCCGGTGATATCTCGACCCACTTGGCCTACCTTCGTGACATCGGGCAGATGATGTGGGACATGGTCGACAACCCGGAATGGTTGCACCGCCTGTGTTCGTTCATGAGTGAGGGAGTCCTGCGGACCCATGACCAGGCCGAGGCGGCCGGTGACTGGCACTTGGCCGATCACAAAACCCAGGCGATGTCTTACTGCCGCGAACTCGAGGATCCAACGGCCAACAGTGCACCTGTGACCCGTGACAAACTCTGGACCTTCTTTGCTGCACAGGAGATGGCCCAGGTCGGTCCGGCCATGCACGAGGAGTTCTGCCTGCGCTACCAGATGCCGATGATGGAGAAATTCGGGCTGGTCAGTTACGGTTGCTGTGAGGATCTAACTCATAAGATCGACATGTTGCGGAAGGTTCCCGGGCTGCGCCGGATCAGTGTGACGCCGGTGGCGGATCCGGCGAGATGTGCGGAACAGATCGGCACCGATTATGTGATCTCCTGGCGCCCGAACCCGGCCCAGATGATCTGCTGTGGGTTTGATCCCGATCTCATTCGTAAGGTCGTGCGTGACGCCATGGATGCGTTCAGGGTCCACAACTGCCACGTGGACATCAACCTCAAGGACGTCCAGACTGTTCAGGGACATCCTGAGAATCTGCGTCGGTGGGTTGAGATCGTTCGCGAGATCACCGATGAGTATGTGTAGAGTCAAGAGCCAGACGAACACGGGAGGATTGCTTCAATGGACGCACAGCTGAAAGTCGGTGTCAGTCAGATCGATATGACGCCCCCGATTGGGCTCACGATGTCAGGATATGGGGCACGGGATCATGCATCGGAGGGTGTTCTGGAACCGTTGAGCGCGGTGGCCCTGGCATTTGAGCAAGGGGACGAGGCGTGTGGTCTCGTGGTGGCGGACCTCATCGGTGTGAAAGAGGAGTTCACGCAGGTTGTGCGTGACCGTGTCGCTGCTCTGAGTGACCTGGCTCCGGAGAAGGTCTTCGTCTGTGCTACCCATACGCATTGGGGGCCGACACTGGAACCGACCGACTACCTGCCTACGCACTTGAATGCGTCTGTCTCCCCGGAGTACACCGGCAATCTCGCCCTGCGTTTGGCAAGCGCGATTGTCGAAGCCTGGAACGGCCGGGAACCGGCTGTAGCAATGGCCGGCACAGGGGAGGCCGATCTGGTCAGTTTCAACCGGCGTCCGGTGACCACCGAGGGCAAGGTTGCCATGAGCCTCAAGATGGAACTGGAGCAGGCGACGGCAGCCTCTGCCGAGGGCGCCCGGATGGCTCGTACGTGGGTAAAGGGCGGTGGCCCCGGCGAACGGCTGAGTGAACCGCTGGAGATTCTGGGCGGGGTTCGAGCCGGTGTTTCGGACCCGCGCGTGCCCGTGCTCAAGCTGGTGCGCCCGGACGGTTCGCCGATCGCTGCCGCCTTCTCGTTCGGCTGCCATGCTGTCTGCGGAGCGGATATGGACACGTTCTACTTCAACTCTCCCGACTGGCCCGGCTACGCCCGAGCCGTCATCCAGGGCATGTTGGGGTGCCCGGCCATGGCTATGGCCGGATCTTGTGGAGACCAAGTCCCGCGTGTCCGGCGCGGCGATGCGCGCAAGCGTGTTGGGCATTCCGTTGGGGCTGAAGCCCTGCGCGTCTGGGAACTTCTGGACGGGGATGGAATCGGCCCGTTGGGGGTTGCGAGCACGACGGTTCGCGTGCCCGTTCGCGACCTCCCTTCCGTGGAAGAGGCACAGGCTGCACTGGATGCGAAGCCTGACCCTCAAGGCACCGGGGCTGTCGTCGAGCGTCAGATCCTCGGTTTGGCCAAGCACTACGGGCACTTGGCATACAAGGAGTACGAGCTTTGGGCCATGGGGCTTGGGGATCAATGGGGATTGGTCGGGCTCCCAGGCGAGATTTTGGACGAGATTGGCTTGCAGATCCAGCAGCAGTCACCGTTCGAACACACGGCTGTGATTGAGCTGGCCCTCGCATGTCCCGGGTATTTCCCGACCGATGCAGCCCGTAAGGAGGGAGGCTACGAGCCGATGTGGTCCTTCGCCGGGGAGGGCGCCGAGGCCGCCCTCGTGAACGGTGCTGTCGCAGCGCTGAAGGAAGCAGCGAGAGGGTGAGAGGGCGTTACCCGGGTTCGTTGAAGGAGGGATCGGCTCGACGGAGTCTCGCCCTCCAGAGGCCAAGTTGATTTGGCCAGGAATTTGCGTCATGCCGCGTTTTCCGCCTGGCCAGATCAGGGCAGTTGCACGCGAACGGCCGCTTCTTCCGACGGTGCGCCAGGCATGTCAAAACGAGTAGGTTGCGTGGACGTTTTTGGAGGGCGAGACTCCGTCGAGCCGGTGCGCCAGGCATGTCAAAGCGAGTAGGTTTCGTGGACGTTTTTGGAGGGCGAGACTCCGTCGAGCCGGTGCGCGTTGCACGGAAGACGATGCCTGACGGTGCGTGAGGCCACGCCAGGCCAGGCAGGGGAACGACAAGAGTGGATTCCAGACACGCTGAGAGGAAACGTCCTGCCCATTGCCCCGTGGTAGAACGCCACAACAGGGCATCCATTCTGCACGTCACGGTATGCACAACGGAGCGGCGCAGTGTTCTGGCGGACGAGTCGACTCATGCGACCCTCAGAGCGTGTTGGCACGATGCCACGGCCTGGCTGATCGGGTACTACCTGATCATGCCAGACCACGTCCATCTGTTCTGCGCTCCGGGAACGTGGGACCGACCCTCAGTCGCGAGCTGGGTCACCTACTGGCGCCGGATGTGCACACGACACGACCCGGCCCTGAAGGGGATTTGGCAGAGCGATTGTTGGGACACCCAGATGCGGGATGGGGAGCACTACCGGCGCAAGCTGGAGTACGTTGGCCTCAATCCAGTCCGAGCTGGACTGGTTCTAAGAACCGAAGATTGGCCCTACCAGGGGCATATCGCTGATCTTCCGTGGATCTGACGCGAGTTCCGGCTTGACGGAGTCTCTCCCTCCAAGGGGAATTCGGTTCGAGGGAGTCTCTCCCTCCAAGGGGAATGCGGCTCGACGGAGTCTCTCCCTCCAAGGGGAATTCGGTTCGACGGAGTCTCTCCCTCCAAGGGGAATTCGGCTCGACGGATTCTCTCCCTCCAAGGGGAATTCGGCTCGACGGAGTCTCTCCCTCCAAGGGGAATTCGGCTCGACGGATTCTCTCCCTCCAAGGGGAATGCGGCTCGACGGAGTCTCTCCCTCC
>JABHEG010000258.1 GCA_018676675.1 Lentisphaerota bacterium
GAGTCGCCGGGTGGCACCGCCTCCCACATTGTGTGCTTCTCGAGAGTGGGAGGGGCCGTTTCGACGCGTCCCACGGCTGTGGGACTTGCTCAAGGCCCTGAGCCTGGTCGAAGGGCTGCCATGCCGCGACCGTCTCCAGAGAAAGCTAATAGCATTGCGACGGAACCCCCTCCGGCACCCGCCAACCCAGCGACTGGGATATGACGTGGTCTCCTTCAGCCATCCATCTCCTTGCGTCCACTGCCGCGGGGAAGGACAAACCAGAACGTGCTGCCCTTTCCGACCTCGCTGTCAACCCCGATCTTCCCTCCGTGCGCCGCCACCGCGAGCTTGCAGAAAGTGAGTCCCAGGCCCGTAGAGTGTTTCTCCTTGTCTCGTCGGGTCTCGGCCTGACCGAACTTCTCGAAGATCTTCTCCCTGTATTCGGCCGGTACTCCGTGACCCGTATCCGAGACTTCGACCCGACCCGTGCTCGCGTCGCTGCTGACCCGGACCTCGACGGCGGCGCCGCTCCCGCTGGCCTTGATCGCGTTGCCGAGCAGATTGAGAAGAACGCGATGGATCAAGTTCTGGTCAAATCTGGCGTGTGAAGACTCCCCGGCGAGAGTCAGTTCGGTCTCCTCAAACTCAGCCAGAGCGTTGCTGCTCTCGATGGCTCCCTCGGCGATTGCTCTGAGGTCATGGTCGGCCAACTCAACCGGCATCTGGCCCGATTCCATGCGGCTGATGTCAAGGAGCGCCTCGGTCATCATGGTCAACTCACAGATCGAGGACTGGACCATGGGCAGAAACGTTCGTTCACTCTCACTCCGTTCGCTGTTCCCTTCTACCAACAGACTCAATCCCGCCGAGGCTGCCATCAGGGGTGTGCGCATATCATGGAGGATCATGTGAATCAGGCTATCGCGAAGCTGCTCAAGCTCGCGAAGCTGGCCGTAGCTCTGTTCGAGTTCCCGATGCTGGCGTCGGAGCCTGAGATGGGTTGCCACCCTGGCCTCGACTTCATCAGGCCGGAACGGCTTGGTGACATAGTCGACGCCCCCCTCCCTGAAAGCCCTCACCTTGTCCCCCGTTCCGTCCAGTGCGCTGACGAAAATGACCGGCACATCTCTGAGGTCCTGGTGAGCCTTCAACCGTTGACAGACCTCGAAACCGTCCAACCCCGGCATCATGATGTCCAGCAGGATCAGGTCTGGCGGGGCCGCCGCGGCAAGTTCCAGCGCGCTCTGCCCGTCTGTGGCCACTTTCAGCCGGTACGCGTCCCTCAGTATCCCGACCAGAACATCGACATTCTCAGGTGTGTCGTCGACGATCAGGATCGTTGCGCGGTCGTCTGTCATCGCTCTGCTCCCTCTGCGTGTCCCGCATACTTCACTCGTCTTTGCCGGGGCTGAGATCAACCTCGATGGACTCGGCCAGATCCCGCAGCTCTGCCTGTGCCTCTTTGAACGCGTACCGTCCGACGAGCTTGGACAGGTGCCGGACCACCGTCGAGACCGATCGCGGCATGGGCCTGCTCGCGAGATCCTGTGCACACTGCAAGGCCGTCGGATCGTGCTCCTCGAGCAGGGCAGCCAGTCGCGAGAGCAATGGCGCCAGTTCCTCAGGACTGACAGGCTGTTCTGTTTCCTCACCGGCAGCGGGAGCCGAATCGGGCTCCGGGGCCAGCCGCAACAGGCTGTCCAGTACCTCCTGCAAACGTTGTTCCAGGGCAGGGAGCAGAGAACAGGCATCGTCGGCCCCGCCATCTTCCAGTGCGACCTCAACCTCGCGGGAAGCTTCCCGCAGCCGCTCCGCACCAATGGTGCCGGCCAGTCCCTTCAGCGTGTGTGCCAGGCGTTGGGCGGCTTCCGTGTCGCCGGCCTCCAGGGCCGCTCGGATGTCTTCGGCTGCACTGGCTTGGCTCTCCGCGAACTTTCGCAGGAACGCTCGCAGGCGCTTAGCGTCGCCTCTGAACGGTGCCAGCGCCGCATCGACATCAACGACGTCAAGTTCCCGGAGTTGAGCTTCCCAGGTCTTGGCCTCCGTCGCGGTCCTCCCCGGCGTGTCCTGCTCCTCGCCCTGTTGCTGCCGCGATCCGGTCCATCTAGCCAGAACCCGGTACAGCTCGTCCGGGTCTACAGGTTTGGCAACATGATCGTCCATCCCGGTAGCCAATGCCCTGTCCCGATCCTCTTTCATGGCGTCGGCGGTCATGGCGATGATGGGGAGATGGGACGGGATGGAAGGTAAGGTGGGGACGGTGGAGGGCGGGGTTCCTTCTGGCGTTTCTTCCGCCTCTTCTCCTGACACCTGACACCCGACATCTGCCCCCTGTTCCTCCTCCCAGTCGCGAATGCGACGGGTGGCTTCATACCCGTCCATCTCCGGCATTTGGATATCCATGAGGACCAGGTCAAAGGTCTGCAGCGCGACGGCCTCGACGGCTTCCCTGCCGTTCCGTGCTACACGGACTTCGCATCCCGTCTCGGCCAACAACCCCAAGGCGACTTCCTGGTTCAGTTCGTTGTCCTCCGCGAGCAGAATGCGTGCGTGGCGCAGATCGGGCACGCCGGGCTCAACTGCCTCTCCTTCGCTTGGGGCGCGACCAACCGTCAACCGGTCTGCCAGGACTCGGAGAATGGTCTCGAAGAGCGTCGAGGCGGTAAACGGCTTGAGCAGGAAAGCGTCCACCCGACCTTCATCCACACACGTGGCCAGTCCATGGTTCCAGTAGCCGCTCATCAGAATCATCCGGGGCGTGGGCTGCGGCGAGCCGTCCTTCCTGATCCGGTCGCATAGCGTCAGGCCATCTGCCTGGGGCATGCTCCAATCGACGAGGAGCAGTTCGTATGGGGTTTCGGCGGCAGCTTGGTGCAGCACCGTGATCGCGTCTTCGACCGAGGACGCTGCCGAGGGAGAGACCCCATAGGCGCGGAGACGGTGCACCAAAAGATCGCGTGTGGCTTCGTCGTCGTCCACGATCAGGACGCGCAGCCCTCGCAGTTCGGGGCCAACTTCGAGACGCTTCGTGTTCTTGTGCGCCGGCTTCGCGAACCCAACCGTAAACGTGAAGGTGCTCCCCTCCGCAGACTGACTCTCGACCCGGATCTCTCCTCCCATCAGGTTCACCAGCTGCCTGCAGATCACCAGCCCCAGCCCGGTGCCGCCGAATCTACGGGTGGTGGATGAGTCGGCTTGGCTGAAGGCATGGAAGAGCTTGGACAGGTGTCCGTTGGATATGCCGACCCCCGTGTCGCTCACGGCAAACTCGACCATCGTGCGGTTCAGTTCGGCGTCAACAAGCCGTGCCGAAACAGCCACCTGGCCTGACTCGGTGAACTTGATGGCGTTGCTGAGAAGGTTGGTCAATACCTGCCGCAGGCGCGTGGGATCGCCCACGAGTGTGGGGGGCACGTCGGAGTCGATGTTGAAAAACAGCTCCAGCCCTTTCTGCTGGGCCTGCAGACCGAATACGTCGAAGAGCTGCCGCGTCACGCTCTCCAGCCCGAACTCGACGGATTCCAGCGTGAGTTTGCCTGCCTCGATTTTGGAGAAGTCGAGGATGTCGTTGACGATGGCAAGGAGCGCGTGTGACGCGCCGCTGATCTTGCTCAGGTAGTCCCGCTGCCTTGGCGAGAGATCGGTCTTCAATACGAGGCTGGTCAGGCCGATGATGGCGTTCAGGGGGGTGCGGATCTCGTGGCTCATATTCGCCACGAACGCACTCTTGGCTCGGCTGGCCTCCTCAGCTGTGCCCCGCGCAACGACGAGCTGCTCCTCCATCTCCTGTCGCTCCGTTACATCGAAGACGACACCATCGACACCGAGGAAGGCGCCATCGTCCGCAAGGCGTGACGTTTTGTGATCCTCAACCCAGCGTACGCTTCCGCCTTTGCAGATGATCCGGTACTTCTGAGTAAGGGCCCCCGGCTCTTCGCTCGGCTGCACTGCGTCCTCGAACACGCGATCCCTGTCTTCCGGGTGGATGAGGTCGCTCCATGTGACATCTCCTCCTGAGGCGAGGCTGTCGGGCGCATAGCCACACAGGGCCTCAGTGCCGAAGGCGAACTCAACGGACCAGTCGCGCTGGGCTCGGTAGACCATGCCTGCAATGTTGTCGATCAGTGAGTAGTACTTCTGCTCGCCTTCGCGCAGTCTGTCCGCCGCCTCTCGCTGTTCGGTGACGTCCCTCACAACGTGAACCGCGCCTGTCACCTCGCCATCGTTGCCCAATATCGGGTGCACGGTGACCTCCATGGACCGCTCACCCACCGCCAGGAGCATGGTCTCCTGGCGGCGCGTCTTCAGCATCCTGGTAAACGGGCACTCTTCCGGAATGCCGGCAGCGCCGTGCATCAGCTTGCCGCATCTCTGGCCGCGGATCTCGTCGTCGGGCGCCCCGAGAAACTCTCGCATGGCCTGGTTGCACCGCAGGACCCTGCGGTCGCGGTCCAGAAGGGCGACCATGTCACCGATTGTGTCGAATGTTGTCTGCCATTCCTCAGCAGCCGCAGCCATCGCTGACTCAATGCGTTTGCGTTCGGTGATGTCCGTAGCCAGACTGCACATGCCGAGAACGTTGCCGCTTCCGTCGAAGAGCGGGACCTTGGTGGTCTGGAAAAAGCGCCGTGTTCCGTCGGGTTGCGGCATCTCCTCTTCGACCGTCCTCACCTCCCCGGTGGACATCACCTCCCGGTCGACCCGCGTCATACGGTCGCCGCCTGCTTCTGGGAAGATCCCGGAATCCGTCTCGCCGACCATATCTTCTGACCGGACCCCGCTCGTTTCCGCGTAATGCCTGTTCACGAGCAGGTGGCGCCCCTCCGTGTCCTTCATGAAGATGGCAGCCTGGACGTTGTCCATAACAGCCTGCAGTTGGGAAGTCCGTTCCTCGACAAGCTCAGCGAGGCGGTCTCGGTGCTCCCGCAGTTGCTCTTCGGCTGCCCTGGCGTGTCGTCGCACGTCCTGGGCGAGGCGAGTTGTCAGGGCCAGCAGCGCGGCTACCAGAGATACCGCGGCCAGCGCTACTTCGGGGATCGCCGATCGCACCTCATTCAGCAGTGCTTGGTTTGGCCGGATCCGCGTACGCCAGGTGACACCGTGAAGGGAAATTTCTGACTCCTGGCCCAACCGCTTGTCGTCGTGCCCGTCAACGTCGGAATGGCTGTAGATTTTCCGATCTCCCTCAGAGACAACAACTGAGCAATCGTAAGCAGCGACCTCATGCAGGATGGTGTCAAGCAGTTCCTCGGTACGAAAGGAGCCGAGGATGAAGCCCCCGAAGACCTCGCCTCGACAGATGGGTACGCACACCAGGAACCCCTCATCCCCCGCCATCAGACCACCGGCTCGTATGACCGCCACGTCACGTCGGTCACGGGCTGCCTCCAATGCGACCCGCACCCGGTCTTCAGACGCCAGGTTCAGGCCTTGAACTGCCTCGTTTCCCTCCAAAGGTACAATCCAGCGGACGTGGAACGTTGGGTCCGCCCACCCGATAGCCCGGTAGCCGGCGTAGTGACTTGTATAGGCTGCGGCATCCGATTCCCATTCTTCCCTGGGTGTCCCGCCACGAGTCTCCCACCGCCTGGCCATACGAGCAAGCGCGAGACACCGGGACTCCAACTGCAGCGTAATCCCATTTCTCACGGCCGAGGCCGTCAATCGGACCGTCCGCGCGATCTGGGCTCGCTCCTGCGCAAGCAGTGCCTGCCACAGCAGCAGAGCGACTGCTGCCCCGGCGACCAAGACCAGCACAGGGCTCCACTGCGCCAAGGCCCTGCCTTGGTCGCGGCTCTCGCGCCAAGCCAACGCCAGAATGCCGATGCCAAGCACAACGAAACCGACTGCGGTATGGACGGCCATGCGGGTGAGGTGGCCCCAACCGTAGGCCGTCTCCACGCCGCTCACGTAGCCGAACAGCGCGACCGTACCCAGAGCGACAATGGCGACCCCCAAAGCACCCAAACTGAGAGGCCGTTGCCTGAAGAACGGCAACGCACCAAGGACCACCAGAGCAAGTCCGGTCAGGCCAAAACAGAGCGCCGTGTTGGGGGCCATACGGCCAGGATGGGAGGTCTCGACGGTGATGTAGTGCTCCATCAGGAGCTGATCGATGCCGAGGCCCACCCCGAAGACGTACTGAGCAAGCGTCACCAGGCCGAGGGCAAGAACCACTCCCCCACAGACCATCGCCAAGCGGGGCCGACCGAACCCGGCCAGCAGCAGGCCTATGCCGGCAAGCAGGAAGCCCACGGCCGTATTGTACTGCATCGGCACGAATGCAGGAAGTACTTGGATGAGGGTCTCGCTGTGAGTGTACCAACCAACCAAAACGGTCAGCCCCAGCGCGACGCTCACCCCTCCGGCACCCACCAATCCAGCGACTGCAACACGACTTGGTCTCTTCATCCATCCAACCCCTTGTGCCCACTGCCGCAGGGAAGGCCGAACCAGAACGTGCTGCCTTTTCCGGCCTCGCTGTCAACCCCGATCTGACCACCGTGTGCCTCGACCGCGAGCTTACAGAAGGTCAGTCCGAGGCCGGTTGAGTACTTCTTGCCTTCCGCCCGTCCTTCCACTTGACCGAACTTCTCGAAGATCCTGTCCCGGTACTCGGGAGGAATGCCCGGGCCCGTGTCCGTGCCCCTGACGTCCAGCAGCGAAGTGATCATCTCTCTGCGTGTACTGCCGGCCATGAGCGCCTGGACGATATCCGATGCTTGGTCGTCCCGGAGAGTCCCCTCTGCTTCCATGTCCACCTTGAGAATCTCAAGCAGCCCAAGGGCTCCCGTCGGCAGCGAGCGCATGTCGTGCACAATCATGTATACCAGGTTGTCACGCAATTTCTCCAGCACATCACAGAGCAACCTGCGATTCCGTTCCTCGTCATCGACCACGAGAACGTGGCCGGCACAGTCGATTGCCGAGCGGTCTGCTTGCGTCACCATTGTCTGTCTGTTCCCTTCTCTCCACCCGAACACTCCTCGCCGTCCGTGGCCTCGAGCGTGGTATGCTCCCCCATTTGGGGCAGGCCACGGAAGAGCTTCATGCTCCTCGGCTCGTCTGCGACTACGAGAACGAGCGTCTTTCCTTCCTCTGCCATGGCGGTCCCTCCTGACCTGCGTCGTTCGGCAGAAAATCGCCCCTACCCAGGATGTGCAAAGGCCCAATCCGCGTCCGTTGCCTCGGAGAGGGGGGCAATGCTGCTGACTCCCTCCTCACGCTTCTCCCGGATCTTCCTGTCCGGTCGCATGGCAGTGCCGACTTACTCATGCCGACAGCCCCGCTTTCTCCCCAAACCTGTATGTGCAAGCTAACCCTCAGGACCCGTGCGCGTAGCTCCCAGAAAACCCAACACCTAATTAAAGACATATAGACGCGAAACGCAAGGTTCTTACGCCGTTCAGGCTGATATCTCTGATCTCCATGCTCAAATCCGCATAGCGACCGACCCTTGACAAAAACACGTGCTGATCCGTCCGGCGACCCGATCAAAGGGCGTAACCGCTGCCCCTCCCCCACGAGAAAGCCCTTGTCCAGCAGCGGCATGCGGCACGGCATGCGGCTTGAAAAGACTTCCTTGTGGAGCCATATTTCGGGCTCTTCTTCGCCCGGTTCCGCGCCGACCGCACGCCGCTGGGAACCAGCAAGTAGAGTGGAGTACGTATGACCCCAAGAGCCATTCTCCTCGGCCTTCTCGGTACCGCCTTTGTCTGCGGGTCGAGCTACATCAACGACCGGATCCTCCAGCAGACTTACCTCGTCGGCAACAACATGCCGGTCTTTGTCTACGGGGGACTCATCCTGTTTGCGGTCTGCATCAACCCTCTCTTCAAACGCAAGGCACTGACCGGTCGTGAGATAGCCGTCATTCTCACGCTGACACTCGCCACCTGTTGCATCCCCGGATCCGGGTTCCTGCGCACCTTCACCAACTCCCTCGTCCTGCCACACCACTACAATCGGATCGAGCCTGGCTGGAAAGAAAAAGGGGTCATCGACCTTGCTCCCAAGCAGATGCTGGCCGACGTCACCCAGAACGAAGATGAAGTGCTGAACGGCTTCCTCCAGGGAATGGGCTCTACTGGGAATCACATATCACTGGGCGACATTCCCTGGTACGGCTGGGTAAAGACGTTCGCGTTCTGGATACCTGTGGTTCTGACCCTTTGGTTGGCTCTGATGGCCCTTGCTCTCGTGTTCCATCGGCAATGGTCCGAGCACGAACACTTGCCATACCCAGTTGCGGAGTTCGCCAACTCACTCCTGCCCAACGTCGGCAAAGCGACGATGCCTCTGGCTCGGAACCGCCTGTTCTGGATAGGGGCCGGCCTGGTCTTCGCCATCCACTTGAACAACTGCCTCTGTCAGTGGTTTCCACAGTACCTCATCCCTGTTCCTGTGCGTTTCAACCTTACGGCCCTGGCCCGTCTCTTCCCTGTCTTTGTCCGTGGCGGCGGCGCACGCCTGCTTGCGCCAGTTGCCTACTTCAGCGTCATCGGGCTCACCTATTTCCTCCCATCTGATGTCGCCTTTTCGGTCGGTATCGGCCCTTTCCTCTGGGCAATTGTGGCCGGCATCTTCACTATGTACGGCGTCAGCCTCAACGGAGCAGTTGAGGGCGGAGGGTACATGGGGCTGAAGATCAAGACCTTCATGCTCTTCGGCTCCAACCTCGGCTTGTTTTTCGCTATCCTGTACCTGGGGCGACACTACTACTTGTCTGCCCTCAAGCGAGCTGTTGGGATGAAGAGCTCGGAGCCGGTCGAGCAATCAGCGGTCACCGCCCTGCGCGTCGCCCTCGTGCTCCTGGTGCTCTTCGTTGTTCAGTTGGTCCTGGCGGGGCTGGACTGGCAACTGGCGGTTCTCTACACCTGCATTCTGGTCATGTTCTTCATCATGATCAGCCGGGTGATGGCCGAGACAGGCCTCTTTTACATCCAGCCTTATTATTTCCCCTGCGTCATTCTCTGGGGTGCATGCGGCGCCGGTGCGCTGGGGCTGAAACAGCTCCTCATCATGTTGCTGCTCTGCGGCGTTCTGGTCGTGGATCCCCGCGAATCGATCATGCCCTTCATGAGCACCAGTCTAAAGCTCCTGGATCTGCGTGAAGCATCTTTGAGCAAAGCCACGAAGTTGAGCGTCATTGCCGTAGCCTTCGGCCTGCTGGTCGCCCTCCCCCTCACGATCTACTTCCAGTATGATCGCGGCTGTGCCCTCTCCGATGGCTGGGCGTCTTCCTCCGTCCCGAAAATGCCCTTTGAAAACATCGTTTCAGTTGAGCAACGTCTCAGTGTCCAAGGCAAACTGGAACAGGCCGAGAGTCTCTCCGGTTGGGCTCGTTTCGGAGCCCTTTCCCCAAACGGGCCCTGCATGGTCGGCATGGTCGCGGGGCTCGTCCTTGTGCTCGCATTTGCGGGAGCACGGCTCCGTTTCAACTGGTGGCCTCTTCACCCAATCCTCTTCGTAGTCTGGGCAACAGAACCACAGTGGCGGCTCTGCGGGGCCTTCCTCATGGGCTGGTTTCTGAAAGCGATGGTGACCAAATATGGCGGCGCCAGAACCTATCAACGCCTCAAACCGCTCATGTTCGGTCTCATCGCGGGAGAGGTCCTGGGCGCTCTGTTCCCCAGTCTGATTGGGGCGATCTACTTCATCTGCACCGGCGACGTCCCCCCTCGATTCTGGGTCCTTCCCGGTTGATCGAGCATGCCGACGCCAGCATCTCTCCCGAGTCTCATGGGGCGGCTCGACAGAGTCTCGCCCTCCATCGGACACAGATGGTCCAGAGAATCCCTGGAGTCACGTTCACTCTAGATCCGGATCAAGAACGCGATCAGAATTGGACCTCCCCTCCCCTGTAACTGAGGCGGCTCGACGGAGCCTCTCCCTCCATCGGACACAGATGGCCCAGAGAATCCCTGGAGGGAGAGACTCCGTCGAGCCATCTTGGAGTTCTCCCCCCCACGTAACGGCGGCATTACCCGCCGTCCACCACCGAGGTTGACAGACCGTTGCCCCCGGCGTTACATTCGCTCCGTCCCATACAGCGACAACGCAGAATAGACATAGCCACCTGAGGAAGGAAGCCTCTGAATGAACGCCCTCATCAACACCCCCGAAATGAAGCTCGGAATCGTCGGTGTCTCCCGTGACTGCTTTCCGGCAGAACTCACCCGCAAACGCCTGGGCGTGCTCATGGACGAACTGGGCAAGACGGATCTCAACGTCCACGCCAGTTCCGTGGTCATCGAGTCTGAGAACGATGCGATGAACGCTCTGACCGAACTCATCGACAACGCCTGCAACGCCGCCGTCATCTATCTCGGCAATTTCGGTCCCGAAGGCCCGACCACGATGTTCGCCGAGCAGTTTCCCGGGCCCGTGATGATCTGTGCCGCCGCCGAGGAGAACAAGGCTGTTTTGGCTGCTGACCGTGGCGATGCCCTCTGCGGTATGCTGAACTGCTCATTTAACCTCGGACTTCGCCGCCTGCCTGCCTACATTCCCCAACATCCCGTCGGCCTCCCCGCAGAGCTCGCCACGCTGGTTCTCGACTTCGAGGCCATCGCTCGAGTCATCGTCGGGGTCCAGAACCTGAAGATCTTCGGTTTCGGCCCTCGTCCCCACGATTTTCTGGCCTGCAATGCTCCCATTCAGCCCCTCTACGACCTCGGCATTGAGGTGATGGAAAACTCGGAACTTGACCTGCTCAAGGCCTTCCAGGAAGCCGCCGGCCAAACCGACCGTATCGCGGCAGTCGCCGATGACATGGCCAATGAACTGAACCGGAGCTGCGTCTACCCGGATCTTCTGCCCAAACTGGCCCAGTTCGAAATCGCTCTTCTCGACTACATGGAAGCAAACATCGGCGCCAGTGAGTTTGCCGTCTTCGCCGACAAATGCTGGCCTGCCTTCGAGGGCTTCTTCGGCTTCGTTCCCTGTTACGTCAACAGCCGCATGGCCGGCCGCGGCATTCCGGTTGCCTGCGAGGTGGACATGTACGGAGCCCTCAGCGAGTATATGCTTCAACTCGCGTCCATGCATCCGGCAACCCTCCTCGACATCAACAACTCGGTACCGGATGACGTCCTGCCCGCAGGAGTCGACCTGAAAGGGGCGAGCAAAGCGGACCTGTTCATGGGGTTCCACTGCGGCAACACCTGCTCGAGCTGCATGAAGCAGTGCAGCATGAAGTACCAGTTGATCATGAACCGCCTCATGGAAGACGGGGGCACGCCCGACATCACCCGAGGAACGCTGGAAGGCCAACTCAAGCCGGGCGAAAGCACCATGTTCCGTCTCCAATCCTCCCCCGATTGCGAACTCACCAGCTACATCGCAGAAGGGAGCATCCTGGACTTGGATCCCTGCTCCTTCGGCGGAATCGGGATCGTCGCGATTCCCGAATTTGCCCGGTTCTACCGCCATGTTCTGATCGGAAAGAACTTCCCACATCACGGAGGATTCGGCTTCAAGAAGGTCGGCAAAGTCCTCTTCGAAGCAACCAAACTGCTGGGTGTGGAAGACATCAACGTTCCGCTTCCTTCAACCATGCTGTACGATGGCGAGAATCCCTTCGAGCTGTTCGCCTAACACGAGCCGCCGCGAAAAGGGTTCCGCGTCGGGGTTCACAGTTAGCAGGTTCACCGTTCAACGGTTGGGAACAGGCAATTGCACCCAATCTGAAGGACAAACCGTCTTGGTCATGCCCGACAAATAACCGTGAACCAGGAACCCCTCCGCGGGCTTTTCGCGGAGGGTCTAACACGTGCAGGTCCCCCCAATGCCACATCTGCGTCTCCCCTACCGCCCTTTGACTATCGCCGCTTTGATCGCACTAACCGGGACCACTGGCTGCGTTTCAGCACGTCGCCCGCAAGACGCAGCCCCCAACCGCCCTTTCCCTCCCATTCTCCAGCGCCCTGAGGAGGCGCCGACACCGACCTTTACCGAAGAAACGTCTGCTCTGGGCTTTCCCGAGATCAGTGCACGCTTCACGAACTGGCTCGATGCCGACAACGATGGTCGCCCTGACCTCCTGGTGGACGGGAACCGGTTGTTCCTCAACGCAGGAACGAATCCGGCACGGTTTACCGATGTTACAGCGCCCAGTGGACTCTCCGAGGCCGGCAAAGGCTCCGCCCTCTGTGTTGACTATGACAACGATGGCTGGACCGACATCGTGACAACATGCGGAGGGCTGTGGCAAAACCAGCGGAACGGGACGTTCGAAGACGTTGCCGAATGCGTCGGGTTCGCCCCCCACTCAAAGGCAGGCGTCATCGGGGCAGGCGACATCAACAACGACGGCTTTATCGATCTCTATATCGGCACGAAAGAAGACTGGAACGGGGGAAACGCCGCATACTACCCGCACCAGCTTTGGCTCAGCAAAGAGGGGAAGCAGTTCCGGGAGATCGGCGAGGAAGCAGGCATCAACGAGAAGCGCTACGGCCGCGGCGTGCTGTTCTCTGATGTCGACGGCGATGGACTGCAGGATATCTTCGTCGCGAATTACCGCCTCCAACCCAACCTGCTGTGGCGAAATCTCGGCGACAACCGCTTCAAGAACGTCGCCGTAGAATACGGTGTAGCCGGACGCTTCAACCCCAAACAGTTCTTCGACAAAACAGCTGCCAGACACTATGGCTTCCATTACGGACACACCATAGGGGCATGCTGGCTGGACTTCGATAACGACGGTCTGCTCGACCTCTTCACAGCCAACCTCGTTCACAAGTATGTCGGTCCCAGCGGAGTGAAGGGAATGCGCTACGATATTCGCGGGTATGTCTGCGACGACTCTGCCATCTACCGGCACATGGGAGACAGCTTCCAGGACTGGCGCAGTTCCCTCCAGGTTCCACTCAAACCCATTGGCGGACGCCTGGAGTTTCGGGGGGATGAGCTCTGGTCGGGGTGTATCCCGGCCGATGCCAACAACGACGGATGGATCGACGTATTCGTGCCGCAAATCTACAACCTGCCATACGCCAAGGCGCGCCTCTTCGTGAACATTGGCGGCACACGTTTCGAGGACCGCGCGTCCAAGGCCTCGATCCAGCGGATCGACACCTACGCCGGCGCCTGGGCGGATATAGACGGCGACGGCTGGATGGACTTGGCGACGGCCGGACGCCCGCAGAAGGGAGCTCCCGTGCGTCTCTGTGTCTATCGAAACCATGGCACCGGCGAAGGAGCGCAGGGACGTTGGCTCAAGATACGCCTCAGCCCAGGGGACGAACAGAACACGACCGTCGGTGCCCGGATCATCGTCCGCCGAGGCGCACTCCGGATGTACAGGGAAGTGGGAGCGGGGTCGAGTAGCTACGGGCAGCAGAACGACCCCGCGCTTCACTTCGGTCTGGGACAAGGAACAGGTCCAGCCGACATCCACGTCGCTTGGCCGAACGGTGCCGCCTCACATCTGACATCCGAGCCCGACAAACGCCTCAAGCTGGTCATGCCGCCTGCACCCGCCGCCACCAAGTGATGTCGCGGCTTAGACGAACAGCCGTCCGCCCCATCAGCGCCCGAACGGGCCCCGGACGACATGGATCACCTTGACAGCACGCCCGACGGCTTCTGATGAATCCGTGCGACGAAGAGTGGCTTCCAGGCGATATGCTCCGGCCGGGATTGACGACAAATCCAGCGCCGCGCTGATCGTGTCGCCCGCCGCTTCGTGCAGGACAGTCCGGCCGCACACTGTGTTCTGCCCGTTCCGCAGCACAACTCCCAGATTAACCTGTGCTCGCCAAGCTGGTTCCACCGCGATCGCCAATGCTACAGGATGAGACGCCTCACCGGCAAACACCAGGGCAGGAACTCTCGTCAATGTCACCGGGGGGAGGATCTGCTGGGACAACCTCTGGGTTGCGATCACACGACCGTCGGTTCCATCGACAAACCTGGCCTCAGCTTCCAGTTCAGCCCCTCCACCGGCAACGGTGTATGGGAGCATCAAATCTCGGACCTGGCCAGGGCGGAAAGTCAGCCGTTCCGAGCTCACACGTTTCACCTCATCCGATCCTCGATGCCACTCCAGTACCAGCCTTCCCGTGCAGGCCTTTGCGGAAGGGTTCCCTACGGTTGCCCGGAACTCGTGCGGGCCAATCCGGGCTGCGCCCAAATGGACGTTCCGCAGATAAGGAGTGCCAAGATGAGCAGTCCCAAACTTGTCCGGCTGCCCGAACCTCCCGCCGGTGGGTGACCAGCACGACAGTTCCATCACCTCAGTCGGACGCCGCTCACGGCAGAAGTTCAACCCAAACGTGCTTCCGGCCAAGTTGATATCGGCCAAAGGAATCCGCACCTCGGCGGACCACGTCGCATCCCCTCGGACGGCGGCGGCGGTCACGCTTGGTTGCCAATCGCCTCCCGGGTCACACGCTGTCGCAGAAACCCCAAGGCTATTTACCACAATCTGGTAGAATGACTTGCGGTCCCGATTGGCGTCTATGAAGATCTCAACGCAGTCGTCCTGCCACACGGGCCCGCCAGGTTCTGTGATGGTCGCCGTGATCTGCCCCATGTATTCCTCGTCACACTCAAAGGCAACGTTAAGGCCCTGATCGTCTGCGAAAATACGCACACGGGTCTGTTGCTTGGGGGTCCCGCCCTTGTGTAAACGAAAATCCGTCACCACCGGAGTGGACTTCCACACCGATTCATCAAGTCTGCCATCCACGGTAGTCCTGCCGGACAGCCTCGGAATGGAGAGCTCTACCGTCCCCCCTCCTGCGACGTCTGAAACAGCGGTCTGCCGCCACCTCACACCCGACAGCAACTCACCCGCAGGGGGCGCTTCAATCGACGTGCCCGGACGCTCAGGCGCAGGAGCATCTCCAAGGGCAGCAAGAATGGCCCAGATGCTCTCGGCAATCTGCCAACGAGCAACGTCATAGGTCTCGAAATCCCATCCGTTCGGGACCTTCAGCGTCCCGCTGATGAACTGCGTTCCTTCGGCCGTCCGGCTCTGGGTCCAGCGAGCCGTGTTCCGGACACGAGGCGAGTAATGCAGTGTCCCCAGGAGAGAAGCGAGCGTTCTACGCCCCTGCTGCGCTGCATTCCTTGCATCGAGATTGCCGGCAGCAACGGCACGCTCCGCAGCCCATGTGAGCGTGTGGAGGTAGCGAAGATCGTCCACCCCTTCACGAGCGCCCTGCCACCCAGTAGATGGTCCGCCAACTTCGCCCTGGTACGCAGGATAGACATGCATCCATGTCCCGGTCTTGTGATCGAGATCATCGTAGGGACTGCCACGCCAGGACATGTAAGCCCAGTTGTAGTAGCCATCAATGTTGGCGCGTTCCTGGAAGAAACCTGCCACATAGCGCCCGACTTCCGGGCGATAGGACTCCACATCACAGTTGTAGAGCATCACCAGTCTGCCGGCCTTCCGGGCGCCCTGCACGATGGCGTCCGAGGCAATTCCCCCGTTGTAGTTCCAGACATCGGAGAACGGGCCGGCCCGATCATGGAAGTAGCCGTCGCCGGGACCATCCTGCTCAGTGCGGAGGCCTGCCACGCTCTTTCCCAATTTGAGTAAGGTGACGTTCCGATCTTTCGCTTCCTGGTCCTTCCAGCCGGGCTCATCCACCGGTTGCACGATCACTTCGGGCCATCCCCGCTGCCTGGCCAATTGCTGGAAAGCCCGCCAGAAGGCCGTATAGGCGAGAGCATACTCCGGACTCCCAAATGCCACCTTGCACTGGGCCGCGAACGACTGCCCGGAATCACTTAGCTGCACAATCGGGGCAGGAAACCCCAGATCCCGGTAGGTGTCGAGACAATGCTCGTAGAGTGATGCTCCACTGAGGTTAAGCTCCACCTTCCCATCGGCGATCGTTGCCTGTTGAGTTGGGCACCCCATGCACAGCCCGATTGATGTCATTCCATGTTTCCGCATGTCTTCGAGGTCCCGCGTCAGAAACTCGCGTTCCTGGGGCTCTGTCCTGGCCAATTGGGGACCACGGTAATACTCCCCAAGAATCTGGTTCTCAGGCTCACGCAGGCGGAAAGGAAGCACACGGAGGCGTAGCGGCAACACAGCAGAAGGCACGCCCTGCGCCGAGAACGTGACGGTTCCGGTGTAGATCCCCGGCGAGCAATCGATCGGGACACGCAAGTCCAACCAGAATCGCTTTGACGTACCGGCCTTAATCCGGGTCCTGGCCCGCCGTTCGAGCATCACCGGCATATCTTTGACGTACTTCGTCGAGGAATACGTCACCCGCTTATTCAGGCAACGCACGGGATAGACAGCCACCGAATTGGCGCCGATTGTCGCTTCGCCGGAAGTGAGGGCTGACACGGTGATTGCGGCCTGCTCAAGATCCTGAAGCGGGTGGATGGAAACCGTAACAGGTTCGTACTCACCTGGCGCAGCAAAGGCCTGCAGTCCATCCGCACGCTCTCCGGGACGGGGGCGGCTTCCAGGGAAAACAACATCCAGCCAATGGCGCGAAAAAAGAACGTACCCCCGCTTCCGTTCAGTATCAGAAAGACTCAATTTGGGAGCCGTCTCTTCGTACACGAGTGGTGTGAACATGTCGCTCGTCTCGGCGAAACGCAGGTTGTCCAGGAAGAGAATGACATCTTCCCGAGGCATGCGGACATAGAGGAAAATCTGCTTCACGCGCGCCATGTCCACGTGGGCATCGAGCCCACGAAGATACAGCTCTGCCTTGGTCGCGGTCCGCGGGGGTAGTTTGATGCCACTCCCAAAGTGCTTCTTGCCGTCGAGATCATCAATGCGCCAGGACAACTGTGACGCCTTCGCAGACGCATTGTACACATCGAGCGCCAGGAGCTGAAGAGTACGTAGATCCGGTGACGAAGGCACAAAAGACAACCCCGGCCAGCTGTCTTGATCCTTCCCCGGAACGGTGCACTTCAATGCCCATTCCCCTGCCGTGGCGTGCTCCTGGACACGCACGACAGACACGCCACCGGGCCGCAGACACTCCCCGCCGGCATCTTCCTCAAAGGAGGTAACGAGCTGCCCCCACCCAACCTCGCCCGAGCCGACCAAAACCAGCCCGACTAACGCCCTTTTCAGCACAATCACCATTCTCATTCTCCATCAGTGAACCGAGCCACATCAATCTCGCGCATCCCACGATGCTCGTGGGCGACACGGGTCATGTCGTCGATCGTGTCGAACCAACCAACCGCGTAGGCGGCCCCGAAGCTCGTCCCGGCCTCAACGGCCTCTCCCCCAACCTCCTCGATGAAACAGACGTACCCACGTTGATGACACCAGGCCTCGAACACGACAGAGGGATCGAGGGTGATCCCTCCCAACCACGGTCCGGGGCTGTCATCACGTCTCACCTGATACGCTCGGATCATCGTGTCCGGCGCGCCACCAGGTCCCCGCTGGTACAGGAACCGGGCGTCCGGCGGAAAATCCTCAATAAACTCGCTCGACGGAATGCACCCATGATAGCTGAGATAGATCGTCTCAAATTCTCTCCCACGATCATGCTTGAGATGGCCAGGCATGTCGAGACGGAAGATCAGACGATCCACCGTGTTTACGCTGGTGATCCGGTCAGCTGAAAGGAAATAGCGCACACCATCCCGAAAGAGGAGTGTCTGCTCCCAGCGAGACCCCGTCTTGCGCCCGTAGTTGGCCTCACGATAGTGATACCACTGGCGCACGCAGATCCATCCCTGCCCGCTTGTCACCTTGTACTCCAGAGGGGCCGCCTGTGTACAAATCTGAGGGAGCTCGACATACCGCTTGACCAGCTCCCCGTGGAAGGCATCGCCGCAATGGTAGGGCGTGATGCATCCGTCGGCTTCATCGGCCTCGGGCTCGAGCAGGAAGTCGGCAATATCCAAGCCGAACCCCAGATCACGGGCCCCGGTCGCCTTGTCTAGCGGTAGTTTACTGTAGATTGGGTCCGTAGTACACCTTTCCGCCCCGAGCGCGCGCGCCAAACTCCTGTCCCCCATAGCCTTCCGCGATTGTCCTTTTCTATTGCTATCGTATTACCCTATTGGAATACACCCCCA
>JABHEG010000259.1 GCA_018676675.1 Lentisphaerota bacterium
ATTGACAGGCGTCTACAATATAGCTGAAAGCGCCTGTCGATCAAGCAACAAAAGAGTCGCAACCTGCTTTATAATAGATAGTTACAAGATCGAACGTGCTTTTGTCGGGGTGATCCTGGAGAGCGGTCGTCCTCGACCGGAAGGCATGCGTGCAGCCACGGCGGGGGACCGCCGCTCTCCAAGGGCGAATCCGGGCTGATGTGCGGCGAGACCACGGACGCGCGCACCCGCCCTCTCTCAATGTGAGCAGGCTAGGCACACCGGCCCTGGTTGCTCACTCTGTGGCTCTCGGGAGTGCCGCTCGAGCCTGGAAGCGGACGGTTACCTTCTGCCCTTTGGTAATCCGGATGCTCTGGTTGACGCGATGGTCGTGAGACGTCCTGGCGGCGCGGCGCCCCGAGGCGGCACCGGAATCGAGTAACACAACCCCCGCCTCTCCCCTGGCCACTGCCTCGCCGCGGTGATCAAAGACACATTCCCACCCGGGAATCCTGCTCTGTTCTCCCCCTTCCTCGAAGTCCCCGTTGACCAGCTCGGCGCCCTCCACCTCGAACGCATCGTAGTATGTCCAGGCCGTGGGGTTGCCGGGGCGGGTCTGAGTGCCCATCAGCTCCAGGCTGACCGTGGCGTCCTCCAGCGGCATGAACTCGAAGTGGCATGCCTTCCATCGGTCCCCTCGGGCTGTGCCGAAGGTGGTGACAAGGCGGTTCCATTTGACCGCCCAATCCGGAGCGCTGGCTCCGGCGCCAGCCTGCATGCTGGTCGTTTCGGAGGGGCGTTTCCCCTGGACATCGATGCGGATCGCGGGGGCCGGATGCCCGGGCATGAACGCGATCGGGCCCAAGGGCTGCAGCCACAGTGCGGTCGCGCACTTCGCATCGCCTGGGTCGAGTGACCAACGTCTGCGCCAACTGATCCACTGGTTGCTGGACGCTCTGCGGACCGTGACGTGGCAGTAGATCGGGAGATTCCCCTCCGTCGCGGAGACCCCAATGGCCGAGAACGGAACCTTCAGCTCTGCGGACCAGCTTCCCGGGGGTGCCGGGCAGGTCGCGTAACAGACCCCTTCCCGCTGCTTCGGCTCGAGCGGCCGGCTGGTCTCCGCGACGTTGAGTGTGCCATTGGCATAGCCTCGCAGGATGAGTCCCTCCAATCGGTTCGGGAGGCGCTCATCGTGTGCGGGCGCCAACACAATCTCGACGCCATCATCCTGCCCCCAGGTCTGGCCGCCGGGAGCAGAACCGGCAGCTCCACCGGGGTGGCGAAACGCGACAAACAGGTGGGCATGGTCCGCCCGAATCCACAGGCGAGCCGGGGGATCCGCGTCGTCCTCGCCCATGGTCGCGGTCAGCGCGTGGGGCCCCGATGTGGAGCCGTCCTCCCATTCGCTCGGGTTGACCACACCGTTGATCGCGATGGGGCCACTCAAGCCCACCACGGGTATGAGCACGGGAAGTTCCGCCCGACTGCGCTCCGCTGGAGACATAATGGGAGAAAGCGGCGTGACGTCTGCTCCGAATTTAACCATTGAAGACGCGCGCCTGGAATCGGCATACAGCCCCATACGCTGGAAATCGGGTGCCTCAAAGTCGGGAAGCTGCTTGTAGATGGGGGCGCCATCCCGGAGGCGAAGATCCAGGGCGGACAAGTCGACGAACCCAGGGTCCCGCATGAGGTCAATATTGTCGGCGACTGTGCACGTACGCATCACCTTCCTGGCGTTGCTGATGGTCAGTTTCCCGCCTCCAATGTTCACATTTCCGCGGATCGTGTTGTGGTGGGCGTTTTGCGCATCGACCGGGTCCATCTCGAGCGCGGCAAGCAGATTGGGGTAACGTGTCTGCCAGAGCTTGCCGCGGAAGAGCGCTTCGTCGCGCAACAGCAGCTTGAACTGCGTGCTGTCACGCCCCTTTTCGGCATTCTTGCGCGCGAAGCTGTCGATGCCCCGGCTTGCCAGGTTAAGAGACTCTTTGCAGTTCACCGCGATGTTGCTCGAGACCACCAGGTCCTTGCCTCCGCCGAAATTGAGACCGCGATCCGCCATCGTGACGATGTTGCTATGGACGATTGTGCCGGACGACATGTCGTCAAGGTAGATGGCTCGACAGCCGGCTCCGTCCAGCCCCTCGCCGAGGGCGTGGAACAGGTTGTGCCGAATGATGGTCCCGCGTCGACTCCAGTCTCTGGCGCACGAGTAGATCGCCCCGGCATCACTCGAGTGCAGGCATACATCATGAACAATGTTGTACTCGATGAGATGGTCATTGCCGCGGAAGAAGATGGCTTGATGCTGGGCCTGGTAGATGAGGTTGTGTCTAATTCGGTTGCCCACACCGTAGATCGCCGCACCGGGCTTGTACGTGCTCACAATCCGGCCGAAGTGGTGGATGTGGTTGTTCTCAATCAGGTGGTTGCCGGGGTCAAGTGTGTTGCGGACTCCGCCGCTTGCCTTGATGCCGCCTTCGCCGAGGTCATAGAGATCACAGCCGACCACGGCGCAGTCGCGTCCCCCATCAATGCTCACGCCCCAACTACCAAGGTGACGCAGTGTACATCCCCTCAGCCTGAGTCCGGTGCACTTGCGGGCCACAATCGCCGTGTCACGACAACCCTCGAACACGAGTCCTTCGAAATGGAGGTCGGCAACTCCTTCCAGGGTGACGAGGTGATCCGTTGCAGCCGCGACGACGGGCTTTCGGTTGGGATCCGCCGTAGGCCAGAGGTAGATCCGCCGGGCGTCCCGGTCGACGGCCCACTCTCCGGGACGGTCGATCTCGCCGATCATGTTGAAGGCGAAGAAATGCTGTCCCGTTTTGTAGCCGAAGGCATGTGATTCGGGTTGTGCGAGTGCAATCGTTCTGGTCTCAAGGGCGATTTCCTCGATCTGCATCTTCTGGTCGGCCCAGTGGTGGAACCAGAGCCCGTCAAGCCAGGGATCGGGTTCTCTGTTCCAGCGCTCCAGCCGATCACTCTCAAAGATGAATCGTCCCTCGGTATAGGTTGTTCCTACATGGCCTCGCTTCTGATGGTGGCCCACGCAGGCGCCCATCCGCGCCAGAGCGCCGTTTGGCCAACGGGCGATCGGCAGACGCGTCTCATCCTGGAACAGGGCCACTGGGTACTGAGGCTTGCCGCGGTATCCACACCCGCCATTGGCAAACCCCGGAACGGGAGTGGGCACGCCACTCGGCAGCGCGGCCCAGACAACGTGATCGCGCGCCTTGTCACTGAGCAGTTCTCGCGTGACAGGATTTGACACAGATTGCCAGGAGACAATCGGGACCGCTCCGGTGAGGGTCGTCTTCCCCCGCTCGGCAGAACGGTAGATGATCGGTGCCGAACCGGAGCCGGCATCTGCCGCGGTCAGCTCGAACGGGGTGGACACGGCGTACCGACCGGGCAGCAGCGCTACCGCTACTCCGCCCTCCGGCAGGGCAGCTCCCTCTTTCATGGCGCGGATCGCATCTCTGGCTTCTTCGAGCCGTCCGAATGGCCTAGCACGCGTTCCATCGCCATCAGCGGCCCCCGATGGAGACACATACAGTGTGATCGACGGCGTCGCCCAAGACACGGATGACGCGGTCAACACGGCGCCGACAGCCAATATCACCAGGATTACTCTCATTCTGTCATCTCTCCTGATCTACCATTGATACACCCGGACCTCGTATCGTCCGAAATGTGTTCTGATCCGGCCGCTTTCCGGAGCTGCTGTTCGCGTTTTGCCGAACAGGGAACGAATCGGGCCGGAAGCTGTGATGGGCAAAGCGACTTCGCCGTCGCTCTCAGAGGTGTTGACTGCGATCAGCGTGGTTCCATTCTCGACCGTCTTCTGCCAGGTTTCGACATTGGGGCCTCCGTCACCACCATTGATCGTGCGAGTGATGACGGGACCGTCGCCCGTGAGGACGGGAGCGAGCGAGCGTAGCTCAGACAGGGTTGCGGCCAACGCCGACCAGGCTTCGGGGACATCGGCGATCGTCAGCCAGTCGGCGTGCCCCCCGGCATACCACCACCAGAACAGCCCGTTGATGCCTTGCGTGATCCCGGCATAGGGAGCGGCACGGAGCCAGGCAGGATCCGGCTGAAAAGCACCCAGATCAAATGGCTTTCCGCTCTTGGACTGGGCGCGATCATAGGCATGCACCAACAGCGTGATCGGCGAGGCGTTGAGTAGGGCTTTCTGGTGCTCCTGAAGCTGTTTGACCACCCCGGCGGGGTCTTTGTACGCCTGAGTCCAATGGGTATCCCAGCTCTTTCGGTAGAGATTCATCCGTTTGCCCCACGTCGTGACCACGACCGGATGATATGGGTCAAGCGTGCGGATGAGGTCTGCGTATCGCGTGAGATTCCGCGGCGAGATGTACTGGTGGACAATCTCGGGTTCATCAAAGAGGTACCAGCAGAAAAGTCCGGGGTGGTCGCAGAGGGCTGACACCCGTCTCACAATGTGGTCCAGATTGCCCTGCACGAGGCCATTCCCGCTGGAGTTCCCCCGGTCAAACCCGATGAACACCCGGAGGCCATGCTTCCAGGCCGCGTCAAGGTACTCCCGAGCAGCGACATCATCCTGACTGCTCTCCCACGTATACATGTGCACAAGATCGAAGCCGGCTTCCTTGACGGTCTTCATGTTCTCGGGTCTAACCTGGTAGATACCGAATGGGAATTCTCTACCTTCCGGCCCAAGGTAGAACCCCTCCTCATCAATGCGGATGGCGTTCTCCGGCTTCGGCAGATTCAGGACGGAAACCTTTGCTTCGGTTTCGTTTCCCGAGGGATCAGATGCGACCACGGACAGCGATGATAGCCCTTTCGGCCATTCGCCATCAGGCTCCGGGTGCACACAGAACTCTCCATCGCCTGAGTTGGTGTGAAAACTGACGTTCAAGGGGGTGTCCCCAAGCGTTGCCTTGACCGATCGCAAGACCCCGCTGCCTTCATGGACCGTGACGTGCACCGTGCGACCGCGTGGTTGCCCTATGCGCTCGGCGGAGGTCACGATCACTGGCGCTGTCGTGTCTGTTTCAGGGGGAGCAGTCTGAGTGAAATGCCACGTGACCCCGGGCTCGAGGCCGCTGCCCACGACGCGCCAATGCCAGCGGCCGGCTGCGAGCGGCTCCGGGCAGCTCCATGGCGTGTCGTGGACCGTGTATCGTCGCACGTTTGCCTCCGCGAAGTCCGCAGTTTTGGACAGCTCTACCTGGGCCGCTTCCACATCGTGCGGCGCCTGGAAGTCGAACATGGGCGTGTTGTCGTTGATTGTCTCGCCATCCAACGGGCTCTGGAGAACGGCAAAGCGACTCAACCGCGTGAGTTTGAACGCGTCGAACCAGGCCGTACCCGTTCCCCTCAGAGCCAGAAATACGGCTGCGAATCCTGCCTCGTCCGGGGCTCGAAGTTGATCGCATGAAAGAGCTCCCCAGGGATTGCTGCCGTAGAGGCTTGGCGAGTACTGCCCGGCCGCGAACCACTTGCCCTCCTTGTCCGCCCATTCCACAATCAGCACAGCGCCGCGTGCAGACTTGCCCTGAACAACAGCCTTCTCCACCTCTTCAGTGCGGACAAAACACGTCGCCTGGTAAAGAGCGCCCCCCTGAACGGGGACCTGCCGCGTGATATACACACTGTCCTTCGCGATATCACTCACTGAGATGCGCAGACACGTCGCGCCTTCATGGGCATTCGTTCGCTGTGCGGCGGCGTTCTTCGGGACCGACCAGCCGCTCACACCATCCTCAAACCCGGAGTTGGTGATGCCGACGGGATCGATTTGCCGGGTAGGCTGTTCGAACACAGCCTTCCGCGTCGCTGCGACTCGCCCCGTGAACGTCTCCGCGGTCAGCTCAACCGAGGCGCTGAATACGACCGGTTTGTCGCTCACGCGGCAAGACGTAATGCCCCGGATCATGCCATGCTTCTTCCGGAAATCCTGCAGCATGAACGCGCCGCTTTCAGAAGTGAAGGTGACGCGGACAGAACGCTCGACTCCCTCGATGGTCAGGGGCTTCCGCAGGGACCTGGTCGGGAACGGTTTGTCGCTTTCAGTCTGTGTCCCCTTCCCCAGAAGGTACCGGAAGGTCCCATCGGCGAAGCGGAACAGTTCCTGGGGGAAGTAGAGCCCGAATTCAGCCGGTCCCTCGGGCTGGATCGTTGCCACGATGCTGCAGAGCAGGCGGGCTCCGTCAGCACGGATTGTGATATCCGCCTTGTATTGACCTTCCGCCGCGTCACTCCAGATCTGAGTACCCGTCTCGGCATCGGCTTTGGGCGTCGAAGCCACGAAACGGAACCGACCGCCCTTCCATGCAGGCAGGTATCCTGAAAACGAAAGGTGATCAACCACCGTCTCTCCTGCCCATTGGATCTCGGCGACTCCTCCGTCGCCCTTGGGCACGATCGCCCACTGTGCGTCCGCACATATCGCGAAAACGACAACAGACAGTGCGGCCAGTGTGAGCATTCGACTATGTGGACAGCGCATGGTTAGCGTCCTTTCTATGCGGACCGGAAGAACAACGGGGAACGTTCCCCGCTGCGAGGGGCGCCGTTCCCCGTCCCGTAGGCTGGATCGGAACGTACTGCTTCATGCAGGCGAGGTCTACGCGGGAACCACACGAGGTGTGGAGCGCCGCAATATCGCTCCTGTGCCAGGTTCTCGCGGCACAGTCTGGTATGGCTGGCGGAAGCGGTTCCCGATGCCGGTAGACGCGACGTCTGCCACCGGACACGGCCGCTGGGGACATCGCCCCCCAAGCACGGTTCGGCGACCGAAGTCGCTTTTGGAAGGGCGATGTCCTCGACCGTTTGGCGTGTGCGCAGCTACGGCGGGGACCGCGGCTCTCCAGGGATTGGGAAGCCGGCGCTACACCCGCTTGGGCTCGACCAGGTACCACGCCGCGACCAGAGGTCCGTCCTCGGAGCTTCTGGTGTGATGGTCCTCCCCGGCTTCCACGACAACGACATCGCCCGTGCGGATCGGGTGATCAACCCCGTCGATTGGCAGCACCCCCATGCCCTGGATGAAGATGAAGATCTCGTCTGTGTTGTGGACGTGGTGCTCGGGGTGGGCTGTTTCTCCCGGCGTGAAGACATAGATGCCTCCATGCGTAATCCGGCGGTCGCCAACGACCTCCGGGAGCAGACGAGTGGGCGTTGTCTCGAGCTCATCCAGCCGGTAGCGTTTCATCGACAGGTTCCCGTGTTCGGTATGGTAGTGTGGGTTTGACTGGTGTCTGCGTGTTGCCTCCGGGAATCTGCCCTGGCCTCGGTAACTGCGCAACCCCTCCGCACCAACATCCGCTTGCCACAGCACAGCTGTCCCTCTGAGTCCTGGCCCCCTCGCATTCCAGCCCTACATTGCCTCTGGCACTGCAATCGCCTTGAACACAAGGAACGGATTCCATGAATCGTCTGATCGGGTCTTTCTGCCTGCTGATCGTCCTTACATCCGCCGCCATAGCCCAGCCCAAAGTGCTGGTTGTGGCTGACAGCGACTCCAATTTCACCATTCAGGGGCTCAAGGCGCTTGACGTTGTGCATGAACGCCTCAGTCCGAGCGCTGCCGCATCTGCCTCCCTGTTCGACTACGACTTGGCCATCTGGGGAATGGACCAGCCGCGAGACAGGCTCAACCGGGACGCTGAAGCGGTCGCGTCCTTCCTTGAGCTTGGCGGCGTACTCATCGGTTTCCGAACCAAGACGACCAAGGAGACGTGGACGCCATCCGCGGTAGGCCATGATCGGGGGTACAACTTTGGCAAGATCCTCATTCCGGACCACCCCATATTCAAACAGCCGCATGCATTCACGGACGCACTCATGCGTGAGGTCCATGGGGGGAGCATCTACAATGCTCTCTGCGCTCTCGGGCCCGGCTGGACGGGGCTGGCGGCAACGGGGTCGAAGCTCGGTTGGGACAAGCGTGAGGAACGGGATCCGGGACCGCACTACGGGATCATTGAGCTTAAGCATGGCGCGGGGCTGGTTCTGCTGATGGAGATGATTCCTGCCTACAATTGGTTCCACGACGCCAAGGGCAAGGCAACTGCTCCGGGGGCTAAGTTCTTTGAGAATGTCGTCCGTTACGCTCTTGGCCGGGCTCTGACGCGGGCTTCGGACCGACCGAAACCGGTTCTGCCTGAGGGATTCCGCCCTGATCTTGCCGGTTCTATGCGGTCTCCGCAACGGGGTGACGGAGTGCCGATGGACGACCGTTGGGCCATTGCGTGCACGGGCCCATATTCGGCCGTTCAGGATCGGCGGGGCGTGCTGACCTTCCGCCATACCGACACGGTGAGCACGGAGGGCAACAGCGCGGCCGCGACGGCAATCCTCCGACTCCCCCCAACGCGTTCCACAGTCGCGCTCCTGTGGTACGAGTCCGACACCTACTGCGGCGGTCGGGAGCGCATTCTCGGGGGCGCGAAGCATGGGCAAACGGCTTTGCAGAACTACAAGCGCGGCATCCGTTTCAAGCAGGTCCTGGTCAACGACCAGATTGTGTGGGAGGGAGATGTGCTTGGGCGTAATCCGCAGCCTGCTTCCCGGCGTCGACATCAGGTTGACATCACCCGGTTTATCGCCTCCGGCGCCGACTCGTGTTCGGTTTCTTTGCGCGTCGTCGACAAGAAGGGCTCCGGTGACCAACCGTTTGCCATCGAAGCGTTCTTTGCCGCGGTCGAGCTGGCCACTGACCTGGTGCGCGTTCCGCTGTCCCGGTTTCATGCCGGTGGCGGCGCACAGGTGCGGGACGATGGGAGCCTTGTTCCTGAGGATGGCGTCTACCGGTTGGCCGGCAATCTGTCGGTGCCGGCGGGACTATGCCGCTTTGCGGTTCGCCTGCGCGACGGGGCGTACGGCCGGTCCTCAGTCTCACTGGCTGTGGATGGCCATCCGGCCGGCGCATGGAAGCTCACGGCCGATGACCATCGGTACCACTGGGCTGTCACCGCCCCCGTGACGGTGTCCCGGGGAGACTTCACTATCGATGTCGTCCGAGACTCCGGGGAGGCGCTTGCCCTCGCAGAAATCGCGGTGATCCCGGAACGGTTTCGCGTCGTCCCTCCGCAGCTTCCGGAAGCGACGCAATCCAGTGCCTCAGAACCTGTTTCCTTCGGACTTACCGTCGCGAACCCCACTGGCGTTGCGCGGCAGGGCGAGATGGCCGTGCAGGGAGTCCCTTTCCCGCAGGGCTGCGTGCGGAGTCCGCAGAACATGCGGATGACCGACGCCGCCGGTCGGGCATTGCCTCTGCAAGCACGACCATTCGCCTACTGGCCTGACAAATCCATCAAAGTGGCGGCCGTCTCATTCCCCGCAGATGTGCCCGCCAACGGCTCTGCCGGCTACCGGTTCGGGGCCGGCAGCGGGGTTGAGCCACTCTCCGAGTCCGGTGGGTTAGAACTGAGCGAATCTGTTGACACGATCGCCATTGACACGGGCGCCATCGCCGTCACGCTCAGCAAGGTGAACGGCACACTCCTGGAGACGGTTACCCGTGGTGAGCACGTCCTCAAGGCGGGCGAGGCACGTTGGGATCTCGCTTTCCTCGATGAATCAGGACGCGAACTCCGCAGCTCAGGCCCGACTGTGAGCGTAACAGAGATCATCGAGCGGGGCCCCAACCGGGCTCTGATCGTGCGCAAAGGCCTGTTCTCTGATGCTGCAGGGGCGCTGGTCAACTATCGCATCCAGACGGAGCTCTGCGCCGGTTCAGATGCTGTTCGCTGTCAGGTCTTCATGGTGAACCGCGAGGACGCCGCAGAGATCTACCTGCGTCGTTGGTCGATGGAGCTCGGGCTTGGCGATTCGCCGGTCGGTCGCCTCTGGGTCGGCGAGGATGACGCCGTTCCGGCTCAGGCAGGAAACACGCTTTACCAGCACACTGAGGGGACGCTGAGCTGGACCGGGCAGACGCCGCTGTCGCGTGTGGAGGGGCGTTGCCCCGGACATATCCGGCTGGCGGGGCTGGCCCTGGGGACACGCTGGTTCTGGCAACGCTATCCGCAGGCGATACGCTTCCTCGAGGGTGTCGTGCGCCAGGACTTCGTGCCCGAGCCGCTCGATGACGGCGACCTGCCTACTCGATGGCAGGAGAAGATGGCTGAGCGGACAGATAAGTACAGCGTTGGAGGGGTCGGCTATCCCCAGTCGCCCGGCAAGATGGGGCTTTTCCGCCTGGCCCGGGGGGAAGCTCTGCGGCAGGAGATCCTCTTCCGCTTCGATGGCGAAGCGATCTCTGCGCCGGTTGACGAGGCCCTGGCCCCAATCGTTGCTCCTCTGCGGGCTTCCCCGGATCCGGAGTACGTGAGCCAAACGGCCGTGTTCGGTGAGGTGCAGCCACATGACCCTGTGACCTATCCGCACTACGAGAATTCGGTGGAGCGTTTCTATCAGAACTATCACGCCAAGCGTCGCCGTCGCCGGGAGTACGGCTTCCAAAATTTCGGGGATGACACATTCGAGTGGGGATACGGCCCATCACACACCTACTGGAGCAACTGCGAGTATGATCACCACCACGGATTTGCCCTGCAGTACATACGCAGTGGGGATCTGCGCTGGTGGGAGGAGTGTGAAGCGGCTGCACGTTTCTACAGTGACACGGCGATCGTCCACCATGAACCCGAAAGCAGCAACCGTCATCAGCGGGGCGGGCCTCGGCACCACAACGCGACCGCCTTGTGGATGGAGAGCCAGCCTGAACAGGCCTGGATTGCCGACCACACCATGTCGGGAGTCAGCTCGGGACACGCCTGGGCGCAGGGCGTCGTTGATTACTGGTACCTCACCGGTGATCCCTGGGCGGAGAGCGTCATGCGGGGGATGGCCGACTGGTACTGCGGAATTGCCGAGAAAAATCGCTTCGGGGCTGGAGGCCAGGAGCGTGGCCCAGGCTGGGCGCTTGTCGCGATCTCCGCACTTGCTCGAGCGACGAACGACCCGCGCGTGCTGGCTGCCGGCGCAAAGGTGGCCGATTGGGTAATCAACTGGCAGGACCCCATTCGTGGGGTGGTTTCCGTGCCCATTTCGGAACAACCAAGCTACGAAGGTGGAACGGTATTCATGCATGGGATCGTCGGTCGAGGACTGGGGCGCTGGTATGACGTCACCGGTGATCCTCGCGTCCGCGATGCCGTTGTCGGGATCGCTGAATGGCTGATAACCGAGCCCATGGGGCAGCCCGGACGTTTCTGGTACAAGCAAGCCCCCAACTGCATGAAGCGTTACGGGGCGACGTCCCAAACGATCTCCGCCTTGGCCTATGCCTATACCCTTTCCGGGGAACAGGCCTACGTCGATATTGCCGAAAAGGTGTTGGACTCGACTGGGGCGAGCGTGCGCGGGATGAGCTGGTATCCCCAGGTTCTCGCTCAGGTCCGGCCGCTGCGTTGGCCTGCACGACTGACGCTCTCAACCACGCAGTTGGCCGTTGCTCCTGACCGTCCCGGGACGGTGACTCTCACGGCTCGGAATACGACCGCCGAAGCCGTCAGTCTCCAGCTGGCCCTGAACGTCCCCCCTCCCTTCCAGGGGCAGACCCAACCCAAACTCATGGTCCTGCCGGGACGGGAGTCGCAACTCGACATCCAGCTCAGTTGTCCGAAACCTGATGCCAGGGGTGAAGCGACGTTCCGGGTGGCTTTGGGGACGCCTGACGGCCGGGCACAGAACCGGTCACTCAAAGTTGCGTTGCGGAGCTACAAACAGCTTTCCCGCATTGCCGGGACCGTGCAGGAGGCTCAGATCAAGGGAGCGATGGCGCTCAGGGATGTCGTCGGCACATCTCCTTTCATCGAGGCGGTCCGCCCCAAGGAGTTCAGCGGTGCTCCGCTTCCTGCTGATCAGCCTGGTGGTGGGACAGCAACCTGGGTGATCCAGGTGGACTCCCCGGCGCCTCTCGTCCTCTGGACCGAAGTGAACTGGCTCGACGCGAAAGGGAACTCATTCTACGTGAGTGTAGACGGGAAGCCGGAGGCCATTCTCGGGAACTACGGAGCCATGGACCGATGGCTATGGGTGAGAGGGCCCGTCCTGAAGATGGCAGAGGGAACGCACAAGATTCGCATCCGTACTCGTGAGGAGGGAGCGAAAGTGCGTGGCATCTGGCTCACGACAATCGAGGGAGATGTCCCGCCCGGTGATGTGGCACAATAGCGGAAGACCCGCCTTCTCATGGTTCCCCCAATGCTATTGTATGTATAGGACGCGAATTCGCTGCGCTCAACCGGGTCTGTGATACTCACGTTGGCAGGAGAGCACAATGGCAACACCGCTAGAACAGTTGGATGTCGTTGAACATAACGAGGAAGCGGGGAAGGCGATTCGCCTACAGCGATCGCGCGCACGACAGGAATCTCGGGGGGCCATTGTCGTGCTAGTGTGCTGCATGGGCCTCGTCTTGGGCTTCCCACAGTATTTCCCATCGCCGTTTGATAACATAGTGATGGGGGTCGGTGCGGCTGCTTCGTTCACCCTCTTTTTTTTCCTGAATCGTGAATCTCTGCGTAGTCGTCGTGGCTCACTGATTCCTGCCATTTGTTTGGTCGCAGCGATGTGGCTATTCGCTGCGGTCACTACTGTGATTTCTCTGATTGACTGAGCTGGAAGCAAAGGACGCGGCCATGGAGATGGATATGTGGAAGTACTTCGGCATCACGCATGCCGATCACACGGTTATGAACCCGATGAGCCTGGCCAAGACTGAGGAACTCATCACGTGCCTCCGCCTGCCTGACCGCGGTCGAGTCCTCGACGTGGCCTGTGGAAAAGCGGAGTTTCTCTGTCTCGTTGCGTTGCGGTACGACGTACTGGGGACGGGCCTCGACCTGTCTCCCATCACAATTCAGGAGGCGCGGGAGAACGTCGTGGCCCGCGGCCTGGAGAAGCGCATCGAGCTCCTCCACATGGACGGAGGCAAGTACGAGCCCGACCGAGGAGCGTTGTTGGAGCTCGCCTCGTGCATTGGCGCCTCGTGGATTTACGCCGGGCACAAGGGCACACTGGAAGCGCTTAGCAGGATGGTACAGCCTGGGGGACTCGTGCTCGTTGGCGAGCCCTTCTGGAAGACGGAACCGGATCCGGATTACCTGAAGCTGACGGGTCAAAGTGCCAATCTATGCGGAACTCACGGGAGTAACGTCCAGACTGGTGTGGACCTGGGCCTTTCGTTCCTATACTCGGTGGTGTCCAATGAGGACGACTGGGACCGGTATGAGGGGCTCCAGTGGCAAGCAGCCGAACGCTATGCGACAGCCCATCCCGACGACGCAGACGTGGAGCAACTGCTGCAGACGTTGCACAGAAATCGAGACGCCTACCTTCGCTGGGGACGCGACTGCCTTGGCTGGGCAATGTATCTGTTCCGGAAGGCAAGTGGGGAAGCTGGGGTCAGCCCGACTATTTGAGGTTATCCGCGAGCCAAACTCAAGAAATGTGACTGACCCCAATCCCCCCAGACCAAGGTCCTTGATGCTCTTCAGGAGATGCTTGCCGAGTGACGACGGCACCCAACGGGCCGCCTGGAGACGTACGCTCAAGGCCCGCCACAGACGGCGTTCATCCAGCGTCGATCAGGCGCGCCACTGGCTCAAGAAAAGCAGATGATGGGCCTGGTGTCGTCGCGCGCCGCCGGATGCAGCGCCTCGCAGCCCTCGAATCTACCGATTGCCTCGATTACCTCGATCTGCCGAGAAGGCGGCGCGGCGCCCGAGCCGCCATCCTGATCGCCGATTGATCGGCTTCACGGACCGACTCCCTCCTGCCCAGCACGCAATGTCTTGCGTGGGCATCGATGGCCATGTGCGCTTTCCTCTTACTCATCGTGGACCTCCTTCTTGTACTGTCTTCCGGTGTCTCCGGACTAACGCGCCGTACCGCAGCTGAAGGCTGTCTGCCTTTTCAAATGTCGCAGCCCTATCATCTGAGGCTATCCACGCGCTGCTGATCCAGGGACATTCAGTGGTGCGTTGGCCCAAATCAGGTTTCAGGTGTCTGGTGTGTGATTGCAGGCTCGAATCCTGACACCTGAACACCGAAACCTGACACCTCGATGTGCAACACTATCCATGGTGGGATCAGTGGACTCAAAAAATGGGACTGACTCCTATCACAGGCCGGCGTCGATGTCGACAGCCATATGATCTACATGATCGATGCTATGAACATGACACGTACCCCGTACCGGCGCATCACTTGGATATCGCGTCTTCCGGACGTCGGCTCAACCCGCATTTACGCTGACGTCTGGGATGGTCGGAAGGCTACGCATATGGTCAAAGAAGCCAAGCCGCCAGCGACCGAACTGCCGATGACAGATGCTGTTGCGGCAGTCCAGGCTTACGTCGACGCGCACCCGGGTGTCTCTGCGGACCACGTTCTAGACCGGGCCAGTTTGATGAACCATGGGCTCCGGCCGCTCTGGCACTTCTCCTGGCCCATGCGCGAACACCGGGTCACAGGCGGCGGGATCTTCCTCACCGTTGGTAATGACGGGAGGATCTTAGCCAGCTACGGTATGTGAGACACCCGCACAGCCCCTCTGAAAGACGTTGACAGTCAGACCGTCAACCAGCGGACGCTCTTGACGCATCATGGCGCGTCGCAGGTGCGCGCCGTAGATCTGGAAGGGCAAAGCGACGGAAGACCGGTAGGGCTTGCAGGTCCCAGAGTAGCGGGAGCACTTCGCTCCCGATTCTTGGCGCCGGACCGTAGCGGTCCGGCTACTATCGTCCGGGAGGCACGCATGAAGAGAACCCCGTCTTCTCCCTGCCTTGCCTGCAGAGCGGACCCGCCTGAACGCATCATGTGGCGCGGGTTCCGCGCTCTCCGGCTTCCACGGCGTGCGGTAGGCGGCCTGCTCCTCGTGTCCCTGTTGGCAGCGTCGCTCCCTGCCCAGGAGCAGCCGCTCGCAAAGGACCAACGGTACCTGACCTTCGAGAGGAAGCTCCGAGCCTCGTCCAAAGCGGTCAATCGGTATCAGATCCCGAGGGATCTGTACTCGATGAAGGAGGCCCAAGCCGTCCGGTACTTCACGACCTACTTCACCACGAGCACCTACACCTACCCGCTGTTCGTCAATCTCAACTACCCCGTGTTCCACTGGGGGAAGAACCACCGTCATCTCCAAGCAGCACTGAGCAGCACTTTCCTGAAGGAGCTTGCGGGCTTCTTCGAGGCGACTCCCGACCCGGGTTCAGTCAACGCGGCGATTGCCGCCGAGCCGCGACTGGAGCACCACTACTTCTACATGCTCAGCTTCTTCGTCAAACTGCTTGGTACTGGCTGCGTCAGCCGTTAGGCCCTCGACCGGACACGGCAAGACCTGGCCGCGCTGTCGCGCACGGCTCCCTTCCTCCTGAATCTGGATACGCCTGTATCGGTACGAGAGATGCCTTACGTCAATGCTCTCAGGGCCCAATATGTGATGGCCGTCTTCTCCTATCACAAGGAGCTAGACTTGCTCGAGGAACTCGGGGCCGTCATACCGCTCGACGGACTTCGCGGCCAGCTGTACGGCGACTACCATGTCATACTGCTCGACAACTGCTATTTCGACGATAAACAGGTAGGCAACGTGCACGGCTTTCTCAACAAGCTGCCTGCGCACCTGAGGTACGCGCTGGTGGTCACGTGCTATGACTCTCTGGCGGGCAAGCACAAACGTATCCCCATTCACAACTTCACCTGTCACGGCCGATTCAACGTCTTCGGGAATCGGGTAGGTGCCGCGCGCGGCAACCAGTTCCCTCGCGGGTATCCCTGGGTGGTGACGGACGGTTTCACAATCGTGCTCGCGCACGAGTACGGCCACAACGTGGACGGTGGCGCCGTGCGGAACACGCCAGCGCTGAAAGCGTTCAAGGCCCGCGTCATGAAGGCGGCCGGTCGCAAGGTCGGGAACTACTGTCGCAACATGTTCGGAGGCAGCTTCTTCTCGAAGAACCCCCAGGAGTTCTTCGCCTCTCTCTGCAACCAGTATTTCTGCAGCAGTTTGGAGCTTTACAGGTACGCAATGCTCCGGTATCACAACGGCAACACGAGCCACATCAACCAATTCGTGTTCACCGCGAGCACGTTCAGCGACGACGAGCGTTGCTACGCGTACCGGGTCACGGGCTCAGGAGAGATCAAGCTCGAGAAGTGGCCGGTTACCAAGAGCGACGGCCTCATCGAGACGCTCACGATAGGGGACACGACGACCCGATTCACCTATGAGAACGGCGTGATCACAAGTGTGTCGAGCCACACACCTGGGGCGACCGGCGCCGGGCACGCGGCTGAGCTCGCCCTGGACGTGTCCGAGCCGTCCGGCTGGTCCGTGGGAACCATCGCGAAGGCGGAGCCCCTTCTGTCCGATCGGGACTATGCGTTCACGGTCGTCCCGGAAGAACTCCAGGGAGCCAAGTACATCCTTCGCGCTTGTGGAAAGCCCGGGACAAAGGCAACGTCCGAGTGGGATGCATGGGCGTGGGGGCTGAAGGACAGGAGCGTCCGTGTCTCTCGCCCGTGCACACGCTACGTGGCAGTCTTGTCAGCCAAGGGCGGCGATGTCTGGCTCAACGACGGCAGGATCGAGGCATTCGTCAAAGGGAGATGGCGACGGGTCGCCGTGCCCTTGGCCACGACGACCCCTGCCAAAACCGCCTGGCGATGGGACGTGTTCAAGAGGCGCGTTGGGGAGGCCGGATACGTGTGTTTCCCGGACGTTGCGGGCCTGGATGGGAAGACACTTCTTGTCTATGCCTTCAAGTAGGGCGTGTCCGGCTTCGCATGTCGACCGAGTGCAATGCGATGTGGATGCCGCCCAACACCCGGTGATCGGTAGCGTCACGGACAGAATGAAGACGGAATGACGAATGGACGCTCGTGTCCAGTCCCTCACAATCATGGGCCCGAACTGTGAATAGAGAACGGTGAATTGTGAGTTGCTGACGAGGGGGGGGGGAGAGTGTAAGTCCATGGGAACTCAACTCCCACGTTGGCACTATGATGAGATGCGGCACGCTGGTCTATCGGCGGTATGTTCCCGCTGTCGGCAGACCTCGAGCAGTTCGGGACAGGGCACTAACCATACCGTATTCGTTCGCTGCCATGGTCGGGAGGAACGCCCAGTGTCCGGGGCCACTCCGCACGCCGAGTGCGGACCTGCGGAGAGCCGTCAATGTGGGTTGCGGGCCGAGCCCGCGTTCGCTGAGGGAACTAGGAAGTATGACACTCACAGCGCGCATGACCTTGATCGCAGCCGTTGCCCTATGCATCACGGGACTCGCCCAGGAAGCCCCGCCACGCGTGCCGGAGTTCGCGGAGGGAAGGGACAACATTGCCCTCGGCAAACTCTACGAGTTCAATGCCGTCCCCAGCTACAGGTACACGCGCAACGAGACTGACCAGCAAGATCTGACCGACGGGACGCTCGCGCGCAAGGGCCTGCCAAGGATCTGGGTGGAACCCGACGTGTGCGGCTGGTCTGGCGTGTCACGCGTGAACATCCAGGTCGATTTGGGCAAGGTCCAGCCAATCGAGGAGGCCGCAATCTCACTGAGCGGCGGCAAGACGGCCGGCGTGGCGTTCCCACGGGAGGTAACGCTGTTGGTGAGCCACGACGCCAAGCGTTGGCAGCGGGTCGGCCGTTTCCGCAAACAGCCTGCCGAGGCGTGGGACAGTTGTCGTTTTGGCGTGCCGGAGGAGACGGGAGCCCCCTTCGCCCACCAGCTTCGTTTCCGCAAACTGATCTGCGCCGGCCGGTATGTGGGCTTCAGCATCGTGCCCGACGGCCACTTCGTGAGTTCCGACGAATTGTACGTCTTCCGTGGGAAATTCAGCGCACACGGGGCGAAGCGCTACCGGAAGCACAAAGCTGAGTTCGTGGTGCACGACTTCGTGCCCGGTGGTTTCTCTGCCTACTTCTCGAAGCGGACCATTTACGTATCAAACAACGTCCAGACCTATCAGACGCTGATGGGGTGGGACGATCGGGGAGAGACCAAAGAGCCAGTTATTCTGCGGCTTGATTTGCCCTCGGGTCTGTCGTTACGCCGGGCCATGCTGCACGAACGGCTCGGGGGTGCCTTTGTCGACGCCCCCTCGGGCACGACCGTGCAGGTCAAGGGGAAGGCATACACGCGCCACGAAGTGACCATGCGCAGGACGTGGTCTCCGACATGGGCGTATCTGTTCTTTGCCACGTCGTGGGACGAGGGGCACCGCGACACGGTCCGCATCTCTGCCAGTTCCATCGGCAAGGAGCAACGCTGGGAGGACTATGCGATCGAGGCAGTCACGATCGAGCCGGTCAAACCGCTGGAGCGCCTTCAGGTCTCGATCTGCTGGATGCAAGACCTCTTCTGGACCAAGTGGCCCGACGGCCTGAAGGCCGTTCGTTCCATGGGAATTCCCTCGATCTCGTTTTTTCCGCGCTACTCTGTGCGCGACGGCAAGCTCAGCGATCTGTCACGGGAGGGTTACGACGAAGCCCGGGCCGCCGGCTTTCAGATCATACACAACTCAAGTCCACTCCACTCGCTCGTTCCGAAACTGGAAGAGCACCCGGAGTTGCTTTGCCAGTCGGACCGCAAGGGAGTTCGCTGGATATGTCCCTGCTACCGTGGTGAACTCTATCAGGAGGAGGTAGAAGCGATCGCCCAGCGCGCCGCGCTTCTCCGGCCCAACTGGCTCATCTACGACTGTGAGATGTACAGCTCGTTCACAGTAGACGTGCCCAAGAGCTGCAAACGATGCCGGGCGCAGTTCAAGAAGAGCGGCGCGAAGGACTGGCAGCGTTTCGTGTGCGAGCAGATGACGCAGTTCTACCGCGATATACACGGGCGGATAGAGGAGTTGGCGCCGGGGACCGCCTTCCAGAGCGGTGCTTACGACGTCTTCCCCGGCCGAGTCTACCAGAACGTCTGGGACCCGACACTGCTCTATCCCCGCTACCACCAGTTCTTCATGCCGGCTATCTACGTAACTGATCCGAGAGAGATCGGCACGAGGACTCGCGAGATCCGCGGACGTATGGCCAAAAGTGACATCATCCCCTGGCTTCATCCAGGCAACCTCGGCGAGATGCCGGCCGAGTATGTCCGTTGCGGCCTGTTGGAGGCCTGCCTTAACGGGTCTCGAGGGGCAGCCTATTACACCCACGCGGGTTTCGATGCCGCGGACTACAAGGCTTTGGCTGAAGCGATTGCCGTCTTGCGGCAGATCGAGGACATCATCGTGGACGGCAAGCCGTTGAAAGGGATGTCCTGCAACACCAAGTCGACGAATATCGGCGGCATGCGCCTGCGCGGCAAGGCGGCGCTATTCGTCTCGGACTACGAACAGCCTGACGGCGGGACCGCCATCGTGCGTTTGCCGGGAAGCAAGCGGCTCGACATCGCTGAACTCCTGCCGAAAGGAACCAGAGCCGTCCAACGCAAAGGGGACCGGATCCGGGTCGTGTTTGGCCCGGAACGGGGCCGGGTTTTCCTGCTCAACCGCGGCTCTGCAGACACCCCCGAGCAGCCCTGACCCGTCCGAGCAGCCGTTCACTGGGGGAACGGCCTCTCTGTAAACGGCCGTGGACGGACTCGAGTTCCGCGCGGAACTCGAGTCAAGTGAAGTGCTACCGCAAGGAGTCCGGAACGATGAGGAGCACTCGACAGGAGTTTCTGATCTTCGCTGTACTGCTGGCTGCTTCAGGCATTCGGGTATTCGCGAGTGAGGCAACGCCACCGGCGAAGCTCCCTCCCGGCGTGGTCACCAAGGTCGTCTCTGAAGTCTCTGCCGCCTATGGTTTCCAGCTTAGGACGAATGTCGACCTTGCCCTGGCTGACGGAGGCAAGTTGAGCGTCCCATTCCTCGATCCTGCGTCCAAGCTCGGGATTTTCTATGACGTGGACAAGGCGGGCACCGTCTCGGGGTCCACCAACAAAGCAACGGCCAAGGGATACACTCTCATCTGGCTGGCCGGCTCCACTGCGGAATGGGCGCTAAGACGTGCTCTTCTGAAGGAGCTCCATGACGCGTTCCCCGTCAGGTGTTGTTCTGTGGATCTCTTGCGCGCCAAACCCGTTCGCGGCTACATCGAGTGCGACCCCGTGGTGGTACTCGAGGCGCACGGAGCGGTGACCTCGCTTTTGGAGTACTTACGGGCACGTGTACTCGACGGGGGCCAGTATAGAGACTCGCTCGCGAGAAAGGTGGTCAGCGCCCTCGGCAATCTCCGCGCCAAGCAGGCGGAACCCATGCTCGTGGAGATGTTCCTGGACAGGAGAATTGACGACCCGTATCTCACCCACGCAATGATCAGGATCAACGGCGAGTACACCCGGGGCGAGCTCCTCAAGCAACTGGACCTGGACTGGACCGAGAAAGAAGTCCCGCGGCAAGCATCGAGGAGCCTGCTGCTGCTGGCCGGAATGCGGCATCCGCATGCGAAGAAGCTTGGCCTCGACCTCCTGCAGACCGCCGGTAGCCGCTATGTGTTCCGACACCATCGTGAACTGGCAGTGGAAACACTGGGCCAGTTCCCGGACGATGACGCGCGTGACCGCCTGTTGCGCATGGTGACGAGGGAAACGATATTCGGAGGCGATCCCCACACGCTCTTCACCCAGCTCATACACTACGAGTTCGAAGAGCTTCCGGATATCTTCCCAAAAATAGTCGACAAGAGCATTGCGGAAGGAAGAGGATCCCTGGACAGTCGCGTCAGCCTTTTTGCGGCCGTGTGCCTGGCGAAGGCAGGAGACCGATCCGTGGAAGAGTGGTTGGAAGAAGCGCTGACCTGGAAGTGGAACGTGTCAAACAAGCACCTTGCGGCGTATGCTTTGGTGCGGCTTGGGAACACGGCGGGACTGCAGTTGCTGGCGAATCTGGAGGCCTTCAACGAGAAGCAAAGGAAGCACAGCAGCAGGTACGACGCCCTGCCGAACAGGACACTTGACCTGCTGATGAGCTACAAGGCTTACCTGGGAAAGGCCAGCAACCCACAGCAATAGCCGGAGGATGCTACGGACGCGCTATCGCGTACCACAGAGCCGCCAGGAGTTCGATAAGGGGAGAATGAAGAGCATTCTGACTACAGTACTGGTGTTGACAGCTGCTATGTGTATAGCCGAAGACAAGAAACGTACATCGCGCATCAGAGTCCAGCTGTCCGCTGAACTGGCGCCGCTTCCGCCGTCGCTCCGGCAGCCCATCGGCAGCTGACTCCAGCGTTGAGAGGAGACGCAGCATGGACGAGTTGATGGGACAGATTGCCATGGTTGCCATGCTTCCGCTGTTCGTCTTCTTGGTGCTCTTGAGGCCGATCCTGGCAAAGCGACGGCGTATGTTCGCCCGAGCCAAGGGCATCCTTGAGGCTATGGATGACCCTGAGGAGAGGGTGGAGCTGCTCCTCTTCCGTTTTGGCTGGTACGGTGGCAAGGGGCGTGAAGAGCAATCACGAATCCGTGAGATTGAGCAACAGGGATGGACCTTCGTCAAGGGAACAGCAGCACCGTTCCACAGGACAATTTGTTTGTGGGGTGGCGGCGTGAATCTACATTTTGCCCGCGAACATCACCCCGATGAGAGACCAGAGCTAACGAGTAGCCGCTCCTGACCGGAGAGGAGCGGCGTTTTCCGTCACGACCTCTGGCCGCAGAGCATAGTGCTCGCCAGTGAGGATGATCTGGTCGCCTCCTGCCACACCGCCCTCACATTGCTCGGAGACTGATTGACGCAACATGGGCACGACTCGGAGAGAATGCTCTTTCCCCATACTCACGGGCGCCTGCCTTGTCTACGCCGCTCTCTGCTTCTGGCTGATGATGAGCAGATGGCTAGCCCCGACCAACGTTCCGGATGGTTTGGGATGGTCGAGACTGCTGCGCCATTTTGCTGGGGCCGCGATTGTAGGCCTCTGGCTGTCCCGCCCAGGCAGGTCACCGAAAGCAACCAGAGACCGAACGCCAGGACAAAGCGACGACGAAGCGGCTTCTTCAGACGGCTGAAGCCGCAGGAGAGCCTGCACGGTCATGGGAACGATGACCCCGGGCGACCCGGATCCGGGAACGGGACAGCCGGAAACGACCGGATGCGTGCCTTCGTCCGGCTACGGCGTGGCAGGTCTGACGGGCGATGCAGGCGTGGGTCGCGGCCCTCTTAGCGTCGCGAATCCATCCATTGTCTTCTGTTGGTCACCGCAACCCAATTGCGGGACTCACCGGAACACCTGGTCGGGGTGCAGCGAGAGGATAGGGAGCATGCCCTTGTCGAGATAGAGCTGGGCGTCCTCGAGTACACCTTCATCCGCTTTGGTGAGTTCGATGGCGTAGACCTCCCCGGGGGTCCAGGTCTTGATCTCAACCGTGACGCGGCGCTCGCTCAGCGTTGTCTGGCCTGACGCTATGGTGTTGTCCTGAGGGTCATGCACATTCAAGCGCACTGTCTCGGCTCCCCAGCCGTTGACAGACAGCTTGAACGGGACAGTCGACGGTGGCCCGGGGAGATAGAGCCGCCTGGCCCCGCCGATAGTCCCGAGTTTGCCGTCGGCCATTGCCCCGATGGGCACGTCAGCCCCCTGAATCCGGTACGCAGAGCGGCCGGCTGACAGCCTCAGGAGGTGAAGTCCATCGGCCGTTGGCGTGAACTGTGCCGTCCCTTCTTTTCCGCTTCCGACTTCTCCGGACGCGACCTCTTCCCAAAGGGTATCCCGGACCTCCCAGGTCAGGGCGTTTTTGTCACGCCCAACCGGGGAGGTCTGCAGCTTGATCCGCACAGCCTGATCCGCCTTGCAGTTGAGCACGAAGAGGTGGTCGCCGCGGAACTGGGCTGCGGTTGAGTAGGACACGTCTTCCCCGGTCACGGGAGGCGCGTGCAGAGGTCCTCCGCTGTTCTTGCGTATGAGTTCCAGTGACCACCCCTCTTCCTCCACGCGTGGTTCCTGCCAAGCGTCCATTCGCCCCTCATCCATCGCCTTGTTGGCCCAGGTGAACCACCTGAAGTAGTGGGGATGGTCTACCTTGTACCTGGGACCTTCATAGAACACCCAATAGCCGTCGGTCGTTGCCGAGCACACCAACGCGTTCTTGCCGCAGAATTCAGGGTCGGCGCCCTTGACCACGGGATCGAGGCCACCGGTGTAGAAGAAGGGGATGCCGGCTTCCCGGGGCACAGCAGATCGGGACACCAGTCGATCGCGGTTCTCTTTCAGGGACCGCGCCTGTGACATGAAGCGCGAGGGGCGACTGTACGTGCTCGCATCCCCCAGGATAAGCGGGGCCTTTTCAGTGGCCCATTCCGGGTAACAGGCGCGTACCATGAATGGTGTCCCCGGGGCGGGATACAGACAGAACTGGAACATCGGACCGATGGCATCAACCCGTTCCCTCAGTGTCCGACAGCGTTCACGCCAGTGTGCGACCTGGAACTCCTCGAAGGCGTCATGGAGGCCCTGCCTTTTCAGCCAGGGCGCACGGGCGCCCAATTCGAGTTCGGGAAGCTCGACCCCCTGTGCCTTTGCGAAGGCTTCGAGGATGACGTCATCGTAGCCGAGGGAGTAGAGGTTGCCCTGTTTGCCTTTGGCGTAGTTCTCGTAATCCAGGAAGACGCCGATGAGGTGTGGGTTTTCAGCGCTGATTCGCGCATACTGCTCGATATAGCGAGTCGTCCATTCCCAGAATTCGTCCGAATTCACACTCCAGAGGAGTTGTTCGTTGCCGTTAGCCGTGACCACACGTTTGCCGTCGGACTGCGTCCCCTCGGGCGCATTCAGAGTGCCGCGCATCCAGATCATGTGATAGATGCCATACGTTCGACACCATTCGGTGACCTGACGGACGGCGTTCATGTCGGCGAATCCGTGACGTGGAGAGTAGACGTTGAACCCGGCTTCGGCGGTCTCCCTGATCATCCATTCCTCGGTGGTCCACTTGGCCACCGGCTGCATCACCTTGTCGACCAGGATCCGGAACTTGACCTCTCGACCGAGCTGAGTTCGAGTCGCGACCGGCTCCATCCCCAGAGCCAGCCCCGTCCCGGCCACGACTGCTACCCACAGACAGACTCCTCTGTATTGTCGCATCACACGTCTCCTTGGTCGTTGTCTCACGAAACGCTCATCCTGCGACTCCCCCGGATTGCGGATTGGGGAACTCGGAGGCAATGTAACTGCGTCCGTGTAGAAGTAATGCTCTCTGCATTCATCCTGACTCAGACCCGAAAGGAAGGCTCCGCCGCGATGCCCGAATCCATGGCCCGACGTCGTTTCCTGAGAAACAGCGCAGTCAGTCTGGCGGTAGCCTCCACTTCTTTTCCACTCATCCAGCCACACGCGGAGGAAACGATGGCAAAGGCAGAACTCAAAGGCAGAATCAAGCAGTCCGTATCGAAGTGGTGTTACGGCAAGATCCCGTTGACGGAGTTTGCCCAGGAGTGCGCGGCCATGGGGCTGCAGGCCATCGAGCTGCTCAGGCCCGAGGACTTCCCCGTACTCAAGGAGAATGGGCTGGTTTGCGCGATGACATCGTGTGGAACACTCCCCAAAGGACTCAATCATACGGAGTACCACGAGCCTTCTCTCGCGGCCATTCGTGAGGCCATCGAGGCCACCTCCGCCGCAGGCTTTCCCAACGTCATCTGCTTCTCGGGGAACCGCGATGGGATCGATGAAGAAGAGGGGATGAACAATTGCATCACGGCCCTCAAGCAGGTTGCCGGGCTGGCTGAGCAGAAGAACATCACCATCTGCATGGAGCTGCTTAACTCCAAGCGCAATCACAAGGATTACCACTGCGACCGCACGCCGTGGGGCGTGGAGATGTGCAAGCGGGTGGGCAGTCCGAATGTGAAGTTGCTTTACGACGTTTACCACATGCAGATTATGGAAGGGGACGTCATCGCGACCATCCAGGAGAACATCGATTACATCGGCCATTTCCACACGGGCGGCGTTCCGGGTCGGCATGAAATTGATGACACCCAGGAGCTCAATTATTCTGCAATCATGCGAGCCATCGCCGAATCAGGCTACACCGGGTATGTCGGGCACGAGTTTGTCCCGACGCGGGATCCCCTTACATCACTGCGCCAGGCTGTCGATATCTGTGACGTGTAGAGGTCGGCTGCTCTCACAGGCGCATCCCGATTCCTCAGTTCCCCTCCGGAGGTCCCCCGCACAATGCAACTTGATGAAGGCCACATCATGCAGGTCATCCAGTCGAGCCTTCGCAAGGCTCCGGAGGCCATGCTGGAGGAGTGTCTGGATATCCTGATCAAGATATCGGGGGCGAGTGGGGGCTCGATTCTCGGTGAAGAGGGGCCGCACCTGAAGTTTCTCTTCTCTGATGTGGAGGCTCTCATCGGGATGAACGTGCCCTGGGAGAGCATTGCCGGAGCGACGGCTTCCAGCGGCGTAATCATCTATACCTATGCCCCGTCGGACAAGCGGCACTTCGACGGCATCGACGGGAAGATCGCTCACCAGACCCGGTATTTGCTCAGCATCCCCGTGCCTTCCGTCCATAAAGGTGCTGAGGAGGGAGACAATGCGAACAGCGCAGGGGCTCTCCAGTTACTCTTCGATGAGAACATCTTCCCGACGTTCGACGTGTCTGCCGGCCCCATGGAGTTTGCACTCGACACGCTCAAGGAGCAGGCGGTCTACAGCGAGGGACTGCAGGGCGTGTTCTGGATTCTCCCCAACATTTCCTTTGGGCTTGAGGTCATGAAGCTCAGGCAGACGTCGTACCAGGCGATCCACGAGCTCAAGAACAAACTGATATCAGCGTCCTCCTGGATAAACTGTCTGAAAGAGGACATGGAGGATGTGGAGCCTTCGGTGCTGGAAGACGAGGACATCCTTGAGGACCTCAACCTGGCGGAGACATCCATTGCCGAAGGTGCGAACCTCGCAAAGAGCTACCTGCAGTTCACGAAGCTTTACACCCCGGCTTTCCTGGATGCCCAGATCCATGATGTTCTGGAGGAGACTGCGTCATCGATTCGGGCCCTTGCCGCCGACATGGCCGATGGTGATTTCGCCGTTGTTGTCGAGCCCGACAAGGCGATGCCGACGCGTCAACTGGACCCTTCCCAGCTGAAGATGGCATTCTTCAATCTCGGCAAGAATGCGGTTGAAGCCCTGGTCGAGCTAGGGACAGAGGCTCCCCAGATCACCATTTCCACGCTTTGGGAAGACCCCATATGCCGCGTAACGGTGGCGGACAATGGGCCGGGGTTGCCCCCGGAGATTGCGGACAACCTGTTTGTCGCCTTCAAGACAAAGAAGGAAGGCGGCACAGGGCTGGGGCTCACGATTACCAAGAAGATCGTTGATGTGCACGGTGGGAGCATCCGCTGCGAGACCGGCAGCGACGGGACCCGCTTCATCATCGAGCTTTGAGGAAACTGCTGCTCAGTTCAGCTCTGCGAGCTCGTCGAGCACTGCGATTCCTGCCTCTACCATCTTCCTCTCGGTGCCCTTTGCCGCCATGGCCCAGCAGCACAGACGCGTTTCATAGCCGCCCTCATCAAGGGCGACGTCTGTGGGGCAGTACCCGACAAAGTCGTTCGCCAGTTCCACGGCCATGGTGTGAACGAAGGGCGACCGTTCCTTGATCTGAAGTCCATACTCTACGAATGCCTCACACGGCAGTCCGGCTATACCAAGGTCCCCGATTCGGAGCCCCATGATCGGGATGGACCATGAGGTCGGCCAGCCCGCCAGCTTGAGAGCTTCCGACGCATAGACCCATTCCAGGAGCCCTATGTCATCCTGCTTCCCATAGGCGTCTTTGGCCACTGCCAGTTCATCCGCGCTGGAGGTGCGCCGTTCGAACTCGATCTCCCGAATGCCGACTCCGAGAATCGGCTCCGGATCGAACGTGTGAATCGTGTTCCAGGCGGCGCACGCCCGCGCGGCAATCACATTACCCACACGCTCGACCTGGTAGTGCGGCTGCGGCATCGGCGGGGACGGCGCCAGCGGATTCACGTTGTTGATGTCCCCGCAGCATCCGTTCGCCATGATGGCGACGAACTCTGTGCCTGCCATACGCTGCAGCGCCCGGCTGAAGGCCCCGAAGTAGTTCGCCGAGATCGCGACCGGCGCCCCCGAACTGACGTAGTGAAGAGAGTAGTTTCCGAGGGCAGCGATAGGGCTATCCTGCTCGTCCAGGAAGACGGCAAGCCCTACCTCCGGGTCAACGGGACCGGCAGCCTCAAGGATCTCCGTGTTCCCGATGCCCGGATTGGTCTTGACCGTACCGTCTCTCATCCGGAATCGACGGTTGTGCGTTTCCTCCGGGCACAGACCCGATGCGACGCCGACCTTGGCCGGGCGAAGGCGGTTAACGGCCAGCTTGACCGCGTCTGCAGCCTTGCGCATCGCCCATTCTGTGTATGCCTCTTCCTTCGGGATATGCGCCAACTGCAGCGTGGTCGGTCCGTAGTGTGTGTGGGTACAGGACAGGAAGACGTGTGCGGCCGGGATATCGGTCAGTTCCGCGACCCGTGTCCTGGCGATGTCCAGATCACTCCGACAGGCCCCGATGATGTCGCAGACCACGATGGCCATCGCCACGCTCTCGTTCTGCAGGACAATGGCTCTGGCATAGAGAGGGTCGGCGATGTCCTCTGCCTGGCGGTCCTGGAAGAACCCCTGCATGTGTGCCCCCAGCGGCGGCGTTATATCCACGGCGGCGGCGCCAACTTGAAGACGAGATGCCATATCGCGATCCTCCTCGGAGGCGGTTCATCCGCCGTCGCTCGGTGAGCTATGGCGGACACGGCGGTTCAACGGTTCAACGGTTCAAGTTACGTCGACACCACGGACCCTACAATCTCAAGGCCTTCCGTCCTCTGGGCCGGCACGCCCTCGAGGTCTTCCCGGAGAAACCGCCGCCGTGGTTCCGATTCTGCCTCTTCCGTGGTACAGTTCTCTGTCAGCCCGCAATACTGTTGAGCTGGATTTTTCACGGAGAAGACGGCCGCGGAGGACATCGGCCCTCCAGCACGTCTCGCCCTCGGACGCGTTCTTGGAGGGGCGGCGTCCCCGACGACCGTGCTTTAGGTCAACAGCATTGGGGGCAGCCGTCACGAGGTCGTTGGCGCGGGGAATGCGGAGACCGTGCAGGGAGAGAGGGGGGCATTTTGGAGTTCTGGATATGGCGCGTTATGGATGGAAGACTGTGCGACCTGCGGCCTGGGCGCTTGTGGGGCTTTGTTTGGTTCTGCAGGCCCAGGGGGCAGGCCGTCGCCGGAAGCTCGCCCCTGCGGGGGTCGTTCGCCTGAAGGGCTCCCCCGAAGCGATAGGTCGGCGGCATGGGAAACTGTTCAAGTACCACATTCGACGAATGTTGACCGAATACATCGGGGGGAGCTACGCCTGGGAACGGGACAAAGAAGAGCTTCTGGCTCGTGTCCGGACGATGAAGTCGTCACTCCCGGACTGGTACCTCACGGAGCTTCGGGCCTGTGCCGAGGAAGTCGGCGTCAAAGAGGATATCCTCCTGTATGCCCAATGCGAAGGTGACATCCAGAGCCTTGGGGGTTGCACCAGTTTCGTTGCCTTTGGCCCGGCAACCCACGGCGGCACGGTCGAAATGGGACGCAATTTCGACTACTGGGGGCTGGAATCAACCCGTGAGTGTGCGGTTGTGCTCGCCGTCGTTCCGAGCCCTGAAGACGGGCACGCATTTGTGTCCATTGGATGGACAGGGATTCTGGGGGGCTGGACCTTCATCAATGAGAAGGGTGTTTTCGTCTCGAACAACTTGGGTGGAGGCTGGGCGACCGACCCAAAGGGGATCCCGACGTTGGTCATGGAACGGATTATTGCGCAGAAGGCGGCCAGCGTTGATGAAGCTGTGGCGTTGGTCCGTGGCAGTCCCCGGATGCGTGGCCAGGTGCTCATTGTCGGGCAGGCTGGTGACGCCGATAAGGGAGTCCCCCCCCACGCAGTCGAGCTGAGTTACGACGCCCAGATGGTTACGGTAACACCGGCGAAGGACGGACTTATCTTTAACAGCAGCATCGGCGCGGATGAGGACGCTGTGCGCAAGCTACTTCGGCGACGCTTCCACCGTCCCACCAGTCCGATTCACTCGGCGGGGAACAGCATTACGCTGCACTCAGTCGCGATTCGCCCCACGGAGCACAAGCTCTGGGTTGCCCATGGTCCCCCCTCGCATGCCCACAAGAGCAAGTATGTCTCATACGACTTGCGCAGGCTTTTCCGTCGTTGAGGAAAACCGTTTACCGGACGATGAGTCTTCGGGCCTTCTCGATGAAGAGCACGTTTGAGTCGGCCCCGGTGATGGCGTTGGCCAGCTGCCACGCTTCCGCCAGGCTCGTGACGGCCGTAACGTAGGTGTCCTCCAGTTGGTTCACGATCTGTGGCCGGGTCACCAGGATGACCGTCGCGTTCTTCTCCACCATTGGTCGAGCCAGGATGTTGGCTCCGTGCGCACCAAGATTGAACTTCTCTCGCTCCCTGACGTCGCGGACCGCCTCCTCAGGCGTCTTTGACCGAAGCCATTCGATGAATGGTCCCTCCGCCCCGAGACCATCAGGGCATTCGGCGCACAGGATAATGACCCCGTTTTCGTTTACGGTTTCGCTTGCGGGGATGATGGCTTTCTTTCCCTGGACGAGATCGAAGTCATAGGGCGACCCTCCCGCAGACGAGATGACAATATCGGCCGTCATCCGGTCCACTTGGTAGATCGCCGCACAACGCCGGCAGGCTTCTGCATGGGCTTTGAAGGGATCCCCCGAGACAATTTCAGCGACCTCATCGTTAGGCCCGACAACGGCGTAGACGATGAAATGAAACGGGAGAGCCGATGCAAACTCAATGGCATCGTCGCTCACTGGATTCCCGGTCAGTCGCCCAATGCGCGTGGCCGGATCGGTCAGATGGAAGTGGTTATTGTCGATTGACTCATGGTGGGCGAGCCCCGGCATCATGAGCTTGCGTCCCCCGGACCAGCCGCAGAGATAAGACGGCTCGATGATGCCGCAGCCGATGACCACATCGTGCTCGAAGAGGGCTTTGTTCACTCGGATTCGCGTCCCTCGTGCTGTCACTCCTCGATCTACCATGCTTGCCTCGTCAAAGGCATCGTGCTGGAGCACGCTACGGGTATCCATGATCTCCGGCCCGAGGTGATCCGCAATTTCGTCCTGAAGCATGAGCCGGTGACGGCCGGGCGCGATCATGATCGTCGGGGTGACGTCGGCTGCGTCACACGTCTCCAAAACGGGGCGGAGCATCTCCGTCGGTGATGGGCGTGTGTTGTCGACCGTCAGGATCAGAGCCGTGCGCTTTCCGGCGAGGAGATCCGCCAGGGCGGCTGATTCGAATGGCGCACACAGCGTTTCCTGAACGGCAGCAGAAACGTCGGCGACAGGCCTGACACTGTTCGGTGACATCACCCCGACGACACGCTCGTCCGCCACGTCCAGGGGGAGCTTCTCTCTTCCGTAACTCACCTCGTAGCGCATCGGGACCTCCAAAGAGAGACTCAGTCGTCTTCCACGAACGGTTCAAGGACGATGTAGTCTAGGTTGACCGGTTTGCTGAGATTGTAAACGCGCAGGGCATGCTTGCCAGCCCCGAGATAGACCTGGATCGGCTTTCCGGCAGCAACGTCCGACAGGGCGAGTGAGCGCCAATCATCGCGTGCGTTGCTGTAGCCCCCCGTGCTGGGGAACGGTATGGCGCGACAGCTTTCTGCCGGGTAGGCTGCGTCAAGGACAACGGCCCGTTCGGCCCCCTCCTCCTGGGTACAGTACCGGAAGACCACGGTGTAGACCCCGGACGTCGTTACGTCGATTGACCACTCGAGCCAGTGCCCTGGATCGTTCCAATTCAGGAAGGCCTCGCCCTCGATGGCGACCTTCTTGTCTGTCTTCCGGACCTCGCCTTTTCCTTGACCGGTGAAATCCTCTGCCTGCACGACGATTCGCCTCCCGACAGGCTGCTCACCTTTTGGTGGCGTGAAGGGGCGGATGGGGAATTCCGGGATGGCGGGGCGCCGGGCCGCTTTGGCCACTGCCGCGGCATCGGCGTGTTGCTGTTCGCGGAATGCGGCGAGCGATGGTGCGCCGGGGAACACGATCTCGTAAGTCCCCGATGTTTCTGGAGTGAACGAGCAGGTTGCCTCGGCGTCATTGCCTCTGAGCGCAGCTCCTCGCCGGCTGGAGGAGTCCACTCCGAAGATGCTGGGAGGACCCATGGCTTGCCTGGCCGACTGCCACGCCGGCGAGGTGACCTTCAGCGCGTTGTTCTTCGGTCCTGCGTATTGGGCCGTCCAGAGCCCCTTTGTCTCCTGCCGGAATGTTAGGCGACACGGCGAAGAACTCGCTACCCGACCCTCGCCGCGCACCATGGATGTGCCGTCGACAAACGCCAGACACACATCACCGTCAGTACCCGAGGCGAACGCGAAGATCGCATCCGTCGATGCGTTCCCTGCCACTACCGTGCTCTGGCCTGACCCGCGGAGGAACACGTCGTTGTGTCGGGCCCCGGTGATGTGGGCAGCGCAGGCGATTCCGCCTTCCTCAAGAGGAAACTCCGTCAGCGTCGTTTGGGGAGCCGGACCTCGGAAGGGTTCGAGAAGGGCCACATACCGGGTGTTCGAGGCAACCCTTCGCACGAGTGCCATTGGCTGTTTTCCCAGGCTTGAGACACTCCAGCCTCGGCCGGTGATGATTTCTGTTTCCGGAGTTCCTGCCATTGTCACCCGGAACGACTGAAGAGGACGGCTCCACGCGGCTGACCATGGCGCGTCCGTCCTGGCGCTTCGGACTGACTCGACGTGTTCGTACCCGGCATTCGTCCCGGGCGCTTCAGCGCGCTCCGTCAATGGCAGGGCTGAAGAGAGCTCGCCGACGCCGTGGAGAGCCCAATCAATCGTGTGCGTCTCCGTGTCGCTGACATCGTCCACCAGCAGCACATAGTCGGGGGTCATCACGGCTGTTCGAGCCAACCTGATGGGGTCGTAGGCCCGGTCAGCCGACGCGGAGACAACCTGGAATCCGGGGCTTGCGTAGAAACAGCTGAGCTGCCCTGTGCACTGTTCCTGGCTCTGACCATCGATGACGATCGTGTTGTGCGAGACGGTCTGACGGTACCACTGGCCGTGGATGGGGAGACCATACGCTACGCAGCCGGGGTCATGGGCCACGTAGTCGCCCAGGGCGTAGAAGGAGAACCCGAGCTTGTCGGGATGCCCATGTCCTCCTCCGTGCGGGCCATAGTCCAGCGCGAGATACATGTCGTCAATCGTCGTTCCGCTGCGCAGGACCGCGAAACCGGGACCGCTGAAATTCACGCTCTTCAGGTCGGGGGCCGCGACTTCCGGTACGTCAGGCACGCCGTTGAGCAACGCGTCCCAGGCTCGTCCGCGCTGGTGAATTCCCCACGCGAAGTTCGCATCCTGCCAGTGCCGGAAGGCGACTTCCAGGAATTTGGTGCCGGGGAGACCGGAAGACAGTCCCGAGTCGTGGAAGGCCGGCAGTTGCCGATTGGGCGCCATGAACCGTATCGGTATATCGTACAAACCCTTGTAGCGGGGATTGGCATACAGATTCGTTCCTGACCGGAAGGCAATTTCCGTCAACGCCAGATGCGCCATAAGGGCGTAGTAGTGATATCCCCAGGCCCCCTCGTACCAGAATCCCTCGTCGGTTACTGAGTTGGCCATCTGGAACTGAAAACCACTGGAGCCGTTAACCACGTGCTCTGCCAGTTCCCGGTCCCGAAGGCAGAAGGCGACGGCGCCCATTCCGGCGTTATGCCAGCTTTGCCAGTTGCTCTTACCTGCGTCGTAGCGACGAATCGTGGCGGCAGCGGAGCGCAAGAGATCTTTCTCGATGTGCCGGCGATCCGCGTCGCTGAACAGATCGCTCTCGTAGACCAGATCATAGCCCTGGGTGATCGGGATCAGCCAGCATGACTCGTCCAGCGTCTGGGGGCCGACCCGACCTGCACTGGCCCGCTTGCTGGGGCCGCGTGTATCGTGCAGTTCGTACGTGTTGTACCGGTCTGCGTATCCGAGGAGGATTTTCCGTGCGGTTCGGGCAAATTCCACCTTGCCCGTGAGGGCGTAGGCCAAACCGATGTCCCGGCATCGGCTCCCCAGGCCGTTGTGCTGGCTCATGATGGCGACCGTGTCGTAGGGTTCCCCGCTGTACATCTCCCCGCAGCGTTTGCAGCGGTGTTGGGTCGGTGAGACCGTCTGCAATGACCCGCCGTCTTTCGGGCAGGCGTACCAATGGTACCAGCCACCTCCTCGATCCGGGTGAACGACTGGCTCTGCACACCACGTCTCGGCGCTCTTGAGGAAGCGCGCCAGCGCGCGTCGCGCCCACTCTTGGGTATCGGCAGTTGCCTGAATCCGGGTGATGTCGTCAGCAGTCACCAGAAGGAAGGGGTGAGGACCCTCGGCAAAGCTGACGTCTGCCCTGGTGAAGGGGACAGGAGCTTCAGGAACCTGATCGGATGCCACGTGAATGCCCTTCCGGAGTTCGAGGTCGTCGACACAGGCACTGACGACGGAGCCTGAGTAACTGTGCAGCCACACCTGGACGCGAGTGCACGCCTCCGGCAGTGTAACGGCGAACGAGGTCGACTTCCAGCGTCGCCGGCGACTCGGGAGCGTCCGCTGGGCTATGGAATCCGGCACGCGGATGTACGCCCCGGCGGAGTCGTAGCAGCGGACGTAGAGTCCCAGCCCATTCCCATTCAGCGCGAAGCTCTTTGCCCGGACCGTGTAGGCTTTCCCTCCATCAACGGCGATCATCGTCGAGAACACACTTGATCCGGCCGTCCTGGATGCGTCTTCGATCAGGATGCTGCGCGTTCCGGTAGCTGCGCGGTCATCCACCCAACGGCTCATGGTGTCGTCAATGCGCCACGACAGCACGCTGCCCTCTGCTGTCTGCTCAAATGAGGCGTTTGGGACCAAATTCGGGGGTTCAGCGGCCCAGACTCCTGTGCTGGCTCCGATCGCCAGCGCAAGGCTGGACCAACGTTTCGCATATTCCATCATTGTTCACCGATGTCCCTACTTGAGATGGGGATCAGCGACCGCGCCATGATTTCGTTTTGGAGGATCTCCGGCAGTGACACGAAGTAAGCGGTAAAACCGGCAACGCGGACGACGAGGTCGCGGTGGGCCGCCGGATTGGTGAGTGCCTCGCGCAGGACTGCGTGGTTCGTGACGCTGACCTGCAACTGCTCGCCGCCCATGGCAAAGTAGGTCTTGAGCAGGGCAGCAAGCCGATTGATGCCGGCTTCACCCGCCGCGTCGGTGAACGACAGGCGCAGGTTGATAGCAGCGCCGCCCGGCACAGCCCGATAGTCCGGCTTGGTCAACGAGCGCAACGTAGCAGTTGCTCCGGAAGTATTGGCTCCCTGCGAGGGGGATCCGCCGTCACTCAGGCTTCTGCCCGCGCCGCGCCCGTCAGCTGTCGCGCCGGTGGCCTGCCCCAATTTGGCGTGGCTGACCACCGAACCGATCATGCCATAGTGGATGGCGCGCTCGGAAGGAGTTGGGCAGGCATCCACCAGGCGTCCGAAGCTGCTGATTACTGTGCATGCCAGGTCATCGACACGGTCATCATCGTTGCCGTACTTCGGAGCGTGACGGCACGCTGCATGAATCGTCTCATACCCGCGAAAATCCACCGCTAGGGCGCGGCACAGGTCGGTGAGCTCGATCCCTTCCTGCCTGAACACGAGAGCCCGGATGGCGGCCAAGCTATCGACGGTGGTCCCGAGACCCACGCCGTAGATTCCAGTTAGGACATAGGGCGGTGCATCGACCGCATCCATGCCGCGCTCAAGTGCCGCAGGCGTGAACGCGGAGATCAGAGGCACGGGAGCATGCGCGCTGACGTGAGCGTCATACATGTGCCGGAAACACAAGGCGGTTGAGGCCGCGTGTTGCAGCTGAGTCTCAACCGCTGCGTAGAGCTCCGCGAAGCTCCCGATCCGTTCTGGAAGCGGAGTTTCCGGTCCTACCTGGATGCCGGTGTGCCGGTCGCGACCAGCGTTCATGGCCAGATCCAGGCATTTGGCGATGTTGACGTAGCAATCGATCCAGGGCGCAGCTAACCCGGGCAGGTAGCTCTCGACACAGCCGACCTGGGCATAGCAGCGCGCGATCTCCAGAGGAATGCCGTGCTCCACCAACCCGGGTATGATGATGTCATCGTTGAACACGGCAGGATGGCCGGAACCGACTCGAATCGTGGCGGCGATCTCCCTCCAGTACTGGTCGGATGTCCTCTCGTGGATTCGGGTGGACAGATTCGGTTGCTTGCGGCTCACCCAGCGTTCGACTCCGAGGCAAACGTAAGTCAGGTCGTTGACTGCGTCCCGCCCCCCGGCATCCTGACCGCCGAGGCTCATGTGCGCAATGTCGTCGCCTTCTGCATTCAGTTTGAGCCAGAACAGGGCCACCAGTTCGGCAGCCTGCTCACGCGTCAACACGCCTTCGGCAAGGTCGTGAGCGTAGAAGGGATGCATGTACTGGTCGAAACGCCCCATGGAATGGCCGATTCCGCCGTCATCCAGCTTGATGCCGAGGTGGGAAAACCATAGCAACTGCAACGCCTCATGGAGGCCTCGCGGGGGGTTTTCCGCCACCCAGTCGCAGACGTCCGCGATTCCCGCAAGTTCGCGTTGACGAGCAGGATTTGCCTCTTCCGCGGCCAATTCACGCGCCAACGCTGCGTGCCTGAGGACATAGTTGCTCAGTGCCGAGAGGGCCTCAGCCATGGCCCGCGCGTAGACGGCACTCGTTGTCTCCGGTGATTGCTGCATGCCTGCGACCGAGAGGGCCCGCTCACGCAACCCTCCCAAGCCTTCCCGAAGCACCATGTCGAAGGCGGGAATGGTGTGTCCGCTGCGTCCCGCTCCGGCCTGAATGAGCCCATGCTGAAGTGCAGTGTACGCGAATCTCCCGTCTGCAGACCGGGCCTGTTCGGCGTCGCGGCTTCGCCAGTAGAGACAGGCCTTTCGGTACTCGTGAGGATGACACCGCGCTGGATCCTCGAGGCCGACTTCTCCCACCAGCAGCTCGTCCGGATGAATGGCAATCCGGATGCGGTTCAGGACGTGTCGAAACCCCGCAGCATGGCGAAGCGGCAGTGGCTCTCCTTCATGGGCGTGGCAGTACTCCCAGAGGTACAGATCCCTCTCGTCCCGACCGTTCGGGTACCAGGTCTTCTCCGTGCCGGTGGGAGCCCGTTCGGCTAGGATTCGTGCAACTCGAACCGGAGGCACATCGGGGAGTCGCTTGGTCTGCGTGGGATGGTCAGTCAACCAAATGTCCTCGTGCGGGGTAGAGTCACTCAACCGAGGTGGAATTCGTTTTCGGCTGCGCGAAGGTAAGGGAGTGAAAGGAATCGCTCTCCGGCTGCGCGAAAGAACGTAGCGGGGCGTGGCCCCGGACGCAAGGGATTCCCTGTCAATACCACGTGGCGTTGTCTCCCTGGCCCGGCCGTTCCTTGTTGCCTTGATCGATCAATCCCGGGAGCAGCGGAGGCGCCATGCAGTTCGGTTTTGCCAAGACAGACATCACGCCGCGTGTCGGTGTGGATCTTTGTGGTTTTGGTCCATTCATCAACCGGTACTCGGTAGGTGTTCGGGACCGCCTCCGCGCCCGGGCAATGGCTGTGAGCGACGGAGAGACTACGGCCGTTCTCGTGAGCTGCGACCTAGTCGGTGTCAACCTGGACACCACACATCGTGTCCGGGAGATTGTTGCGGCTTCTACGTGCGTCCCGGCGGATCACGTATTGGTCCACTGCACTCACACCCACAGTGGGCCGGCGACTGTCACCCTCAATGGCTGGGGGCGCCGGGACCCACCCTATATGGAGATTCTTCCGGCACGCATTGCCGACGCCTGCGTCAAAGCCGTTGAGGGCCTGGCTGACACGGATGTCCGGCACGCTTGTGTCCCCTGCGAGGGTATTGGACTCAATCGTGAGTACGATCGTGATGCTCCTGCTCTGAACGATGTCCTGCAGGACAGCTGGCGTCCCGCCAAGCCTGAGCTGACGGACACGGTGTGCCACGTTTTCCAATTTGAGCGGGCGGGAAAACTGGTGGGTTTTGTCAGCTACTTCGGCTGCCATCCAGTGGTCTGCTGCGCTAGTACGCGTTGGATCCATGGGGACTGGTGTGGCGTTGCGACCGGCTTGATCGAGGGTGAGAATGGGGAGGCCGTTGGGCTGTTCCTCCAGGGAGCTCAGGGGGATGTGAACAGCTGCGTTGTGCACAAGCCGGAGGCCGAAGCGCTGGCCGCTCTTGATGTGGTTGCCGAACGGTATGCACGGGCTGTGCGGCGTGGTCTTGCGGAGGGCCAGTCCCTCGACTCCGGGAAGGTCGCGGTTTCGCGGCACGAGGTCGTGTTCACGCGGACAGATCTGTCGAGATCAGTTCTTACAGAATGGTTGACTGAAGCGGAAGCCGTGCTCCATGCATCCGGAGCTCAGGATGACGACCGCCAGGTACGTATGTCCATGGTTCACACCCAGGCTTTGCGGGGGCTTCTGGCCAGAATTGACCGCGGGGAAAGCCTTCAGCCGGTGACGGAAGTGCACGGCCTGCGGTTTGGTCCGGTGACACTGCTCTGTGCCCCGTTCGAGATCTTCCAGGGAATCAAGAACCGGGTTGTTTCAGAAGCCTCCGCGCCTCTCCCCTTGGTCGTCGGCCTCACGAATGACCTGTGCGGGTATGCACCGGACTGGGAGCGCGGCGGCGGGGATGGCTATGCTGCGAAGACCGTGCCGTTGATCACCGGCCAGCTGCCTTTTGCGGACATCGCAACTGAGCTCACGCGGGAACTGCTGGCCCTTGATGCCAGCCTGGCAGGTTGAGGCGATCCCGGCTACTTCATCTTGAGCAAAACGCGGTGAGCCAGGCGCAGCTGGCCATCTTTGGCGAGCCGCTGTTCCGGTTTGAGCTTGCGCAGCTTGGCCGCCAGTTCAAGCTCCTGGCTGGCCGGGAAGTCGGGGAGCAGGCCGGTCTTCTGCCAGCTCTTTCCTTTTGGGGAGTAAAGAGCAGCGTTAGTGAACTTGACCCGGAACTTGTTTTCCAGGGTGTAGATTCGTTCCATCGTCGCCTTGCCGTACGTTCCCGTGCCTACGAGCACAGCCCCGGCCTCTTCACGAAGCGCAGCCCCGAGAATTTCGCTGGCAGATGCCGAGTGTTTGTCCATAAGCACCACCAGTCGGAACGAGAAGGCCTCCTCATTGGCGGACACGTAGTTGTTGATCTTGCTGCCATGACTGACCATACGCATCAGGCTCTTTCCCTTCGGAATGAAGAGCTCGGAACACTTGAGCGCCTCGTTGAACACGCCCCCTGAGTTGCCGCGCACGTCCAGAACGAGCCGCTCTATCTTCTCTTTGGTCAACGTCTCAAGCCCGGCCTTCACTTCGTCAGACACACCGGTCGAGAACTTGCGGATGGCAATGTAACCGACGTCCCCGGCCAGGGTCTGTTGCTGGACATTCTCCACCTTCACCCGGTCACGCGGGATCAAGAGATCAAAGATGGCGACGTCTCGGATGACCTTCAGGGACACACGCGTCCCCTTTTCGCCTTTCAGCAGACGGTCGATCTCTTTGACGGGGAGTCCCTTGAGCGCTTCGCCGTCGATCCGGACGATGCGGTCATAGGGGAGGAGGAGAGAGACGCTGGGCCCCCCCTCTAGCACTTCTGTCACGGTCAGGCTGCCATCTCCGGCATTGTAGCTGCTCTTGATGCCGATCGATTCCTGGACTCCCTGCAGCGACTGGTTCACGTTACCGAAGTCTTCCGGGGTCCAGATCGCCGCAAGCGCCCTATTCTCGTCCGGGGAGAGGCGTCTCAGGATGCCTTCTATGGCTCCCCACCAGAGACTCTGTTCGTCAACCTTGTTCGTGTAGTAGTGCTCGAGCACGAGTGCGACGACTTCGTCGAGAGCGGCCTTCCCCTCCGGGAACTCATGCTCAATCTGAACGTTGAACAGGGGAGGGATATCCCCCGCGGATGCGTTCGAACACAATCCCGCGGCGGTCACGCATGCCGCGCTGAACAGAATCAAGTTCCTGGCAGACCAGAGCGGAGCGATCATTTTGAAGGTCATGGCTTACTGCCTCACTGTGCGTTGGATTGGGCTCGAACCATAGTGGGTGGGCATGTTCGCGTCAACGGCTCCATATGACGGGGTTGGAGACGTGTTGGAGGTTGCTTTTCCCCGCTGTCCCGCCGGTGAAGATCAGCCCCGGACGTTCGACACGGTTGAAACCGGTCCGCTTCTCGATATTAGGCAGCCAGTTGGCGCAGGTTGGGTCGGATCGGGAGACCGCGCGGAGATCGAAAGTCTTTCCGCCGTTGCCGGACTCAAGCCAGATTACCTCGTTCGTGGCGTGTCCCCAACTGCGGCTTCCACCTGCTTTTCGCCCTTCGGGGGGCAACAGGGTGAGGGTGATGAAGAGCGTTCCTTCCTCGTTGAAGACCAATCCCCCCGGCATGGCTATCTCATGGTCGGGATAGACCTTAGCGACATGGGGCAGAAGGTCAATTTCTTTCCAGTTCCCATCGGGTCCCAGGGCCGCCAACCAGGCCCGGAGCCGCTTGTCGGCCGCGCCGCTGTAGAGGATGTGCGGCGTCCCTTCACGATCGATGGCAATCGACCCGCAGCGGAAATTGCTCTTGGGCCCGCTTCCTTCTCGTGCGAGGGCCGTGATTGCCGCTGGGCTCACGGGCAATGCAAGTGCCTCTCCCTTCGCGCCAACCCAGGTTGAGCCAAAATCGGCGCTGCGCATGTACCCGACTGTATGCGGTCGGCCTGGCTTCCCGCCGTACATCCGCGTGGAGAGGTGAAGTGTGCGATGGTCGGGCCCCCAGGCCATGGCTGCCTGGTAGTGTGAGTAACCAGGGCCCTTTGCGACCATGATAGCTCGGGGGGCGCTCCATGGCTGTCCCGGGTGCTTGACGAAGAGGTGCACGACCCACGGTTTGCCTTCCTTGTTACTCACTCGTCCGGTCAGGTAGAGGGTGTCATCGGGACCGACCATCAACGTGGGATAGGTGCACCGTTCTCCGATGAGCGTTTCTTCGGACCACTCCGTCGCGTCGTTGGGGTGGAGGGAATGCCGGTAGCGGAACGGATGATGGTGCGGGAAGTAGACGATGTGGAGGACCCCTTTGCTGTCCACGGCCAGTGCCGGCCCCCCGTGGTTGTCGTGGGCGTTGCCGACGGTGGTGGTGGGGGACCACTCCCCTGTGGCGTGGACCAAGGTTCGGATTCGGACTCGGAAGCCCTCGGTCACGGAGTCCAACCAAGTCACATGAGTCTTGCCGTCAAGGGTGATGATCTTGTTGGTTTCCGCATACCCGGTTGCCCGGCCGCACCCATCTCTCGCAAGCACGAACGTCTCATTCATGGGTATCACTTCTCCCCGGGCTGGTGTCACGCCCGGCTTTGCCGTCAGCAATACCCCGTTCATCAGGACTACCAGATGCCATGTCCGCCTTCGCATCCTCACGGCGTCCCTCCCGGAATCGCGATATCAAGGCTGATGTCCACCGCCCGAGCTGAATGCGTGAGGGCGCCAACCGAGATGAAGTCAACGCCCAAACCGGCGATGGCCGGGATGCGTTCCAGCGTGATGCCGCCGCTGGCTTCGAGCAGGCTTCGTCCGTCTGCCAAACGGACAGCTTCGCTCATTTCGTCGTTACTCATGTTGTCCAGCAGGATGTAGTCGGCTCCGGCCTCGGCCGCCGCAACGACGTCATCCAGCGTGTCAGCTTCGACCTCGATCTCGAGATCCGGCGACCGTTCCCGGCATGCCTCGACGGCACGTGCAATAGCTCCGACACCCTCGAGTCGAGCGATCGCGAGGTGATTGTCTTTGATCATTACCCGATCGTAAAGGCCGAATCGATGGTTGGTGCCGCCTCCCATGGCGACGGCGTACTTCTCCAGTGCGCGAAGACCTGGAGTGGTCTTGCGCGTATCCAGGATTTTGGTGTTACCGGCCCCGACAGCGTCGACGTAACGGCGCGTCTCTGTCGCGATCCCGCAGAGGCGCTGAAGGAAGTTGAGCGCGGTTCGTTCCCCGGTAAGCAGCGTCCGGGCACTTCCTGCTATAACCGCGAGTTTCTGGCCCGGAACGCACCGGTCTCCGTCTTGGACCAGGGGCTCGAAGGACATTGTGGGGTCAAGTTCGGCGAAGACGGTTTCCGCGACGGGCAGCCCGGCGCAGCTGCACTCTTCGCGCGTGACCAGCGTTCCCTCGGTCACGGCCGTGGCCGGGACGACTCCCTCGGTGGTGGCATCCCCACTCCCGATGTCCTCGGCGAGGGCCTGGCGGCATAGGTTGATGAGCGCAGTCCTGTTCAGCATGGCTGTTCTTTCTTCCCCGGAGAACCGAAGTACTGGATCAGTGAAATGGCGGTCAAGACGGCCAGAGCCTGCAGGAATACCATAACCGTTCCCGCCAGAGGGAGCCAAAGCAGTGAAATGGCTGCTGCGCCGATGGTGAAGTTGAGCAGGTAAACCAGGAGCACAGCCTGAGATCGACTCATCCCGAGTCGGGTGAATCGGTGGGAGATGTGGGTGTGGTCGCCTACGTAGATCGGCTGGCCGCGATAGAGGCGCATGACGACGACGGCAAAGGCATCAAAGATGGGCAGTCCGAGAATGAACAGGGGAATGAGAATCGGTGCTGGGGTCGGGCTTTCGGCCGGGGTGTAGTAGGTCGTAAGCGACCCGAGAACAGCCAGGACATAGCCCAGAAAGTGACTCCCGGCATCTCCCATGAAGATGCTGGCTGGCGGGCGGTTGTGGAGCAGAAATCCGGAGGCCGTACCGCAGGTGACTGCCGCCAGAACGGCGACGAAATACTGGCCCCGAATCCCTGCCGCAAAGGCAAAGAGAAAGGCGGCTATTGCCGCCGTGCCCGCAGCCAGTCCGTCCATGTTGTCAAAGAAGTTGAGGGCGTTGATGATGAGGAGAATCCAGAATGTTGTGATTCCCCAGGTAATCACGGGGTGGGACCAGAAGATGGTGACCCGCACTCCGTAGCACGCGACTGCCCCGGCAACACAGAACTGCCCGGCGAATTTGGTGAAGGCTCCGAGGGCCCAGCGATCGTCGGCGAGCCCAAGCCCAACCATGGCAACCGCTCCTCCCACGATCCACACGAGCTGGGGAAGAACGGTCTGGATGCCAGGCAGATAGACAGCCAGGCGAGGGCTCAGCAACCGTTGGCAGGTGCTCGAAATAAGCAGGCCTGCCGCGATGACGACCAGCCAGGCAAGCAACATCGCTGCCCCGCCCAGGACGGGGACTTCACGGCCATGACGCTTGTGCTTCTCTTTCATGGGGCTGTCCACAAACCCCAAACCCGGAGCGATACGGCGTCCGACCAACGTGGCCACCGCGCTCAAAGCCGCCGTCACAAGCCAGGCCATGGCGTAAACCTGCAACCATTTCATGGAAAGATCTCCTCAAACAGGGGGTCCTGTCACTGTTGCCGTGCGCGTTCGTCGTTCCTACTTGCTGTGTTTGGCGAGTTCGGGAATGACACGCACAGGGCGCATGGTCTCAAGCTCCACGAATGCGTGAACGGTGTGCCCCTGGCACAGCAGCGTTTCGCCTAGGAGGACCTCGCAGTCCACGCGCAGACGGACACCTTTGACCCAAGCCAGGCATCCGGTGATTGTCAGTTCATCATCGTATCCGGCCGAGGCCTTGTAGTCGACGTGTGCCTCGATGACGGGGAGGCCGTATCCACGACTCTCCATTTCCCGATAGGGGAGTCCGACGAGGCGCAGCAGCTCGGTGCGGGCGCGCTCGAAATAGACGAGATAGTTGGCGTAGTAAACGACACCCATCTGGTCGGTGTCCGCATAGGGAACACGGTAGGTCAGTCTGGCGACAGTGGGTTCAGCCACGGCGTCCCCGTTCTCCACCCTCAATGGAGGCCATGATTTTGTCCACGACCTGTTCGGCGGTCAGCGCATCCGTGTTGATGATAAGGGCATCGTCGGCAGGCTTGAGGGGGGCGACAGCGCGGGTGCTGTCGATCCGGTCCCGTTCGGCGATTTCCGCGGCCACAGCGGCCACGGTGGCTCCCGCATCGGTCTCCCCTTCCTGCCCGAGACGACGACGGGCGCGGACTTCAGGGGAGGCCGTAATGAAAAATTTGTGCGGTGCGTCGGGCAAGATGACCGTGCCGATGTCCCGTCCTTCCATGACGACCGTTCCGAGGCTGCGACTGTCGCGCTGTCGGCTTCGCATCCAGATCCGGACGCCCGGGATGCGAGCGGCATAGCTGACCTGTCGTGTCACTGTCGCGTTGCGGATGCGATCGGGCGGGACGACGGAGCCGTTGAGGTGCAGCTCGGGGACGCCTTCGGGCGAGAGTTCATAGGCGAGGCTCAAGTCGTCAAGCATGGCCACCACGGCCGGCCCATCACTCTCGAGGTCGATGCCACGGGCTTGAGCCTGCCAGGTGACGGTTCGGTACATGTCACCCGTGTTGATGTAGAACCCCTCGAGGCGACTCGCGAGCAGGCGCGCGACTGTACTCTTGCCGGATGCTGCCGGGCCGTCGATGGCCACCGTTGTGCTCACGCTTCTGTCCTCGGGTTTCGCTTGGCCGCAGGTATGGTCGACCGCGTCCGACCGCTCGCCTGCTCGCCTACGGCATCTCCGTGTCATCCGCAGGAGTCGGCGCCGGCGTTTTGGGTGTCTTGGGCACGTCGTGTTCTTGGGGTGCATCCACCTGCTCTTCGACGACCGGCTTCCTCAGCCGCCACATACGGACGGAACGTTTGAGGTCGAACCACGTGATATACAGCATCAGGGCAATCAGAGCGCAGGCGAATGCCGTCTGCAGTGCGTTTGCCACGCGGGTCGGGATTTTGCGGCGGATGACCGCCTCAAGAAGCGCGAACAGAATGTGCCCCCCGTCGAGAACCGGTATTGGCAGAAGGTTGAAGAAGGCGAGACTGAAGCTCACCAGGATGACGAACGAAAGCCCCTCGATGAACCCGCTTGCGACCTTGATCCAGATGATCTGCAGAATACCGACCGGCCCGCTCATGTGCTTTGTCTTGACCAGAGATTTCCGTGAGAAGAGCGAGCGCCATGTGTCCCGGGTCCGGACGAAGATCCCGACGAACTGCTGCCAGGGGTTGGGGTGCATCTTCACGAAGGCCCCGAACTCGATGCCGATGCGATGGACCACCTCGCCTTCAACCGTCTCTTCGCGAGCTCGCAGGTCCGCGACCGTGATCTCTGTTCCCCCCCGGTTGATGAGCAGTTCCAATGGGGCGCCCTTGGACGCCTTCACACACTCGACGAACTCAAGCGTGGTCAGGAGGCGTTCCCCATTGACTCTCACGATTCGGTCGCCGCGCTGGAGTCCCGCCTTGGCTGCCGGGGAGCCACTCATTGTGCGACGCACCACGATGGGCAGCTGCACGCGGAAGAAGGGGTATCCCAGTCCTTCCGTTTCCGGGTTGGGTTCCGGTTTGTAGACAATGTCGAGGGTTTTTCCGCCACGTTCTACGCCAAGCGTAACGTCGCCCGTGCTCAGAACGACGGCATTGGTCAGCTCTTCCCAGCCGCGGGAGAGCGCCTTGCTGTCCACTGTGACAATTCGGTCTCCGGCCCGGAGCCCTGCCGCGTACTCCGCACAGGCTTCAGGGACGTCCACAACATCGCAGAACGTGGCGGGGGCCGGCTTGTCGATCCCGATCCACCAGATAAACAGCGCGAGGAAGAAACCAAAGAAGACATTCGCAAGGGGACCGGCCAAGGCGGTCAGGGCGCGTGCTTTCGGGGCTCCGGGAGGCAGCTCGCGCCCATCAACGGTATGCGGGGTGTCTGTCGGATCGAGCTGGGGCAGGGCCACGTACCCACCAAAGGGCAGTGCGCTTACGACGTACTCAACCCCCTTGTACTTCGTGCCCCATATCTTCTTCCCGAAGCCCACCGAGAAGCGCTGGACGTAGAGCTTCTGCCAGAGCGCAACCAGCAGGTGCCCAAGCTCATGCACGAAGATGCAGAGCCCAAAAAAGAAAACGACGAAGAGCACCTTCGTCACCGTCAGCAGCATTTCCATATTAACTAACTTTCCCAGAGGCGATTTTGACTTGGCAACAGGGGCACTAAATGTAAGGATTCAAGGGGAAAACGCAACCGGAAGCCCCTGGCAGGTTGGGCTTCCTCTGGCGTTCGAGCTTTGCGCGTGCGATGTTACCACACATCCCTCAACGTACACGGACAGTCACCGGATCCCGTGCTGTTCGACCGTGACCGGCTACTTCAAAGAAGGTGATCGCCCATGAAATTGTCTGTGATCATACCTGCATACAACGAGGAATCGACCATCCTCGATATGGTCGAGCGCGTGCGATCCTGCGGAGTGCCGTCCCTCCAGCTGATCGTTGTAAATGACTGTTCAGACGATGGGACACGCGAAAAGCTGGCTTCGTTGCCTGAGAGCGATGATCTGATCATCGTTCATCACGAGGAGAACATGGGGAAAGGATCCGCGATCCGGACAGCTCAGGAGCGCGTGACCGGGGATGTCGTGGTGATTCAGGACGCGGATCTGGAGTACTCACCCGAAGAATTCCCCCGCCTTCTGAAGCCCATTGAGGACGACACGGCGGATGTTGTCTACGGCAGTCGATACTCGGGTACGGAAATCCTGGTCGACAGCTTCTGGCACTATGTCGGGAACAAGGTACTCACAACCTTCTCGAACATGTTGGCCAATGTGAATCTTACCGACATGGAAACGTGCTACAAGATGATCCGGGCCGACATCTTCAAAGATTTGACGCTGGAGTGCAGCAAGTTCGGGATTGAGCCTGAGCTGACGGCGAAGCTGGCGCGCCGGGGCTGCCGGATTTACGAGGTCCCAATCTCGTACAATGCGCGGCGCTTTGACGAGGGGAAGAAGATCAACTGGCGAGACGGCGTCGCGGCCTTCTGGTACATCGTCAAGTACAATCTCTTCGATTGACGCCTGTCGCCTTCCGGCGGCTCACCTTCCCGGGGCATCACGCCAGATTCGGTAGTACCTGAGGACACCATAGGGGTCGAAAAAGAGGTCCATCCGGGTTCGCCGCGTGAGAGTGTGGGTGAATCCCCCCGCTCCGACCATTGCGGCTCGGTCCGTTCCCATTGATCTATCTGTGTAGGCGTTCATGAGCACCGTGTCGCTCTGCCAATAGCGCCAGAGCTGTCCGGCGGTCAGGGCGATATGGCTTGGCGGGAGCTCGGCGGCCTCGAGCTGGGTCACATCCTTGATCTCGACCGGTGCCCCGAACTTCTCCTTCACTGCAGCGGCCCGCGTTCTGCCCATGCGCAGGAACTCAACGGCCTCTTCGTAGGACGCTCGCCGTTCCTCGAGCGTTGTTACGCCGGTCGTCTCGCAGCCGGTGAACGTCAAAGCCAGAGGCAGCAGACAGAATGACACGATGACCAAATGCATGTGTCTGTCTACCATGACGTTTCTTGCTCCAGGTGGCGTTCGCCCAGGGGGCCATGCGACGATGCATTTTGGCGAACCCCGTATCGGACGGCCACCATCGGCCTGAGAAGCGGGGAACGGGTGCGCGTGTTGTCATCCAGGAAACGCCAATATACAGGCGTGGTGCGAGATTGCCGGGAATTCACTCCCCGGGGGGCTCGTGTTCGCTCCATCTGCGTCGTCTCTGATCCACCCCGTTGAGGGTCCGCCTTCTCCTGTTGGGAGGGTGGCAGGGGTCGGCCGGCGGCGCTATGATCTGCCTGCGAACGACTGAGCGTGCTCCGATGGACGTGCGTAACGTGAACAGACAGGGATCGCTGATTCAGGGAGAAAGGTACCATGAAAGACGGGAAACTTGGCTTCGGCATTATCGGTTGTGGGGTCATCGCACCGACGCACAGGAAGGCCATTGAGGCATGCGCCGAGGCAGAGGTGGTCGCCGTCTGTGACATCGACGAGGAGAAGGGCAAGGCCTTTGCCGAGGAATCGGGGGGAGCCCAATTCTACCGCGACTACGCGGAGATACTTGCCGCTGACGATGTCGATGTGGCATGCATCTGCACACCCTCAGGGCTTCATGCGGATTGTGTGATCGCCGCGGCCAAGGCTGGGAAACACGCCTTCTGCGAGAAGCCTCTGGACATCGACCGGGGACGGATGACCGCGATGATCGCTGCCTGTAGAGAAGCCGGAGTCAAACTGGGCTGCGTCTTCCAGAGCCGGACCTCCCCTGACATGATCAAGGCTCGCAAGACGATCATGGCTGGCGAGCTCGGCCCGATGGTGCTGGGTGACGCATTGCTGAAGAACTACCGTTCCCAAGCGTACTACAACAGTGCGGGGTGGCGTGGTACCTGGGCCCTGGATGGTGGTGGTGCGCTCATGAACCAGGGCGTCCACGGGATCGATCTTCTTCTGTGGCTCATGAATGACGATGTCGAGTCAGTCTTCGCCCGTTGTGATCATCTCGTCCGTGATATTGAGGTAGAGGACACTTGCGTTGCCGCGCTCAAGTTCAAGGGCGGCGCATTCGGGACAATCATCGGCACGACGTCCTGTAACCCGGGAGAGGCCCGGCGTTGCGAACTGCATGGCAAACACGGCACCATCTGCGTCAATGGCACGAAGCTCTCGCGCTGGGCAGTCACTAGTGAAGACGACGGGCGGGCGACCGAAGTCGAGCCACCAGAAGAGATCGACGGTTCAGGGGGGACGGTTGGTGACAACAAAGCGGTCACCGCCGAAGGGCACGTATTTCTGATTGATGACATGGTCAAAGCGATCAAAGAGGACCGCGATCCCTACATCATCGGCGAGAGCGCCAGGAAGGCTGTCGACCTCATTCTGGCCATCTATGAGTCGTCTCGCACGGGGCAGGACGTGCCTGTGACCTCAAGCTGACTCAGCTGGAATGGTGTTGACACAAGGTCTTTATGGCTTGCCGAACAGGCCGGTGAAGTTCGCTTCGACCGCGGCGGAGACGTCGTCCGGGGTGATGCCTTTCACCCGGGCGATCTCTGTCACGACCCAGTGAACGTGATGCGGCCGGCTCTGCTCTCCTCGGTGCTGCTCAGGCGGCAGATCCGGCGTGTCAGTTTCCGTGAGAATGCGATCCAGGGGCGTGTACCGGGCTGCTTCCTTCAGGCGTCGCGCATTGGCGTAGGTCAACGGCCCGCAGAATGACAGGAACAGGCCGGTATCCAGCGCTTGCCGTGCTGTCTCCAGGCTGCCGCTGAAGTGGTGGCATGCGCCCTGGACGGGACCGGTGTTCCGCAGTGCGGTGAAGAACTCGTTCCATGATTTGCGGTTGTGGAAGACCACAGGCTTGTTCAGCCGGACTGCGACGTCGAGCTGCGCTGCGAACACCTCGACCTGCTTGGGTAGATCGTCCCGGCCTTCGTAGAAGTCGAGACCGATTTCTCCCACCGCCCGTATGCGCTCGTGCTCCTGCAGAGCGTCTTCCAGCCGGTCCGGAACATCGGCGGACCACTCATCCAGGAAGAACGGATGCAGCCCCAGCGCCCCGAGAACCGGCTGGTGTTGGCTCATCTCGATGATCGCCGGCCATTCCGAAAGCCGCGCTGCGTTTGCAAGGATGCCGCACACGCCATGGTCGGTCGCTTCGGACAGCGTCGCTGTCAGGCTTGGCAACACCCGTGGATCGGCAAGATGGGCGTGACAGTCGTAGCAAGGCATGGCCTATCTCTCCCGTTCGTCCAGAATCGGGCCCAGCGGTGAACAGCATCACGATCAGCGGGCGGAAGCGCATCCAGCACGAGGTCGCCGGATGGCACCGCCTTCCACATTGAGGCCGGATGCAGCCAATATACGTCGCGGCAGGACTCAAGGAGTGGAACTGCCAGCAACAAAGAGAAGGGATCCCTCCGGGTTGGACGGGATCCCTCTTAAGGGGAGGAAATGGCATTCCTCTGGCGGAGCGCTCGTTAGGTGTCGCTTCAGGGACCCGTGACTTTCCCCGGGCCACGCGACGATGCTGAGTTGTGTCCTTTCTCCGCTAGGCCACTGTTCCCTACTCATGTTTGCTCGAACGACCGCTCTGGATTTCGTGTGACAGACAACTGTAGTGGTCCGCTGCAAACCACCATGATGCCGGAGGGGCAATCCCCAATGGCACTAAGATAGGAGCTGAGACGTCCGGTGTCCCCACCGAACGGACGCGACTCTGGCAAGGCCTACGTCGCTAAGTACGAATAGACTGCGCCACCGGTACACCGGCGTTCGTAGTAAGGCTCGTAGCGGAGCGAAGTGCCGTTTTCCTTGCTCATCTTAGCGAAATCCGGGGCAAATCCCCCGTGAGCGCCATGTTAGAGTTGTGTGAATACGTCAAATACATTGGTGTAGAGCCACTTGTGTGTGCTCTACTCAGCCCCTTTCAGGGGGCGCTGTTCGGCGGCCGGAGGGGACCTCCCCCGGTGGACGACACCACAAGGCCGGGGTTGTTCGAGTCTTCACCCCGAACCCAAATCAGTCCCGGCCGTGCGTGGTACGCTGTCCGCGCTGAACGTCCGTTGCGCGTGTTTAGCCGGGACCGCGTCCGAACTTGCGAAGCACGCTTCCTTCACCGGGTTTGGCTCCCTCGGGAAGGGGCGTTCTCCAGGCCGGGGCCGCGTCTGAGAGACCTTGATTCTTCGGCCTATGGTGTTCTATTATCGGCGCTTGTGACTGAGTGCATGGGACTCTCTGTGGCGGGGTTTCCTAGTGTTGGGTGAGTGACTGAAGCGTCGACAAAAGGAAGAAAGTATGAACACGGTGATGCGGAAACTCATGGTTGGTGCGCCTCTCATGGCGATACCTTCGGCAATGGCGGCCGACGGCGGGCCAACGGGTAGTGTGGGAATCATCCCGGGTGTCTGGTGGATTGCACCAATCGCGTCGATTGTGTCACTTTTCTTTGCCTGGTTCTTTTACAAGAAAATGATGTCTGCCAGCGAAGGCAACGACCGCATGCAGGAGATTGCGGGCTATGTGCGCGAGGGCGCTATGGCCTATCTGACGAGCCAGTACAAGGTCGTCTTCATGGTCTTCATGGTTCTGATGGTCATCTTGGGAGCCCTGGCTTTCTTCGGTATCCAGAACCCGTTTGTCCCCATCGCTTTTCTGACCGGTGGCTTCTTCTCCGGTCTGTGCGGTTACTTCGGTATGCGGACGGCGACCAACGCGTCAGCCCGAACCGCGCAAGGCGCCAGCGAGAGTCTGAACTTGGGGCTCCAAGTCGCGTTTCGCTCAGGCGCTGTCATGGGTTTGGTCGTTGTGGGCCTGGGCCTCCTCGACATTTGCCTTTGGTACCTCGTTCTTGACAAGTGCGTCTACACGCAGGCCAACATGGCTGCCGGGCTAAGTTTCATGGGCATGGAATTGGTCCATCCCGGATGCACCAACATCCAGAAGCTGGTTCATATCACCACCACGATGATCACCTTCGGTATGGGCGCATCGACGCAGGCGCTGTTTGCGCGTGTCGGCGGCGGCATCTATACCAAGGCTGCTGACGTCGGCGCTGACCTCGTGGGCAAAGTCGAGGCCGGTATTCCCGAGGACGATCCCCGCAATCCGGCTACCATCGCGGACAACGTTGGTGACAACGTCGGTGACGTCGCCGGCATGGGCGCGGACCTCTACGAGTCATACTGCGGCTCGATCCTGGCCACGGCCGCCCTGGGCGCAGCCGTCGGCGCCGTCAAGGGTGACTTCCAACTGGGCATCACACTGGTCACAGCCCCGATGATCGTTGCCGGTATCGGCACGGTTCTCTCCATCATTGGCTGTCTCGCCGTTCGTTGCGGCGACAAGGCCGACATGAAGACGCTCATGAATGCTCTGTCCTTCCCACTGTGGGGCAGCACGATCGGTATCGGCATCGTCTGCTTTGTGCTCGCCAAAATGGGACTGATTCCCTTGGGCGTGTGCGGATCCGTTTGCGCCGGTCTCATCGCCGGTTGCGTGATCGGCAAACTGACCGAGTACTACACGTCTGACGAGTATAAGCCGACTCAGGGCATCGCGGAACAGGCCGAAATGGGGGCTGCGACCACCATCATCGACGGTCTGGCAGTCGGCATGTTCTCAGCTGGGTGGCCGGTCATCACCATCATCATCGGCATTCTCTGTGCGTTCGGTTTTGCCGGTGGATTCAGCGACATCAACATGGGCCTCTACGGCATCGGCTTTGCCGCTGTCGGCATGCTCTCCACCCTCGGTTTCTCTCTAGCCACAGATGCTTACGGCCCGATCGCTGACAACGCCGGTGGCAACGCCGAGATGGCGGGCCTTGGCGAAGAAGTGCGTCAGAAGACCGACGCGCTGGACATGCTGGGTAACACCACCGCAGCCATCGGCAAGGGCTTTGCTATCGGTTCAGCCGCTCTTACGGCAATGGCCCTTCTCGCGGCTTACATCGAAGAGGTGAAGATCTGGGTCGCCCGCTATGCGACCGAGGGTGAGGGTGTCTTCATGGGCTTTACGGCTGAGCAGGCTCACAGCGCCGGGATCATGGACATGGTGAACACGTTCGGGATGCACGTGATGAACCCCCGCATGTTGTGCGGGATGTTCGTCGGTTCCATGATGTGTTTTGTCTTCTGCGCCATGACCATGAAGGCGGTCGGCCGTGCAGCCGGCGCCATGGTGAACGAAGTGCGCCGTCAGTTCAAGGAGATTGCCGGTATCATGGAAGGTGAAGCCACGCCCGAGTACGCGAAGTGCGTGGCCATCTCAACGGCTGGTGCTCAGCGTGAGATGATCGTTCCTTCCCTGTTGGCCATCGTCGTCCCGGTGGTGACCGGGCTGATCCTCGGCGTTGCCGGGGTGATGGGACTGCTGACCGGTGGGCTCGTCTGCGGCTTCGTGCTGGCAACGATGCTCAACAATGCCGGTGGTGCCTGGGACAATGCCAAGAAGTACATTGAGAAGGGCAACCATGGCGGCAAAGGATCCGAGGCCCACAAGGCTGGCGTGGTGGGTGATACGGTTGGTGATCCCTGCAAGGACACATCCGGTCCATCCCTGAACATCCTGATCAAGCTGATGAGCATGGTCAGTGTGGTCTTCGCTCCTGTGGTGGTGAAGTTCTCGCCGATCGTCCAGGGTTGGCTTGGCATCGGCCAGTAATACCGGGCTGAGGGGCCGGGCGGCTTGAGTGTAGCCTGTCTGGCTCCGATTCCTGGAGACCTGATTACCAAACTCGCCCGGGGTTGCCTTTTGCCCCGGGCGAGTTTTATATTCGGTAACCGCGTCGCGACGGCAATCGGGCCCCGGCGCCCGCAAAGGACTGCCCCCACTTCCGCATATGTCTACTGCTACCAATTATGTCCATACGCTTGAGGCCGCCCAGATCGGCGAACTTCGGCAGATCATGGAGGCGAAAGGTTGGGAGTTCGGGGATGCCCCGTACGCCCATTGGCGGGCCAGGCTCGAGAAGACACAGGTCGTTGCGTACGAGTCAGGCAAACTGACCGTCCAGGGGAAGGGGACGGCGGAGTTTGTTCAGTTCATCCTCGAACCTGAGATTCTCGGCGAAGCGCGTTTCGGCTATGAACACCTCCTGGCCGAGACCGAGTCGCCGGAGATGTTCGAACCTCACGCCGGTATCGACGAGAGTGGGAAGGGGGACTACTTCGGTCCTCTGGTCATCGCTGCTGCCTACGTGGATGCGGATTCAGCGCGGACCCTCCTCGCCGCGGGTGTGACAGACTCCAAAGCCATCAAGAACGACCGCCGTATCCGGGACCTCAGCGAGGTCATTCGCGCCGAGACCCGGGGACGGTTCAGCATCGTCCCGATTGGTCCCGAGGCCTACAATCGCCTGTATGCCAAGATTGGTAACGTGAACAAACTACTGGCCTGGGGGCATGCCCGGGCCGTGGAAAATCTCCTTGATCGCGTGCCCGATTGCCCGCGCGCCATCTCGGATCAGTTCGGCCGGAAGAGCACGGTGGAGCGCGCCTTGATGGAGCGGGGCGCCAGGATCAAGCTTGAGCAGCGGACCAAAGCGGAATCTGACATTGCGGTGGCGGCGGCTTCCATTCTGGCTCGCGACGAGTTCGTCCGCCGCCTTGAGCAACTGGGCACGGCTGCGGGCGTGTCGCTCCCAAAGGGAGCCGGCTCCGGCGTGGTTAAGGTGGCCTCGTCCCTGGGGCAAGAAGGTGGACACAAGTTGCTCACCCGGTTTGCGAAGGTACACTTCAAGACTACGGAGAAAGCCCTGGGCCTGACCTAGCGGGTCCCGAGGACAGCCTCTCGAAGATCAGGACACAGCGACCGGAGAAGGATCGCGATGGCAGGTAGCGGCACAACGATGAGCGCGGCGGAGATCAGCCGCCGGGCCATGGAGCAGCAGGGGCAACTCACCTCCATCTACGAGCGCATTCAGCAGGCGGACCGCCTGGAGGACATTATCTGGGATGTTGCCCCGGATATCCTTGAGGTCCTGCAGACTGAACGCATGACCATCTACGAACGCAGTCCGGATGGCAGTGAGATTGTCTCACGCTTCAAGACGGGGGACGACATCGGTGTCATCCGTCTGCCGCTGAGCCCTTCGTCGATCGCGGGCTACGTCGCCATGAGCCAGCAGGCTGTGCGCGTTGACGATGTCTACGATGCCCAGCAGCTTACGTCAATCCACTCGCGTCTTCATTTCGACTACAGCTACGACCAGGTCGGCGGGTTCTTGACTCGGTCGATGATGGTTGTCCCCATGTGCTTCGGCGATACCCTCCTGGGGGTACTCCAGGTCATGAACCGGATTGGTGAAGGCGTGTTCACTGAGAGTGATCTCCTCCTGGCTCAGGAGATCTGCCGAATCCTGGCCCAGAAAATACGCTATGACCGGGAATCAACCGAGGGTCCCTATGAATACTTGATCGCCCAGGGCCGGATCACCAGGCAACAACTGGAGGAGATCGAGCAGGCTGCGAACGATGGTGTGGGTTCCGTTCCCTACCTCCTCAAGGCGACGTTTGAGCTGACGACCGAGGAGATTGGGGCATCCCTGGAGCAGTACTACCAAGTGCCCTTCATGGGCTACAACGAAGAGGTGGTACCGCCGGAGTCCCTGGTCGAGTCTCTGAACAAGTCTTTCCTGATACGGAATACGTGGGTCCCCGTTTCCGGCGACCGTGAACGAGCCGTCATTCTCATTGACAACCCGAATGATGCCCAGAAGATCATGGATATCCAGGGCATCCTGAACGCGGATTCCTACGAGTTCATGGTCGGGCTTGAGGAAGACATCCTGCGCTATCTTGGCGTAGCCCCCGACGAGAAGGAAGAGGAGCAGGAGATTGAGGTCGACGCCCCCGAAGTGGGACTGGAGGACTTGGTGGGCCGTCTCGATGACGAGCGCAATGCCAAAGGTGGGGGGAAGGGCGGGGACAAGCATCCCGACGAGCTGATTGATGAGAACGCCGCAACGGTCGTCCAACTCGTGAACAAGATGATCGCCGACGCCGTCGAGTTGGGCGCCTCAGATGTCCACATTGAGCCATCCAAGGGCGATGCCCCCGCAGTGGTCCGAATGCGGGTTGACGGCGTCTGCCGCCCGGTCCTGCAGATACCGTCTTCACATATCCGCTATGTCGTGGCCCGTATCAAGATCATGTCGAAGGTGGACATCGCGGAGAGCCGCCTCCCGCAGGATGGTAAGATCGCCTGCCGACTCTATGGCAGCCCCCTCGAGCTTCGTGTTGCTACGCTCCCGACGGTTAACGGTGAATCGGTCATCATGCGTATCCTGGCGGCGGGAGCCGCGCTGCCCTTTGACAAGCTCAACCTGATGCCGCGGAATGAGGAGAAGGTCCAGAAGATGCTGGACCATCCGCACGGACTGATGCTTGTGGTCGGGCCGACGGGATCCGGTAAGACGACCACGCTGCACGCGATTCTTGGAGTCATCAACAAGCCTGAGCGCAAAATACTGACTGCAGAAGATCCGGTTGAGATTACCCAACCGGGGCTCCAGCAGATCCAGATCCAGTCAGCCATCGGTTTCGATTTCGCCCGAGCCCTGCGTGCGTTCCTCCGAGCTGACCCCGATGTCATTCTTATTGGTGAGATGCGTGACTACGAGACGGCCCACAGCGGCATTGAGGCCTCGCTGACCGGTCACCTGGTTTTCTCGACCCTTCATACCAACTCCGCGCCTGAGACGATCACCCGTCTCCTCGACATGGGGCTGGACCCCCTCAATTTCTCCGACGCCTTCGTCGGGGTCGTTGCTCAACGTCTTATTCGTACGCTCTGCTCGCAGTGCAAAGAGCCCTATACGCCCTCCAGTGAGGACTTTGAGAAGTTGGTCTCCAATTACGGGCCGGAGTATTTCCCCGAACTCGGGGTCAACGAGGCCGACCTGGAGCTCTATCGGGCGGTTGGCTGCGAGCGCTGCGGGGGGACGGGGTACAAAGGCCGGACGGGCGTTCACGAAGTCCTGATGGGCACGCAAACTGTCAAGGAGATGATCCTGTCGAAGCCCGGTGCCGGGGAACTTCGGGAGCTGGCCATGATGGAGGGGATGCGTTCGCTGATGCAGGATGGCATCGCGAAGGTCTTCAAAGGGCAGTGTGACTTTCAGCAGGTCCGGGCGGTCACCCTCTCGTAGACCGCACTCAGACGTGCACCATCTCTCCCCCGGAGCGCCTTTGCTCCGCCCCTCTGGGGGACATGCCTGTCTGCCTACTCCAATTCGTCGATGATCGGTCTGCCAGTCAGTCGGTCGATGTCAAGCACGAAGTGCGAGTCCCCAAGCTCAAACTCGACGGCGCTGCCGCTGGCCTCTCCGCCCGGGAAGAACGAGTACGTCACTGTTCCGCTGTCGTCGCGCAGGACGTCATCCAGATTCCACGCGATCTCCGTGGGGACTTTGTAGCTCGAGAGCTTGCTGAGGAACCCAGGAGTCTCACGCCCCCCCTCGGGGCTGCCGGGGTTTCCCGATGAGATCCCACCCAGTTCGGCTGTCTGCGCCCCCTGAGCCAACCCATTCTCAATCCGGAACTCATGACTTTCAGGGCTGAGTATCAGGCGAGTCGGCTTGCCTGACGCCCGCGCCTTTGTTCCCGCATCTCTGAAGGCCATGCGGATCTGGGAGAGTCCATTTTGGATGAGCAATTGCCTCGGTAGCCTGCCAATGCGTGGCAGCACCAGGGCAAGCACGAAACCGAGAATAGCAAGCACGACCAGAATTTCCAGGAGCGTGAAGGCCCTGCTGCATCCACGTGTCCCCGCCGGATGTCCTACGCGGCGCGGGCGCTTAGAGGGCGGCGACTCGAATCGTCGAGTCAGACCAGAGTGGCTACTCCCAGCTATGAACGTCAGCAGATTCACCTTCACCACCCGATGCGTTGTCGGCTCCGTAGCTGTACAGACCGTAGGGCGAACTGCCCTGGCTTGCGGGGACCTCGTACCGGTACTCTTTGCCCCATGGGTCCAGCGGCACTTTCGGGGGCGTCAGATAAGGGCCATCCCATTTCTCATGGCCTGAGTTCTGCACCAGATCGTCCAAGCGCCCGGGATACTCGGACATATCGAGGTAATAGTCGTCCACTGCATTGCAGAGCAGCTTGATCTGGTTCTTCGCATTCTGGTGTTTTGCCTTCTGCAGCTTCTTCATCACATTTGGTCCCACCAGCCCCATGATCATGCCGATGATCACAACCACGATCATGATCTCGACCAGTGAGAAGACCTGTCTCCGGCGTTTCACTTGACGCCTATTCGTATTCACGTCGCTTCCTCCTTTGTGGTCTGTCCAAGCTTCACGGGGGGCCGCCGTCCCTCAACCGTCGTCCATAGTCTTCTGACCACTGTCTGTTGCCCCGGTTCCGCGCAGCAACAGCGTGGTGGACCATTCGCCGTCCTCCGGGAGGGACTTAGAAAGCCCCTTGCATATCCATGATGGCGAAGAACATGGCCATCACAACCATACCGACAAAGCCGCCGAGACAGATGATGACTGCCGGTTCGAACAGGCTCAACGTTCGCTTGATCATCCGGCGCAGGTCGGTTTCGTACCGATCGGCTACGCGTTCGAGCATCGCCTCAACCGCGCCGGTCTCCTCGCCGACAGCCAACATCCGCAGCATGAAAGGTGGGATGAACCGGCTGTTCCCAAGGGCATGCGACAGCCGTTGCCCCTGGCGAAGCTCTCCGGCTACCCCCGAAATCGACTGACTCAGGGTCGCATTCTGGATGACCCGGTTGGCTATGGCCACGGTGTCGAGGAGGTGCACGCCACTGCGCATCAGGATCGCCATCGTCCTAGCCATACGTGACAGATTGGACAGCAGCACCATACGCCCGAAAAGGGGGACCGAGAGAATGATGTCGTCGTAGGCTTGTCGGATCTTCCCGTCGGAACGCAGCTGAACAAGCACGAACGCGACGGCGACGGCCAGAATAGGCAACGTCCACCAGTATTCCCGCCCGAGGGTAGAACACTGCACTAGAAGTCTTGTTGACAGGGGTAGGTCACGCCCCGTGCTGAGTAGGACAGCGGCAAAACGAGGGACGATCACCCCCAACAGAATCCCAAGCATGACTGAGCTGGCGGCCAGGATGAACAGAGGGTAGATGGCGGCCGAAATGATAAACGCCCGGAACTCCCGGCTTTCGTTCAGGAAGCGCAAGAGCTCAGCCATTACGGTGGCCAGTGCTCCCGCTTCTTCACCCGCCTCAACAACGCTCGCGAACAGCTTGGGGAACAGGCGTCCCCGGTCGCGGATAAGGTCAGAGAACTTGCGCCCTTCATGGAGACCTCGGCGGAGGTCGGACACCACGCTCGCCGTGAATCGATCGTCAATGCCTTCACCAACGATCCCCAGGGCACGCTCAAGCGGAATCTCCGCCGAAATCAGGGGCACGAGCCGGTCTGTGAACTCAATGAGATCAAACCGTCGTCGGAACCCCAGAGCTCCCTTGCCGGATTCGGACATCGAGCCCTCACCCAGAAACTCCAGAGGAACGACGCCGCGCCGTTGCAACCGCCGCGTCGCATCAGTTTGTGAGTCACCTTCGACCAGGACTTCACTGACCTTGCCTGCCGCATCGCTTACTTTGAACTTATAGAGCGCCATGTATTATTCGTCTTCCGAGCCGGGCCGCATCGGATGGATCCCTTCTTCCAGACCTGAACTCACGCCTTTTCCTCGTCTTCATCCCGTTTTGCCGGAGACGCTTTCTGTATGACAAGCGGGCGCATCATAATCGGCACGCCATCAACGAGAAAGTGCAGCCAGTACATGTCACTCTCCGGGAAACGGACGCCCTTCAGCCGGAACACCAGGTCCACAACCTGCCTGGGATCACGCAGCACAACCTGCCCCTTGGCGGAGAACGCGACGGCCTCGCTGCCGGTGTGTCGACAGATGACCTCGCAGGGGTACTCCCCACGCCCTCCGGTCAGCGACACGAAAATGGTCATGGTCGGGTGAACGCATGGCAGACGTGAAGCCTGAACGCGGTCGAACAGCCCAACCAACGTCTTCTTCCCCGTCAGCTTGTCTTCAATGATGGTGTCGCAAACAACCAGCGCCAAACCCATCGGCGTCTCAAGAGCTGACATCGTCACGTTCCCTCAGCATTGGCTGCTATCAGTCACTCAGGCAGCCCATCGCCGCCTGGAGTGCTATCAACCGGTTTATCCCACTCACGCGCTTCGTTTTCCGGCCAAGACGCGTTTACGTACCCAGCCCCCTAGTCTACTTCTACGACAGGGGCCTCGGCAGAAAGTTCGTCGGGGCGATTAGGCCCTCCCTCAGCTCCTGACCGCCCTCCGCCCTCCTCCCCGCGTGCCCACTCTCTGCATTCAGTACTTGAGAATATCGGGCGCACCAGTGCATTTTCAAGGTTCACCCCGACTGCCGCCCGCGGCGTACCCTCCCCCCCTGGGCTGTCGGGCGGAGCCCTTCCCCGAACCCGTCACATGGCCCCCAACCCGACCCCTTGGCTGACTCCCCAGGACACCTAAATCGCTGCCTGCGAACAACTCAGCTTGACGATTGAGTCACGTTCTGTACGTTATGGGTTCGCCTCTCCGGCTTTGACATCACCTCATCTCGTGGCGTTGTCTGCCCCGGAGGTATGCCTGTAGAACCCGTGATCGCGTGGTCCGTTACAGCCAAGCCAGTTGATTCAGCCTGATGCGTAAGCGAAACGTTGTCATACATACAGAGCGCGAGATAGCCGGCATCCGAGAGGCCTGCGCTGCCACGGCTCATGTTCGTGACGAGCTCTGCGCGTCCGTCCGCCCCGGGATTTCTACTCGGCAGATCGATGATCTGGCCCGAGGGCTCATTGCCCAGGTCGGCGGAACCAGCGCGTTCTTGGGCTACCGGGGCTTCCCGGGACAGATCTGTATCTCGTTGAACGACGAGGTTGTCCACGGAATTGGCCGGGCCGATCGGGTCATTCAGTGCGGTGATCTGGTTAGTCTCGATGTAGGCGTCAAACTCAACGGCTTCATTGGCGACACGGCTCGGACGGTGGCCGTCCCTCCGCCTTCAAGCCCCGTCGCCGCATCCCTGATGCACGCGACACAGGAGAGCCTTGAAGCCGGGATCGCGGCAGCGTGTGGCGGCTGTTATGTCAATGACATCAGTCGAGCCGTGGAGCGGGTCATCCTCGATGCCGGCTTCACCGCCGTCCGAGATTTTGTTGGCCACGGATGTGGCTGCGCCTTGCACGAGCCCCCCGAAGTCCCGAACTTTGCCCAACGCGATCGGGGCCCAAAGCTCCGTGCTGGTATGGTCCTGGCGATCGAGCCGATGGTCAACGCGGGGGGACATCAGGTGAGAGTTGAGGAGGATGGCTGGACCGTACGCACAGCGGACCACAGCCTGTCCGCTCATTTTGAGCATATGGTCCTTATTACTAATGGAAAACCGGAGATCTTGACGTGCCCAAAGACTGCATAAAAGTGGAAGGCATCGTGAAGGAGCTGTTGCCCAATACGATGTTCCGCGTCGAGCTCGAAAACGGTCATGAGATCCTCGCCCACATCAGCGGCAAGATGCGTCTGCACTTCATTCGCATCCTGCCTGGTGATACGGTCATCGTGGAGATGTCTCCCTACGATTTGACCAAGGGACGGATCACATACCGCAAGAAGTGACGCCTTCCAGCGTTGACGTGCAGGTCCCAGACTGCTGCGCCTCGCCTCGCACGCTGAAAGCACTGCCAACACGCGGGTGCCGACGCAAAAACGGTGGAGATGCTGTCGTTTGTTTGCACGCTCCGTTTGACGTCGATCGTGTGGCAGCTATAGTATGGGTCTTTTTGCTGTGAATTGACTCGTGTTACGGGAGGACTTGGTGCCCACAGGTGTGGGTGTTCCATCCTCCCCGTTAGAAACCAGGAAACGGTTTATATCATGAAGGTCAGAGCCTCTGTCAAGAGAATGTGTAACGGCTGTCGTGTGATCAAGCGCAGCGGCGTCATTCGCATCATTTGCAAGAACCCCCGGCACAAGCAGCGACAGGGCTGATGACCCTCCGGTGTCGGCGTCAGGGCCTCCGTGCCCCAACCGCCGACCTGAGAGCCACAGGGAATTGAGGTTTAAGAGCATGCCCAGAATTCTTGGTGTAGACATCCCCAACGATAAGCGCGTAGAGACGTCACTGACGTACCTCTACGGCATTGGCCCGACCGGAGCGAAGAGCATCTGCAAGCGCGCCCAGATCGATCCGGCGTTGAAGGCACGTGATCTGAGTGAGAACCACATTTCGGCCATCGCCCAGATTCTCCAAGATAGTTACATGGTCGAAGGTGACCTTCGTCGCCAGACCGCCCAGAACATCCGCCGCCTCATCGCGATTGGTTGCTACCGTGGGCTCCGCCACCGGCGCGGGCTTCCTTGCCGTGGCCAGCGGACTAAGACGAATGCACGAACGCGGAAAGGCGCGAAGAAGACAGTTGGCGCCATTCGTGACAGGGCCACACGTCGCATGGCCAAAACTGACTGACGGCTAACACCCGGAATTGGGGCACGTTCCCCGACGCTAAGGAGAGTAAAGGTCAATGGCTGACGATAATCCAGAAGCTGAGACGCAAAAAGAGGTCCTCGCTGCTCCCGTAGCAGAAGAGGCGGTAGTGGCCCCGGAAGGCGCTGAGGCTCCAGTCGCCTCGGACGAGGAGGCCGACGCCGCCGCGCGCCCCGTCGCGAGAGCCCGTAGCCAACGCCACATCCCGAGCGGCGTCGCCAGCATCAACGCGACGTTCAACAACACTCGCGTATGTATCGCCGATCAGCACGGCAACGTCGTTGCGTGGGGATCCGGTGGCCGCGCTGGGTTCAAGGGGTCCAGAAAGAGCACTTCATACGTTGCTCAGCAAATCGGTATGGATGTGGCAAAACGCGCCATGTCGTTCGGCATGCGTGAGGTAGAGGTGCGCATGAAGGGGCCGGGGGCCGGCCGTGAGTCTGCAGTTCGGGGAATCGCCGCCGCCGGGCTTAACATCAGTGTGTTGCGTGACGTGACTCCCATCCCGCACAACGGATGTCGCCCACCCAAGAGGCGCCGTGTGTGACGTTGGGAATCTGCCCCAACCGAGCCGATCGCAGCCCCTAGCGGGGCCTGCCCGCGGTCTTCTGATCAGCCAGGAGGAAAAGCATGCCGATTATTGAAGGTTTCACGATGCCGAGTTCGCTTGAAGTAGACCAGGCGACGGCAACGCCCAACTACGCCCGCTTTATCGCCGAGCCATGGGAGAAGGGCTTCGGGCATACCTTGGGCAATGCGCTTCGTCGCGTACTGCTCTCATCTATGGACGGGGCCGCAATCAGCTCGATTCGCATCGAAGGCGTTGCCCACGAGTTCACTCATATTCCGGACGTGGTCGAAGACGTCACGGAAATCGTCCTTAATATGAAAAAGGTCAAGCTGCAGTGCGCCGGCGAATTCCCGCGCACGCTTGAGCTTTACGCTGAGAAGGCCGGGAAAGTGACCGCCAGTGACATCCGGGAAGACGGTGTGACCACCGTCCTGAATCCGGACTTGGTGATCTGCACATTGGACCGCGACCGCCCTCTGCGTATGGAAATCGAGATCGACTTTGGCCGCGGATACCGTCCAGCTGAGGAGAACAAGCGCGAAGACCACCCCATCGGTGTGATTCCTGTCGATTGCCTCTTCAGTCCTGTCACCCGCGTTCGCTATGATGTCCAAGCTTGTCGAGTCGGCCAGCGTACTGACTATGACCGCCTGGATGTGGAAGTGTGGACCGATGGGCGGATTGATCCGCAGGAAGCCGTTGCCCGCTCGGCAGCGTTGCTTCAGGAGCACCTCGCTGTCTTCTGCACGTCGAAGCCTGAAGAAACTCCGACTATCGAGATCACCAATGAGGAAGATCAGGAGCTTCTTGAGCGGCTCTCGACCAGCGTCAACGGGCTGGAATTGTCCGTGCGCGCTGTCAACTGTTTGAATACAGCTCAGATTCGGACCATTGGCCAGCTTGTTCAGAAGAACGAACCTGAGATGCTCAAGTACCGCAACTTCGGCAAGAAGTCCCTCCAAGAGATCAAAGAAAAGCTCTTGGAGCTGGACCTCGCGCTGGGTATGACCCTCAAGGACGAATTGGTCGCGGCATTGGACCAGCGGCTCAATGACGACGAAGATAAGGACTGATTCCGGATGCGGCACAGGAACTTTACGTTTAAGATCGGCCGGACCAGTGCGCATCGTAAGGCGTTGCTGGCCAATGCGGCATGTAGCTTGATCATGGAAGAACGGATCAAGACGACGGTGGCCAAGGCCAAGCAGATCCGGCGGGTCGCTGAGAAGATGATCACGCTGGGCAAGCGAGGCTCTTTGCACGCTCGTCGTCGAGCGATCTCCATCCTCAAACAGCCGGGTGTGGTGGCTCACCTCTTCAGTGAAGTGGCGCCACGGTACGCGGATCGGCCCGGCGGCTACACACGCATTCTGCGTCTTGGACAGCGACGCGGTGATGCTGCAGAGATGTGTCTGCTTGAGTTCGTCGCGGAAGCGATGGAAGCAAGCGTTGAGCCTGAGGCGTCCACGGATGAGGCCGCTCCGGTCGCTGAAGACAGCGAATCTGTGGCCGAAGAGACCCCCGCCGAGGAAGGCGAGGATGCCGAGGCCGCCGATGAGGACGTCGCTGATGAGGAGGCCAAGTAGGGACCTACCCAACGGGACTTGGCGGTACTGCCGCCAGCTGCCCGGCGACGCGACCTGACAGACTACCGTTTTACGACATGCTGGTGCCGGCTTTGCCGCACCGGCATGTTCTGCTTCAGGAGGATTTGCGCATGAGTGGTGACTGTATCCACGATGCCGCTCCGCTCCACCAGGCGGGTGACGAGCTCCACGGTTTCCTGGTTGAACGTGTAACCCGCCTTCCCGCCCTGCGAGCCATAGCCTACGAGCTGCGACACCAGTGCACCGGAGCCGCCGTTCTCCATGTCCATGCGAACGACAGCGAGAACCTTTTCGCCATTTCCTTCCGCACCCCTCCTCCTGACAGCACAGGCCTGCCCCACATCCTCGAACACTCCGTTCTGGGCGGGTCGCACAAGTATCCGGTGAAGGATCCGTTCGTCGAGATGCTCAAGTCCAGCATGGCAACGTTCATCAATGCCATGACCTATCCCGATCGCACTGTCTACCCCGTTGCCAGCAATGTGAGGAAGGACTTTTTCAACCTCGCCGACGTGTACTGCGATGCTGTGTTCCACCCGAACATTACCCCGATGACCCTTAAGCAGGAGGGGCACCATCTGGCCTTCTCTGAAGCCGGGAATACGGATTCGTCGCTTACCGTCCAGGGCATCGTCTACAACGAGATGAAGGGAGCCTACTCGGATCTGGATTCGGTCATCGACCGAGACTCAACCCAAGGGCTCTTCCCGGACACGCCCTACGGCGTTGACTCAGGAGGGATGCCGGAAGCGATACCCGATCTGACCTACGATGTCTTCGTGCGTTTCCATCGGGACTACTACCATCCGGCCAACGCCCAGATCTTCCTCTATGGCGACATCCCGACTGCGGATCAGCTTCTCTTCCTGGACTCTCGATTGAGGACAGACACACAAGCTCCTCAAGTGGACACGGCGCTTCCCCGCCACCTGCCCTGGCTTGAGCCGCGTGACCGGGACGAACGTGTTCCGCTGGGACCGGATGAGGCGCCTCTTGGGCAGTCGGCCGTCACGCTGAACTGGTTGGTTGGGGACGCGGCTGATGAGCAGACCGAACTGGCGCTGGAGGTGCTTGAGAAGATACTCTTCGGCAGTGCGGCCGCTCCCTTACGCAAGGCCCTCGTGGATTCTCATATGGGTGAAGATCTCACCGCTTCGGGCTACAGCGCCGGACTGCTCCAGGGGACATTCCATGTCGGCCTGAAGGGGATTGCCCCGGAGCGTCAGGACGAGATGGTTGAGCTTGTCATGCGGACACTCCGGGGACTCGTCGAAAAGGGCGTGTCAGCCGAGATGATGGACGCCGCTTTCCATCAGGTCGAGTACGGCTATCGGGAGATCGAATCATCCTATCCCCTGCATCTGATGGAACGCGTGTACAGCGCATGGAATTTCGACGTTGACCCGTTGACCTATCTCCGGGCGGATACCCATCTCGACGATTTGTACCAGCTGTGCGGATCCGATCCAGCGTTTTTCGGGCGGCTCATCAGGGAGAAACTGATCGACAATCCGCATCGACTCACGCTGCGCTTCATTCCCGACCGGGAGCTTCAGGACCGCCGCGATCGTGAACAGGCGGCGTACATGGAGGGAATGAAATCCGCACTCAGCCCGGCCCAATTGGCTGACCTAGACCAGGAGGCCGCAGAGCTGGCTGCTATTCAGGGAACCCCGAATTCAGCTGAAGCGCTCGCCACATTGCCCCAGTTGCGCCTGGCCGACATCCCCCCCGTTCCCAAGCGACTCCCAAGTGATGCCTTTGAGACCTCTGAAGGTGTTCCTTTTGTTCGGCCGCACGTCCACGCCAACGGGGTGAACTACCTCCTGCTTGCCTTTGACCTTACGGGGTTGCCATTCGACCTGCTGCCCTATGTCCAGGTCTTCGCTTCACTGCTCAACCAAGTGGGGACGACACGGCACAATTACGCAACGATGGCTGAACGGATTGCAGCCTGCACCGGTGGGTTCTCCGCCGGGACATTCGTGAGCGCAGATGCGGTAGACCCCGGGGCGTCGCTCAGGTACCTGACGGTCTCACTGAAGGCCGTCGACCGCACCTATGAGGCCGCACTTGAGGTCATGCGTGAGGTGCTCCTCGACTTCACGATGGCAGACCGCGCGCGACTCAATGATGTACTCACTCAGCGGAAGGTGCGTCTGGCCAGCTCAGTGGTCAGGAATGGCCACCGATATGCGGGAGCCTACGCTGGGCGCACTGTCTCGGAAGTAGCGCGTGCCTCCGAGGCCCTGATGGGGATCAGTCAGGTTCGTCTCGCCGGGAAGCTGGCCACCGCTCAGTCCGGGTGTCTGGACGGTCTCGTCGGGAAGGTCGAGGCCATCCGGCGCCATATTTTGACGAGGGGTTGTGTGAACCTCTCCTTCACCGGTACCGACGCGTTGCTTGCCCGCACGCAGAGCTGGTTGGATGACATCGTTACGGGACTTCCTGAGCCCGGAGCGGGGGCCACCCCGGCTGGGATCGCCCCGACGGGAACGCCTCTAAGTGAAGGACTCGTCGCGACGGCAGATGTGGCTTATTGCGCCCTCTGCATGGCGGCCCCGCACGGTTCCGACCCCGACTCCCCGCTGCTGGGAGTCTTCTCGCAGCTGCTGAGCTATGATTACCTCTGGGAGGAAGTCCGCGCCAAGGGCGGGGCCTATGGCGGGTCCTGCAACTACGATCCCTCAGCTCAGGTCTTTGAGCTCCTGTCGTACAGAGATCCCAACGTCTCACGTACCATCGAGACTTACCACAGAACCATTGACTACCTCAACACGGTGTCCTGGACGGCTCGAGAGATTGAGCGTGCCGTGATTGGCTGCGCTCGAACTGACGAACGGCCCATCCGGCCGGGAATGGCAACTGCGACGGCGCTCTGGCGGCACCTGGCTCACCTTACCGAAGACCTGCGTGAACAGCGTCACCGCGTTCTCCTTTCGGCGACCCCGGAAGCCGTCCGGGCAGTGGCCCTCCGATGCCTCGAACCGGGACTGCAGCAGAGCAATGTCTGCGTTCTGTCCTCAAGGAGCCGCCTGGAGGCGGCAAATGTTGATCTGGCCCAGCCTTTGGCTCTCGAGGTTGCCCTTCCAGGCTGATCTCCTGCGTGGATGCCTGTCCGCTTTCCTTCTGCCGGCAAGTCGGTCTTGGTGGGCCGGGTGTCAGTCTTGACGAGTGGCGGGAACGGTTTCGGGGACGATGGGGCCACAGAAATCGGCCATCTCAGGCGGAAGGGGGAGATCGATCGTTCGCCTTTCTTCGCTTGAGATGTAGGCAGCCAACCCCCATTCCAGATTCAGGGCCGCTGTTTCGCCACTCAGAGGCACGGGCCCAGCACCGGATACGGCGTTTCGGAAGAGCAGGTGGAGGCGCTGGAAACCATCGAGCTCTGCCAGATCAGCGTCCACCGGCCGACTGATGTTCTCGCCGTTGTCACGAGTCACCTGAATCGTCTTTCCCCAAGCTGGGAACTCGATCACTCCTTCCGTGCCTACAAGCCTGTAGCTGCACCCGATCGCTCTGGTGCCCGAGGAGTTGGAGAACAGGTCGATCCGGATCAGGCCTCCTTCAGCACACTCACTCTGAGTAAGGAACTGGTCCTCCGATATGAGCCCCTCACTGAAGAGATTGCGGACCACCGCCGACACGCTGACGGGGGCCTGTCCTAGCGGTAGTTTACTGTGGATGCAGGAAGAGGGATCTGCAACCTTCTCTCATTCAAGTGGAAAGATCTACGCGTCGTTGTATTGCCCTCTTGTGGCATCGAAGCACGCGTAGGTGTAGCGTGCAGCCTTCATCAATAGC
>JABHEG010000264.1 GCA_018676675.1 Lentisphaerota bacterium
GCTATTGATGAAGGCTGCACGCTACACCTACGCGTGCTTCGATGCCACAAGAGGGCAATACAACGACGCGTAGATCTTTCCACTTGAATGAGAGAAGGTTGCAGATCCCTCTTCCTGCATCCACAGTAAACTACCGCTAAGTGGTAGGCTTTGACACCTATTGTCCAACGTGGTAGACTCAGGCCAGTTGAGGAGGAATCCCGAGCACTCTGCGTCAAATGCCGCACAAGAACAGTAAACGGTTCTCCGGAGATGATGATCGGCTTCTTGAGCACTGAGTCGAGCCTTGCGAGACAGGCCGCTGCTTCGGCGGCAGTGACCGGCGGGAACGGCAACGCGCGTCCGCATACCAGCCCAGGGCACAGCGCAGCGACGCCCTGGGTATGGGGCCAGGTAGCTTGGTCTTGCCCTGTAGGGGCGCTGCATAAGCCCCCACATCGAGGTCACCTGGCTGTAGACTATGTGCGGCGCCCCTTCAGGGCATGATCCATGGGGTACGGACAACCTGGGGCGAGTGCCCCAGGCTGGTATGCAGGGCGCCGTTGGCGTAATCGTCCGTCGTCGCGGCTGTGGATCCCTCGCTCGCGGTTGGCGGGTGTGGTGCTTTTCTATGCGGTGTGCGGTTCATCGCGGCGGCGGGCTCCTTGCCATTGGTTTTGTGCGAGTTGAGGGGATGAATGCAGCCGCAATCATTGGGACGTGACAGATGGGGCAGTGCCAGTCCGGTGTTCCAGGGCGGAACGTGGTCGCCCGCACGTTGGGTAAGCGAGGGCTTGTGTTCGACTTCGACTCGATGTATTTCCTTTGTGGACACACAGGAGCCGGAATACAGGTTCGAGGATCTACTCAACGGTGTTACCGAACAGAACCTGCATGCGGTGACACGGGCGACGCTGTTGAACAGGAGGCATTATGACCGGAGAACTCGCGGTCGTTATCGGGCTGTTTGCGGCGACGGGGTTGCTTGGGGCTGCGGAGAAACTGACCGTGCCCGAATGCGCCGAGCCGCCGGTCCTGGACGGCGTGCTTCCCGATCCCGTCTGGCAGTCGGCGACGCGGGTGGACACTCTGTACCTACTGAACAGCGACACGCCGACACGGAACACGACGGTCTACCTGGCCCGCAATGACAAATGGCTGTACGTAGGCCTCCACTGCCGCAATCCCAACATGAAGCACGTGTCCCAGCTTGTCTGCGAGCACGACGGAGCCGTGCATATAGACGAATCGGTGGAGGTGTTCATCCGACCTGACGCGGCCGTGGACGATTACTACCATTTCATGCTCAACTTCGCCAATGCGGGGAAAGAGCAGCGCTGCAATGGGAAGGGGAGGCGCGACGTCGGCTGGAACCCGCCCTGGAAGACGAGCACCAAACGGCTCCCCGACGGCTGGACGGCGGAGATCGCCATCCCGCTGTTCATCTTCGAACGTGCGGATCTGGGCAATATGCAGATCAACGTATCCCGCAATCTCCGGCAGATTGAGTTGGACGCCTATGGTTCGGTCAGTAACGAGCGGCGCGTCCATCACGCCCTGCGGTCGGACAACAAAGGGAGCTTCCACAAGTTGCACAATTTCCTGCCTGTTGCGGGGCTGGGGGGATTCAAACCGGAACCGCCGTTCGCTCCGCAGATCACCGGGGCGGAGGTAACGGGGTATCGCGAACGGGAAGGCAAGATGGCCTACGGGGTGAACGTGGCTCTGAAGACGGGCTCTCCGGTCGCCGGTGAGGCGGATCTGCTCGTTACGGAGGGGGGCAGCGATGGGGTCCGGGAGGCGTACAGAAAACGTGTCAAGCTCGATGGGTTTCGGCGCGTGGAACTGAGTGTGCCGACCAAGAGTTTCCAGGACCGTCGGGTCACGGTGTCGTTGGTTGGTGCCGGCGAACAGGGCAACGTGTTGGCGTCTCGGGATGTTACGGACACGTCCGGGTTGAGCCTCATCAGCAAAGCGTTTGTTGTGCGCAGCTACTACACGACCGAAGCGGCGGCCCAGGTCCGCCTGGAGTTCGGCCTGTCCGAGAAGATGCTGCAAGGAACCGAGTTGCGCCTTGAAGTTGCGGGGAAGGTGGCAACGGCGAGCAAGGGACTGAAGCCAGTGATGACGGTGGCGGTTCCCATGTCATCTCTCGCGGTCGGCAGCAACACCGTGGCCATTCAGGTTCTGGCGAACGGCAGTGTGTTGACGTCGCAGGAGTTGGTCGTGCAGCGGCTCAAACCCAACCCCGGGCACGAAGTCAAGCTGGATTTCGTCAAGAACGCTATGCTGGACAACGGCCGGCCGATCTTCCCCGTCGGGGTCTTCGGCCACGGTCTGCAGTATCGGCTGTCGCCCGAAGGTGATGACCGCCTTCCTTGGACGAATCCGGAGGAAGAGGAGGCCCTGTTCGAGTTCCTAGGCCGTGACATTGGGCTGAATCTGGTCATCAAGAACAGGCAGGCACGGCATACCGAGTCATACATGAGGCTGGCGGAGAAGCATGGTCTCTACGTGATACCGTGGTCCTACCCACGTGTGGCGCAGCCGATGGGCATGATCAAGCCGAAAGAACTGAAGGCTTTGCCCTTGACGGAAACACTGAAGGCCCGTGCCATGGCCGAGGGCGACAATCTGCCCCTGCCGGACCGTCTCAAGATCCGACGGGCGCTCTATGAGGAGCAAGAGCCGGCCACGGTGGCCGACACCAAGATCCTGCGCACCTACAGGAATCTGATCGCCTACTACGGACAGGATGAGCCAAACCTGCTGAACCCGAAGGACCGAATCGCTTCGGCCGAGTGGTACTGGAAAACGGTGGCTGGACTCGATCTCTATCGGCCCAAGATTCTGGTGTACGCCAAGCACATCCCGAATGGTGAGAACTGGACGCGATGGGCGGACATCCTTGCCTATGACGTGTATCCCGGCCCCCCGTATCGGGGCGGTGCGTTCCACTCCGAGCCCGGGCTGTCCACCGCCTACTACGCGTACAAACTGCGGGAACGGTGTCGGCGGGACAACAAGATCATGTGGTTTGTACCGTTGGCCAGTATGCTCGATCCCGGACGCACGCCGATTGGCATGGGCAAGGACCACATGCTCTGCCAGGCGTATGCCGCCATCATCTACGGGGCGCGCGGGTTGATGTATTTCGCGTTGGCCAACGTCGTGGGCCCCGAGGCCTGGGACGGCCTGCGCGTCATCTGCAGGCAGGTGAAGGAGATGGCCCCGGCTATTCTGAACGGCGATATCCCGCAGGAGATCCGTTACACACCCGACCATTTCCAGCCGCTGGAGCGGAAGTTCCCCGCAGTCAACGTTGCGGTGTTCCAGTATCCTGGAGGCGACCACCTGTTGATGGCAGTGAACGTCACTGCCTTTGCGGTAGACGCCTCGCTCAAAGTCGATGGCCTCAAAGGCGCTGCCAGGTTGTTCAGCAACGGCGGCAACGGCACACTGGCTATCGACCACGAATCGCTCTCTGACAGAATCGAGCCCTACGGCGGGCGCGCCTATCGCCTGAGATTGGCGGATGCTCCCGGCCCTGTGCGGGTGGCACTCAACATGACACGCGTAGCTGACGAACGGGCGGTGACGGTGGATATCCCGGGAATTGCGCGCCAGGTAATGATGAGCAAGAACCACATGCCCAATCCCTGTCTTACACAACAGACCAACAAGGGCATTCCGGACTTCTACCGCCCGTATTTCTGTTTGAGTGTCGATCAGGCGGCCGGCCGCAAAGGCTCGACCTGGTTCGTGGACGATGAGGTCCTGTGGGAGGGACATCCGTCGCTGTACATGTTGAGACGTCAGCTTACCGACGCCCGGAACACCGCCCGGGGTTCTTTCATCTCATCCTATCCGCCAACCTCGAGCAAGCCGACCAAGATGACGTTTTCGTTCTACGCCCGCAGTGACAGCCCCAAGGCCAGTCTGTGGTTCCGGATTGCCGACACATCCTCCACCGCAAAGCCGTTGAGCGAGGACTGGAAACGCCATAGCTTCACCTTTGACCTGCCGCCCGGGACGGGGCGCAACATGGGCGACAGGACGATCCTGGTGTGTCCGTCGACAGACGCGGCCGTCTGGATCAACGGTCTGCAGTTGGAGGCAGGTGAAGAGGCGACGGAATTCCAGGATTGCTCTGTCGTCAAGAAAAGAACCGGGCAGATAGGAGAAGAGCCGGGCAATCTCCTGCGGAACGGAGGCGCGGAGTACGGTTCGGCGAAGTTCTGGGCGGGGCTGGAGAGTCTACCGCGCGGTGAGTTCGGCGTGCGCCGTGGCGTGGCACGCACCGGCGAGTACGCCTTCTGCTGGCGTGGCCAGTCATCGACGATCAGGTCCGAGTTGGTCCCGGTGGATCCCCGCAAGTCATACCACGTAAGCGGATCATTCAAGTCGGCCGGACAAGCGCAACACTCCCTCCTCTTCGGCCTGACCATGTTCGACGCCCGGCAGAGGCCGATCAGGAGCTGGAACAGATTCTCCATCAAGGGCACTCGAACGGAACTGGTGACCGCCTGTGCTCCGGACGACACGGTTCTGAAGATAAGAGACGCAGGGGGCTGGAAACCGGGACGGAGTTTCGCGGCGGCGTTCGGGGTGGAGGAGAACCAACTGACCTTCGACGTCACGCCGTTGGGAGTAGACAAGGTCGTCCAGGAAGCTGACCATTGGCGGGTAATCCTGAAACGGGCCTGCGGTCTGACGTTCCCGGCAGGTACCCCGGTGATGGAGAACCACGCTGCCGGCAATGGGATCTTCTACGGCAGTGACGCCGTTCTCGGTGAGTGGACCGACATCAAGGGGATGATCGAACCGAAGCAGTGGTGGCCGGGAGCAGCCTTCGCGCGCGTCGTCATTCAGGCGAAATGTACCGACGGGACGGGACCGTTCCTGATCGACGACATCTCCCTGAAGCTGGACGACAGATCGGTGCCGTTCCCACGCAAGTCTAGTGATACCAGAAGATAGTGACGTACGAGGTCCATCTCGAATAGCTTAGACCGCGAACCTATGGCCGCTATTGCGATCTAGAGAACAGGCAGTCTTTGTGGAATGGAGTTCCTGACGATTAGATTGGATTAATGGTAACCGTTAAGCTGGGGGTCATTCTGACTCTTGGGGGACGAGTGAGCGAATGTACTCCTTGGTTCGCTTTCGGCCCATCTTGACAGTCCAGCACATGGTGTCCTCGAGTCCCTGAACGGTCTTGAGTGCGGGGTAGAC
>JABHEG010000172.1 GCA_018676675.1 Lentisphaerota bacterium
CCTGGGACGTGCGGTTAAGGACGGAGCGCTCAGGGATGAGCTGCCTCCAGTGACGTGTCGCCCGATCCACGCGTCGTGGTTGTGCGAATGCGGACCCCGCATCAAATTGGCCAGGAAGGAAACGGAACAGAACCGGCCTCTTTCTGGCGGACCTCCTATCGTCGGCCGCAGAAGGGCACGTTATGGCAGGAGTATGATCAGAACCGGAACAATGATCCTGGCCTGTGCTCTCACCATGCTCCTCGGATGCGACCGCAAGAGTGCCGCTTACCGGGCAGGCTACGAACAGGGCGCCAAGGAAGCACACGCGGAGATCGCGGGCAACACGCTCACATGGTACGCATCCGGTACGCATGCTGTCCCGATCCCCGAGGATTTGAGGGATGAAGAGACTGGACTCCCTGTCAAGTTCATTGCCGGCTGCATCCTGACCGACGCAGACATGGGGCGACAAGATGGACACAATGGCACGATTCTGGAGCACCGGAAGAAAGACTCACCATAACATGCAGCTTCACAGGACGGGAAATCCGCTGGCGCTGCTTCCCCGCCTGTGAGCCAGTCGTTAGGCGATTTCATACGATTCAGATTGGACACATAAAGAAAGAGACTCACTCTGAAGGATCTCAAAGGCAAAGTTGCAGTTATCACAGGCGCAGGTCGTGGGATGGGACGTGGAACCGCCGTTTTCGAACTTTGGACGGTTGGCAACGGTCAGACACTGGTACGAATGGCGGTACACCGATTACAGCTACAACTTCAACGGCGCGATGTCGTGGGAATGGTGGACCGGTGATCCGGGGACGCAGCCGCCGTATCGCGTTGGCGCTGACAAACCGCCGCCGCCGCAGTTGCTGCTCGTGTTCGAAGGTGTTGACACCGCGTTCTGGGGGTTGACGAATGCCATGGTGGGCAGCGGCACGACGCCGTTTACGTACCGAGCCCGGTTGCCGCGGGGGTATGCCGACGGACACGGGAACGTGGACAACAGCGCGGACGTGGGTTGGTTGGCCGGTGACCAGTTTGACGGGGTCACGACGGTCGCGAACTATTTCGCGGAACCTTGGTACGATATGCGGCATCCAGAACAACTGGTGAACCGGTGTGTGACGGTGTTTGGTCGCGAGGCCGCGACCGGTCCAGGGGTGTAATTGGAGGCGAAACTGTCTGCTCATGAAACGGTGTATGCCCATAGCCTTGCTACTGACCATGCTGACTGTTGTCGGTTCATCGACCCGTGCCGCCGACTATTTCGTTGGCAAACACGGAGACGACACCAACGACGGCGGCACTGGCGAATCGGCGTTCCTGACGATTCAGAAAGGTGTTGACGCGCTGCAGACAGGCGACGTGTTGACAATTGGCCCGGGCGAATACGCCGAAAGTGTCAGCCGCGAAAACCTCGGCGGCCCGGACAACGACACCGTAATCCAGGCGGAGATTCCCGGCACCGTACTGCTGCGCGGCGATGTGCCGGTTGCGGAGTTCGCAAAGGTGGACGGGTTCCAGTCTGTTTACGCGATTGACTTTGAACGCCAAGTCCAGTCCGTGAACGAGATCGACACGCTGACCATCGTGCAGATGGCTCCGAACCTGGCCGAACTGGAGTTCTCGCCTGGGGGTTGTTATCACGATGTTGCCGAGAAGAAACTCTATATTTCATCGTCGGACATGCGCCCGCCTGAGACGCATCACTACAGTGTGTCCGTTATCCGCGGTCCCGGGCTGCTTCTGCTTAAGCCGCACCGGGTGATCGTTGACGGATTGTCAGCGACCGGGTTCCACAGCAGTGTGCGACTAAACCATTACCCGGGCAACAACACGGTGTGGGGATTCACGGCGCACGGCGCCACGAAATGTGTGATCCGTAATTGCACCGCGTTCCTGAACGGCGGCGGCATCGGCGTGGTCAGTCCCAAGGAAGGGGAAGGGCGGAACCTGATCGAGAAGTGCCAGGGGTTCGCCAATTACACGCGGCACACTGTCGAGGGAGGGAACATCTGTGTGTTTCAGTCGTGCAACGACGAGATTCGTGATTGTTACGCGTATCTCGGCCAACCGAATGGTATCCGGCACTATGGCGCGGGGGTTCGCGGACCGGCGTTGCTGAAGAACACGCTCGTGTGGGGGTCGTCGTATGCCGACATCTTCCTGAAAGGTGGGCAGATACGCAAGTACGGCATGACCGAGAACTGCATTGCCCTGGGCATTTTGCACAGCGCCAACATCCGGAACTCGATCGTCGGCACGATCAACCAGTATAATCGCAAGCCCGGTCGGAGCACGATCATGTACGCGTCCGAAGCTCGTTCGGTCAAGTACCGGGAGTTTGCGGACCCGGACAACTTGGATTTTCGACTGCAAGCGACGTCGAAGTTCCGGGGAACCGGACCCGATGGCGCGGATCGAGGACCGTTTCCGTATGAGCCCAATATTCTGTATGTGCGCCCTGACGGAAACGATCAGGCGGACGGGCTGTCGATACAAACCGCGTGGCGTACGCTTGCCTGGGCCCTGCCCCGGGTTCGGCCCGGTGACACGCTGTACTTGGCCGGCGGCGTGTACGACGCGGATACCGAATTTCGGGTGAACGCTGTTGTTGGCGAGTCCACTGCGATCCGCGGCCGCGGCACCGATCCGGTGATCATCAAGGGGCTGCTCACGATCGCGGGCAGCGGCGATCTGACGTTCGAACGGTTGAACTTCGCCGCGACGATCCAACTGGAAAACAGTGAGAACGTCAGGTTCAACAACTGCCGGTTCTCGTCCGTTTCCGGCGGCATTCGGGCGCAGAAGGTGTCCGGTCTGCGCATTACCCACAGCGAATTCACCGGGTTTACCGATCCGGCGTTGCAGTTGACCGGTTGCTCCGCGGTCTTCGTGAGCGCGAACATCTTTGACAACGACGGCGCGTCAGCGGTTCAGGTGGACGATTTCAACGTGTTGCGTTATAGCGATTACAACGCCTATCGCAGCGTCCAGCGTGCGTGGAAGATGAAAGACGTTGCTTTGAGTCTGGTCAACAGGCAGACGTATCACGATCAACATTCGCGAGTGCAGGCGCCCGAGTACGAGATCACGTCCACTGGGTTGCCAATGTTGCGGAATCCACACGTGTTCGCCGCCGGCGGCCCCAACGGTACTGGGTTTGGGTTCTATCGCGAGAACCGCGATCGCGACCTGGGATTGAAGGGACCGGTTCTGCATTCTGTGACCGCCACGACCGCCAACATCGAATGGCGGGCGTCGCAACCGGCCAAGGTTGTGGTGGGGTGGGGTGACACACCGGCCTGCGAAAACACGACGACACTGAGCACGAAAACGTTTGGCACGTTCAGTCTGACCGGTCTAGAACCGGGGAAACGCTATCATTTCCGGATCGTTTCGGCGGACGAGCGTCAGGGTTCCGTGTCGGCGCCGCCGCGTACCCGGGGGGTGCGTCCGGATGCTCCACCGCTCACGTTCAGAACGTTGGCCGAGGCCGTTGCCCCGGTCGTCTATTATGTGAGCACCGACGGCAACAACGGAAACACCGGTCTGAGCCGTGACCAGGCTTGGCGCACGGTCACGCACGCGGCCACGGTTGCGAAAGCGGGCGATACCGTTCTTATTGCGGGCGGTGAGTACACCGAATCGGTCCGGGTTCGTGGCACCGGCGACAAGGGACGGCCTGTCACGTTCAGAGCGATTCCCGGCGAGAAAGTGGTGTTTGACGGTAACGGCAACATGATCACGGTTGCGTTCGCTGTTTCCGCCAAGCAACATATCCGGTTCGACGGTCTGTATTTCAAGATGTTTGGGAACGGCGGGTGGGACAGTGTGATCAACGTGTTTGACAGTCGCCATATTCAGGCGACGCGATGTTTCATGAACGGGTATGGCGGCGGGAATTCACCGCAATTTCTGCGCACCGCCAACTGCGACGATGTACTCATGCAAAACTGTGTCATTGCCAATGGGTTCCAGGGAACCTATTTCACCAGAACCACGAACCTGCGTATTGAGAACAACGTGTTCCTGCGCAACCTGATCTGTGCCATCCTGAATTCGGGCGGCGGCCCAGGTGACGTGGTGGTAAAAAACAACATCTTTGTCGACAGTATTCCGAGCAAGGTCAAAGTGCATCTGTTCGAATTGGGCGGCCTGGCGCAGTACGTGTTTGACAACAACTGTTTCTATCTGCGCATGTCGGACGAAGAACGCAAACCGTTCTTGTTCTACGGCACCGGTCCCGGCCGACTGAGCATCGCGGAATACGACGTTCGCAGTCGGGACAGTCGATCATTCATCGGCGATCCCAAGTTCCGGTTGACCACCGGGGTTGAACCGACGGATCGCAACGGGAAGAAGATCGAGTTTCTCGCCGATTGGGTGGTCAGCCGACCGAACCTCGATTTCCCGCTTCTGTTCAGTACGCATCCTGAGTTGATAAAGCGCAAGATCGGTTTGATCCCCGAAGCGTTCAGAGATTTCGCGTTCGACGCCAGGGCGGGGGAATGAACGCGGAAGAGCTTCCTCGCAACGTGGTGTTCCATCGGTCTGCGGACCCGAGTTCGGCAGCTATCCGCGCGGCTCCCGGGGGCGCCGTTGGCGTCTGGGTCTCGTTGGCCATCGTCGTCTTGGTCTTCTCCGCAACGGTTTCCGCGAGGCCGCTGCGCGTGCCGTCGGGGTTCCGCGCAACTGAAGGAACTGGGGTCGAACCTTATACCGGGACCGGTTGGGCTCAGGCAATTGTGCACGAGGACAGCGGACTGAAGAAGGTTCTCTAACCATAAGGGAACGAGTCGATGGAGAGGGACTTGATTCCGCTGGCGCTTCATCAAGCCCCTCATCGTAGCGTTGGCTCGACGACAGGTGTGCCTCACCGAGGAGTATTGCCAAGCGTCCTGAGAAAGAGCATACTCCATTAAGTACTTCAGGACGCCTGCCATGGAGATTAGGCAATGATAGCTTTGCATGAAGATTACGTTGTGGATGAGCAGGGCAACCGGAAGGCGGTCGTCGTTCCGATGGGAGAGTGGCGGCAGATTGTTGAGGCACTGGAAGAACTCGACGATGTTCGTGCATATGATGAGGTCAAGCGCTACCCGTCAGACGCCGTGCCTTTCGAGCAGGCTGTGTTGGAGCTCCGTGAGGAGAACGCGGAGTGAGGTACCGGTAACCTGGGGCGATTGCCCCAGGCTGGTATGCGGGGCGCCGTTGGCGCAGAACACGAAGGGCAGGGAGGATGAGCCAGATTCACGTGACCGTCGAAGCGCCGGATCCGTGATCTGCACGTTACCTGAACCTGAACGAGTACAGGTCGCATTCCACCATTGTGAAGCGCAGGCGGACAGGGGTTCCGGCCAGAGCACCGAGGCTCCCATTTCCCTTCCAGCCGACGATTCGCTCAATCTCGTCCCCGACAACCGGCGCGCAATCATCCAGGCCGAGCCCCGGCACCGGTTGACCGTCTGGCCCCCGGACCTCGACACGTAGACTCCCGGCGGCGGACGTGCTGACGTTCAGGACAAGCTCGTTGCCGCGGAAGATCAACGGCTTGGTCACCAGTTCTCCCTGGGCGCTGCCGGCCCCGACCGAGACAAACCCGTCGGTCCGCAGGACATAGCGGTGCCGGCTCTTCGCGTGGTAGATCGACATTTCGGCAGGGCCGGTGGGGACCACGTTCAGGGCTACATAGTTCGAGCGATTGCCCCAACGTCCGGGATCGAGACCAGGACGGATGAAGGCTTCCGTGAACAGCCGCTCGTACGAGGTCGAGCCGGCGCGGGTCGTCATGAACAGGATGTCCGTTGAGTTTCCGCGCTTGGGCTGGAAACGAGTGGGTAACGCAATGTAAATGTGGGGGGCACGGAAGTAGGGGTGCGTCTGGCTCGTGTAGAGGTGCTCGCCGGGGCGGTTCGGCTCCATCGCGTTCGGCTTGCTCCAATGCACGAAGTCGGGCGACGTCGTTCGGCTGATTGTGCGCAGCTTGCCGTGTTGGGTCAGCCAGGTGCGGAAGTAGCAGACATAGAGTTGTTCAGCTTCTGACCAGAAGCTCACGTTCTGTGAGTCGAACGCATGGGGCCACGATCGGTCGTAGGGGATCACCGGCTCGTCGCTCGTCTTGCGCCAGCGGATGCCGTCCGCAGACGTGAATGCGTGGAGACCCTCACCATGGGCGTCCCGGTCGTAACCGGGGTGCCCTGCCAACGCCTTGTAGCGCTCCTCCGCAGCCACACCAGGCCGTGTGTCGAGGAAGGGCGAAAAATTGTGGCTGAAGGGCGCGAGTCCAGCCAGGATCACGTTGTTGTCACGGGATCCGTTGATCTCGTGGAGACCGAGACTCGGGAATGCCCACTCGTGCCCGTCACGACTCTCCGCGTAGCAGGTGATCTCTCCGGGGTGGCCGCTGTAGCCGCGTTTGCCTTTGTAGCTTGAGTCATCGCTCCGGTAGTAGGCGCGATAGAGGTCGCCGTCCTTGATCACTGTACTGTAGGCCCCAGCTCCCAGGGGCGACGCAGCCAACGGCAGTCTTTGGGGGCGGTGCATTCGGAGCTCCGCGCCGTCCAGACTGTCGATGAGGTGGCGATCGACAAAGAGCTCCAGACGCGAGCCAATGTCGATTGCTTCGTTCGAAGAGGAATTCCCCGCAGACATACTTTGACCTCCAAGCAGGACAACCAGGCCGATCGTCAGCGTTTGTGTCAGCAGTGTCTTCATGGGACTGTGGCACCCAGGCAGGTGACGACACCGTCTTCGCGACAGACGTAGAGCCGGCCGCATGCGGCGATCAGGCCGTCGAACACGGGGCTGCTCGGCAGCGGGATGCTGATTTGCGTGGCGCCCGTGTCCTTGGCCAGTACGATGAGCCGCGGCGGCTCTTTCCCGGACAGCCCTGCATGGGCCTTCGCCACCACAGCGTTGGCTGCTTCCGCCTTGTCGGGAGCTGAAGCGAGGCGGATGCCGTCGGTAGCCGGATCGACCAGGAATGACGAAGGGTGCAGTTCGAATGGGGGGCCGGCAACAACAAGTTTTGGGCCGGCAACGGTCATGCCTTTCACGAGGACGGTCGGGTCCGTGGTCCACTTCAGGGCAATGCCTCGCGGAGCGTACTTCCCGATCACACGCTTGAAGCTCTTGTGCGCACGCGGCTTGCGTGTCCCCGGCGTCAGTTTCTCTTGTTCCGGCAGGAGGCCGGTTGCGAAGAGGTGACGCTCGAAGCCCTTGATGTGGCCGATGTAATACTGCCGCTTTCGGGCATAGGCATAGGCGGTTTCGCCGTCGATGGCCATGATGTAGCCGGCGGCGTTGCGGTTGCCTGTGGTGTTCCGGGCGACCTTCTTCGCGTACCCCCAGTAGGATCGGTGGAAGAAGTTGTCGTCCAGAAGACTGGTTGCGGACTGGAGGTGGTCGACCGGGGGGGCGGGTTCGAGCTCGGGGGTCAGGCATTGGCGGCGCATGGTGATGCGCCCGTCAACGAAGGACAGGACCTCCAACAGCGCGTCTCTGCCTTTCCCGCCTCCCTTCTTAGAGCCGCCCTCGTCACGGAAGGTGGTTTTCGCCAGCACCTTCCCCGAGAAGAGGTCCAGGCAGAATACGGAGACCCCGCCGTCCAACACTGAGGCCCGGCCGGCCGCGCAGTAGACCTTGCCGTCCATGACCAGCGTGGCCCCATGCAATGGCCAGACCGACTCCAACTGTTCCCGCACGACGATCTGGCGCTCTTCCGCGGCTCCACGGAAGCGCCAGACCAGCGCCCCATCGGTTGCCCGAAGACAGCGCAGCCAACCGTCTCTGCAACCGAACACGACCAACCCCGAATGCACGGTCGGCGGGGAATCGATGCGGCCGGACGTTCGGTATTGCCAGGCCGGTTCTCCCGTGGTCGCATCCAACGCCCACAACACGTGCTCGTCCCGGGCGGCCACGTAGAGTTCCCCGCCGGCACAGACGGGTGCCGTGGGTCGGCGTCCGATCGGGCGTTCCCACAGCACGTCGAGCTTATCCGGGAGTGTTGTGGCTGCGCATCCGGTTCGGGCCAGGTCATGTCGGAACGTTGGCCATTCCCCAGGAATTTGCGGGTCCGAGGAGGCCTTGACCTCGCCGTAGGCCGGTCCGGCGCGGAACCGTGGGCCGCCGTAGCGTGGCGGATCCGGGTAGGGACGTCGGGTACCCCGAGCCACAGCCAGGAACCCGTTGACCTTACGTTCGGACTCGCAGGTGCAGGCATGCGGCGGCAGGTAGACCATTCCGTTGCATGGCAACACGCCCAGTTGGCATGTGGCTCGCAGACCACGTGGGACGTAACGGGCCTCCTTGGCTAGCGGGTCGATGAAATCCAGGCCGTTCTTTCCGCCGAGAAGGTAACGGGAGGTGGCCTTGTTGCGATAGCACCGGCCGTGATTGATGTCCGGCGGGGACTCTATGCGTTTGATGACCTCTCCCGTTCGCAGGTCACGACCGTCTTCGTAGTTTCCTTCCAGCATAGCCGGCGACGCGGTATACCAGACCGTGTCATCGATAACGATGATATCGGTGGGGGTGTGGAACGATTCACCTGCCGCGCAGTCCCACAGCCGCTTCCCCGTCGCGGCATCGTAGGCACGCAAGCGACTCGGGTACGCTCTGAGCTGTTGGTAGCGCTCCTGGTACTTCTTGGCCCGATTGCCGTAGAACGCGTCGGCGTCGGCCGCCGTGAGAACGCGGTCGGCGTAGAGCAAAACGCCGTTGTGGACGACGACGGTGGGGGCGAACTTGGCTCGGCGTTGCAGTGCAACAGGCTCGGGCGTTTGCCACAGCTGCTTGCCCGTTCTCAGGGCAACCGCGTTCACCCCCTGGGCATTGACAAAGAACACGTGATCGTCATTCGCGGCCAGCGTCATCGGGAGGACTGTGGCGCTTTGCGTGTCCTGTTGCTTCCACAGAACGCGCCGAGTCACGGCGTCGACAGCGACCAGCCCCCGTCTGTGCTTCTCGCCAGTTGTGAAGTCACGTTCCGAACTGGACCAATCGCGGAGCTCGGCTCGGGGACTCCCCGTCACCATGACAGCGACACCGCCAATGATGATGATTTCCTCAGTTCCTGTGGTTTCGGGCAGGGCCGCCTTCTGCTCGCCTGTTGCGGCGTCGAGTACGCTGACCGGGGCCTCGAAGCCGAGAGTGACGAACACCTCGTCGCCGACCGCCACCATTCGGCGGCCGAGTTCTGCCGGGCCGGAGCGGAAATTGCGCAGTGTCGGGCCCCAATCGGGGATTTGCTTCTTCCACAGTGTGATGCCGTTGAATGCGTCACGTGCAACGACCATCCAGTTCGCGGGAAGGTAGGGCGACACGAGCGAACCTTCGTCAACGATGCTGAACAGCCGCCCTCGGGCCGAGACCATGGTTGAGACAGACGCCAGGAAGTTGTGGTGCCGACAGTGGTCCGGGGCTCCGACCCAGCGCAGCCGATCGGGTGGGCCGACAAGTGTGTCGGCCGCCACTGCGTTGTTCGTTGCATCGTAGAGCGCGTGGGTCCACTCGTCGATCTCTTCCGGCCACGGTTTTGTCTCGATGACAGCACGTTTCGTTGACACCAGCGTGCCGCGGGGCGTCAGGACCCGCATCAGTTCCGCCCGGGAGACCTGGGTTGGGCCGGTCAGGACGATGCCGTTGACGCTGCTGTCGCAGTAGGGCAGGTGTTGCCCATCGTGTTCGAGTATTGTTGTCCGTCCGTCCGGAACGATGCCCCGCTCTGTGGCGCCGGACCGCATGCTTGCCTCGGGCTCTCCCTTTTCCCCTCTCGCCACAAGCACCTGCACGAGCTTCTCGGGGCCGTCCTGGGCGGATGTCAACACCTCCTTGGCGGGGAGGCCAATGAACACGAGCAAGCCCCCTTGTTGTTGGAGGACCGGTGGGAGTGGCGCGGCTTCCGCTGTCGGCAACAGAGCCATGGCCATAAGGAGCAGAAGGCACGTACGACGGAGGAACGGGTGCTTTGTCGGCTGTTCGGTTGCTGCCATCTGCATCGTCTGACATCCTGTGTTGCGCGATCGCCTGCCTCACCTGTACTCGCGATATCTACGATACTGACCGATGCGACCTTTACGAACGAGGAAGACGGCTCTCCACCCGCGGCGCGGGGTGCCGACGACCTGAAGCCAATCGCCCAGTGCGCGACCAGAAAAAGCCTCTTGCGTACGCGGGTGTCCCGGCGGGAAAGTCGGTCAGCGCGCGGTATGGTACGGGCTTGGCGGCGGGAGGCAGGGGCCCCATGGTCTGCCGGACGGAGACAGGGGAGAGTCGCGCCGACCAACGACTGACGAGTCGCCAGGAGTGATGATGGTACAGCCCGGAGACAACACACGACTTGCCGTAGCTCTTATGCGGCTGATCCTGGGCGGGTTCCTGCTGACCGCCGGATGCGTGACAGCACAGAACCGGACGATTTCGGAAGTGGACGCAGCTGCCCCGACAGCTGATTTCGAGCCCGTCCTCGGTGATGGGATGGGCGAATGGGAAGAACAGCTGCCTGACGAGCGGCTTCCCACCTATGACGCACTCGATGACACGTCTTCCTACGATAGCGCTGCCACCACGTGGTCCTACACGCCGACGCGCGAGACTGAACCCGACCCGGAATGGCGCGACAAAGCCCAGGCTCGCATCGACGCGCACCGCAAGGCAGATCTGACCGTTCTTGTCTACGACGAACGCGGCAACCCGGTCACTGACGCCGATGTCTCGCTGCGCATGACTCGGCACGAGTTCGGCTTTGGCTCGGCTGTCGCCGCGAAGTTCATCAGCGGTGATGACCCGAACACCGCCACGTACCGAGGCATGATTCGGAGGCTCTTCAATGTGGTCACGATCGAGAGCGATCTGAAGTGGCCGCACTGGGAGGATCTGGCGAACCGGAAGCTCGCCCTGGCCGCCCTGCGCTGGTTGCGCGAGAACGACTTCCCGGTGCGTGGTCACAACCTCCTTTGGGGGGGGCATTCATGGTTGCCGCCGGACGTGCCGGGGCTGACCAGCAACCCCGCTGCTCTCGAACAGCGCGTTACTGGGCATCTCGTGGACGAGGTCTCGCTGCTCGAGGGTGAGCTGTTCGAGTGGGATGTGGTCAACGAGCCGGACTACTACGATGTGCTGACGCGCGCGCTTGGCGAAGAGAAGCTGATCGAGTGGTATCAACTCGTTCACCGCCTCGACCCCCAGGCTCGGCTGTTCATCAACGAGTACGGGATCATCACGGGCAGTGACTATAAGCAACAGAACTACGAGGACACCATTCGTTCCCTCGTAGACGGCGGAGCCCCGCTGCACGGCATCGGGCTGCAGGGCCATTTTTCCTGGACCCTCACCGCGCCCTCGAACGTACTCAAGACCCTCGACCGCTTCGCCGCCTTCGGGCTTCCGCTGGAGATCACCGAACTCGATGTTGATCTGAGTGACGAGACGCTTCAAGCTGACTTCATGCGTGACTTCATGACCGTGGTATTCAGTCACCCAGCGGTCACGAACATCGTCATGTGGGGGTTCTGGGAAGGGCGGCACTGGCGCCCGAACGCCGCCCTGTACCGGCTGGATTGGTCGATCAAGCCCATAGGGAAGGTCTGGAACGAGCTCGTTTTCGGAGAGTGGTGGACGCGGGTGCAGGGACGAACCGATGCGGCGGGACGTTTCATGACACGCGGCTTTCGGGGCGCCTATCAGGTCACCGTGCAGAATGGCAACGCCGTGCTCCAGCGCGACGTCACCCTCGGCCGTGACGGTCGTGTCGTCGCGATCCGCTTTGGCGAGCTCGAGACCCCCGGAATCCCGGGACGTCCGGCCGACGCTGTCGCCACCCCACTCCCACCGGAAGCGGATCCAAGCGCGTTCCACTTCAACGCGGCCCCGGTCTACCCCAATCACATGGACGACGAGAGCAACACCTACGATGCCCAGTCGCATGACGACTGGGACGACACCCACGAGTTCGACGCGGGCAGGGACGACTGGGACGCGGACGGCGTCCGTGAATAGAGCGGAACTCAAGGAGATTTGAACTTGGTCGGTGATTTGTGAGCTGCGACAGAGCGGCTCTCAGAGTGGCGGGAGGCATCCGAATGCCCCGGAACTTAAGAGAATCTGAGCACGGGCAGGGCTCCTTGTGGCGGCTTTTCTGGAGAGCGGCGGCCCCCCGCCGTGGTCTCAATTCCGTCCGCACGCACAACCGCCGAGGACGGCGGCTCTCCAGGGAGACAGCCCGGTCCCAGACCTTCGGGGACGCCGCCACACGCGCGTCCTGGCCCTTAAGTTTCGGGGCATTCGGAGGCATCCCTGCCTCCCATGGAATCACCGGGCAGGGATGCCCGGTGCCACCTTGGAACGGACGCCTCAAACGGCGCCCCAAATTCCGGGGCACACGGGTCACGTAAACGCCACTGAATCCTGTAGATAGCTCGCGAGAGAAGGGATTACCAGAATGAGACTGCTTGCCGCTGTTCTGAGCACGGTCACTATCTTTGCTTCCTGTCTATACGGGGATGCGCTGCTGCACGGCTGCGAGGACCTGGGGACTGTCAGTCTGACGAGCAAACCGGTCCGGCAAGACACTGTCACGATGCACGTGGACGCACCCTACGTTACTCAAGGCCGGGCCTGCCTCCACATGTACCTAGAGTCTTCGGCGGCGGCGACCGGCAACACGTATCTCAGCTGGTCACTGACGATCCCCCCAACGGATCTGACTACCAACGCGCTGCTGTTTGACGCCGCCACAGGATTGCCGGAAACCACGCAGGCGCTGTACGTACGTGGATATGACGACAAGGGGAGCGTGGTGTTGAGCTGGTACAGCTGGGCATCCCCCCTTGAGACGGGAATGAAGACGTTTCGGCTCGTGGCCGGCGCGACTGGGGACGGGCTCAGATGGGAACCACTCTTCGTTCAACCCGGCGACATGACCAGGGTCGTCAAGTTGCAGTTTTACATCGGCACGCACGGCAAAGGCGTCCCGTTTGGCGCGTATCTCGACAATGTCCGCTCCACACCCACGGGAACGACGTACCAATCCGCTGGGAGCACGGAAGAAGCCGGTTCCTCGGGTCAGTTCAGCGTGCTCGAACCCGGACGGACCAACCCGCCGCCGTCACGTGAGGATGGTGACATCATTGCCGAGCCAACCCCGGTATTTCTGGCTGAAGACCTGACGGGGGTCCGGGTCAAAGCCGAGAGGAATTGCGAGGACGCGCGGCTGGAAACGAACACTGACCCCGGGTACGTCAGCGAAGGCAGGGGCAGCTTGTTTTTGGCAGGGAGATCCCGCACTCCGAGGACGGGGAACACCTACGTCTCCGCGGTCATTGATGTCCCCCCCGTCGATCTGAGCAATCAGGCCCTGCTGCTGGATGCGTGGACGTCGGAGCCCAAGCACACGGGAGCGCTGTATGTGCGTGGCTATGATCCGGACGACCGGTGCGTCGTGAGCTGGAGTAGTTGGTCGAGCCCGTTGAGGGAAACGAGGACGCGTTTTGAGCTGTTCCCGGCACTCTCGACTGGCACGCTGGCCTGGAGGCCCAAAGAGATCGCTTCCGAGGACCGCTCGAACGTGGTCAGACTTCGGGTCTGGACGGGCACGGCCAAAGGGGGCGTCAGCTTCAACATGTATCTCGACAACGTACGCGCGGCTCACAGCAAGCGGCAACCATTTATGAACATCGCGACGCCGAAGGAACGCTATCCGAATACGATGCTGGTGGGCGGGGGAAAGGCACGGGCGATGATTGTCACGCCGGCCGGTCCGCCGTGGGAGCCATTGGCCGCTGAGATCGCTGCCGCCGTCGCGGAAGCCACAGGCGTCGACCTGCCAGTGGTCCTCGCCGATCAGACAAGCGACGAGGCCATAGCCGAGCGCAATGCGATCGTTCTGGGCACAATCGCCGACAACCCACGTCTGCTTTATCCCTACTCCCACAGCCTCGTGTTTGCGGATGGCATCTTCCCGGGCACGGGCGGCTTCGAGTTGCGAACCGTCCATGACCCTTGGGGTACGGGCAAGAACCTGATCTGCATCGGTGCGTCCGATGCAGCTGGTGCCAGACTCGGAGTCGATGCCTTCCGGGCCAGCATCAGCCCAACTGAGGAACTCATCATACCCCGCATGCTCAAGGTGAAGCTCACGGGGCCGGCGCTCGCCTCCTACGGCAAGACATTCGCCAGCGCACCGGACAAGAAGTGGGAACAGAGCCAGAAGGACAGTTGCGAGAAGCACCTCAGGACGGCTGGCACGCGTGGCCTTTTCTCGCGTGCTCAGAGCATCGGGCGAATCTACGCCATCACCCGGCGTGAGGAGTACGCGCGCATGTTTGTCTGGATGATCCAACGCACCTACAGGAACTACCTGAGCGATCCCAAGACCTACGGGGGGCCGTGGGGAATGGACTCCGACTTCCACATCTTCGGTGTCATCCCCGGTTGGGACGCTGTCGAGGAAAGCGCGATGGTGACCGACGAAGAGCGCTTGGAGGTCACCCGAATCCTCTTCCGCTGGGTGAGTGAAATCGGCCCATCGAAGGCGGCGAAAGCCTCCAGCAAGCGTGTACGCTTCAACCATCAGACGTTCCCGGCTTTGGGTTGCCTGCATGCGGGACAGTACTTCTCCCGTTACTACAACTGCCTCGAGGGGGAGAGATGGATCGAGGTTGCGGACGGCACGTTCCAGTACCAGTTGAATGCCACCAAGCCGCACTGCGACTGCAACACGTACCAGTGGCACACATTGCACCATCTCATCCGCTACTGCCTGGCCCGTCCGGACCTGAGTTACTTTGAGAATGGCGGCGTGCGCAACAATGCGGACTACGCAATCCTGACGATGAACAACCTGGGCTATCAGGTTCCCTACGGCGACATCGGCGGCTGGGGGCCGATCAGCGGGGAGCTGCACATGCTGCGCGCGGCTGAGTGGTTCCAGCGGGACGGCCGTTTTCAGTGGGCACTGAACAAGAAAGCGACCGTCCGTCCGCGCCCTGCTTACAGCGATTTCACCGTCAGCTCTGCCGACGATGCTCCCGCTCCCGCCGATCTGCTCGGGATGCGCTTGTGGCCTCTGGACAAGCTTTGGTACGACAGCTTCGGCGGCAAGAACACCGTGGACCTGGACCACGCGTTCGACAAGATCGCCTTCCGCAACGGTTTCGAGCCGGCTGACCAGTATCTGCTTCTCGATGGCCTGTCCGTTGGGGGGCACTGTCACATGGACGGCAATTCGGTGCTGCAGTGGACCGAAAATGGCCGGGTCTGGTTGGCTGACGTCGACTACATCAAGTCGCTACCCAAGTATCACAACGGCGTTCTGATTCTCAAGGATGGCCAGTCGGCCAAGATCCCCGGTTTCTGCGAGCTCGAGAATCTTGCTGAGCTGCCAACGGCCGGCATTTCGCGTTCGGTGGTACGCAACTACGCGGGGGTCGATTGGCACCGCAGTGTTGTTTGGCTCAAAGGCCAGGCCTTCATCTGCATCGACCAGCTGCGAGCAACGGAGCCGGGCGAGTACAGCTTCCGGGCCGTGTGGCAGACGATTGGAGACGTCAGCCTCGACGGGGCGGTCATGAGCATTGAGCAGAAGGGCCAGCACGCCGCGGTCGCCATGACATCAGACACACACTGCCTGATCAATAACGACTCGGCCACCGGCAAGAACTGGCGTACGTACCCGCACGCGACCGAGGCCGTGGCACGCTCGTTTCAGGGCATTGTCGACCGCTCGTTGAGCGTCGGCGACCACGCGAACCTGTTCACGGTGTTGTATGCCTCCGGAGCTCAACCTCCGAGCGTGGCAGCAACCCGCTTGACCGATAACGTTGCATCAGTAAATGGCACCGGCGCTCCGGTCATCGTCGCGGTCGCCGACCAGCAGGGCCGCATCGACTTGCCCGGCGTGTTCGAGGGTAAAGCCGAGATCGTGGTCATGACACCCGAAAAACTCTATGTCGTCGGGGTAGCCGAAGCACGGTTACTCGGTGCAGCGCAGGTTTCTGAGCACCCGGTAGACTTGGAGGCAGACTTGGCCAACGGCAGTGTCGAACTACGGACGCCTTCGGCAACCAGCGTCGGTGCCCAGCCCAAGACTGCTCGTGCAGAACTGGAGAAGCCCCTGTCCGGAGATCAAGCCCACAAGCTGATGCAGCTGATCACAGACGCGGCGCAGCCTGATGCCGTGGACCGCGGCGAGACCCGGGCGCTGCCTGAAGCCGTCAAGCTCTGGAGCTACGTGGAGCAGCCCAGTGGGTATCTACTGACCAACAATCCTGGTACGCCGGAGCGTGTTGACGTCGTCAAAGAGATCACCTGCAGTCCGCTGCCACTTGAGGCAAACGTCTTCTCAGGCACGCCGGGTGCCAATATTCTCGGAAGTGCCATTGACGGCCATGAGCAAGGTACCGGCGACGCCGTGATGTGGGATGACGACCAGGAAGTGACGATCGCGTTGCGCCTGAAAGAGACCTGCGAACTGACTGCACTGAAGCTGAAGGCATGGTTCGCGACGGCGTCATCCAAGAACAAGCAGTTCCAGCTTGGCCGCATCCGCTTGCTCGCCAGTACCGACGGTTTCGCGGACGACACCCGTACGGTCATTGATCTGCAGGACAGCGAGGCCCACGGCAACTGGGGTGCACCGGGGCATCAGCCACAGCCCTATGAGTTCGTTGATTTGCAGGCGCAAGCTCGCGATGTGCGCCTGGTCCTCACTCCGCGGCCAGGCACGGCTGTCTATCTCGCGGAAATGCAGTTATGGGGCGATGGGGATGGCCTGGAAGAGCTCCGCGCTGCCAACCACGGCGGGGCGGCGGCCTACACGTTCACATCCGTGCACTGCGCCGACCTGAACGGGGACGGTGTGACTGAGACGATCGCAGGGAGCACCAACGGCCAGCTCTATTGTTTCGGCGCCGATGGCTCTCACCTCTGGCGAGTTGACTGCAATGCACGCATCAACACTGTAAGCACCGTCGATTTTGACGGCGACGGGAGGCGCGCGGTCATTGCCGGGACCATGGCTTCCCAAGTCGTTGCAGTTGCAGCTTCTGGGGAAGAGCTCTGGCGTTTTGACGTGCCCTACTACAAGCGCCAGCCCTACGTCCGGACTGTTTTCCCGGCCGACCTCGGCGGCAAAGGCAAACAGTCGGTAATCGCGGGAGCAGACAACTGGCGCTACCATGCCATCGACGCCAACGGCAAACTGTTGTGGCATCAGGAAAGTGTCCATGCTTCGACCGCAGGTTGCGCTGTCGACCTGACCGGGGACGGCAAGCAGGAAGTTGTCTGCGGGACGGAATACTACTGGTGGCCTTGCGCTAAGCCGGACGATGGCTCCAAGCTCTGGGGGTACCGCACCGCAGGCGGCCCGTGCGCCAATGCCGTGGGGGCTGGCGATATTGACGGTGACGGGGCCAACGAGGTGATCTTCGGGGGAGCCGACACGCTGCTGCAGGCCGTCGGCCCGGACGGTAAGCGGCGCTGGACTTTCAACACTGGTGACGAAGTCACATCGGTCACCTGCATCGACGTCAATGGCGACGGCAACGCCGAGACCATCGCCACGTCGTTGTCGTTCAACGTCTACTGCGTCGATGGCAGTGGTACTCTGTTGTGGCGTACCGGATTGCCGAACCAGATCCGGGCCGCCACGGTGTTCACCGGCAGTGACGGCGTGATGATTGGTGTGGGCTGCGATGACGGGTGGGTGTACGTGCTCAACGCTGCCACCGGGCAGCAGCTGACACGCTTTGGTACACGGGGCAAGCTGATCGCACTCAGCGCCGGCAAACTGCTCTCCGGCAAGACTGGAACTCAGATGATCGTGGCCAGCAGCCAGGATGGGCACATCTATGCCGTGAAGATCCCGCAGTAGCGCGTGGCAGGGAAAAAGGGGGCCCTGCCATTGGCATGGGGCCGGGGAACGGGAAAGAGGCAGCATCCGGATGGAGATGCAACCACACAGGATCCGTCCCTCTGGGGTCATTTCGTGGGCTTGCGAGTGTGCTATACTGCAGCATGCCAAAGCGCATCGCGGAACAAGACGGCTGAGGCCGTGCAATCAAGGCAGGACCATGACGCAGGACTTACTACGACTGTCCATCTCGATCACGTTGGCGGCCATGACAGTGTTTGGTGCCGCGGACAGCACCGCTGCGGAGCCCTCCCTGTCACCAGCCCCGGGAGGCACCTTCAGTATCGTTGTCATACCCGATACGCAGGGGTACCGTGGGCGGGGCACAAAAGCGCAACCGGATAGTACCGATGAGGTGACGAATCCGGTCTTCGACGCGTACAGCGCCTGGATCAGCGCCAACGCTGAGTCTCAGGGTATCGCCTTCGTGAGCCATGTGGGGGATATCGTCGACAAGAACGTCTCGGACCAATGGGCTCTGGCGCGCACATTCATGGATCGCTTTCACGGCCGAATTCCCTACGGGATCTCGGTGGGTAACCACGACATGACGGGGAGTGGGGACTCCTCCCTCTTCCAGACGGTCTTCCCGGCGGCGCGGTTCTCGGGCTTCCCCTGGTACGGGGGGGCCTTTGAGGACACCGGCACAGCACTCGCCATTTCAGGCAACAACGCGAACAGCTTCCAGCTCTTCAGTGCTGAAGGCCTGGATTTCGTGTTCGTCCACCTGGAGTGCAATGCCCCGGATAGTGTCCTGGCCTGGGTGGATGGCGTATTCGAGAAGCATGCGGATCGCCGGGGGCTTGTGACGACTCACATGGGGCTCGGCCCCCGGGACAAGCCAAAGGGGGCCAGGGATTACTTCGACGCGCCCAAAGGGCGTATGCGATGGAAGAAGCGGCATGGCAAACGGGGGAATACCCCTCAGCAGATGTGGGACAAGTGCTTCCGGAAGCACAAGAATCTCGCCTTCATTTTCTGCGGAGATCAGAGCCGTACACAGGCACTGCGCCAGATATCGCAAGGCGACCACGGCAATCCGGTGCACGAACTCCTCAGCGATTACGGTTCCGCCGGTTTCCGGATCTACAGATTCGCCCCAAAGAAGAACCTGGTACACGTCTTCACGTACAACCCACGTTCGGACGGCCTCTGTTCCGGAACAAGGGTCGTTCCGGACCGGGACCAGCACCAGTTCACGCTTGAGTACGGCATGCAGTAGCCCTGTCCTCCACAGGAATTCCATCCGCGGCGAAGCCCTTTTTCGCGTTGGCCTTTGCTTGTCGGGGAGGGGTGAACGCGAGTTCGCCGGTCAGTCCGATTACGGATAGGGCTCTGCTTCCCGGTCACGGGGAGAAAGGAACAGATGGGCCGAGGGTCAACGCTTGTGCGCGTAAAGGGCGTTAGAGGTCACCGGACGCGGTGCGCGTCTTGGGCGGGGGCGATCTCGAACGTTGTCAAGGAGCAGTTCCAGTTGAACGGGTCTTCCTGGCGTTCGGTTCCGCTGCTCTCCGACGCCGACGTACCGCAGGCTCAGCTCAGCGGCTCTGGCCAACACGGCCGCGACCGTGTTGGCGGGGTCTGGATTGCTCTCCCGATATGCGGTCGCATGGATGTGGAAGTCCCGCATCGTTGTATTGGCAAGACCGGTCACCTTCTCCAGACCGTTGCACTCGATCATCGAGGACTCAGCAAACGACTCACTGTATCGTCGTGTCCCCTACTGTCCAGCGTCGCACGGCGGGGGTGTCTGGCCCGCCGCTGTTGCGGGCGCCCGTGGCACAGGCAATCCTCCATGGCGGGGCAACAAGCGAAGCCGTCACCCGTCATCTCTTCTGGCGCTCCGCTTCGTAGTGGGCCTTCCACACTGGCCAATCGGGGCGTGGTTTGGCGTACTTTCGTTGGAACGTGATTCCCCTGGCAACCGCTTCGTCGATCATCAGTTGCATGGTCGTTACCGGCAACACCCGTTGATCTGAACGGGACAGTCCGGGAAGGGGCTTCGCCTTCCGGGCGGTGGCGCGGGTGGGCAGTCCCCGCTCCTCGCCATCCAGCAAGTGCCGCCAGGAATGGAACCAGGGCGTAACAACGGTGTATGTCCTTTCGGGACCGTTGTCCAAGGTGAAGAGGACCGTCTTAGCCTGCTCGGAGAAGGCCACATCGAGACCTGCGTAGTAGATGGCGTCCTCGCTGTAAGGGCGGCCCCGGTCATGCAACGGGTTGAGCCGGTGCGTCACCGACGGCCTCATCAGATACGCGATCAGATCGTCCCCGGAGACTCGCAGCTCGATAAGGACTTTGTCGAAGAAATAGCCCTGCAACCGCTCCACCGTCATCGGTCCTTTTGGGAAGGTTTTGGGCTCCTTGTAGAAGGCCGTCACCGGTAGCAGAACGATGTCGGCACGCGTCTGTTCCCGCAAGAACTCCGCATACCAGTAACCGGTGTTGTAGCGCTCAAGCGCCTGATCCAGCGTGCCCACCACCTGCTTGGCGTTGGGCATGTGTGCCGCATACTGCGCCGCTAGAAACGCGGCCGTCTCCGGATGCCTCGGCTTCTGCTCGTCGAGGCCGACCAGCTCAACGTCGAACTCCGCAATCTTCCGGGTGGCGGGGTCGATCTCGAGAGTGAGTCTGCCCATGTACCGCCCGCTCGCCCCAGCCTGGACGATGATGGTGCCGGTCTCAGCGTGGATTTCTCGGATCTGCTTCTCCTTGAGGGTTGAGTGTGAGTGTCCCCCGACGATCACATCGATGGGCGGGAATTCTTGGGCAAGGTCGAGATCGGTGGGGCACGTGCGGGCCGTCTCGTGTTTCATCCGCCTGAATCCCAAGTGGGTGACGGCCACGATCACGTCCACCTTGCGGGCTTTGAGTGCGCGGATGGCCTCGGCGGTCGATTCGCGGGCGTCGAGCACATGGATGTAGGGGCGGCTCCGGGGATTCTTGCCGTAGGTGTCGAGGGTGATCCCAAAGAAGCCGACCCGGATACCGGCGATCTCCTTCAGCAGGATGGGCAGCACGTTCTCGGGGAGCGGATGGTCGGTGGAGGCCAGATTGCTGCCGAGAACGGGCACCGGGTACTTCGCCATCAGCTCGCGCAATCGCGCGCCGCTGTAGGCCCAGTCGTGGTTACCGAGGATCCACATGTCGTAGCCCATGTTCGCCATGGCTCCGTAGATCGCTTCGCCACGCGTCACCAAGGGCAGCGAGGATCCCCGATCGAACCAGTCGCCTGCATCGATGAACACCGTATTCGGGTGCTTGGCCTTGTACTGCGCCGCGTACCCCGCGATGCCGGGCAGGCGGCCTACCGCTTGGTGGAGGTCGTTCGTGTGAAGGATGGTGATGGTGGGTCCCGCGGCAACCGCGAGCCCAATGATGGCCAGGAACAGACAGAGACGACGCATGAGATGAACTCCGAACCAGAAGAAAGCCTTGTTCACATTCCTGACCGGGCGTGCACGGCACCGGTCTCCTTCCACGCCCACCGCCCCCGCTCTCACCTGAACCTGAGCGAGTATCAGATATACTATCTTGGGGCCTCCTTGTATGCCAGTGAGCTCTTTGCACTCCCTCCACCACCCATTACTATGCTTCCCAGACGTCTCCCGACGCAGAACAGGAGTTTGAGCCATGCACGTGTCCACGATCGGTTGTTTCAATGGTGTGCTGCTGATCGGGGCCGTGGCTGCTGCTGCGGAGTTCGAGGCGCCTCGGGCACCGGGACAGACGTGGGCCCGGCCCACCGTTGGCGAGACGGTGAGCGCCAATCCCCCCTGTTTCGTGTTCCCGGCGAAGGAGATCCACAAGGGTTACGTCGTCGAATTCAGTCGCGACGCTGCCTTTCCCACGGTGGGCACCACGCGACTCGAGAGTCCCTACATGCTGGCCTGTCCCACCGAGTCGTTGACGCCGGGCCCGTACCATTGGCGTTGGCAACCGGTCGGTGCAGACGAGTGGTCCGTAATCCGCGCCTTCGTCGTCCCGGACGGTGTCCCGGTTGTGCCGTTCCCCGACATGGCTGCGCTGGTGACGCGCATTGGCACGTCGCGCCCTCGCGTGCAGGCAACCGCAGACAACCTTCCCGACCTGCGACGGCGAGCCAGAGAGGCCTTCGGGGAGGGCTGGCCTGCCGGCGTGCGCCAGGCGGCCGAACGGGCGCAAGCCGAAACGCTCCAGCCGGAGCCTGACTTCCTTCCCGACCGCAGCAACCCGCGACGGACAGAGATTTATCAGAAGATCTTCCGCACGACGCGGCCCTTTTTCAGGCAGATGGCGAAACTCGCGGAGAACCACTTGCTGACGGGCGATGAATTGTCGGGATTGGAGGCCAAACGCCATTTGCTGCACATCATCTCCTGGGATCCGCGAGGCAGCACCAGCATCGGCCACAACGACGAACCCGCAACCGAGGTCATTCGGTACTGTCCCACGGTCTTTGACCGCGTGTATGCCCTGCTCAGCGACGAGGAGAAGCGGCAGTGCCTCGACTGCCTCACAATCCGTATGAACGAGATGATGGCACGCTGGCGTCGTCAACCGTTTGAGAAGCACCCCTACTCCAGCCACAACATGGGGTACTACCTGCCTGATATGACCCAGGCCAGCCTCGCGCTGGTCGGAGAAGCCCCAGTGGAGGAGATGCTGCGCTACACGATGCTTCAGCTGTGGTCGCCGTTTTTTCCGCCCTATGGCGATGCGGACGGTGGATGGGCTGAAGGGCCGAACTACTGGAGTTGGAGCACGGCGCGCTTCGCGGTCACGTATCAGCTGGCGGCCGACGTCACCGGCATTCCTGTGCATTTGCGCTCAAACGTGCGCAACATGCCGTTCTACAAGCTCTACGGCAATCCGCCCTACTTCCAGATGTCTCCGTTCGGCGATGGGCATGAGAGCCGGGCGCACGGCGGGGGGACCATGCTCATGTTGGCCGCGCTGTATGGCAACCCCTACGCGAAGTGGTACGCGGAATGGCAGCACGCAAAGCTCAGCGGTTTTGACCGTCTGGCCTTCGACGCGAGCCCCGTGCAGGCCAGAGCACCCTACGACCTACCCCAGGGCCGGGCGTTTTTCGATATTGGGTTGGCGGCAATGCACAGCGTGCTGCCTGATCCCACGAGCAACGTGGCCGTCCTCATGCGGAGCTCCCCTTACGGTTCCATCAGCCATGCGTATGCGGATCAGAACACGTTTGTGCTGGACGCCTATGGCGAGCCCCTCATCATTGCGACCGGCTACTACCAACTGTACGGCAACCCGCACCACGCGCAGTGGACGCGGCAGACGAAGGCATCCAACTCTGTGCTTGTTGACGGCGAAGGTCAGAAGGTGCGTGACTGGCGTGCAAAGGGCCGGATCACGACCTTCGAGACAACGGTCGCCGGCGATTACACTGTGGGCGATGCAAAGGAAGCGTACATGGGGAGGCTGGACAGATTCGACCGGCACATCGTCTTTCTTCGACCCGTCCACACCGGCGGAGAGCCCATTGTCGTTATCCGTGATGAGTTGTCCGCGCCGAAGCCCTCTACGTACCAGTTCCTGCTTCATGCCCTCAATGAGATGAGCGTCGCTGCCAACGAGCAGCAGGTGACCGTTGCCAAGGCCGGATCGCGTTGTCGAGTCGATTTTCTTGCGCCTCAGGGACTGACCTTTGACCAGCACGACAGGTTCGTTGAACCCCCGTTCCGGAAGGCCCCGAATCAGTGGCATCTGACTGCGTCCACGGTCGAGCCTGCTGCCCAGGCCGGATCGCTGATCGTGATTCAGCCGTACCGAGACGGCCAGTCGACTGAGTTGTTGTCCGCTGAGACGGTATCGGGCGAGGGTTGCATCGGCGTACGGCTCAGTGATAGCAGGCGGACCGTGGCCGTGGTGTTCCGCACGGATCCCGATGCCGCGACGGTAACGCTTGGTGATGTGACTACCGATGCACAGGCCGCGAGCGTTCGGACAGCGGATAGCGTTGCCCGGGCGGCTGTGCAGTTCGGAGGTAGGCGGGTGACGCATGTCGGCACGCCCCTGCTTGTGGGCGACAGGGTTTGGCCCAAGGCGACTGATCGCACGCGGTCTCCTGTTCCGGCAATGTTTGAGGTGCAAGGGCAAGCTCCCGTGCCGTTTGCACTGACGCTCCACGATCAGGTACAGCGACTTGTGGCCCGGGCTGACGTTGCCGGACCAGTCGTGCATCGTGAAGTGGCGGCCACGGTTGGCAACATCGGTGATGGCCGGTTGCCGGTGGTCATGTCGGTCGGCTCGGTCTCGATCCGGCGCGTGCTGGAGCCGAAGCAGGAGGAGGCGAGACTGATGCTTCCGCTGGCTGGGCTTGGCCGTGGCCGCGGGTTGAGTGTCCTGGCCGACGAAGCACTTGGTGGAGAACTTGTCATTCGGCATGCGTCGGCGCGTCGGGCGTACGGCGTCAATCTGCTCCCAAACGCGTCGTTCGAGGACAGGGACCATGGCAAACCGATCGGCTGGCGGCCTGCCTCAATCTCGGGGGGTGCCCAGGCCGCGATCACCAATGAGCCCGGCGGGCACACCGGCGAATGGTGCATCAAGGTGACGTGCACCAAGGCTACCGACGGTACCTTTGGCGCAAATCTGTCGTGGCCCGGCGTGGCCCCCAGTGACGTCGATCGCAGGTTCCGTATGAGCTGTTGGGTCAGGACCGATGCGACCTCGGTCGCCGGTTTGCAGGTCACCAGCGCGGACTGGCAGTGGTACAAGAACAACGAGAGACTGAAGAACTGTGAAAAGTGGACCGAGACGGCCGTCGAGTTTGTCCTTCCCGCCGGCGTGGACATCACTCACGCCCGGCTCCATATGAGGGCGGACAAGACCGGTTCAGAGCTGTTCGTGGACGACGTGGGGCTCGTCGAGATGCCGTTACCAAAGGACAAGGGGAACGCCAAGTGAAACACCTCAAGCTGACCACCGCCGAAACATGGGCTCCCCATGCTGCGGCTGCACCTGTGTCTCGACAACGTGACCCCGACACCTTCCGCGCGTCCGGGAACGGGACGCGGACCTGTTCAGGTGGGTGGCAATTCGCGTTCGTGGGAGTTGAGCCTGGGCGTTACGTCTCGATCAGTCTCGATGCAGAGCATGAGGGTATCGATTCCATGCGGGAGGCCACCTTGTGTTCGGCAGTCTGGGGAGACGTTCTTACGGACAGTTCCCGCCCCCACGGGACCCCTGACAGAAACCACCTCATCCCGCATGAGACGGGACCTTCGACCGTGCGCCTCTCTCGCATCCTGGCCGTGCCCGACGGTGTTGATCGCTTGACCATCCGCTGCACGTTGCGTTGGGTTGCCAAAGGTCATGTGGACTGGCAGACGCCACGGGTCGAGTACGTCGCCGGTCCCGAGCGTTCGGGGCGGAGTGTGTCCATCGCCGTGGTGACGGGGCGGCACGGGGGACGCCCTAACGTGAGCAGCGTGCAGGACAACGTCGAGTACTACTCGGCTTTGTGCGAGGGCGTATGCCGCGAGAACGACGTGGATCTCATTGCCTTGCCTGAAATCGCTTTGACCTGGGGTGTGGGCAACGCGTTGGATGTTGCGCTCTCTGTTCCAGGCCCTGAGACGGATGTGTTTGCGGACATCGCGGAACGCCATGGTACACGTATCGCCTTAGGCACGTACGAGCGGGACGGTGATGCCTGCCACAACAGTCTCATCCTCGTTGGTCCCGACCGGGCGATCGAGGCACGTTACCGCAAGGTGCACCTGGCATCGGGGGGAGAGAATGAGTCCGGTTTGCTCCCGGGCGATTCTTTCCCGGTGGCTGGTACCGAGATTGGGCGTATCGGTTTCAACATTTGCATGGACAGTTCGGCCGCGGAGTCCGCACGCATGGTGGGACTGAACGGTGCCGATTTTCTCGTTCTGTCCATCATGGGAGACCACCGGGCCGACCGGTTGAGCCCCGGCTCTCCGATCTTCAATCCGGATCGCTGGCTGGCGATCCAGCGCACTCGGGCTCTGGACAACCAGCTCTGCATGGTCATCGCGCGAAACAACGCCATTGGGAGCTGCATCATCGACCGCAAGGGCGCTGTCGTGGCCTGGAACGAAGGCGACCGAGATTGGGTGACCGCCACGGTGGATCCACGGGATGGCTGCCGGTACTGGAACGGAGAGGAATTGCGCGATGTGAACTGGGCTCAGCGACGGCCCCATCTCTACGCACAGTACACCGACCCAGGCAACTACGGCTCGTTGCGCTGACGGCAGCGCGTGCGCAGAGCCACTCCGCAACGGCGCCCTCATCGTCCGCTGAACCCAATCAGTACACAACCGTCGCTGACGCCGTGCTCGCGTATGGGCTTAGTGCGAATGCCGCACCACGGCCCTCCCGCTCAACCCACTCCGTAGCGCCTGTGGTGTGATCGACGTCGATGACCGCTGTGGGCTGAAGGACGCCGACACTGGAGTGGGACAACTCGAGCGAGGACACGCGTAGCGTCCCTGTCCAGGAACTCGTGCGGAACGTGAGTGATGCCGGACGCCGCGGCAGAAGCAAAACGATCTCACGCTGGGCGTCCGCCGTCTGGCACGGGTACTCCGCGTAGAGCTCTCTGCTACTGCCGTCAGGCCGGCTCGCGGTTAGCGTGACCCGGACATTGAGCGGAATCTTGTAGCCATTACTAAACACAACGCGCAAGCGGAACGACCGTTCACTGCCCGCCCCGCGCAGAATATCGTGGACACCGTGAAAGTGCGTCGTGGCCGCCTTGAAGTCTTGCGCCCTGATGAGCTCGGTCAGGCGCTTGGTATCGGACACGAACCGATGCAGCGGGGCGCCGACAAGTCCCGACGGCGGCCGCTGAACGGCTCCAGCGATCTGCGCTGCGAGCTGCTTGGCGTTGATCGCGCTCCGGGCCAAGCTGGCAGCGACTGATTCGTAGAAGCGAGGCACACTGTCGAATTCCTTGGACAACCGTTCCCACTTGCCGAGTTGCGTTGAATCGGGCGCCGGGCCGTACGCAATGCCTGCGGTTACCATGCCCTCCGCCGCCAACAGGTCAGCGAGGCGCGGGATTGCCGTCAAGGCTCCAACGCGTTGCAGGTCCTCATACGCACGGTCAAGCACCCGTTGGCGAAATGCGTAGATCGCGTTTGTCCATTGCACCAGGCCGTTACGCGATTCCCAGGCTTGCTCCGGAACAGATGGCAGCTCGGACGCAGTGTTTTCCTCCCGTTCCATGAGCTCAGCGGTTACACGCCGCGTCTCAGTCCACAACTGCTCCACATTCCGCCGGTGTCGCGCCATGTCGTCGGGTTCGTGGCCCCGGGTTCCATGCACGTCGAAGAGCCGGTGCACTCGGTCTTGCAGCGCCAACTCCGCTCTGAACACACCCAGGTTCCGGATATCGCGCCCGAGCAATCCGGCCACCATGCGGTCAAACCGATCACACTCGAGATGCCGGTCGCGGTCGCCGTAGCCCCAAAGCAGGACGTATTGCTCGGTGTCAAGCCCGTACGCCTCGATCCAGCGTTCGATCTTCTCTTCCTCCTTGCCGGGGGGCGGATAGAGGTCCATCACAACGGCATCCATCTTCAGCGTGCCGGGCTTGACCCAATGCGGATAGAAACCCGGCGAGACCTTGAGTTGGGGGTAACGCGTCTTGACGAAGTCGTACAGGGCGTTGTGTACGCGCACGAGTTTCTTCCGGACCTCCTCGCGTCGCTTCCCGTACATGGCCCCGCCCTTCTGACCAAGGACCACATTCGCACCGTGGTCGGGTTCTTCCTCCGAGAGTACGACGCCGTACAACGCGTCCTTGCCGCAATGCCGCAGGATCGTGTCTATCTGCCACTGAATCGTCTTCTTCACGCTTGCCATAGCGGCTTCGTCGTGGGCCAGCGCAAGCCAGTCTTTGCCCCTGATGTCGTCGCCGCCAGGCTGGATCCCGGACTCCTGGAGTTTCGTCAGGACCCACGGTGGGATGTGGGCTCGGGCGAAGCCGTCGCGGTGGGCACCGTCACCCCAGCGGGAGTGATCCCCCCACCAATACGCCTCGTACCAGATTTTCGCCCGTCCCTTATTCTCGGCAATCGCTTCGCGCACCTTGCACGTGCCACTCTCGAGATACGGGACGACCCACTGATGTCCGAGCCAGAACCACGCGATGTTGTGCCGGTCAAAGTAGGCCCGATCGCAGTGCGGCGGGTAGTACCCTTTCACGTTGTGGAAGTCCCCAAGCCAGCCGTACCAGCCGGGATTCACACGGGTTGCGGGGGCGTCCTCCGTCGGCATGGCAGCCGAAGCACCAAGGATGCAGAGCAGGGGAATAGAGACCATGATGAAGACTCGCTGTTTCATGGTTGGGGACTCCCGGTGGTCTCATGTACCTTGCCGAAGCAGGTTCAGTGGTCTGTCTCAGTGGTTCCTTCAGAATGGCCATGATACCTTACTACCCCAAACGCGGATGTGGTCGACGTCCCCAGCATTCCCCGTACCCCCTCAGTCTCGTGAGGCGACTCGACGGAGTCTCGCCCTCCAAGGACTCTCTGAGCCATCCATGCCCGATGGAGGGCGAGACTCCGTCGAGCCGTCTGATGCTCTCCCCCCACGTAACTGAGGCCTTACCATTCCCCAACTCTACCCGGGAATCGTGTGGCATCCCGTCCCCATGCGGTCGCTGCTCTCCTGCGGGGGTCTTGCATTCGTCTGGCTCCACATCATCTTCCCCGTCGGCAGAAGCCATGAGAACCCATAAGCCGTTTGTCGCGGGCCGCCAGCACGATCGGAGAGCATCGCATGCTTCGGGGGGCGTCGTCACGTTCGTCCTGGCGACCTTGCCGTTTGCTCTCATCATCCGGGAGAGTACTGGCTCGACGAACTGTGGCTTGAGAAGATGCAGGCAACTTCCGGGCCGTCCATCGCGGAACGCCCACCACCACAACCGGGAGATTTTCTGTGGCCGCAAAGTTTGTTCTAATAGGCGGGGGAAGCTATGGCTGGACCCACAGATTGGTGACTGACATCGCGTGTCTGCGCACGTTGCACGGCATGCACATCGTGTTGCATGACATCAATCCTGACACCCTCGCAATCACGTTGCCGCTTTGCCGGAAGATCTCGGCGGCCCTTGGGGCGAACCTGAAGATCGAGAGTACAACGGATCTCGATGCGGCGCTTCAAGGCGCGGACTTTGTGGGACTGACCATCACCACAGCCGGGCAGGAAGGGAACCGTCTCGACCATCTCATCCCCATGGACTACGGCATTTTTCAGACCGTGGGCGACACCGTCGGGCCCGGTGGATGGAGCAGGGCGTTACGCAATATTCCGGTTGTCGTTGACATCGTCCGCCGGGTGGAACAGATCGCACCGAATGCCTGGTTCATGAACTACTCGAACCCGATGACCGTTCTGACCCGGGCGCTGCTACGGACGAGTGCCGTCAAGTCGGTGGGGCTGTGCCATGAACTGCAGGGATTTCTGTTGCATGCAGCCACCTGGCTGGGGGTGGACTGGGAGAAGGACATGCGCGTGCGGGTCGCCGGCATCAACCATCTCATCTGGATCCTGGGGCTTGATGTGAGAGGCCTCAATGGGCTCGAGTTGCTCCGGCAACGGGAGATGTCTCCAGACGCTTTCGAGCCGGTTGGCGAGCTTGGACCTCCCGAGGAACTGCTTGAGGCCGGCGGCGTCAATCCGCACCACGCCATCAAGTTCGATTTTCTGCGTCGTCTCGGCATCATGACCGGGGCGGGCGATGGGCACACAGCTGAGTTCTTCAGCCATTACCTGCGCGACGAGGCGAGTATCCGACGATGGGGGTTCGATCCGACCAACAAGGCGCACACGTTCTCGCACACCTCGGACTACGATAAGCGCAAGGCGGTCGCCGAAGACCTCTTGTCCGGCCGCCAGGAGCTGTGGCTCAAGCACTCGCACGAGCACGCCAGCCGCATCATTGCGGCGTTGGTCGGAGCCGAACCCGGACTGTTGACACCGGTGAATCTGGCGAACACGGGGCAGATCGAGAACTTGCCCAGAGGTGCCGTAGTAGAGACCCTTGCCAGCGTCGATCAGCTGGGCATTCACCCGCTGTGTGTTGGTCCACTCCCTGCCGCCCCCGCGGCCTGGACCATGCGGCATGTCCTTGTCCAGGAGATGATCGTCGAAGCGGGGTTGACCGGGAATCGGGACCTGGCCGTCCAAGCCTTGAGCTGCGATCCCCTCGTCCCCGATCCGGACACAGCCCAGAAGATTGCCGACGACGTGTTCGAGCAGTTCCGAGACTGGCTTCCCCAGTTCCACGGGAAGTGGACGCCATAGCGTCGACAGGTTTGGGCAGCCCGTGGCGGGCGGGTGACCGGGCACGCATATTGGCTCGCCCAGGGACCGCGATCAGTAGGATTGCTGCCAGTGACTGCAAACAGGAGGGAGCGAGGCCGGATGAAGAGCACGATGATAGCGCGACGGGCTTGGAGGACGTTTGCGGCCACATTGCTGGTCGGCACGGTCAGCGCCCCGACCCGTGCTGCACCAACCGATGTGCCGGTCAAGAACCCCTCGTTTGAGGAGGAGGCCGGGGCTAACGGCGTTCCTCCCGGCTGGCGTCTTTACATCAGTCCGGGCGGGAAGGCGCCGGATCTGGCCCTGCGCGTTGCGGAGTCCGCAGCGCACGGGGAACGTGCCTTGCGTGTTGACGACAATGACCCGGGAAAGGAGATCGGCGTGCAACAGGAAGTCGCAGTCAAACCGAACACGTGGTACGAAGCCAGCGCCAGCGTGCGCGCCGCACCCGGATGCACAACAGAGGGCGGGCATTTCATGCTCGCTTTTGGGCCGACCTACAAGCTCTTCCGGGCTTACCTTGGGAGAGAGAACGACAAGGGCTTCTCGCGCATCAGCTTCAAGGCCAAGTCCCCTGCTGACGCGAAGACCGCAAATATCATCATCTATACCCACGCGATACCCACGCCCAACTTCATTGTTGATGACGTGAAACTGGTGGAAGGGGTGGAGCCGCCACCGCCGCCGCCACCGCCTCCCCCGAAACCGACTCCGCCTGTGTACGCGAACGTCAAGGACCTGCACTTGGCGACCCCGTTGGTCACTGACGGCAAGCCGAATGCAGCTATCGTCGCCCCGGCTCGGGCACCGTTCAGGGCTTTGGCTGCACGGGTGCAGAGCGCAGTGAAGGCCCGCACGGGCGTGGTGCTGCCGATTGTCTCGGACACGTCTCAGGAAGCGGCGATCCCGCTGCGTGGCAATCTGGTCCTTCTTGGGAACCGCTCGACCAATCGCGCGGTCGAGGAGCTCTACAACTTCCATTACACGCTTCTCGATCTGCGCTATCCCGGGCCTGGCGGGGCGGTTGTCCGCACGCTGCACAACCCGTTTGGCGACGGGCACAACGCGGTGTTCGTTGGTGCCAGTGACGACGAGGGGATGGCCACGGCAACGGAGCTGTTCGAGACGGCAATCGAGCGTATCCCAGCGGCGGATGGCTCACTCGCGCTCGGGCGTCTGGCCGAGATCAAGCTGGGGCGCGGGGTAGAGGTCCCGACCGATGTTCGCGAACTCCGCATCTGGGAGGCATCGCGTGGCTACGGGGACATCGGCTACTTCGGCTGGAACAGCATCAGCAAGCACATGGCCGCGTACTACATGACCGGTGATGAACATCACGCCCGGGAAGTCATCCGACTCGCGTTCCCCGACGCTGAAGCCAAGCAGCAGATTGCCGACATCGATGGTGAACGGATCGAGAACAAGGACGAGCCGCTGAGCGGTCCCTACCACTACAACGCACACATGCTGGTTCTGTACTGGGATCTGATCGAGGAGAGCCCGGCGTTCAGTGACGAGGAGCGTCTGCTGGTCACGAACGCGCTTTCCAAGCAACTGACGCACCATAAGGGCACTCGGTCATTCGCGGTGAAGGCGCCGCCGTCCGTGGGGTCGCGGCACGGCCAATGGACAGCCATGTCACTGTATTGCCTGGGACGCTATTTCCAGAACTACTACCCCGATCCGGTCTGGAAGCACTGCCGCGAAGAGGGACGCCTGCATTTCGGATCGTTGCACAAGTACGTCTGGGTTGTCGGTGAGTTCGATTGCCTGCCCTGGTATCCGACGGGGATCGCGCCGATCTTCGCGTATCTCGCCCTGACCGGGGACCGCAAGCCGATTGAGAACGGGGTCATGGACACGCTTCTGAGTGGTCTCGATATTCTCAGTGACGGCAAGAATCCGGACGGGGCTCTGGGGTCAGCGTCCATGGGTTTCCTCCACAAGGCTGCCTACCTCTGTCAGGATGGTCGTTGTCTGCACTGGCGGGATCGTGCTGGGGTGGACACGGCGGTCTTCCGTCTGGGCCAATCGTTCTGGCCGGAGCCGGGACTCAAGCCCAGACCCTTGGATGACATCGTCGGGAAGTGGAGCGTTCTGGGCCTCTCCAAGCCGGCCTGGCGCTCCCGACGGCCCGGCTTCAGCCACGACGCCACGTTCCGCTTTGCCAGCTACCGGAGTGCCTCGGACGAGACCGGCGACCTCGTCTTCCTCAAAGGCATCAACCGCCAGCTGCGCAACCCCTACCACAACTTCTCGGTGCTCAAATTGCGCTTGGCCGGGCATGATCTTCTGGATGGCTATGGGACGCAGATCACCACGCGTGCCGATGGCATGGTCGAGCCTGCCGTCGCCATGAACGGGGCCTTGCGCACGTGCGATGTCGTGGGCGCTACGACGCATGCTGTCGGCGAAGTCCCTGACCTTGCCTACTGCAATCTGCGGCGGCACCTGGCGTTGCGCCGTGACCGTTACGTGCTGATGGTCGATGACCTGACGTTCCGCAGCGACAGCGAAAACATCGAGGCTCAGTTCGGCTGGGAACGCGCTGCGAGCATCGGGCATAGCGTGCCCGGGAACGGCGTGATGGCGATGGCCACTGGCAGTGACCCCGTCATTACCGGTGATGGTTGGCTTGAGGTACGTGCGCTGGCAGCCCCGTGTACGACGAACATGAACGCGTCCCAGGACATGGTTCGTCTAGGCAGTCTTGACACGCTGCTTCTGCGCTGCCGGGAGGTCGGGCAATGGCTTGAGCTCCCGTTTCGGGTCAACGGTGACGTGACCGGGGGTCTTTTCGTCGATGTCCTCAAGTATGCCGATCGTGGCGTTGTTCGTGTGCTCCTGGACGGCCAGCCGGTTGGCACCGGAAAGCACGATCTGTATGCGTCCGGAGCGGAGCGCGAACGCATCGCCCTGGGCACGCACACACTCTCTTCCGGCGAACACCGCTTGCGCCTGGAGGCGGTCGACATCAATGAGACTTCGGGCAAAGGGTACATTGCTCTGATCAGTCTCCGGGTCGAGTCGAGCGTACTCAAACCCGATCCCAAACGCCAGAGGAAGGCCATCGACCTTTGCTTCGCCGATGCCACCCCGACTATCTCGGAGGGGCGCATCGTGCGCATGACGTGGCGCGGCCCGGCCAGGGCCGAGGAGCATCGGGTGTTCTTTACCTGTATCGCCAGGAACCCGGGCCCGGCGATTGATGAACCGGTCTGTGCCCGTTTGGCTCCGAATGCGGCGGCGCTGTCCGTGCCGCAGGCGGCTGTGGCTGTTCGCGGTACCTTTCGGGAGCTTTCGGGGGAACTGGTCGTGCTCGCGGAGGACCATCTCTTCGGCACGGGGTGTCGTGCGGCGGGTGGGGAGAGTGCGCTTTTCACGGCGGATAGGCCGGTGTCCGTGGATTGGGACTTTAGCAGTGGCGCGGTCGCGTTGGTGGCTGATGATGAGGCGACCGTGGTGTTCGCCGCGGAACCCGGCGAGGCGCGCCTGGACGGCCGGCCTCTGACGCGTTCGGGAGCGACCCCCAACGCGGTAACGGCAGTGTTGTCAGCCGGACGCCATGAGCTTGAGGGGGTCAGGCTACCGGCTGACGTGAAGACTGCACTTGAGGCATATCTGAAGGCTGCAGTTGCAGAAGGGCGACAGCTTCGGAAGGGGGCCTCGAAGTCAGCGGCCTCGCAGGGCGTTCGGGCTACAGACGCGCCGCGTCTGCGTGAGCTCTTTTCCGCCAGCGTCGGCGGGCCGGTCACGGCCCTGATCACGGCTCCGCGTGGCGACGGTCGCATGATCTGTGCCGCCGAACGTAAAGCCGTCCACGTGCTCGACGCCACTGGCAAGCCGGTCCGGGATCTGGCTGCTGACGGGAAGGTGCGGATGCTCAACTGGTGGCATGACCACGACCTCTTGCTCGCGGGTTGCGCGGACGAGAAGGTCATTGCTTTCGACGCCGACGGCCAGCGCAGATGGGTATTCGTTTCGGAGATGGATCCCGCTGTTTTCCGTGCGGCGAAGACGTATTGGTTCAAGTCTGCCCCGGGGCACGGCGGCATTCACGGTCTCCATACCGGCCTGTTCAAAGGCGGCAAGAGCCAGGCTTTTGTCGGCAGCGCCTGTACGCTTGAGATCATCGACGAGCACGGGAAGCTGGCCAAGCGGATGGCGCAGTTCTGGGGGAAGGTCTCGCACTTCACGATCGTTGACGGACCTGACGGCAGTCTGAACCTGTTGGCGGCGCGCAAGTATGCCGGCGGTGGGGCGATGCGCATCATCAACAATCGGCGCATCACGCCCGGCGCGGGGGGATTCCTCACCGTACCCAAGGGGCACACCTTCATGCGCGGCTGGGCGAACATGAGTCGGCGCCACATCCTGTACGCGGATCTGGATGGGGATGGCGTCAAAGAGGTGATTCAGGACATGAACGGGGCCTGGAACCGGATCACGGTGTACACCGCGACGGGCGAGCCGCTCCACGACGCGAGCTTCGGTCCGGGGAAGAGGATTCCGTATCGTAACATGCGCGGCCTCGATGTCGCGGACCTGGACGGCGACGGCAAGCTTGAGATCATCGCGGCCACCTCGAGCGGACTGGTGGTCGTGCTTGATCACCAGTGCCGAAAAGTGTGGTCACGACTGCTCCCCAGTCCACCGGCCCTGCTCAAGGCCGTGCACCCGAAGGGCGCGAAGACGGCGCAGGTGTACGTTGGTTGCGAAGATGGGACCGTGGTTGTCCTGGATGGCAGTGGCGAGTGCGTAGATGCGGGAACGGTCGCTGGATACCCAACCTGCATCGCGGCGTTGGACGACAGCGCACATGAAGCTGGGATCGTGATCGCGACCGCCAAGGGGCAGGTCACGCTGTTCGACGTCACGCATTGACCGCTTCAACAGCGTCCGAGGTCGAGGCCCCAGAACCGCCGGCGCGGGCCGCCAAGCGCGGAAATCCGGGGGCCTCCCCCAGTGATAGGGGACACAGTAGACATGCAGAACATGGCAACCGCCCAGCTCTGCGGCCCCAGCCGCCTCGCTGTCGGCGCAACCGTCGTCCTCTTGGGATGCAGACTCGCTGCGGTGCCCCCCGAGTGGCCGTGTTACCGACACGACAACGCGCGCAGCGGGGTCAGCCCCGAGCCGCTATCCACTCCCCTATACCTGCAGTGGACGCATGTGCCGCGGCACGCTCCCCGACCGGCCTGGCCTGAGCCGGGGAAGGAGTCGCACCGCATGCCGTTCGACTACGCCTTCCAGGTGGTCAGTGATGGAGACCTGGCCTTCTTCGGCTCCTCTGCGGACCACAAGGTCTACGCCCTTGACCTGAAGACGGGACGGGAGCGCTGGAGTTTCTTCACAGAAGGACCTGTCCGGTTCGCGCCGGCGCTGGCAGGAACGCGCCTGCTGGTGGCCTCGGACGACGGGTACCTCTACTGCCTGGCGGCCGGCAGCGGCAAGCTGCTGTGGCGGTTCCGGGGTGGCCCGAGGGACGAGCGGCTCGTGGGCAACGAACAGATGATCTCCCGCTGGCCCGCGCGCGCCGGCGTGCTGGTCGACGGCGAAACCGTCTACTTCGCAGCGGGGATGTGGTCGTCGGACGGGATCTACCTCTATGCGCTTCGCGTGGTGGACGGAGGCGTGATCTGGAAGAACGACACGATCGCCCACATCTACATCCGACTCCCGCATCCCCTTCAGGAAGGGATCGGCGGCATTTCGCCACAGGGATACCTGGCGCTCTGGAAGGACACGCTGATCATGGCGACGGGGCGTTCGTCGCCAGCGGGGTTCGACAAGGAAACAGGCGAGTTCCTGTTCTTCGATAACGCGTTAATGAAACTGCATCACCCCGGGAGCTCCTGGGTGATCGCCGGCAGAGATATGGTCTTCAGCGAACGGCGATTGGTGGAGCCGGACCGCCATGTCAAGCTGGGCGAAGCAGAGCCGGCTTTCGGCGAGGGCCTGACCGCGTGGCACTACCGCACTGGGAAACAGGCCCTTGCACTGCACAACAAGCATCGGGCCGTGATCGGCCCCGACACGATGTATGCAACCGGCGGTGGGAGTCTCACGGCGATCGATTTGGCCGCGCTCACAGCGGCCGCGCCGGGTTACGTCGGCACGGGCAAGGTAGACCCAACCATCCCCGCACGCGTGTTCGAGTGGCCACAGGAAGACGGCATCCCGAACAAGCCCTTGCGCTGGCCGCACGACACGCCGGGAATGAGCAAGAACACGCTCTATCCGTGGTTCGGCTCAAAGGTCGCTCCCGTGACGGCGAAGACGTTTGCGAAATGGGAAGCGCCGGCAGGCCGAACGTATGAGCTGATCCTTGCCGGCACGACGCTGGTCACGGGTGGGCGCGGCAAGGTCGTCGCATTCGATACGACCACCGGGAAGGCCGTGTGGAAAACAAGCGTCGAGGGGCAGGCCAGAGGTCTGGCGGCAGCAGGCGGGCGGCTTCTGGTCAGCACGAGTTTGGGGCGGCTTCTGTGCTTCGGGGCTGCTGAGCCCGAACCCTTGGCCACAATCAAGGCACCGGTGGTCGTGCAGACCCGTAGCGAGAGCGTCCGTTCACGGGTGACACGTCTGCTCGAGAACGTGGCCGTGACGGAGGGGTACTGCCTGATGCTCGGAGCCGGCGACGGGCAATTGGCCGCGGAGCTTGCCCGACAGTCCAGACTAACGACTTATATCGTCGAGCCGGATCCATCGACTGGTCACCGGGCCCGGGGCGCGCTTGACGCCGTTGGTTTGCAGGGCGCGCGCGCAACTGTGCACCATGGGAGGCCGAGCGAATTGCCCTACGCTCCCTACTTCGCCGACTTGATTGTGCTTGACGCCGACGCTGCACCCCTGAATGCGTGTTCGGCTGGTGAGTTGTATCGGGTGCTGCGTCCGTGCGGAGGCACCGCTTGGATACGTCCTCGCGATGGCTCCCCGGACGGCTTGGCCCAGGTCGAGGGCTGGCTCCGGGACGGTGGGGTGCCGGCGGCGGAGCTGAGCCGAACTCCTACCGCGGTCATCGTGCGGCGCGGGGAAGTCCCCGGCGCGGGAACGTGGACGCATCAGTACGCCGACGCCGGTCGTTCCGCTGCGTCAGCTGACCAGTTGGTCCGGTTGCCGCTGCGTCTGCTCTGGTTCGGCGGGCCGGGGCCATCCAGGATGGTCAGTCGTCACTGGTACGGGCCTGCTCCGGTCAGCATCGGCGGGCGGATGTTCGTTGCTGGTCAGCACCACCTGATTGCTGTCAATGCTTACAACGGACGAGAGCTCTGGTGTCGCGAGCTGAAGGACGTTGCGCGCTTCTCCGCGCAGTACCGAGGTGGCGGAATCGTTGCCGATGAGGACCATGTGTACGCGCTCCAAGGCACGGTATGCCTGCAGCTGGACGCCGTCACCGGGGAAACCGTGCGACGGTACGACGTGCCAAAGGAGGCGATGGGAATCGCGGTCCTGGAGAACCCGTTTCGGGTCCACAGATCGGATCGGGGGAAGCCGAAAGCGACGCGCAACGCTGCTCCCCGTCCGAACCGGGTTGAGTGGGAGTTTCTGGCAGTTTCCGAGGATCTCGTTCTGGGCAGTGTCGGCCTGCCGAATTTCCTCTGGACGACGCGCCCGGAAGCCTATCCGGAAGGGAAGTACGTGTTCGCATGGCGGAAGGACGATGGGGCCCTTGCGTGGGTGCACGAGGTCGAACAGGCGGTCGACCCGAAGGCCATCGTTGTCGGAGACAGGCACGCGGTCTTGATTGACCGCACGGCCGAGGCCGAGGTGCAGCGCGCCAAGCTCCGCGGCACGTCTCTACGACCCTCGTCCAGCCTGACAGCTATCGAGCTGGCAACCGGCAACGTCGTGTGGCAGACGAGCGAGGAGCTGCGCGGAACGATGCTCTGGAGCAGTGGGGACGTGGTTGTGGCGACCGGCGGCAAGCCCTCGGCCTACTCGGTTGAGACGGGGGAACTGCTATGGTCCAAATCGATTCCGGGGTCGCGATGTCCGGTGATCACCGGGGACACGTTCTACGCCTACCCGTACGCCTACGAACTACGGACCGGGAAGCCGCTCACCCGCCTGGATCCCCTCACTGGAGAAGCGACGCCATGGAGGATCGGGCTGAAGGGGGGATGCGGCACGCTTTCCGGGTGTCCAAACATGCTCTCTTATCGTGCGGGCTCGACCGGATTCTACGACCTGGCGGGCGACAGTGGCCTCCATACTCTCGGTCAAGTCCGGACCGGTTGCTGGCTGAACGCGATCATGGCAGGGGGCATGGTCCTCATTCCCGAGGGCACAAGCAGTTGCACGTGCCCCTACAGCTACCAGACTTCCCTGGCTCTCGTCCCGGACGACCGGCACGAATCCTGGGGTCTGTTCCCGGAGCAACGGTTCAAACGGGGCGCCCGAATCAAGCAGGTTTGCCTCAACATGGGGGCGGCGGGAGACAAGCGTGACAACGGGGGTAGCCTGTGGTTCGGATACCCTCGTCCCTTTCGGCCGGGAACACAGACGCTCCCCGTCGTCACGAACCCCGAAGCACGATTTCGCCGGCGCAACGCCGACAGCCTGCACGTTACCGGTGCGAAGTCACCGTGGCTGTATACCTCGGACGGCGAGGGGATCCAGCGCGTTGAACTGGGGCTGACGATCAACCGGCCTGCCGTTGCCCTGCCATGCCCGCAGGCGCCGGCGGTGGACGGGCGCCTGGAGGAACTGTGCTGGAACGGCGATGAGGCGCTCGTGTTCACGACCGATGAGCAGGCTTTGGACGCCAAGGCAACAGCCTTCCTCAGACACGATGCCGACAACCTCTATATCGGCTTCCTGCGCAAGGCGTCGGTGCGCAATGGCAAGCCCGTGCCTTGGGCGACGACGACCGAGGGCGAAGACCAGCCGGTCTGGAAGGACGATTCATTGAATGTCCGTCTCGGCGGGGCCAGGAACCTGATTGTGTCCCTGTACGTATCCGCGTCCGGAGCGACTTATGACGGGCGCGGCAGTCACACCACCGGGCCATACTGGGACGGTAACTGGCACAGCGCAGTCCATGTTACGAACGAACAGTGGACCGCCGAACTCGCCGTGCCGTGGGAGATGCTGGCCAAGGCGGAGGTGTCAAAGGAGCGGCTTCGAGTGTACCTCGAGAGCACAAACCAGACAGGCGTGGGGCCGAAGCGCAGCCATTTCAGATATCGGTCGTGGAGCAGGTACGGACAATTCGCGGGACTCACCGATGTCTCGCTGACGGGACTGCCGCCGACAAAGCTGCATCGGTACCGGGTTGCACTCCATTTCGCTGAGGTCTCCGAGGCCAGCCCCGGTGAGCGTGTGTTCGACGTCAAGCTTCAAGGCCGAACCGTACTGACCGCCCTCGATGTGGTCCACGAGGCGGGCGGCCGGAATGCGGCCCTCGTCAGGGAATTCCAGGACATCGAAGCCAGTGATGCCCTCACGCTGGAGCTCGTCCCACGGACAGCCCGGCTGCCCATTCTGAGTGCTGTGGAAGCGTACGAGCAAGAGCCTTGACCGTGGGAGGCGCAAGCTGCGATGAACTGGGGCGCTGCCGGAGCCGTAACTATGGAGTGGATACCATGCGTCGATTCCTGACTACTGTTCTTGTGCTCTCGTTCGCATGCGTCGCGTTCGCCGAGGACATCTTCCGCGAGTCTTTCGGAACGCCCACTCCCGCTCCTCCCCTGCACCACACGTGGGGCGACAAGCCCATCGCGGTCATCGACAACAAGGTCGAGAAGGGCTCGGCCCATCTCGGGCTCGCCTACCCCGCGGAGGTGAAACACAACCTGTCCTACTGGACATACAAGCTGGCCGAACCAGTCCCGATCGCTCCACAGTTGGAGACGATTTCGTTTCGTGTGAAGACGGACGTACCCGTGTGGATCAAGATTGGTATCAGGCCCTTCAACTTCATCTACCACGGTCCCGGGGTCGGGGCCTCACCCGACTGGCAAACTGTCACGCTCAAGGACGCCTACGAGGAGTTGAGAAAATGGTGCGAGAACGGGAAGAGGAATCCCGCGGACGGCTTTGTCGACAAAGTGATCGTTGCCGTGGGCAACAAGGCGAACACCAAGGCTGATATTCTCGTTGATGATATCGCACTGGAAGGCCCCAGCGGAGCGAAGAAGGCCGTCGAGCACGAACGCTTCATCAGGCAAACGAGGCGGATTCACATCGCCGCTATTTCGCTTGTCTGGGACGAAGGCCATCGGACCCTGGCCAACACACTCACGGCCCTCGACGAGGCCGGCATACTGAATGCCGACATCGCTTGTCTGCCGCAGGAGTGCGTGGATCAGCCGCCTGAACCGATCCCCGGTCCGGCTTCAATGGCCATTGCTCGCAAAGCGGCTGAGCACGATATGTACGTCATCGGGAATCTCCGCGAGGGCGAGGGTGACAGGATCTACATCACCTCGTTCCTCTGCGATCGGCAGGGGGAGATCGTCGGCACCTACCGCAAATCGCACAAACTGCCGTTTGACGGCGACATCAGCCTGGGGGATGATCTCCCCGTCTTCAACACGGACTTTGGCGCAGTAGGCATGAAGATTGGCACAGACCACTACTTCCCCGAGATAGACCGCGTGCTGCGATCACGGGGTGCGTCGCTCATCGTTTGGTCAACCCTTCCCTTCCCGCAGCGCGATGAGCATCAGATCACCACGCTTGTGAAGGGGCGAGCCCTGCAGTACAGCGCGAACATCGCTGTGGCTCGTTACGCCGGCAAGGAAGGCTACGGGGGTTATTCGAACCGTTTCTCCTGGTGCGGCAGCTGGCCCTTGGGTCGGGCGCAGGTCTTTGCCCGTGACGGCCACACCGTCGCCGACTCCGGTCACCGGGGAGGGGTGGCCATCGCGAGCCTGCCACGGACTATGCTCGGGGGCGGTTCCCGTGACGGTGGCTATCCTACCGAGGGCAAATTCTCCCTCATCACCGCTGACGAAATTCCACCGCCGCAGACGCGCACGCCGGATATGAAGCGCGTCATCCGCGCCGCCGCAATCGAGTGCGACACCAATCTGGACAGGCTCGACGCGAAGCTGGACGAATGTGGCGCGTCAGGCTGCGACATCGCCTGCCTCTGGGAATACGTCTGGTATCGCAAGGATGAGGAAGTCGAGAGATACAGGCAACGGAACCAGAAGCGCCTGGCCCGGATCGCTGCGGCCGCCAAGCGTAACAAGATGTACGTCGTCATAGCTGGCGAGCTCGAGCGCGGGTTCAATGAGTCCATCCTCTATGATCGCCAGGGCGAGGAGATTGGCCGATATACGAAGATCAACCAAACCACGTCCAGAGACTCCAAGTACTTCCGGGCTGGGCAGAAGGTCGGTGTTTTTGACTTGGACTTCGGCCGCATCTGCACCAAGATCTGCGCCGACGTCGGCGCGCACGAGATTGACCGTGTTGCCGGACTGCATCAGGTTGACCTCCTGCTCCTCCATACGCAGGACGCCGGACCGTACAGTGAGGCCATTCGCTCACGCGACGGTCACCGCTGCATGGACAACGGCTACTTCCTGCTCCGCGCGGCGGGGGGAGGCGTAGAAACCGACCACCGCACATACATCATGGATCCCTGGGGAATGGTCCTTGCCGGGTCTCAGCGCGGCGTCGCCAACTCGCCCGTGATCAGCACCATCGACCTCGACAGTCGGCCCAAGTACTATGAATGGCCCCCCGAGCACAGCAGGGCCAAGAACCCCGTCAAGCATGGCATCCCTGAAGCGGAGCAGAAGAAGAGGATGTACGGACGTCTCAACCGGCCGGTCGCCAGGGGCGAACTCCGGGCCGTGGTCCTGAAGCAGCGTCGTCCGGAACTGTACCGGCCGAAGAAGCCGAAGAAGTGAACGAGATGAAGGTGAAGCATGTCGAGTGAACCGGACAGGGCCGCTGCGGCGGGACGAAGTGGTCGAACGGAGGACGCATCGACGGGAGAATCAGCTGCCGTTGCGACCCGCGATGTTGGCACGAATGCGGCTTCGGGCAAACCCTATTTTCCGATGGTCTTGGGGAACGGACTGGAGCATGTGCTGATTGGCTATTCCGGCGCCATGGGGGCGTGCTCGGGGCACGAGCAGTGGGCTTACGGCAACACCCTGGCTGGGCACAACCAGCATGGGGCGACATTCACCGGTTGGTTCAGACCGGACACCAGGAACCATCCCGCCCGGGGTGTGCTGAACCTGCTGCAGTGTGGCTACATCCTGCGGAGGGGGCTCCACGCAGATGGCATCGACAGGGCGGAACAGGGATTTGACGCGAACTCAGGGATCCTCTTGACCCACTGCCACCTGGGCCATGGCGATGTCCGGCTCACAACCTTCCTGACCCGGGATCACCTGCTGGTTCACAGGTTCTGCGTGACGGCGGCCGGTGACGATGTCGCGCTGCAGTTCTTCGTCCAATCTGGCTCTCCGGGTGAGCCGCTGCGGGTGGTGAGCAAACCTGGCAAAGCTGAGCAACCAGCGCCTTCGAGGTGTCAGAGCCTGGATTTCGCCATCGAAGGAGACGCGTGGCCGAGCACACCTGGGCAGCTCTTCTGCGATCATCCGGAAGCAGTCAGGGTCGAGTGCTACAACCGGCAGTCCGGCCTCGAAGTGCCTCTCGATGGCCAGGCCGAAGTCACGTTCGTGGTCCACTGCTCTCATGTCGATGACCTGCGTGCTGACATGGCCCCGGCGCAACCCGCGAGTGATTTTGACTACGCTGCCACATTGCGCCGCCACTGTGCCGAGTGGGAAGAGTTCGGCTCTCAATCGACGGTTCACGTTCCTCGTGGAGACATCGCTGACACCTACCGCACCAGCCTCTACGTCATTCGTGCCCACCAACATCCTGTTCTTGGCGGCATCACGGTGGGAGGATACCCCGGCATGTGGCGGAACGATGTCAACTCATACGACGTGTCATACAGTCTCATGGCACTGCTGGGGGCCAACCGGATGGCGGAGGCAGAACGTGTCGTCCGGTTCTGGCAGCGCATCCTCCCCAACCTGGCCAAGCGGGTAAGAGCCGCGGGCTTGCCGGGTGTTGCTTGTCCAGCGCCATTGTCGTCTTCCGGCGAAACGGAATGGGAGGCACGTGAGGAGATACTCGAGCAACGCCATTTCATTACAGCCAACATCGTTCTGCACGTGTGGCAGTTGTATCGGTATTCTGGACGGTTGGCTGTCTTGAGGGACTACTGGGATTGCCTCGAGAAGCCGTTGGGATTTCTCCTCGGTGCCTGCGTTGAGGAATTCGAAGACCACGCGGAGATCATCCGCAGTTCCGGCCCCAACGGCAAGGAGCGGATCGACGGCAAGGTTGTCTACTACCCCAATCCCATCCGGACTTTGCTCGCAACAATTGAGGCCGTGCGAGCGGTCTGCGCGGCGGCCGATCTTCTCGGCCGCGAGGTCGACCCTGGTTGGCGGCGCTTGCTGCCGAAGCTTGAGCGTGGTATCAGCGTGAACAGATTCGACGGCCTCGTGCATGCCAATCGCACGCCAAAATCGAGCGTCCGTGCCGATGCATCGTACGTGGGACTGTTTGACTGCTTGACGGACGAGAAGACGTTGCTGGCGGAGATTCACGAGAGTACCGGGCCCGACGGTTTCATGCGTTGGTCGGATCACGGATACCGCGCGATTCCCTGGATCCACACTAACGTGAGCGCTGCTTTTTCGCGCCTGGGGATGACGGAGGCGGCCCACATGGTGGACATGGCTGCAATGTTCACGACGACTCTATTTGGGCTCCCGGAAGCGGTTCGTCCCGATGGCATCTACTGCAAGACGTGGTACCCCACCGTACACGGCGGGTTTGTCCATGCCGTAAACCTGCTGCTGGCCTGTCGGCGCGATGATGTGGTGGAGCTTTTCGCCGGCGTGCCAGCCGCTTGGGGAGACGTCTGCTTCAGCTCGCACCGCGTGCCCGTGGGCCTGCTTGTGAGCGCGTCACGGATCGAGGGAAAGGTCGCGGCTGAAGTGACCAACGATGGCGACCGACCACAGTCCCTCCGTGTGCGTGCCAGCGGCACCCCGAGCTGGGACGAGGACGTTTCGCTGGCTCCCAGTGACACGGTGTCGCTGCCCACCGGCAAGGTAGTGTCAGGTTCAGAATGAAAGAATGAAAAGCAAGTTCTGTTCGCCTTGGTCGCCAGGTGCGCCCGTGAATGGACGCCGCTCCGTAGGCAGTGAGTATTTGTGACACCACGGAGACACGAAGGCACGGAGGAAGAAAGAAGAGAGGTCGTGAGATCCCGGTCCATACTACCGTATGAACTGGGCTCTCACGACGTTCTATTTGGAGGGACGCAGAGCATGGGAAAGTTGATCAACGAA
>JABHEG010000260.1 GCA_018676675.1 Lentisphaerota bacterium
CCCAAATCCGGCAAAGCTCCTGAGACAGTCGACACCGATTCCACTCAGGATGCGCTCGCAGAAGGGACGCGATCAACTCGGCGTTCTCGGGTAAGACGTGTCGATCCGGGCTGGACATGGTTGTGTTCATGGCCGCCACTATAACGGCGAGGTGTGTTAGATCCCAGCCGTCTCCCGAAAGAAAGTCGCGCTTCTTTCACAACAACGTGAAATCGGGCTTGACCTCACCCCCGTGAACGGCTACCCCCAAACCAGGTTACTGAATGTCAGGGGACTGGTTAGAAGAAGCTCCATGGTGCCTTTGCTTTTCTCCCCCGCGAGCGACCCCATGCTGATGATCGGGACGATGAAGAGCATGATCCAACCGGTGGTGCGCCAGAACTCCCGGCACACGGCCGCCGGGGCGCTGCCCTGTCCGCCGCGCATCGCACTCAGGCTGATCGTCCGCTCCAGCACAATGTGGTAAAAGAAAAAGCCGGTGCTCAGCATGAAAAGTGTGAGAACGACATAGGCAAGTGGCGAGCGGAAAAGCGTGCCCAACGCGCGTTTGCAGATACGCCAAGTCTGTTTCACGAGTCCTCCTCCTTGGTCAGAGCGAGGAAGGCATCCTCGAGCGAGACACGTGCTTCCTGGATGGAGTCCAGATTGCCCCCAGCTTCAATGATAGCCCCCGCAACAGCATTGCGCGGGTCAGGTTCGTCCTCGCTCCATGTGACATTGAAGGCGCAGAATTCCCCTCGGTCATCCTCCTCCCGGCGGAGGTCTCTCGCGTTGGCGTACCAGGGACAGGTCTCGATGGACGCTGTTACCGCATCGAGTTCCCCACCGAATCTGACGCTCACGACTCGACCCCGGGATTCCAGGCGCGCCTTCAGTGCATCGGTCCGTTCTACGGCCAGCAACTGTCCACGCCCGATGACGACGACCCGCGAACAGATGGTGTCGATTTCGCTCAGGATGTGACTGCTGATCAGAACGGTCATCCGTTCGCTCAACTCACCGACCAGATTACGGACCTCAATGACCTGCTGGGGGTCGAGACCGGCGGTCGGCTCGTCCAGAATGACCAGCTCAGGCCCGTGGACAATCGCCTGGGCGAGCCCGACCCGCTGACGATACCCCTTACTCAGATGCTCAATCCGCCGGGGTGCCATCTCCTTCAGCCCGCACCGTTCGATCGCCCGTTCCACGCACTCGCGCCGTGCCGAACGCGGCACCAGCTTGATGCCCGCAGCAAAATGGAGAAACTCCCGGACGGTCATCTCGGGATAGAGGGGGGGCATTTCCGGAAGGTACCCGATTCGCTTCTTCACCTCGATCGGGAAGCGCGAAACGTCAAAACCGGCTACCTCAACCGTGCCGGAGCTCGGAGGAAGAAAGCCGGTCAGCATCCGTATCGTGGTCGACTTCCCGGCCCCATTCGGACCGATAAGGCCTACCACTTCGCCCTTGTTAACGAAGAAGCTGACAGCGTCTACTGCCAGCTTCTTCCCGTAACGCTTGCATAAGCCATTGGCTTCGATCACCACAGTGTCCGCTTGCATTGCCGCCTACTGCATGCGATGGACGATGTCATCTCCTTCGATACTGACATCAGTCACCGGTTGGTCAAAAGGAGTCTCGATGACCCCGTCTGGGCCAGCGCTCACAACAAAAACCGCTCGCTTTATCTCACCGTTGTCCACGACTCCCGGGGACGGATTCAGGTGAACGACGTTCACCATATACCGATTACCCCACGGATCCGCTTCAGGTGTCGTGGCGAGATAAGGACCATTCCACCCCAGAACGTCCTCGCGCGACTTCAATGTGTACCCTGGGACATTATTCACCAAGTGGTTGCCGAAAAAATCGGCTTTTCCCTGGGCCCACACCCGCATCTCGGAAGAGTTGTCGGGAAGGGCTGGGGCTCGTCCGGCAGAAACCAGAAGATCCACTCCATTCGTGCCTTTGACACCATTCACGGAATCGGTCGTCTTCGGCACAAAACCGGTGTCTTGGTAGAACCGGGTGATAGCATCACTCAACGTCCGCACATCTTGCCGAGCCCGCAGGATTCGGCTTTGGGTAATGTGCGACATAACAGTAGGAACCAGTACGGCGGTTAAGATGGCAATCACGCTCAAAATGATGGTCATTTCAACAAGCGTCAGCCAGCGGCGGCGTGACACCTGTGACCGTTTGTTGCGCTCTTGTTCTGCCATCTTTCCCCATCCTCTCCGGCCGGTCATCCCACTCTGGAATGACCACGACCCGTCCCTAATGTAGTAAGATGGAATCTCACTTCAAGGGATGGGGTCCCACATTCTTTCAGTCTGAAAAAACGTCTCAGCCAGAAATACGAAAACTGGGAGGGAGCGATTGCTCGCCCCCTCCCATACCGAAAAGGATGACACTACGGACGTGAGTTGCCACTCAGTGTGTACAGGATGTCGTCATCGCCGGGGGTGAGACCATCGACGGCCCACTCGGTGTCGACTTCTTCATCCGGACCGGCGGAGAGGACGACGACGTCTTCCTCGTACCCATTGATCGTGGCGGCGGTTGCATTCGCGCTGTTGGCCACGGGATCCAGGAAGCCAACATTGACGGCGTAGCGGTTGCCCCAGGGATCGGGATCGATCGGAGCAGTCATGTACGGACCGCGCCAGGCGAACTCACTGTTGAAGCCGCTGCTTTCGGTTTCAGCGAACATCAGTGACGTACCAGCGTTGTCCAGATCAGTCGGCGTCCGGTAGGAGTTAACGGCGGCACCACCGGGGTTGTTGGTGATCAAGTGGTAGGCGAGGAAGTCCGTCTCATTGAGGTCCACCGGAGTCGACCACTCAGCGCCCAAGACTACGGCATCCGGACCGCTTTCCGGGATGTCGCCATCCGAGACCAGCATATCGACGCAGTTGTCAATGCCGGTTGATCCCTGGAACGGGGCGCCATCGCCACGCTGGGGACCGTTCATCGCGACACCACTATTGGCATCAATCATGAAGAAACTGTTGGCAGTGTCTTCAATGAACATGTTGATGCAGCAGCCGATGGCCTGCACGTCTTCACGGCAACGAATGACTTTCGCATTGCGGACAAAGCGATCAATCACCGGAGCCAGGATCGCACACAGGATCGACAGCACGGTCAGGATGATGGTAAGCTCGATCAGGGACCAGAATTTAGTCTTCTTAAACATCTTAACTTGAGAGTACCGAGTTCTCAGCCGTCTGAGCCGTTTCCTGCCCTCAGCTTACACACCTCAATTGCCAAGTCCACCCATTCCTTTGTGAGTTCGCG
>JABHEG010000265.1 GCA_018676675.1 Lentisphaerota bacterium
ACAGAGACGGGAGAATGCCAAAGTCCCTTACGAGCTTCAAGACCACTCCCATCGCAAGAGCCGTGGCAACGATCAAGAGGACACTAATCCTCCTGAATCTAGATGGACACGAATACCACACTGCCAATCCTGCACTGAACGCGTGGCTCTGGGGCTGGCTGGAGCGAAGCGGAAGCCAGTCCCTAGCAGCCTGTTGTTCCCGTCTGGATTCTTCCTGATGATCGAACACTTGATATCGAGACGACATCCCACCAGCACCAGAAAACGTACTGGATCCACACCTGCGGGAGGATTCCGTCAATAATGACGGAAACTAGATCCGCCCGGCCTCCGTGCTCATTCTTTGCCCGGGAACGCAAGCATCACCGGCCGGGAATCGCAGAGCGAAGCGGCGCGATTTCCCGGTCCGCGTGAATGCACTCGTTAGGCATTCCGTATGTTCCCGCACACAAGGTCTACTCCCGATGCAGTCCAGACCATGTATTTACCACGGAGCTTGTGCTGTTTCATGACACCGACCAGACTGTGGTAGTAATGCTTGAGTTGATCCTTGGAGTCTGACAGGGCGAGCTCCGAGACGTAGGTTCCTTCTGGATAAACTAGGTCGTGACCTTCGGAGGACGTGCCGTGTTGTTTTAGCCCCAGCTTGGCCATTTCATCATCCAATATCTTTCGACCTGAGGCGTCGATCTCATCAAGGCCAACCGTGATGACGACACTGCTTGTCATATCAATACTCCCTGTAAATCGATTGCCTAACGACACGGTCAGCTGTGCTGTGCCCCAGAGCAACCGAAGGGCGCGGCGGGGTACAGCGTCAGCTGGACCGACTTGTTCGAAAATGCTTGTGTTCCTCGACCACTTTGGCGAAGGGGAGGCCCCCATCGGGCCACTCAAGTCGCAATGCCTGCCATTCGTCCGGCAGGATCCCCGCGATCGAGTATCCTTGGTCAATCGCAATCCGCAGAGTGTCGAACTGCTCCCAGGTGATCTCTTCCCCGGTCTCGGCCATGAACGAAAGCACGTAGGCTTCCACAGGAACCGTTCGCCTCTCGGGCGTGTACCGACACCTCGTGATCCCAACCCAGAAGGGATCAATCGGCTCAGGCGGATCGCTGATGCAAATCTCCACGGGCCTGAGTTCAGATCTCAGTTTCACGTATCGGAGGAGAATATCCGGTTCTTCATTCATCTCTGTGTTTCGAACGTGTGCCTCTGGCGCTGGCTGAAGCGCCAGCGTAAGCCAGTCCCTAGCAGGCAATTGTTGGAGTCGGCTCCTTCACGGCCATGATCATTGCGGACGTTCCCTTCCGCCAGATCTCGCCAGCGACGAACCCGGTGCTACGGAGGATCTCCAGATGCTCCTGGACCGTCAGGGAAAGCCCGGCATAGGCGCCCACGCTGCCCGGCATGTCGTGGGGGGATGAGCGCTGGACGGACAGGGAACGGCGCGCCAGTTCAGTGTCCAGGTCATCCCAGACGCCCTTCTGTTGCAGGCTCGGGCAGAGCCTCGCCAGCTCTTGGTCGAAGCCTTGGCAGAAAGGCCCAAACGCCTGGTGGTTGATGAGAACGCCGTTCTCGGCGAGAACAGAGTGACACCACCCGTACAAGTTGGGAAGCAAATCCCCCGTCGCGTGGAAGATTGCGTTCGTCGACACCACTAGGTTCAGGCCGGTCAGGTGGGGATAGTGAGTGGGCAAGTTCAGGTCGAAGACATACGTGGCCAGGTCTGAACTGAACTCCGACAAGGACTCCTTCGCGAGCTCGAGAAGGCCAGAGTCCACGTCCAGAAGATGCAGCTCCCTGATCTTGTCTCCCAGTCTTGTCAAGAGAATGCCATCGAGCACTGCCGGTCCGCACGACACATCCGCCATGCGAATCGGGCCATCCATCTGTTCGGCGATTTCAGCGATAACGGAAAACGTCTCGCGCTTGAAGTGCTCGAACGATCTGTACTGGTACGCCTGCTCCCACATCTCGTGCTCCCTGTGGTTTCCTCCAACGTGAGCGTCTGCTGCGCTGTGCCCCAGAGCAACCGAAGGGCGCGGCGGGTATGGCGTCAGCCAGCACGCATTGGTTGTGATTCCTATCGTTCTGGGTGATTCTCGTCTGATCCCCAGTCGGTGGGTTGTCTCCGATGTATTCCCGGATTCGGTTCAATTCCTGTTCGTTGCGGATGATGCGGTCGTGGTAATTGCGTTGCCACAGACGACCCCGAAACGGTTCCCACCCGGAATTGCGGACACCCGTGATGTACCGTGTGGTCGTCAGGGATTTGAACCGTTCCATCACGTCGGGCAGGAACAATACCTGCGTAGGGGCGGCTCCCCGTGGCCGCCCGTTGTCCGGTTGATCATTCGGGCGGGCACAGGGACCCGCCCCTACGGGTTCAATGACCAGAATACCGTGAATATGATTCGGCATCACCTGCACAGCATCCACGCCAATCCCGGGATAATGCACGGGAATGTCTGCCCAGACCTGATCGATCATTCGACCGGCATCGTTCAGAACCATCTCGCCATCGGCAACCTGCCCGAACAGACACCCACGGTCCGTCGTGCAGATGGTAACGAAATACCGACCGGGCGATGCATAGTCATAGCCCGATCGTCGCGGGGATTGACGCTTCCGTTTCTTCATTCACAACGCCTGGCTCTGGGGCTGGCTGGAGCGAAGCGTAAGCCAGTCCCTAGCAGCCTGTTGTTGTGATTTCTGTCTCTCTACCGCTGATGGAGGTAAAGGGCATCCCTTGGCGCGATCTGGTCAAGTAGGTGACTGATCTCCCGATCGATCTGGCGCTCCATCTTCGCCTTGACCATGTGTCGCCGCAGCCAACCGGCATTCGCCAGCTCGTAAGCGTATTGCGCCTCCACTCCAAGGCGGATTTCGGCGAGTTTCTCCTGGACTTCGGGAGTGCCAAGCAAGGTCTCGCGGCCATTGGCTACAAAGTTGTCTTTCATCTTCCGTTCACAACGCTGCGATCTCCCGGCGAGGCTTTGCGAGGTCGGGAGCATCGGCTTGTTAGCCACTCGGTGCCGCCAATTACTCAAGACCTTTCTCGATGGCAGCTTCAATCGCGGCTTTCTGTTCTGCAGCAGTGCCAGACTGCATGAGACTCGCGAATTGCCTCAGCTCCTCGTCCGTCGATGACGCGGCGAACTCCGTAAGCACTGGCCGAAGCTCATAGATCGGCGGGTGTACGCCGCATTCGTATTCGTAGCGCGTCACTCCGCCGAAGATGTTCCGGTGCGTGTTATGCAGGAATTGCCACGAGGGCGTCCATTCTATACCGCTGGTCTTCATCCGCGTCTCCACTGGTGATACGTCGAGTTGCGGGCCCGAGGTGATGCCGAAGAGCCAAGTCGTCTTCCATGTCATCGACCCAGTGACTGGATCCATGCGGCTTTCGACTTGTCGAACCGTGATGGGTAGAAGGAGAGCGGCGGCGAAGATGATGACAAGCGTGATGAGTGCTCGCCGCCACCACCGACTTCGCGATTGCGGTGCTTCCGATGAAGCATGATCGAGCGATGCTGTTGTCATCTACGGCTTCCTTGGGTGGCTAACGACATGGTCAGCGGCGCGGGTTGCCGCGTCCACTGAACCAACAGGTTCGCAGTCCTATCGACTCAAGACCATCATCATGAGCGCTGAATAGTGTCCGACGCAGAGAAGCGCTGATACCGTCGCGATCAGGACGGCGACA
>JABHEG010000138.1 GCA_018676675.1 Lentisphaerota bacterium
ACCGTAGCTGCCGAGGTCGAGGCGTGGCAACACCACCGGAACACCCAGAATGCAGTGATCGACTGGCAGTTCACAACCGGAAATGCCCGCGTCAAGCTTAAGAGACTGTATCCAACATTACAGATATGACATGACACTAGTACCGAGCTGCGTAAGTCAGTGTACGCCCTGACTTCGACAGCTTGGTACAAGGCACGGACATGACATCGCCACGGGAACACTCACGCGTTCAGGTAGTCACATTGCTGCTGATTGGCTTCCTGGCGTCTGCTGCCACCAGCATTGGGGCACCCCGAGCACTCCTGCTGCAGCAATCATCGTCCGGTGATCACCGGATGACCCTGTTTGCGCTTCAGGAAGCCGGTTACGACGTAACCTGGGCCAACAAGGATCACCTCGATCGTGTGCCGGAAACGGCGGCGGCATTTGCGCAGCGCTATGATGTCGTCTTCTTCGGCAGCCTAGCACTTGAAGGCGGCCTCGGAACGCTCCTGACACCGGAGCAACTCCAGGCTCTCAAGCAGTTTGTCACCCTCGGGGGAGGCCTGGTCACCGTTGTCGGGGAAGCAGCAAAGACGCTCGCAGACCTGCTTCCCATCGAGCGGGGACCGGGCGCCGGCCCAATGCGCTTTCGCCCATCGGTCAAGACACCAACCCACGCCGCTCTTACCGGCCTCCCGAAACACTGGCCCCTGTTCGGCTCGAAATGGAATTCCTTCAACAAGGCCAAACCCAAGATCGGAGCCAGTGTGCTGCTGTACGTTCCGGCTTCCTGCGCCGGACAACCTTACCCGCTCCTTATTGCAGGTCGGCATGGCAAGGGGCGCGTCCTTTGCCTCAATTCGCTGTGGGCGTTCTCGACAGGCCTGCAATTCAAGCGCTGGGAATGGGCACCGGCCTGCTTTGCCCAGTGGGGGCGCTGGGCCGCGGGACATGATGTGATCCCGGCTCAAGAACTCACTCCCATTGCGGATCCGCTCTGGTTCTGGCGCTACGAACGAGAACGCATTGTCGGGGAAGATGGAGCGCTCCCCGAACCGGTTGTTACCCCACCGGGCGGCCCGCCTCCCACCAGCCCCGTTGAGTTGGACCTGCGGGACAAACCCCATACGCCAAAAACAGTGCTGGTGGGAGCCCCCCGGGTCCAGGCCGCCGACACTACCCTCATCGTCACATTCGCCAACGGCATGGTGGCTCGGATCGACAAGCGAGGCATGGTGGCCTATCAGACCAACGACGGAACACCGCTTACCCGAGACCCCGTTAACGAACAGCCCCATGTTCTCTATTCAGGTGAGGCGGAGGCCATCATTACCAACGCAGATGGCGGCGAGTTCGCAGTGCTCAAGGAGACACTCCCCAAACCGAAAGCGGGCACCCAACGCTTTTCTTACACTCACCATGAGACGGCAGGAACGGGCCTCGTCGTCCATCTCGATGTCATGGTCAACGGCAAGACCGAAGGACAACTGGCTTGGCGCTTCGAACCACGAAGAATGGTCGTCGACGGCATCGAGTGGAACGGAGTGGGCGAGACCTTCACGCTGAGAAGCCCACGACTGTTCGTCGACCAGTTCCTTCCTCAGCACCGCTGGGCTCTGGGCGGGAACATCGCCGGACACTACACCTTCCGGACAGGTTGCTACAGCCGACCGCGCGGCTTTGGCGTCACCCACTTTGACGACACGACAACCCAGGATGCAGGGCACTTCCGTTGGTTCAGCAGTGGTCAACCGTTCCAGATGCTTGGGAGCCCGGCCGGAACCCTCTGGTGCTTCACCGAACAGCCCGCGATGATCGCGAGTTGGCTGTCCAATCAGGCAGGTGACGGTTTCATTCGGATGGTGAACCGCATTGGCCTCGGTCGCCAACGCGGCGACGTTGTCACACCTACGCTGTGGTATATGCACACCAAAGCGACAATGGACCACAACCTGTGGATGAGTGCATACGACCACATTCGCGATGCCTATCGCTGCCGATACGATATCAAGCCTATGCACCCACGCCCTACGGCGATGGCACGCTTCAATACGATGGGATTCGTCGATTTGCGCCGCTATGCGGATGTTCTGGTCCCGTTCCTCAAACGGCTCGGCTTCAAGCGCTTTGATTGCGGCGTCAGCTACGTCCATGATGTGATGAATTCGAACCACGGCGGGGTAGACGCGCTGCGTTATCTCTGCGACAGAGCCCATGCAGCGGGACTGGAAGTCATTTTCTACGCGGGGTCCGCCTGGGCAAAAACCAACTTCGCCCCGATGAATGAGAACCCGGCGTGGATCGTGCGGGGACGTGATGGGAAGCCAAAACCAACGGGCTACCCAGACCTGTATGCTCTGAGCTTGCACTCCGGGTGGAAGGATTACTCGCTCACCAAGTACCGTGAACTCAAGGAACTCACTGGTATCGACGCGGTCTGGCTTGACTCATGGACCATGCCCAACGAGTACGTCAACTACGCGGAGCCCCAGGCAACGCCGACGGTGCATGAGTCCCTGACCTACCTGAAAGCCATCCAGGACATGGGCTACACGACCCTGATTGAGGGGCAGAGCCCGGTCGGTCTCGACTCGTTCTGGTACCGTCAGGATCGATACGCCGACGTCAAGGGCAACGAGTTCTCCCTCTTCAACACATCGCCCTTTGCCTATGCGGGCAACGGTTTGGCCTACACCGACCCATTCCGGCTCCTTTCCTACAACTGTGCCATGTTCCAGGATCCCCGCCTGCTTCACGACGCGACGTCGAAAATCACGCAGATCGCATCCCACTACAACCATCTCATGAACGAGATCCACGCAACCGTCGGGTTTCCCTCGCGCGTCCGGGAGACGTCGTTCGGGACGACGTGGACGTGCCCTCGTGGCCATGCACTTTTTGCCCACCAAGCGGCCGAAGTGAATGTCGCTTTGCCCAACGGGAAGCACGGACTCCGGACGGCGGACAACAAAGACCGCACGGTGGCGCTTACGGCCAGGCCCGATGGTACACAACGCGTGACCGGCGCCCTGGCGGCACGCGCCGTTCTGATGATTCAACGCCAGTAGGCAGAGGGCGCTCTGAACAGGCATCCGGATGAGACGAGACTCAGTAGCCCTATCTACCGCTCAACCCGACGAACCGCTCCTCCAGGAGTTCCTCTCATGAACCGACCGTTGCGCCCAGTTCTTGCCCTCATCGCCCTTGCGCTCAGCACAAGTGCCTATGACACGCCCTTCCTGACCACCGCAGACATGCAGGTTCACTACAGCGACACCAAGGGCTTGATCCGCTCCGAAGGGGGAGCGACGTTGTTCGTCCATGACCGAATCGACAGCGTGCTCGTGGGCGGAAAGAAGCTGGTCATTGCTGAACGCGGCGACAACTGGGTTAAGGTCGATCTTCCCGCCGGAGAACACGCCGTGGAAGTGACACTCGGGGACCGGGCCGGGAACTACCCCATCCGCCTCACCCCTGCTCCCGAGAAGCGGCCGTTGGTGAGAACGCCATCCGAACTCGCCAAGGCCCTTGCCGCCGCGGCGCCTGGCAGCGAAGTGATCATTGCCAACGGCGTCTACAACGGCTGGCGTGTCAGTTTCACTTCAGACGGCACGGCGGGGCAACCGGTAACGATTCGCCCGCAGACACCCGGCGGGGTCACCTTCCGACTACACTGCGAACTCCGCATCAAGGCAGACCACGTTGTCTTCAAGGGGTTCCGTTTCGAACACTGTGAACGGACCGTTCTGCGCATTGAGGGGGGATCGCACAACCGGATCACGCAGTGCCAGTTCCTCTACTGCGGTTCCCCAGGCTCAACCTTCGGGCATATCCTCAGCATCTATCCTGACTCCCACCACAGTCGGGTTGACCACTGCTACTGGACCGGCAGCAAAGCCATGAGCCTTGGCATTCGAGCCCCGGGGGACAAAGCGAGCTGTCCAACACACAATCGACTGGACCACAATGTCTTTCGAGATGTTTACCGGATCTGGATCAATGGCCAGGAGAACATCCAGCTGGGGCAGGGAAAACACTCCCACAAACAGTCGCTGCACACGCTCGTCGAGTACAACTTGTTCCATCACGCCTGGGGCGACGGTGAGATCTTCTCCAGCAAGACCAGCCACAATACCTTCCGGCACAACGTTGCCGCTCACTGCCCGCGGGCGGCGTTCACCCTCCGCGGGGGGAACCACGCCACCGTGGACGGCAACATCATGGTCGGCAATGGGAACGGCGTACGCATCTTCGGTTGTGATCACGCAATCATCAACAACCTGATCGCGGGCAGCCAGTCCAGCGCTATCCACTTCTACTCGCACAACCAGGGAGCTCCACCGCAGCGCGTCTTGGTGGCCCACAACACGCTCCTCAACAACACCGGGGGAATCTCGGCCGGCATCATTGACGACGCGTTTCGGGACAACCGCGTCGTCAACAACATTTTCGCCTCAGAGCGGGGCACGTTCATCCCCGACAATCTGGCCGGGCACGTCCAGGTCGAGCGGAACATGTTTCACGCCACCGGAACGGCCAGCACAGGCTTGGAAGGCCGCGAAGCGATCACGGGAGACCCAATGCTGGCTGGGAAGCACGGGCTCCCACGGCTCCACCCCGGCTCCCCGGCTATCGATGCGGCGCTCCCCCTCAACGCCGTGTCGCATGACGTGTTCGCTCGCCCCCGCACGACCGGAAGCCCTCGGGATCTCGGGGCGGAAGAACTCGGGGCAGGCCCAGGCACCGCAGTGCAGCGCCTCATGCCTCTGATCCCCGGTCCTCGTCAGGACAATATTGACCTGTACAAAAAGGCCGTCCACGTCCGCGGAGATCCAGCGGATCCAGGTGGACTTTGGGAATTCAGCGGCAATGCTGCTGCCAAGGGGGAGGACATACTGACGACCCCGGGGACAGAAGCCGTGGCCCGCAGTCCATTGCCGACAGGCGACTTCATCGCCCAGTGGGAATACCGCCCCGAAGAGTTCGCGACCACAGCAGGTGTCCGCCTGGCAGACGCCTCCGGCAGGGCTTGGTACCGCATCCATTGGGGCGGTGTTGCGGAAGACGGACGCCCCGCAGGCCTGATCGCTCTGGAGAAGAACGGTGAACTGATCGGCAGGCATCCCGACACGGTCTTGCTTCGCCGCAACTATCTGAAGAGCAAAGGATGGCCCGGGGAGCAGTGGGGCTTGGCGGTCGAGCATCCCAATCCCGAGCTCTGGTACCGCTTCCAGCTCGTCCGGACCGGCAACCGTCTGGTCGTGACCCTCAATCACCCTCGTCTGCTTGAGAAAGGAACGCCCCGTGATGACTGGTTCCTGCCAGTCCTTGTGTGGGAAGACAAAGGGCTGATCGCCGGTCCACCGGTCACGCCGGAACGATTTGTCATCGAGCAGGGAACGGGTGCCCACGGCGGGCGCTGGCGGCAGTTCTGTATCTACGAACACGGCTACATCGGTGATACGCCTCCGCCTGCCCCGTCAGGACTCAAGGCAACCGTCGATCGCCCCAACGTCGTCAGACTCCATTGGCGCCTGCCGCCGGAGACGCCTGAATCGGTAACGATCGATGTCTATCGTGGTGCCACCAGGGACTTCGAACCAACGCCCCGCAATCGCGTGGCCGGACGCGTCCACGGTATTCTGCATGAAGACATCGTCGACGACAACCAAACGTACGTTTACAAAGTCTGCAGTGTGAATCTCCTCGGAATGCGTTCGCCTCCTAAGACGGTGGGAGTCACAACCCCGCCCGGAAAAACGTCGTGGATAGCCGTGACTGCCGGAGAAGTGGACAACATCAGTAAACCGCTGGCGCTCGAAGAAGATGCAGAAACCGGAACACCCTTTGTCTGGGGGCCACCGGGATCCGGCCGGCGCATGGAATCACCCGGGGCCGATGGGGTCGCGGAGTTTGTCGTCGATATCCCCCAAGCCGGTGTATTTCACATCTGGAGCGATGTCTACTGCATCGACTCTGCCCATGATTCGTTCTTCGTGAGTTCCCCCAGCTTCAACGGAGGCAAACCGGTCACCCATTACACCGTCCCCAAGTCGCGATGGCTGTGGAACCTTGTCCCCACGGGCGGCCCGGTGGCTCTGGCAGCAGGCCAGCACACCATCCGCTACCACCTCCGGGAGGAACAGACGCGTCTGCGCCGTCTGCTGATCACCAGTGACCTGGATTGGCGTCCTTACAGCGGGTCCGTGCGGGATACGCCCGTGCCCTAGTGGTGGCACTGGGATAGGCTCAATCGGAGCACAGCGGCTCCTCCCAGTTGCTCGTAGCTGAGTCCAATGTGGGAGGCAGCGCCACCCGGCGCCCTTTCCCTGGATTGGCGCCCGACAGCGGTTCCGTGTGGGCTACGCCCGTGCCCTAGTCCTTCTTCGGTATTGAGTCGAGCTTCAATTCGACAAGCATAGCACCACGGTAGTAGGTAACGAGGCGGTTGCACGACCAGAGCAGCGCACTGTCACGCGTCTTGGCGTTGTTGGCCCGTTCCAGCAGCCCCGGCATCAGCACCTTGCCCCATTCCTCGACAAGGGATGCCTGCTTGGTCTTGAAAACACCATCTTCCATGGTTCGGGCGGCATCGATGAGCCCCTGTACAGTTTCGGCAGTGACCCCTTTCGTCCCAGTCTGTCGTGAGGCATTGAGAAGAGCGGCAGTCATCCCTTTGCGAAAGCCCTGCCAGTGCTCCAGGGGTGCCTTGCGGGCCCGCCCAATTTGCTCCAGCATGCTTGTTAGGGCCCGTCCCGGCGAATTGTAGAGGAAAAAGCGGCGGCGCTGTTCAGCGCTCATCATCTCCAACAGCTTTCTGCTCCCCGACTGCACCGTGGTGTGCACAGCCTGCTGCATCTCCCTGAGCCCTTTCTGACGCTGACCAAGCTCGGAGATCGCGTCCTCTTTGGACTTCCCCGCAAGCATGTATCCAAAGATCTCATCCACTGTTTCCTCCACCTCGGGCGTCAGTACTGCGACCTCCTGGCAGGCCTCCTGCGCGTTCTGAAGCGCAACGAGCTGTTTCCTCGTCAGGCCGATGGTATTCAGGAGTTCGATATAGTCCAGATCCTCCCGCACCTCCGTGAACAGCGGCGGTTCGTCCTCCCACGCCTTCTCCTGACCAACACAGAGGCAGCACACCCCAATTGCCACAGCCAACGCAAGACGCTCTCTCATTCGTCGTCTCCTTTCCTGAGTAACCGTTCTGTCAGAACGAGCTGTACGTGTTCTTCCCCAATTGCTGTCATTGAAGGAGGTCAGTGACCTCCCTTCCTTTCCCCCCCGTTCTCCTGCCATTTCGGTAAAGGATGGCAGCGGACGACTAATGTACTCCTCCTTCTGGCCTGTTCTCGTCACCGACATCGTCAACCGAATTCACTACTCCCGCTTAACGGTTACCATTTCCGGTGGTGTAAGCCCCGGCCGTTTCGCGACGTACGGAGGTTCCCCTCTAAGATAGTGACACACCGCACCGTGTTTGACCGATCAGCTGTGCCACGGTATGCTCACGGCATGGTCGCGCGCAGAAGCAAGCCAGCCACACGTGTAGCGATGACCCCGGGTGAGTTCGTGTTCGTTACGGTCGTCGTGGTCACCGAATGCGTGTTCACCACGCTGCTGTGCGGCCTGGTCGGCGCCTCGTTCCCAGGGATGTTCCTGCCGGACGGATGGGGTTGGAGCGTCGGCGCGGTGCTTGGCCTTTCCACTGGCGTGGGGGGCGCGGCGAAGTGGATAACGGCGCCCGGTCCCAACAGGCGCAAGTCCCGGAAAAAGCGAGACAAGCCGCCGCGGTCCATGCGTGACGTGCTGAAACGCGCGGCCGGACTTGGCATCCTCGGATTGCTCCTGGGTGGCATGGTCGGAGGGGGATTGGCAGTCTCCTGGTTCTCGATCGCGGTAAGCCCGTTCGCGCCCACAGGCTGGCGCGAAGGGCTCCGAACCACGAGAGTCAGGGCTGAGTACCGGGGGAGCGGGGAACACCGCCCTGAGCGCAGTGCCCTCACCACAGACAACCCCTTGCCCTGGATCCTCGCGTTCAGCCCGTCCGCAGCCATGGCCCTGTTCTTCGGTGTCGGGGGGCTCATCTGCGGCATCAGGGACATGAGCCGTGCCAAGCGACCACGCCCGGAGACTTCTGCCTGACCATAGCGCCGAGGGAGGAGGACCCCAGGACGTTGGGTCACTCCTTCATCGGCGGCACGTGGTGAGCTGAGTAACAGAGGCCAACGCACCTACCGCCAAGTTCGGACGGGGATATCGACAACAGCTCGTCGCTGCCCCGTCCCTGTCGGTTCTGGAGAGCCCATTCTGCGCCGTGATGGGTGCATGCACCGGACCAACCGGTCAGGGGACACTCCGTGTTCACGCGGCGTAGCGCCGCGCGTACACGTCGCGTCGCCCCCTCCGAATCCGGATTCCGGTCCGGACCTGCAGAGGCGTGCACCGAAATGCTACCTACTCGAACTCGATCGTTGCCGGCGGTTTGATGCTGATGTCATACGCCACCCGCGGCGCGCCGGTGTGCGCAGCAATCCTCTTGCCCATCTCAAAGAGCGCCGCCTGGTCGATCCGAACCGGGCAGGCCAGTTTCGCGGCCGCGCTCTCGACGGCCCGCATGCCGACAACGTACCTGGTTGTTGGCGCATCGTTCACGCACAGCTCGAGAAGAATGCGCGGAAGCTGGAGTTTGTTCCACGCCTCGACAGAGAGCGTGTTCAGCTTGTCGTAATCGATGTCGCCGTCAACCTTTACCCACGAGACAGGCTTGTAGATGGGAATCTCGGGACGCGTTCCCTCTTCGGGCACGACCGTCGTCTGGCTTGCCATCCTGAAGCACTCCGCATTCGTACCGAGGATGCTGCAGGCCATGTCTGTCAGGGCCGAGTCGGGTTCCATGTCCGGGTCGAGCGCCATACCGAAGTACTGGAAGGGCGTCCGGATGCCGGTCGTCTCGTCATAGAGATAGGGCTTGCCGTGTTTCTCCGTGTAGTACTTCTCGACCTCCTGCTCGATGATATCTGAGGCGAGCTGAGACGAGTAGAGCTTCCCCTCAGTGAATTCACCGACAGTTCTGACTATCTGAGCAGGCCCCGGACAGGGGATTCTGTGCGTGAATGACGGCGGGAGGTCGAGGTACTCCCCAACTTTTCGGACCTGAGGCTTTGCGAGGGATGCCAACGGCTCGAGCTTCGTGACAGAGTAGTTCCAGCCGACGTTGTGTTGGCTCTTGAAGCCGCCTTCGGTTTCGGCAATGTCGGGAGCGATTGTGCCGTCTGCGATCCAGGCGGCCCCCAGCTCTCTGATGTACTTGTCGGATACTTTCCTGTAGTTCCCGATGAACGTCTTGCGCTTCTTCTCGCCGTCGGACAGACCGATCAGCGGCGGGAGAATCTCGTCCTTGACGTCGAGGACCGTGAAGTTGAGTCTGCTGAAAATCACCCGCGTGACTTCGCCTTCGGGCTTGTCGTCTATAAGGCGGCGACAACCGTCTTCGATGAAGAACGTGTAGAGGTCTTTCCCAACGATGCGGTCGAGAAGAAATGCAGCGACCGTGCTGTCGACGCCGCCGGACGCGGAAAGAGCGATCTTCTCACCCGGTTTCACCAGGTCTCTAACCCAGCCGACAGCCTTTTCGACGAAGTCGGCGGCGTTGAAGTCGGCGGGGTTCTCGGGAACGGAGTACTGGAACCTGTGCGTCTGAATCTGATTGGCTTCTGGTGACATGCTGCCTCCTGTTTGCTGGAGTGAATGTGGCTACGGGTTCAACTAACTACTCATATCAGGGGAGTGATGGCATGATGGTTCCGCCATCGTCAGTCCTTTGTACGTTCTCTGGCACGTGCCGATATAGATACCTAATGCGCCGGTCAGCTAATCGCGATCCTCTCGGCGTGGCAAGACCGGTGACACGATCCCAATTGCGAAGCGTCCTCTCGTTTGTTTGTGCGCTGCACGTGCTTGTCGGGCCCAACGCCCCGAGAGCATACACATGCCAACACCTGTCACGTCGACGATGAATGACGCAGTCGGGGCGCAGCGATCCTGAACGAAACCGCAGCTTCGAAGCGTCCTGGATCACTATGAATTCAATGGCGCCTCACCTGTTCCCATCTCCCGTATCAGATCCGTCCATAAAGGCGCTGTCTGCCTTCTCAGGAGGCTCAATCCGTCCTTCCAGAACATCCATGGCCTTCCTCCCGATCCTCTCGGCACAGAATTCAACTATTTTCTGTCCCAGTTCGGCGGAAGCGTGTGTCAGCGGATTCCAGCCGCCTATCCCTTCAGGCTCCCTCATTTCCATTCTCTCGACACCTGCCCGGTTGCGTGCGTCCATCTGTTCCCTCAGTTCGTCCAGGCACACACGCTCTCCGTGGGCAAACATCATGGCAGAGGTCTCCCATGCGCCAGCATGGTCCATTCTGTATTCCATGGCCGGTCCACCTTGCCAATTCTCTCCTTCCATGATCCCGAACCCTGTCGCATCAGCTCCTTTGCACGCCCGCTGAATGCCGTCATGGATCGCATCACGTTGTGGAGCAACATCATGGCCGGTCACACCGACCAGCACCTTCCAGTCATTCGCGGCGAGGCCGCGAGCGGTGCGGAAAATGGTCTCTTCCATACTCGCCTGATCATTGGCAGTGACGGTGAATCCATCCCAGCCTTCCGGCCCCCATCCACGACTATCACCCAGTATGCCGAGGAAAAGTGTTGGCAAGACTACTCCCCCATAGCGCACGGCCGTCTCACAACAGATAGCATGTGCTTTGAGTCCGTCCGTGCCGAGGGGATTCTGGACGCCGTGCCATTCGAGGGAGCCGACCGGTATATACACAACCGGACGCTCTTCCTGCAGTCGCTTGACTTCCGAAGGTCGCAGAAGTTCATACTGAACAGATTCGTACGTCTTCATCCTGGTTCCCTTCCGTCTCTCCCAACGGGGCTATGACAAGCGCCGCGACAGCGGCGTGGAACACGCGTTTGGTCACCTTAACGTGATATCCTTGACATCAACAGTTCCCATCGCCAAAATGGTACACTTTTCGCCTTATGCGGCTCTCGTGGTGCTGTATCGTGCATGGCTGCACATTGCTCACAAATCAATGCTTGTCAGTTCGTTCGGACACACAACTTTTCCATCATAACCAACACCACAATATCCTTCTCGCAATAGACGTGCTGCATGCTCTGTTCCCGGCGACCCGTGTATGCCAACAACTCTGGGAATACCAGCTTTGGTGGCTACATCAACGACATCAGGGATATCGGCGCTGACGTCATGGTGAGCATCCGGTTCTGTACCTTCCCTGGTATTCCATCCCAGGATCCCCGTGACCAGCGTATCAACACCCTTGGCCAGTTCCATCAACTCCGGACATATTCCGGCATCGCCAAGGTAGAGGATGCTGCCTTTGCTTGTGTCAATCCGATAGGCAAGAGAGGTCAGATACGGCTCCAGATGCGGAACCTGTACTGCTGTGGCTCTCCATGTGTCTGTCTCGATAGTGTGTCCAGGCTCAACATCATGGCCCTGGGCTTTGGTGTCAGGCCGGGGAAGTGATCCGCCACGCTTGAGATAGTTGGTCTGAGCAACCGGATGCTCCTGACGTGAGACGACATCGGGAGCAAACGCACCATTCGGTCCAACAAGGCGATCAACGAAACTCTGTGTTGGAGCGGGGCCATACACTGCAAGCGGTTCAAGGTCGTTGTTGTCCAGATCAAATCGCAATAGCGCGAAACACGGAAAATCAACATTGTGATCTGTATGGTGGTGGCTAATGAAGAGGGTGTTTACTTGCGTTGGAGACAAGTCCATACGCGTCATCTTATACGTTGTGCCAGGCCCACAATCGAGCATGATGCACTCGCTGCCCAAATCCAGGATACAACTGCAGCCGTAACGTGTAGGCCCTGGCCGGGGACCGCCGGCCCCGATGATGTGGAGCTTCATGATTCGCAAAGACCTCGTTCTACTGCTCTCTCGAGTTGTGTCCCAACGCCGTTGTTGGGTGGCTCTTTCATATGGAAGCCGTCTGGTCAGGAAGTGCCTTTGTCAGGCTGGATAGCAGGAACGACGTTCGCAGACCAGCCTCCCAGAAGGGATCCCTGTGGCAGAGCGATGTCGCCTCCTCTATGCCTTCAGCCTCGATAATCCATACAAATCCCAACACCTCGTTGGTGACGGGATCATGCTTGGTTGCAGACAGCAGAATTCCGCCCTTTTCGACCTGAAGGTACTCCAGGTGAGGGGCTAGCGCTGCCTTGAAGCTGTCTGGGGCGTCTGCGTGTATCCCAAATTCTGCAATGAACAACACCGTTCACTGTCCTTTCTTTATGACCGAACGCCTGGCTCTGCGACGGCGGTCAGCCGTCCGTGGCGGCCGGCTCGGTTCCGCCTGGCTGTGGTTCGGGCTTCCTACGCTTGACCTGCCGAAGAACGCATACAAAGCCAATGAGAGCCGCGATCAAGTAAGCGACCGTCCATGGGATTGATCGCGACTCACCCCAGGCATACATGGCGCCCATCGCCGCGCCAAGAGTCACCATGATGCCCGCAAGTGCGCATAGAATCGATCTGCCCTTGTTGAACAGGCCCCATATGCTCAACCCGAGAACGATGAATGCAGCGATGAATATGATCATGCCCGCGCCACCCATGATGGTCTCCTTCTCGTTTCTATCAACGTTGGTATCACAGACCCGGTTGAGCGCAGCAAAGCCGGGGCTGTGCATACAGTGGTTGTCCTTCCGGGTCTCGCCACCCGCTGCGCTTGAGGGCGGAGACACGGAGAAGAGATCGTCGGACCGGACCGGCACGATGCGTGCCCCGGGAATAGGGGCGGGACCGCTTACGGAATGCCCTGTCGCAGGATTGATCCCGCACTCCGTGTCGGGGCTCTCCGGGCAAGCCCCTCCAGATGGCGGCTGGGGGCCGAGGTCAACGTCAACGCGCCTCACCACCAGGTGGCCAACTGTCCCGTCTCAGAAAACTGCTGTCGACAACGGGCAAAGTCCTCGTTCGGGAACCAGGATGCCCGGCTCGCATCGCCCGCGAGTTCACCACAGGGAGCCGTCTCGAGGCGTTGTCCCCCGCCGGTGGCTTTCTCCCAGTTGGCTCCCAGCCAACCGCTCTCAGGGAGTAGAGCGTTAAGCGTCACAGGTCCCTGACGTGGGTCGGCATCTGCGGGGACACGCAATCGGAAGACCGTGCGCATGAAGGCCAGGCAGATCCCATAGCTCTTCCGGCCATTCGGCCCGTGTCCGGCCTTCGGTTCGACGATCATGCCCATGAGTGCATTCTGCTCCCGGCGCAGCCTCTCCACCGTGTCGAGTTGATTGTTGAAGTACGTTCTGTCACGTTCCCCGGAAAGCACCAGTCCCGGAACGGCATAGATGGGGGGGAGAGAAAATTGGCGCCCGTTGGCGCTCTTGAAGGCAATCCAGCCGATCACACGTTCAGGTTCCTGATCGGCGAATCCTGCTGCAAAACCAGTTCCGTTGGAGTGCCCAAAGGTGAAAATCGGGGCGTTCACCAGCTCCGGATGATTGCTTTGCCGGCCCAAGTCGTCGAGGGCGTCGAACATGATCCGGCTGGGGCGGAACCCGCGCTTGGTTGTCTCCCCTCCCAGACCGACGATCGCGCTGTCAAGCGAGGCAGCCAGGTACCGCATATCCGGAAGCTCGGCCAGCGTCCCTCCGCATCCGTGGTAGGTGAATGCAAAGACCCCTTTGATTACGGGGGTATTCGGGGGGAGCCAGAGGTGGAAGAAAGCATGCTGGCTCTTCACGCGAGTTCGGAATGTGAACGGCCACTCGTCCCCCTCCGGCCACAGACGGAACGGGGTGGCGCTGACTTCCGCTGACGGTGCCCCCTGCCCTCCGGGGCCAGTCGCAGAAACCACAAAGAGGTGGCGCGTGTCATTCGCGAGCTTCATCGCGACGTAGTGCGTTGCTGCCACGGCTCCATCCAGGACCGCGTAAGGTCCTCCCGCGGAGGTCGTGTGCGAGACAACGTAGGCGTCCGCTCCAGGCACGGGACTCCAGGCAAGTGCGACCTCACCATTGCGACCGACGGCACGGACATTCCCCGGGATGCCCGGCTTCGCAATGGCCCCAACTGAAACCGCCGACCAGGCCAACGTCAACAGACACAGAGATTGGTTCACAAGAAGGCTCTCCTAACGGTTCACATCGCCACAGAATCCACCATCAACGTTTCGACCAAGTCAGCCAGTTCGCCCTCCGGCACGGAGGCCTCGATCCAGGCCCGTTCCGGGCCGTCAGGTAACGGTAGCCAAACGTGTTTGCCGGTGGCGACGTCAAACGTCAGACCAAGACCGCCATGCTCCCGCAGCACATCGCCACAGCCCCGGGCTGCGCGAATGACAGCCAGTTGATCCCAGGACGACCGCCCCCCGTCCTTCCCCGACCTTTCGAACCACATCTCATAGGCGCGGCGAACGGGGTTGCCGGGCGGAGCAGCCTCAATCAACCCCCGGCCGGTCTTAACGTTCCCACCAATCTCACTGACGGTGATGGGCGTCGGCCAGGCATTCAGTACCGTACCGGCCGCGACCCGATCCATGGCCCAGTTGAACCGGTCTGCGCCCTTCGGGTACGTGGCGATTGCCATCGTGACCAGACGGTCGACCTTCGCAGCGACGAGGGCTCGTCCATCCAATCCCGAAATATCATCAGGCTCCGACTCAAGCAATTGGGCCAGGGCCGCCAGCGTCCCCACTGCACAGATCGTGACCGTACCCTCGTCGGCTCCCTGCAGAAGCTCGCGGTAAAGCGCAACGGCACTTGGGAAGTCGACTCCGGAATGATCAGACTCCCACTCGCCCCCGATGACGTCGTTGTAAAGGGACTGTTCATCCGGCCGATGCCGGCGGTACGCGCTGTACCGCGGATTGGCACCCCAATCCGGAACACGAATGAGTCCAACCGGGATCTCGTCCCGACCATACCAATCATTGATCGCGCTGACGCACAGGGCGCAGGCGCGGCGGGGAATGCTGCAGACAACGCCCAGGAGGCTGGTTTCCCTCGCGCTCACGAGGGCATGGAGAACAGCCAGAGCCCCAGCGTCGTCCACATCCGAATCGATATCTGTGTCAAGTATGAGTTGTGCCATCATGTCTCGTGTTTCCGGGAATCACTCCAATCAGTACAATAGACCGACCTGTTCCATCGGAAAGACGGAGGAGGAAAGCTCCGCGAGTGGATTGGGCAACGGGGCGGGCATATCGTTACGGAACATCCCAACCACGTTGCCCGGAATACGAGTAGTGAGGCCACCATGGACCGCAAGCCCAACATCCTCTCAGAGATCAACAGCCATGTTAACACGACTCTCTCAATCGGAAGCCCGGCGACTGGCCATCAGCAGCCAAGGGCTCGACGGACACTGGCATCCGCCCAAAGGTAAGGAAGGCGTAGTCGAGGCCATCGGGCGGCTGGGTTACGTGCAAATCGACACCATTGCGGTGGTCGAACGCGCCCACCACCACACCCTCTGGGCTCGCTGCCCCGACTACACGCCTCAGATGCTCCACCAGCTTCAGACCGTTGATCGCCGAATCTTCGAGTACTGGGCCAATGCCGCCTCCTACATACCGATGGCAGACTACCGCTTCTACCTGCCGCAGATGCGGGCCGCCGCTAACCGCCGACACGAATGGTATCTGAGCAACGAGGGACGAGAAATCCGGAAGCACGTGATGGCCCGGATCCGGGACGAGGGACCGCTCAGATCAGCTGATTTCAAAGCGCCCACGGGACGCAAACGTGGCTCGTGGTGGGACTGGAAGCCCGCAAAACAGGCCCTCGAATGGCTCTTCGACATGGGCGAACTCATGATCGCAGAACGCCGCAACTTCCAACGCCTTTACGATCTGACCGAGCGCGTCCTCCCCGCCAGCGTCAACACCACCGTGCCGTCTCCTGAAGACGTCGCTCGATTCATCGTTCGGCGAGTCCTGGGCACCTGGGGAGTGGCCCCCGTCTCGGAGTTGCGCTGGGGTTGGCACCGCCATCCGGGAATCGCTGACGCCGTCGCCGAGCTTACCTCGACGGGCGAAGTGACTGCCGTTCGCATCGGCGGATTAGAGGAAGACTGGCTCGCCCTGACCCGAACAGTTGAGGCCCCAGGACAGGCTCCGGGAAGTGACCACGTGCACATTCTCTCGCCGTTTGACAGCATGGTGATCCGCCGCAGTCACCTGGCCCGGCTGTTCGACTTCCACTGCAAACTGGAATGTTACATGCCGGCCCCCAAACGGCAGTGGGGATACTTCTGCCTGCCAATTCTGTGTGGAGAACGTTTCATCGGTCGTATCGATGCAAAGGCCCACCGCAAAGCAAAGACACTGATCGTCAGGAAACTCATCGCCGAACCGAGCGTCAGGGAGTTCTATGGTGTCCTGGCCGCACTGGCGAGCACGCTGTGGACGTTCGCTGCCTTCAATGGTTGTGAACAGGTCGTGATCGAGAAAACAACCCCCGCACAGCTCAAGAAGCCATTGCAGCGCGAATTGACGTAACTCGTGCCGTCCTGCGCCGGCGCGAGAAAAGCACTACTATCGGAACCGGAGAAGAAACCATGCCGGCATCTGCCGAGTTCCTCGCATACGTTCTGGACCAGTTGTCCGGGTGGGGCGGTGTCACGGCCCGGAAGATGTTTGGCGGGGCCGGGCTCTATCGAGACGGCACGATATTTGGCCTCATCGCCGACGATGTTGCCTATCTGAAGGTCGATGACTCGAATAGGCAGGAGTTCGAACAGGCTGGTTCCTCTCCCTTTAGGCCATTCCCTGACAAGCCCACCATCATGCCTTATTACGAGGTCCCTCCCGATGTCCTCGAGGTCCCGGATGAACTGGTCACGTGGGCCAAACGTTCCCTCGCCATTCAGAAGAGCAGAGAGTAGGCTCTCGCGTTCCATTCACTCCGGTCTCCCTCTACAGCCACTTCTCCACCACAGGCGGCTCGTACAGACGCAGTTGCTCCAATACGGAGGGAACGGTGTCACCGACGAGGAGCATCTGCCGATGTTCGGGTCTGACAAAGCGTTGATTGACTGTGTGATCCAGGAACTGAAGAAGCCCATCATAGTAGCCGGCGGTGTTAAGCAACGCATAGGGCTTGCTGTGCATGCCAAGCTGAGCCCAGGTCAGGAGCTCAAAAAGCTCATCCAGCGTCCCGATGCCTCCGGGAAGAGCAACGAAAGCATCCGCCAGCTCGAACATCAGGGCCTTCCGCTCGTGCATTGTGTCGACGATCCGCAGGTCGCTCAAACCGCCGTGCACGACCTTGTCCGCGAGGGCCTTTGGGATGACCCCGACCGCCCTTCCCCCGGCCTCGAGGACCGCGTCGGCCACCGCTCCCATCAAGCCGACGGACGCGCCTCCATAGACCAGCTCGATGCCTTCCGCCGCCAGGTGTGCCCCAAGCTCTCTCGCTTCGTCCAGATACGCCGGCGACCTCCCCGCGCTGGAGCCACAATTCACACAGACTCTCATGATGATCTTCATCGTGTCTCCGGGGAACGACGTTCAGCCCAGAAAAGCGCCCCATGCCGCAGAACAGGACCGATCAGTCAACCGTTCAGTAATCCTGAAGCCGCCTCAGAGTCGAGCCCCTGAGACCGGAACGCCTCAGGCTTCTGCGAGAGCACCGTTTACCAATTCCTGCCACTCCGCCTCAAAGCTCTTCCCATCCGGGAAGGAAATCCCCACTCGTCCATACCAGTACCTGGCGTTGGACTCGTCCGGCTCTTTCCGGTGGAGATAGGCGTGGATGTTGCAGGACAGTGCGTCATTCAGGCGCTGGACAATGCAATGCGCGCCGTCCCAATCGTCGTTGCGCTCCAACCACAGAGCTCGCAACCAGGACGTCAGTCCCTCCGGCGGACCGGGCAAGTCAAGCGTGCTCGTGAACTCGGTCAGATCCATTGTTGATCGCTCCTTCAGCACGTTCCTCAGTCAAACGCGGGAATAACCGTTCCGGCTCCATCGTTCATAGCAGACTGGTGGGCGCAGATGCCGGCAGCCGTCCAGTGGGCCGCTCTGACAGCGTCAATCCATGGACGTCGCTGCTCGACGATACTGCGAACAAACTCGTGGACCATGTGTGGGTGCGACCCGTGGTGCCCGCCGCCCTGCTCGAAAGAGAGGTGCTTCTCGTTTTCACCGTAGACAAACCGCTTGGTGAACCGACCGACCGAGGATGGCAACTGGTCAGCCCGATCAGGCGGCTCAGGGCGTTCCACTGTCAGCGCCCGCGCCTGGCCCTGGACGACAGGACTCATGCGGAACAACATGGGGTGTTCATCCTCCATCTGCCATTCATAGCAGGCATCCTCGCCATAGACGGTAAAACTCTCCATATATGGTCTGGCGCAATGGTACAGAGAACGTGTCACCTCGACGCTCAACCCCGGCGACTCAAGCTTGAATATCGCCGCTTCTACGGGATAGGGGTTGCCGTACGGCTTGCGGAGTTCTTCACGCATCTCGCCTGACCCGAAACAGTGGACCTTGACGGCCCGGGATTTCGCCAATGCCAAGAGTGGACTGATTGCGTGGGTGGCATACCACATCGGCGGCAGCCCTGCCCAATATGGCGGCCAGCCTTCCATATCCTGGTAGTGCGCTCCACGAAGAAATTGCACACGACCAAATTCCCCATTGTCTCTCAGCTCCATGGCATAAAGGAAGGGGCGAGTGTAGACCGCCGTCTCCATCATCATGTAATTCAGGCCGCTCTTCCTCTGCAGATCCACGATCGCCTGCAGATCTTCAAGTGAGGTCGCCATCGGCACTGTGCATGCGCAGTGCTTCCCCGACGCCATGACAGCAAGAGCGTGTTTAGCATGGTCCGGGATACCGGAGACCAAATGAACGGCGTCGATTTCCTCGGACTGAATGACCTCGCCAATATCGGCGAACGTCTCCTTGATGCCGAACCGTTCCGCCACGCCAGACAGCCTCGTAGCATTGCCATCGCAGATGGTTACCGATGCCACATCCGGATGTGCCAGGTAGATCGGCACAAACTCGGCCCCAAAGCCCAGCCCCACAACGGCAACACGTATCTTATCCTCTTTCATCGCGCGCGTCTTCCTCGCCTTGACTGTGGTCAACAAAGGGATGCATCCATCGAGCTCTACGCACACAAGCGGCCCCCGGCGGAGACCGTCCACCATGCCTGTCTGAGGATGTAACTAAGGGCCGGCGCGTGTTGGATATTTTCAACCGGCCGGGCCGGCGCCGCGGTCAGGAACGGCGAGCAGTTCGCCTCCGGCTACCGCTGAATCGTGCGCCAACAGACCGGGAACGAGGTACCGTGCAGCCTGCCAGACGTTGTTCGGCGGCATCTCTTCGGTCAGACAAGCCGTAATGAAGTCGTGGACCAGGAACTGATGTGACCCGCAGTGTCCGTTGGGCAATCCAACAAATTCTCTGGGCAGCAGACTCACGTCATGTGCACGAGATGCCCCCAGGTGCGTTCCGTCCGAGCTGGTAATCGCCGCCATTTCAGCTTCGATTTTCCCCACGGGGACACCGGCACACGCCAGTTGCTCGTCCAGATCCACACAGGTTTCCCTGCTTTTGGTCACCCACATTTTACCCGCCACGTTCTCCTCGTAACTGCCTTCCGTGCCGTACATGCTCATGCCCACCGTACCCGGATGCCCAATCCTGCGGAACTCACTGAACCGGGCCATGCTCCCGTCGGACATTTTGCACAGCATGGTCTCATTGCTGAACGGGTTCTGCCACACGTTGTCCTCACGGGCAAACAGATTGTCTTCGTGACGATCCACAAATCCCAAGCCGCAGACGTGTGTCGCATACGCCCCGGTCACCGAAACCGCAAGACTGACCGAATGCGTCGGGTAAAACATCGGCGGGATGCCGCTTTGCCTCTCCCAGTCCTTGCCGAGACGACGCTTGTACACCTCGTAGAGCCCGTGGCTGTAGTCATGGTAATACTGGGCCTCGGTGGTGACAATGTGGCCGAAATCCCCGTTGCGGTAGCGCTCCCGGCAATAAACGGCACACGGGTAGTAGTAACTCGTTTCCCCGATCATGTACGTACGGCCCGTCTCCTCAACCGTATCGACCAACTCATTGACCTCCTGCATCGTGATGGCGGACGGGACGGCCGAGTACACGTGCTTGCCACTGCGCAGGGCCTGAATGGCCTGGGGCGCGTGCAAGTGGTGCTGCGTGATAATGGCAATTGCGTCCACATCGGTCTGGCAGAGCTCGTCCAGCGACGGGCAGGTCGCGGGGATGCCGAACTGTTCCGAACGCTTCTCCAACAGATCCGGCTTGAGGTCACAGAGGATGACTTGATCGACTCCGGGATGGGCTTTGAACAAGGGAATAAAACACCCCGCGAACGCACCGACCCCGCAAATGCCTATTCTCATACCCACGCTACACACCTCCTGCCTTCGCTACTCGAGGGCTTCCAGCACGGCCGGGACACGTGTCCGCCAGCTCGCCGGGACCTCCTCGCTGATCATCAGGCAGAAACGGGAGGGCCCCGCTTCGCGCACCAGTCGGCGAACGTGCGCCTGCAATTCACCCTTCGGCAGATCGTACCAGCCGAGGTTGGGGTGCAACCACAGGAACAGTCCAGGCCAAGCTGCCCGGGCCTCGCCAGCACTCATATCTCCCTCAGGAGGCTCGGTGAACGAATCAATGCCGTCGAAGCCCAGGCGCCGCACATCGTCAGCGATCACCCCCAACTGCCCATCGTAGTGGACCATGAGTCGTTTGCCTGCTGGATTGAGGATGTCGAGAATACCCAGGTAGACGGGGACCAAGTGCCGCCGATAGTGGGCTGGCCCCAGCGTCTCAATAGACATGTTCTCCCACAGCTTCACGTGAGTTGCGGAGGTCGTGGCAGCAGCGCGGACCTCTTCAAGCTTGATCACGGTCATCTGTTCAAGCAACCCCATCAGTTCCGGCTGCTCAAGCGCCAAGTCGATGGAGAACCGTTCGAGCCCGACCCAGTCAATTTGCAGCACCATCATCGGCGTCCGCCCCATCCCGAGGCCATGGATCTGGCCCACCGTCACCCCGCGCCCGCCCAACGCCGCCTCCGATTCACGAAACGCCGTGTCGTCAGCCGTGATCTGAACTCCCTCCAGAGCCCGGCTCATGATGCCATAGTCGCCCGGACACTTGATGAAGTGTTCCTGCCGCCATTCGTCGAGATACCACTCGTGCAACTCGCCTCTGTCCGTGATCAGACGCACGTCGCGCCGCACTCGCCCCCCCTGCTCGCCGATGGTCTCAGCCAGCTCGAATCCCGGGTGTTCGATCCGGATCAGGTTGGCGTGATTGATTTGCCCGAGACCGAGCTCGAAAAGCTGTTCCCAGTCAACCCCCGGACGGTTGTTGACGAACCAATCATAGACGGCGTAGACTGGGCGCTCGACAGGTTCACCTGCCAACGCACGCTCAAAACGCTCTCGAATGCTGGGATTGCTCATGAAGCAAAGGCTACCACAGGATTCTCATATGTCGAGGCAGATTCGTCGCAAGGCGAGAGTCTGCGACCGAACGGATGCCTCGGTCCCTATCGCGAGGCCTCTGGCCGTACGTTTTTCTTGGAGTAGAATGGGTATGGATGCAGCTGGTTCTCCCCGGCGGACCAACAGCAGGCAGGACGATGCAGGTTCTGCGGCCGCCTGCATCCCCTATCCAAATGCCCCACAACAGAAAGGTCCTATCAGCCATGTCGCTCGAACTCCGTGTTGGTGTGATCGGCGCCGGGTCAAGTGGCTGCGGCCACATGTTCAACCTGGAGTACTTCTCTCCGGGCTGCATAAAGTCATTCTGTGATGTCACCCGCGAGAACTTCGATCGGATTGTGGGAGCCACGGTAGGCGGGGCGGCCAACGCAGCTGGCGACTTCCGTGCCGATCCTCGGCAAGTGCGCCCCTCGTTGCGCGACATCCCCTTTTACACAGATCCTGAAGAGATGATCGTCAAAGAGAAGCTGAACGTGGTCACGATCAACACGTTCTGTCGCGACCACTTCGACATGGTCAAACTGGCCGTCAAACACAACCAGCACATCCTGCTAGAGAAACCGATTGCTATCGATGCCGACGACATCGAGGCCACCTGGGAGTTGCTGGCAGATTACCCAAAAGTGGCGACCGTCAACTTCACCATGCGCGGCGCACCCGTGACACTCGCTGCGCGCGATCATATCCAGACGCATGGGACAATCGGGGACATCGTCCAAGTCCAATATGTCAACAACGTGCATTACGGCGACAACTACTTCCGCGGCTGGATGCGTCGCAGCGAGAATGTGGGCGATCTGTTCCTGCAAAAAGCAACGCATGACTTCGACATCATCAACACGCTCATCGGGCTGACCCCACGCCGCGTGGCAGCGTTTGGGAGCCGTAAGGTCTATGGAGGGAGCAGACCAAACGAGCTCACGTGCGCCGAATGCGATGACAAGTGGACATGCTCAAAAAGTCTGTATCGCGCGAATCTGGACGGTGGGCGTTCAGGATCGGGCCCCAAACACCAGAGCTGCGTCTTCGCCGATGAGATCGACATCGATGACAACCAGACGGTGATCTTTCAGTATGACGGTGGAGTCAACGTCAGCTACAGCCAATCGTTCTTCGCCCCCCCCGGAGGCGGGCAACGAGGCGGCTACTTCGTGGGCAGTGAGGGAATCCTCCGACTGCACTACTACCACAAGTTCGCCGATGCAGGAGAGGGACACACGGCCTCCGGGGCAAGCAGCATCGAGATCACACAGCGCCTCGAGAAGCCGCGCTCACGAAAGCTCGAAGTGTATGATTGGGCCGGGGCCAGCCACTTTGACGGAACACGATACGGATTCGCGGGGAAGCTGGAACTCATTCGCGGAGGGCAGTCTGACGTCGCTGGGTCGATCAGGGAAGGATACGTGAGCGCCAAAATGTGCCTCGCCGCTCAGCAGAGCATTGAGACGGGGCAGGTCGTGGATCTCCACTTCCCCTTCTAAGGACGCCCGCCTCTTCCCAACTGCGGACACCAGGAGAACAAGCATCAGCGTTCATCAGGGCCCGGCTGAACAGGAGCTCAGAGTTCATCCAACGGGAAGATCGGGCGACGAATGTGTTTGTACGCAAAGCGAGTCAGTTCGAGACTGGTCAAGCCGGGACCATCCGCGAGGATCACAGCCGCTGAAATCGGCTCGAACGCAGCGCGGAAGTGCACGGCGGACTTGAGTACGAGAATGTCGATATCCAGCGGCTCTATCCCCGCAGCGCGGAACACTTCAGGATCCCAAGGCTGTACCTGAGCACTGTTGACAATGATCTGGATGCCGTTGGCCTCGAGCACGGCGCTCGGCCCCAAGTTCCCCCAGGCTCCGCGGTTCATCGGTCCCTTGTACTCAAACTTCCCGTCGAACAAGGAGCGTACAGAGACGTCAAGCTGGATTGGGGCACCGTGCAAGGCGTCAGTCTTGGCGCCGAGAGTGACAGTCAATCGACCTCCCAGCCCGGCCGTTTCCGCCTGGTGCACGACGTCGGGGTCATGAATCGTCGCCACCGCGGCGCTGCGGACCTCGCGACGGATGAGTTCTCGGAGAATCTCCACGCTGTCACTGGCCGCTCCGCCACCGGGATTGTCCGCAATGTCGGCGATAACAACGGGACTCCCGCGCACGGCAAGGGCAGCAGAGACAGCATCCGGCACAGAGGTGGGAATGTAAGTGAACTCGTGACGACGTTCCCACAACTGGTCAGTCAGGCGATTCGCCTCCACCCGTGCTGTCGTGCCATCATCGTCGGCGTAGACCAACACGGCAAACCCCATGAACGGCACGTCCGCGTAGGGAAACCCGGCAAACAGCGACGTGGTCAGGATGCACTCCGGGCGCTCCGTACGCAGCGCTTCCTCCCAGAGCTCTTTGTAGAGCCCGCCCTGCGTGTGACACGTACCGCAAACGGGAATCATGGCAGGCTTGGTCAACCCGGGGACAGGCTTGACATCGCCTCGTGCGACACGCCGAATCAGGCGTGCGGCCTCGATGCCGCGCTCACGCATGTCGGTGTGCGGGTATTTCCGGTACCCGACCAGCGCAGTGGCAGCCTCCACCATCTCCCTGCTGACGTTCGCGTGCAGGTCCAGAACAGCCACGATCGGTACGTGCATCCCCGCTACCTCACGGACGCGGCGCAGCAGGTCCCCCTCCACATCGTCAATCCCTTCAGCCGCCATCGCGCCATGCAGCGCGAGTAGAATGCCGTCCGCATCCGGATTCGCGCCCACGGTAGCAAGGATCTGGTTGGAAATGGCATCGTAGGCGTCCCTGGTCACCAGGCCGGAGGGAGTCGCTTCTCCCGCCACGCTCGCCACAATCTCGTCGTCGGACTCTCCGAGTGCCTCGATGAACCCGCCCACAACCGTGCCGGTTCCCCGGTAGGTACTCAGAAGATCATTCCCGGAGACATAGGTCTGAGCCCGAAAGGCATCCAGGTCCGTCTTGACCGTGGAGAACGTATTCGTCTCGTGCGTGCAGGCGCCGACAATCCACTTCACCGAACGCTCCCTTCAGCCATGGCTTCCTGGTCGTAGGCGAACAGCGCAGGCTGTCCACCGGTATGAAGGAACACGATTGATTCACCCCGTTGCACCCGCCCTGTGGCGATGTAGTCCAGCATGCCCGCGAACGCCTTGCCCGTGTAGACGGGATCCATGAGCAGGCCATCCATTCTCGCCGCCAGACGAATTGCATCCATGGTTCGGTCACCGGGGATGGCGTAGCCTGGTCCCACGTATCCATCGTCGTTGTGGATCTCATTACCTGTGACCTGCACGTCCAGGTCCAACAACGTGGCGGCCTGGGTGGCAATGCCGGCGATATCTCCATCACGCGGCTCCGGCCAGGTGACGGGAGAGAAGCCCTGGATGGTTACTGAAGAGCCGCGCAACTTGGCTCCCAATGCAAGGCCGGCGGGCGTCATATTGACCGCCGCAAGGAAAAGCGTGGTCGGATTCAGTTCCACTCCCCGGCACTGCTCCTCAAGCTCGAGAAATGCCTCGACGTAGGCAACACTGCCCAGCGCGCAGAGATCCCCCATGACATTGAGAATGAACGGCGTCTCTCCCTGACGACGGTACGCCTCAGCCTTCGCCTCAAAAACGGCCTGCAGGCCAAGCCAATCGTCGTTGTCAAGCACCTCCACCCGAGCTCCCAGGAGCCGATCCAGAAGCAGATTGCCCTGCACTCGCTGCCCCTTGACGCCCCGCAGAAGAGTAAGGTCGGCTTTCATTCCCAGCTTGGCTGCCGCCGCGGTCGCCTGGCGACAGAAGTTCGACTGCGATGACGCGCCGGTGAGGACCACCGTCGCTCCCTGTCTGCGAGCTTCGGCAAAGATGAACTCAAAGTGGCGGGTCTTATTTCCCCCGAAGGCCAGTCCGGTCAGGTCGTCCCGCTTGACCCACAAATCCACGCCAAGCTCCTGTGACAGACGTGGACAGGGCTGCAGCGGGGTCGGGAGCGCTGCCAGAGGAAGTCGAGGCAACCGCGCGATGCGTTTTCGGATCGTGGCGGCGCTGAATGCTGAGCTAGTCATTGCGTTGCCTCGTCTGAAGTTGCCTCTGGAAATGCCCCTCGTGTCTTCCGCTCGCCAGGCCGGTGACACGGTAGCCCTTACCCGGCAATCCCTCTCTCTCGACCTCGTCAAGGTTGACCGTCACCTCCACTCCTGATGAGAACGTGCTGCGCTGTACCATCATGTCCTCTGTCAGCAGTTCGTGTGACAGCATTTCGTCGTACATCACTGCGGCAGCAGGCTCGGACATGACCGCGTAGCTGTCCTGGATTTTGCGGCGCCACTTGGCATGGTCCCAAAGGTTCAGGAAGTACATCGGGGGGATGCCGCGCAGCAGATCACGCAAGACCTTGTCCTCGAAGGCCGTCCCATAGTTGGTGGTGTAATCGTCTCCCGCGCTGCAGAAAGGAACGAGTGCATCGTGGAAGACCAGGTGGTAGAGAGGCACGGGGAACTTCTGCAGGAGCGGATGCGTGTAGGGTGCCACGCCTACGCCGTTGCTGTACTCCAGCACGGCAGCGTTCCACCAGCCGATGTGTTCGCCCCCAAAGATGAGCCCCAGGGAATGAAGGTACTCATAGAAGGCCATACGTGCTTCCCGATCCTGGGTGCGAGTCAGTGGATGATCAGGGTCGTAACACTCATCGGTGAAGCCGCCATTGATGCAGTCCACGTAGGCGGCCTCCAAGCCGAGCCTGGCGACGACCTCAGGCATGTGCTTTGCCAACAAGTCCACATACTGGCTTGAGCACGTGCGGCACCAGCGCCGGCCTGGACGCACGTTGCCGTCAGGCGTCTTCCACATCAGCTCCGGCATCCACAGGTTCGTCTCCTCGAGCTGAGCCGAAATATCGTTGTACAGGGTGAACAGGAAGCCATGGTCCCTGCACTTCCTGACCGCTTCAGCCAGGTCCTCGACGGGGCCCGGTGCGGTGTCGAAGGGCAAGCATCCCGGGGGCTGAGTCGTGTAGGCTCCCCAGAAGTGTACGAAGGCACGCTCCAGCCCCATGGGCCCAGCCAGGTCGTCAATGACATCCTGAAGCTGCTTGTAGGTATGCTCAAAGCCGGGATAGCCCGGCGGCAGGTGTGGATAGCCGGCGTAGTAAGCCAGGTACGGCGCCCCGGCCAGACGCGCGATCTGCGGCCTGGCTTCCGCCTTCTCGCGCAGCGTGACCAGATGCCCCCGGGAGAGTGCTTCTCTGCGGTACGCTTTGGCCATGCCGACGTAATCAAGCCCAGTCGCGAATTCGAAGCGCATGCGCCGCTCGTAGCCGAGAATCCCCTTCTGAGACAGCCACACCGGCCAGGCACAGGCGATGTATGGGTAGGGAGACTGCTTCCCGGAGGCCTCAAAGGCATGCTGAAAATTGGAGTTGATCAGGTACTCGAGGTCGAAATCGTCGGTCGTTTCCAGAATGGCCGTGTAGCCCAGTCCGCCCTTCTGACCACCGTAAAAAGGCATGGTGGACATCGTTTCCCGTTTGCAGGACATGGCGCTGTGTCTGACATCTTCCCAGTGCCAGAAGTCGGTCGTCCCGAGCTGGGCCGGGCCAGTTGGGATAAGACAGCCTTCATGGCTGGGAACAGCCACATAGCCGATGTCTTTCCCGGTCTCGAGGTAGGGAGCGCGGAACGGGTATTGGACGGTTTCCAGCCGAGCGTTCTCCGGGAGCTCAACCGCGCGAACGGCCACGTGCAATACGGATCCATTCACCCCAAGCCATACTGTGACCCGCGTCTCCCCCCCCTTGCCGCGGCCAAGCATCACCAGCTCAACACCGTCAGTCTGGGCACGCCACTCGGTATTCCCCACACCACCGACGTCCACTGTCTGCCGGCCGTGCCCCGGGGCTGTCATCTCCACTCGACAGGGAGTCCCCAGCCAGGGGTCAGGCTCCCAGCGACAGCCTGTTGCCTTCATGCTAACCGCAAACGTTCCCGTGTCGAAAATGTGCAGAGCAAGCGCACTGCTCTCCAGTGATACGACTTCGTTCATGACATGTTTCCTCGCGTACTCGGGATCCGGAACGGGAGTGCCGACCGCAGAGCTCAATCGACGGGCTGCAACTCGATCCGGTCCGTATAGATGCCCTGCACGACTTCGCTGTTGTCCGCCGGAGCAACATAGACGAAGTCGCCTTTTCCCGGCACAAACTGACCAACGGTGACCCAGACGTACCGATCCGACGGCAAATCCGCCGCCACAAGGCTCTTCCGAACCGGGTACGCCTTGGCGAGTGGGTTGTAGACACCGACAACACAGGCGCTGCCCTCAGTGCCCTGCTTCTCGAGGCGCTGCTTCAGACGCAGTGTGTATGTCTTGCCTTCGACAAGCTGGTCGGTTGGGATGACCCACTGCAGCGACCAGTCTTTCCGGCGGCCCGGTTGCCGGATGGTATAGCCGTTCCCCGCCAGGGGATCCTGAACCACCGCAGCGGCATAGTCCCCGAGGTGCTTGGCCAGACGCAGCCCGAGATCATCGGCGAACACAGTCCCCGGCTTGTCCAGCGACACACGCAACTGCCCCGCCTGGGCTCGCCAACGCAGGAGTCGCTCTTCCACATCCCTCGGTCGTTCGCGCATGTGCGTTACGCCGAATTCCTTCAACAATGTCTCGATCCGGCTGACATCGCCCAAATAGCGATCGACATCGTCTCTGTCCGCGGGGCCCAATTGCAGCCGCGCGTGCAGAACGCCGAGCTTCTCCCGTCTGACCCGGCGGCGCAATTCCTCGGAATCCGCGAGCTGCTCTGCGGCGGCGATCAACTGTGTCGCGGCCTCGACGAGTGGTCGCCCAATCGGGTCATCGTCGCTCCCCATGGGATCGCGATGCATGCGCTCCCACGAGTCCCACAACAGCTGATTGTACGCCTGTAATGGTTCGGCAGCAGCCCCGAAGTAGCCGAAGGTGAAATCCCGGATCAGAGCCTCTACATCAAGCGACGGGTCCCAAAGCAGCTTCGACCAAACCCAGCACCTGAGCTTGGCTCGGCTCGCCCCCGCACTCTGATAGGCGCCCTGCAGCATTACGCCCTCCGCGCTGTTCGTTACGTAGGTCCGAATGTTCTCAGCGACCACCGCCAGATTGGGGCGTGGCTGCAGGTAGTTTCCGAAGCCCACCGTGTAGTCCCAGATCGTGAGCTTTGCCCCGAGAGCGGCCCAGCCATGCATTGCGTCTGCCACGTCCTTGCTCTCGGACAGGAAACGGTAGGGATGACGCCAGGCGTGCTGGTCGGTGCAGAAACGGATGAGCACATTGTCACGCGGCCGAATCGTCTTCGGCGGAGTATACGCATGACCGTAGGCCAAAGTGGTCACACGAACACGCGGGAATTCCTCGCGGATTGCGTCGGCCACTGCGTTCACGAAAGCCACCAGGGCTGCGGATGTCGCACCTTCTTTTTCGTTCAGTCTAGCGCAGGCCGAACAGGTGCAGTAGCCCGTTCGTCCGTCGTTCTCCGAAACACTGATCCACTCCGCGTGTGGCGCCTTCCGGAGTGCTTTGCGGACCTTATCAACACTGATCTCCAGCACGGCGGGATTGGTGAGGCACAGCTGTCCCGGCCAGCTGTTGGGCTTGAAAGGCTTGCGTTTGCCTTCCCATTCCGCGAAGTACTCCGGATTCGTCGTGACATGCTCGCCGACCGGTACCAGACGCTCAAAGGTGTGCACAAAGAAGCCGTCAACGTAATCAGTGCTGCCGCCCCACGTCTCCGGGAGCCGAGCACCACGGAATCCGGAGTTGGTCCGGTTCCGCAAGGACCAGTCCCAGTCAAAGGCATCCCAGTAGTAGGGATCTCGGAGGGCCAGGGGAGGCACATAAGCACGTAACACCGGGCGGACAACGAGCTCGTCCCGCTTGGGGATCATACAGTCCTGCTGCTTCCGCAATCGCTGGGCCGCGTACCAACGACATCCCAAATCCTCTTCAAGGAACGCGAAAACCGCATACAGAGGACCGCGTCGCGTTCCGCCAAACAGGAGCAGGTCTTCCCCGTCGACTGCGATCGCGTAGCCCTCTTCCCCGAGTTCAGACCTGCGTTCTGGGACGTGTGCACCGGCTAGCCGAGTGGTGCGCCCCACGCTGATCATCTTCCCAATGTCGGCAGATTCACCCTCCACCACAGTTGGCAGCGCAACGCCGTTCATCTCCTTGAGCCAATGCACAAGTTCCTCCGCCGCCTTCGTTTCCTGCGTCGTGGGCTGGGCCGGCACGACAATGGTGTAATCGCTCTCCCCCTCGCTAACCAGCGTCAATTGCGGCCCCGGACGCCGAGGGCTGCGCCGCCCTGACCTGTGTTCTGCCTCGCTCGGGGTCGAAGCAGTGACGGTCGGCGCGAGCGCATTCCTCCAGTCGCCGTGCGCATCGAGCCCCGCAGACCACGGCTGGATCCCGAGCAGAGCTGCTACCCCAAACACTGCGAGGCCGCGCGGGGGCCAGTTCGGGTGTGACGCACGATTCATCTCAAACTCCTTCGCACCAACAGGCCACTGCCGGGGGGAAGACGCAGCTCAGCGCTGTTCGAGCCTGTGGCCGTCCACGTGGAAGTCGATGGATCAAACACCTCGAGAGGGCCCTGCCCGACGATCTTCCGCCGAGTAGGACTGAGGAACTCCTCGCGCCGTTCCTGGCCTCGCCCGCTGTAGGTGCGCGTGTTCAGATTGACCACCAGCGCGTGAGTCATAGTCGTGCCCTCTCCGAAGCAGCCGACAACGTACCCCTCCACCGGAGTGGCGTAGTCTCGGTCGGCAACCGGGGGATCGAGGCGGAAAACTGCGTCGTCGGGCAGAGGCACCGTGCCTTCCGGCAACATACCCACGTGATACGCGCCAATGGACACCATGGGACGGAGCTCGGTGGCGATGGCAACAAACTCCCGGTGGAGTTCACGGGCAACATAGTACAGAGATGTCGGAGGCCCGCCGAGAACAGCACGCCCCATCGACCGGGCAACATGAGGCTCACGGTATGTCCCCGCCGGGCTTATCATTCCACCGTCATGTCCCGGATAGCCGTAGACATACCACGAAATCCCCTGCGCCCCATAGGCCAGAGCCGTGTACGCCAGCCAGCGTAGTTCCTCACCAGTCGGGATCCGCATGTTGACCGTCCAGCTGCACGCCTGCAGAATCGCCATGAAAGGGATATCCGCAACCAGCGCTGCCTGGCGGATCTCAGCCAAGTTGAGAAAATACTGGTGCCCATCGCCCTTGACCGCGAAATGGTAGTGATCGTAGCTGAGAAGCTGTGGACGGAACGTCTTCACAAACTGATTCAGGTATTCTCGGTAGGCTTCCGGAGCCTCCCCGGTCGTCCCAAGCTGTTTGAGGCTCGCGTAGCTCGGATAGAGGTTCACAAACGCGAGGCGCGAGGGGTCTTTCTCATGCAGGTAGGCCTTCATGCGAGCCAGGTTCGGGAATGCCGCTGCGGTGGGTTCATCGAGAATGTGGTACGCGTAGAGCGCCGGGTGTTCCCGCACGCCCTCGACGATGGCGTCCAGCTCAGCTTTCTCCTCGGGGTCATCGAGAGCCATGGGCTTCTCTGGATCGCGTGGCACGCCTCCCAAACTCAAGATCCCCCGTAGACCGTGCCGACCGAGAACGTCGAGTTGGGCACGGAAATGCTCAAGGGCACCCACACCCTGGGCTGCGCCCCGCCTCGTCACCCAGACCAAGTTCCAACCGCCGGCCGCCATCTGTTCGGCGACGGCGTCGGTCATCGGCATCGGACCGGCCCAGTACGTCACAATCGGCGCCCCCATCCTCCAAGGCCCAGTCGCCTCCTCTGCAGCGGTTCCGACCGAGCCCATGAGACATGCCATGATAGCTACTCCCAACCCAACTCTGTACCCCGTGTCCATCGTCTGTTCCCGTTCCCAGTTCGGAGTGTATTCGCCCGTTTCTCTCATTCGGGCCAGGAACCCACATAGGCTGACCTCTCTGTGTGCTCAGAATAGTTCATCTTCCGCAGAAAGCACACAGCTGTGAGTAGGCGTAGCCATGCCTCAGTTACGTGGGGGGAGAACTCCAAGATGGCTCGACGGAGTCTCTCCCTCCAGGGATCCGCTGGGCCATCTGTGTCCGATGGAGGGAGAGACTCCGTCGAGCCGCCTCACATGACTGAGGGTTACCAGACATCCCCGGGACGCCGACGGAGATGAGAAGATCGCGGAAACACCGCTTCGCTGGCGGTTTGAGGATGGTTGGCAGGCACACGAATGAACCGCAGCGCCCAGCCATGGGGGCGGCGCGAGGGATGATTCCCCTGAGCAAAGCAGGAAGAACGGCACACCGCTGCGCTGAGTGCCTTACTACAAACGCCTCTATACTGGCGACATAACTCGTTTGTAGTTAGCAACGTAGGCCTTGCCGGAGTTGCGTTACCCCAACGGCACACCGCTGCGCTGAGTGCCTTACTACAAACGCCTCTATACTGGCGACATAACTCGTTCGTAGTTACGTGTCCTCCAGAACGGAAGAGCATCGGCAGAGTTGGCGCTCGGCTGGAAGCCGGATGCGGAATCCGTCACCATCCCGAAGGGATAGAGGCCGACCTCTGTCGGCAGCGAAGCGTCAATCTCCCCGGGGTTGTCTTGCTCCGTAACTCCGTGTCCTCTAGCAAAGCGGGTGGTGAAACGCATTCCGGAAGAGATATTTTGGCAACAAATCGAGCGAGAGGGACGCTCGAGATCTCGCCCCCTCATCGTGACATTAGGCAACTGTGAGAAAGGAGACCCCCTATCAAAGACTTTACGGACAAGGTTGCTGTCATTACTGGCGCAGGTCGTGGAGTGGGTCGCGGAATTGCGACCCACTGTGCCCAAAAGGGGATGAGACTTGTCCTGGCAGACATCCAGTTGCACTCACTGGCAAGAACCGAGGCTGATTTACAGGCTTTGGGTGCGGAGGTGCTGACTGCGCAAACGGATGTCTCGCGGTTAGAGGAAGTGGAGAACCTGGCCAACAAGAGCTACGAGACGTTTGGGGCTGTCGATCTTCTGGTGAATAATGCCGGAGTAGCTTCAGCAACATCAACCGTTCTGGAGAGTAGTTTGGATGACTGGCATTGGGTGATGGGTGTCAATTTCTACGGCATGCTTCACGGGATACGGACGTTTGTGCCACGCATGATCGAGCAGAACACAGCCGGACACATCGTGAATGTCGCATCGCTGGGAGGAGTCGTTGAGGCCGTTGATCTATATCATGTGTCAAAGCATGCTGCTGTCGCCCTCACAGAGACCCTCTATCATGAACTGGCCGACAGTGCTCCGCAGCTCAAAGTATCCGCTTTCATGCCCGGGCTAATCAATACAGGGCTATACCTGGCAGAGGAGTCGCGACCGTCACGATTCAGCAACAGCGTAACCCCATCGGGTAGCAATAGCGCCGAGATGAGAGAGTTCTTTAACACGTATGGCTTCCCTGTTGACGCAGCAGTCCAAGTTCTGTTTGAGGGGCTGGCGCAAGAGAAGCTTTACATCGGTCCCAAGGCGTTTCAGAGGCAATCCCCAAGAATCCTGGATGTCATTCAGAATCGTGCAGAAAATATCGTCAAGGAGCTTAATCCAAAGCATCCTCGGGATATTGGTCCAGTGAACCCGGTATAAATGCCTGACAATCGGCTGGTTCGGACGCTCGTACCTCGCACCGCACGGCCGTACGTTCGCAGAAAGACTCTGACCGAGATTCGCGTGAAATCACAATGGCGGCAGCAGCAGGACGGATGGACCGCAACATGCTTGCAGTTCGGGTACTCGTGAGTACGGTTCAGAGACTACTATCTGTGTCTCCTAACGTCTCGACCGGGAGTGTCTCCCATGTGCCAGCGTTCAGCTCTTGTTCCTCGCACCCTCATGCCCTTGTTCGGCATCATCGCGATAGCCTGTTCGGCCGCGGCGCAGCCTGAGCCCACGCCTGTCCCCCTGGTCAACGCAGGTTTCGAGGAAGCTCTCTCGGGATGGTCCGTGGGGAAGTTCGACAGCCTGATCGCCACAGATGTGCAAACAGGACGTACCGGCGCAAGCTCGATCAAGATCGATGAACCGGCCGGCACCTCAATGCCATACGCAACCCAGGTTGTCCACAGCCTGAACGGTGGGGCAACCTACACCTTCCGCGCCTGGGTCCGCGGGAAAGCGGCCCAGCCGCACGCGGCTGCGGCCCTGAAAATCGAGGGTTACACGGCGGGCGGCAAGAACACACTTGGGAAATATGCTCGACTCCCACTCACGAAGTGTCCTGATTGGACGCAGATTGCGGTCACGGCCCGTTTCCCTCCACAGATCACACGAGCCAGCCTCCTCCTGCGTCTGTTCGGCGGCGGCACAATCTGGTTCGATGACGTCGAACTCGTCCAGGACATTCCCCCGCCGGCGGTGACTCTAGGGCCCGAACGTCAGACTGCCCGAACGGGGCAACACGCCGTGTCGTTTGTCGCGGGGCTGGCCAAACCGTGGCCCAACGGCAAGCCGCCTATCCGTGTTACCATGCATGCGCCTGACGGGAGCACAGTCAGCACGCAACAGACACTCACGCGGGGAACAGATGCGACCGTGTGGGATGTAGAATTGGCAATCCCGGAACTTGCCCCCGGTACGTTCGTGGTCGAGTCGCACCTCGGCGAAGAACTCGGGCACACCGCAACGGTGTTCGTGCCCATGCCCAACAGGAAACCCACGGCCCTTACCGAAACGGGCACCATCCTGGTGAACGGAAAACCGTTCTTCCCGGTTGGTATCTACCACTGCTCGCCAGCGCACTATCCCATGCTTGCCAAGGCTGGCTTCAACGCTGTTCAGGGACGTGGTCCGCAGTCTCTCGAAGCGTTCGGAAAGGCCCTGGATGCTGCCGCCGCCGCAGGGCTCAAGATGGATGTCCCGTTGTACGCTAAAGGGAAGGTCGCTGAGAACCTGCCGGCGTCCATCGCAGGAATCAAGCGCTACGCCAACCACCCCGCAGTGATGTGCTGGAAGATCATCGATGAGCCCGAGGGGCGCCCGGAAATCGCGGACGAAGTGCCCGACGTGTATGCCCAACTTCGCAACGCCGACCCGAACCACCCAATTGAACTCACCCTGTGCTCGCCACCAACGTTCGGATTCTGGGCAGACTTTTGCGACATCATGCAGGTGGATCCATACCCAATCCCGCGTAATCCCCTCACAATGGTCTCGGACTGGGTGAGTGGTGCCGTGGCCGGGCTCAAACCGTGGCAAAATTTGACCGCTGTCCTGCAGTCCGGGTGGACGCAGCATCCCTTTAACCAACCCACGCCGGAACAGGCGCGGTGCATGGTCTACCTCTCCTTGATCCACGGTGCAAAGGGCATCTTCTGGTACTCGTTCCGCGATCCCGGCTGGGCACTAGAGAAAACGCCGTTGTGGAAGCACTTCCCACGAATCAACGCCGAGACCCTGGCTCTGTCCGAAGCGGTCATGCTTGGGACATCCGGTGCAGCGGTGTCCGTGGCATCTCCCGACGACACGGTCCACTGGCGGGCTTGGGAACACAAGGGCAGAACCTGGCTTCTCCTGGCAAATCCATCCGAAGAGCCGGTAACCGCAGTGGTAACCCCAGGTGGCGCCGTCAGCGTCCGTCAGATTGATGGGACGGTTGGCCCCAGCGTGCAGGGATCGCTCGAACTTGACCTTCCTGCGAACGGCGCAATGACACGCATTCTGGTCCGCTAAGCAGCACCAGATCCGCGCCGTAGTCCGACAAAGGCGGGTGCCATCCGGCGACCTCCCCGACAGTGCAGTGGCACGGAAAAGACCACCGCACTGGGTGAAAGCCCCCTGCCCTACCTGCAGACTCCCTACTCCCCTGTCTTTTCCGGGTGCTTCTCGCGCAAACTCAACTGAAGATCAGTCCTTTACCACCAACACGACTTTCCCGATATTCTCCCGGCGCTGAAGGATGGCATGGGCGGCCTCGGCTTGGACAATCGGCAACGTCTGATGGATCACCGTCTTGACCGCGCCGGAGGAGAACTTGCTCCAAAGCAGAGCCTCAATGTCACCAAGGAGCTTCGCCTTGAGTTCGGAAGGGCGGCTTCTGAGCGTGCTGCCAATAAGCTTGAGCCCGCGGCGGAAGAACGTGTTCACGTCGATCAGAGTTTCCGGGCCGCCCAGCGTCGCGATCACGATCCATCGCCCACCAAGCGCCATCTTCCCGATACATTGCCCGAGTCCGGGACCGCTGATGCAGTCCATGGCGACATCGACGGGGTGTTCATCCATGGCCGCACCGAGATCGTCAGTTGTCCGATTGATGACGATATCTGCGCCAAGCTCGCGGACGAACTGGGCCTTTTCTTCAGTGCTGACTGTCGTCATCACTTTCCCGCCGAGAGCCTTGACCAGCTGAATTGCCGCCATACCCAGTCCACTTGCCCCTGCTTGAATGAGAACGGTGTCTCCCGCCTTCATACCTCCCTCAATGCACAGGTTCAGGTAGGAGGTGAGAAATGCCTCAGGGATCGCGGCGGCCTCGACCATGGACAGGCCTTCGGGAACGGGCAAAGCCATGTCCGCGGGGATGGCGACGCGTTCGGCATAGCCGCCACCGCCGAGAAGGGCGCAGACCTTGTCTCCCACGTTCCAGCGGCTGTCGGCCGGCGCCTCGAGAACCACCCCTGCCATTTCAAGCCCCATCCATTCCGGCCAGCCGGGCGGCGGCGGGTAGTTCCCGGCCCGCTGCATCAAGTCGGCCCGATTCAGTGCCGCGGCATGAATCTCAACCAGAATTTCATCAGGCCTCGGGGTGGGGTCGGGGACCTCACTCCAGACCAAGGCCTCGTCTTTGTCTACCAGAATAGCATGCATCGTTGTCTCCAATCTGCACATTCAACGGGCGCAAGGAGCACGCCCTGCACCGGCAATTCGTGTTCATCGGGATAGGGGTTCTCGATTTGGCTGCACACGACCCCGGTCAACTCAACCGGATGACCGTCGTGCCGCATACTCATCGTCAGAAGCGAGAGGATCACTTGCCCTGCCCGAGCACGGCAAGAATTCCGTCTGCCGCCGCCTTCCCAAGGGCAGCCGAGTCCTCAGCACCAAAATGTACGTTGTTGCCTTGGCGCCACTCGTCGGAAACAGCATCCGAGATGGCCACGGCATAGAGATCCGTCACTCGGACCTCCGGATGATTCTTCAACACCTCAGCTGCATACGCATTGTACGCCTTGGACGCGCCCTTTTTGCGCCCCCTGCCCCCGTCGTTGGGTACGGGCGTTGTCGTGGCCCAGATGAGCTTCGCTTCGGTGAGTTTGAGGCGCGAAATGATGTATTCCAGATTCTTCTTGTACTGACTCTCGTCACTTAGATACGTACCATCGGCATTCTTGGCCAGATCATGGAGGCCGTGGTTGAACTGAATGGCATCCCAGTGCAACCCTTTCTGGTGATATGGGCCCAACCACAGGTCTACACTTGTCACCCCGCGGGAGGTGGGCCCCGCGTTGCCGTCAATCCGATGGTAGTTGGCCTTGCCCGCCAGGAAGCCCTTAAGCGACGCATTGTAATTCATCGAGATTGAGTCACCGATAATCAGCACGCGAGGCAGATTGGGGTCATCTGTTTTCCGGGGGTCGGGAAGATGGGAGACCTCGATCCTGGTCACCTCGAGGGTCCCATCCTTCTCACGGCCGCCTATGCGAGCCGTTGAGACGCATGGCAACAGGGCGCTCGCATCAGAGGGCGACACGAATCGGACTGTCCCCCTGCGTCCCAGCCGGTACGAGAACTCGCGCTCACCGACAGTCAGCGTCGCCGTAAGTCCTCTGCGGTCTTTCGCGGGGGTGACCATGCCGTATATCCGTCCTCTTTCTGCGCTTATTTCCTGTTTCTGTCTACCGCACGTCGGCAGAATCTCAAGCGTTCGCGTTGTGACCTTTCCCGTCTCCTCCGCCTTGGCAAACTCCTCTTTCTTCAGGTAGAAGGCGACGGCATCCCGACCTTCGGCAGGCACGTGCAGCAGGTTTCGTTCTGTCTTGACCAACGTGAACACGGTCTTATCGCTGTAACGGACCCGGAACCGGTTCTCTTTGCCCATCTGTTCAGGGTCATAGGCCGTAGTGGTCAAGAGAGTGAACTCCTTGGCTGCGGTGTCGACTTCATAAACCAGGCCCCGTGCCCCATTCCTGACCTCAGCCGCTGTGGACACTACGGCCGACAATCCCAATGCCAGAAGCCCGGCCAAAACCGTTCGTTTCATCATATCTCGCCCCACTCTTTGTCACCAGCGGCCTCACGCGAACAGACACTGCGTCCATCAAGGCAGGCCGTACTCTGCGGCCACCATACAACGCCGCTCCGGGGAAGCAACCACGCCGGTCCTCTACGGCAGACGTTCCCTCACGTAACCGACGTGTTCCCTTCGGGGCCACTCTCCGTCCCGGAACATCTCGCTGCATGTGCTTCCGCCTGTGCCCGTTCACGCGCAAGGCGTTCAGCGTGCTTCGAGTGTTCCCGCGCCATGTACTCTCCGCCATCCCACCAGGGCTCATCACGATCCTCACGGAAGCGTCGGATGTCCCGGGCCAAAGCGGCCTCGATGGTGTCGCTGGCTCGTACGCCGTCATACACCGCCTGTCGTCGTCGATTGTGGCGCTTGACCTGGACCTCGATTCGCTCGATGTCCACAATCTTCCGGAGTTCAGACTCCATCTCCGCTCGAATCTCTTCTGCTCCCTCCTCAGCCAGTAGATTTCGACGTTCCTCCGGGTCACACGAGAGGTCAAAAAGCTCGCAGGGCTCCGCCAGGTAGTGGCAATATTTGTAGTCGCCTTTGAGGAGCATGTACATCCCCGTGGGTGAGAGATAGCCGTGGTACTCACTGAAGATTGCCCCATCAGGACCGCGAGGCGCGTCCTGACCAGCTGTGAGCGCCAGCGCAAAGCTGATCCCGTCCACCGGGAATGAAGGCTCTGTTCCGGCCAACTCGGCGAGGGTCGGCAGAACGTCAATCAGCGAGACCCGACCGGGCACATGTCGGCCACCATCCGGGGAACCGGGGACACGTACTATGAGGGGGACACGTTGCGCCCCCTGGTAGAATGTCATCTTACCCCAGATGCCGTTGACACCGGCGTTATCCCCGTGGTCACCCGTGAGGACCACGTATGTGTCTCGATCACGGCCGCTTTCACGCAACGCTTCCAGCACGTGTCCAAGCTGCCGGTCGAGATATGTCCAACGCGCGAACAGACGTGCCAATGCGTGCTTCTGTCGCCCCGGGTCGAACATGCTCTGGTCACGTCTCCCATACTGCAGAAACCGTTTGGCGTGCTCCGGCAACCGCCTGTAATCGTCCTCGGAAAAAGCTGGAACGGGGAAGTCCATCTTCATGTACATGTCGTACAGCGCTTTGTACTCGGGCTTACCGTCACTCCCCGGATGACAGGCCAGGTAGCCGACGGTCAGGCAGAACGGCCGGTGATCGGAGCCGGACGATCTCTCATGCAGAAAGGCACATGCCCGTTTGGTCACGCAATCGTCATGGCGGAACAGAGGCGAATCGCTGACGGGGCAGTCCAGAGACACATCCCGGGCCTCGGCCAACGGAGCAATGGGCAGGTGGTCCCCGGGCCAATCGGCTCGCACGCCAACGCGAGGATCGATGATCTCCGACACCAGACGTTGCTCGAAACCACGATGCTGGTCGAGGCCATGGATGTGCATCCGCCCGCACATTGCGGTCTCGTATCCGTGCGCGTTTAGGAGATGCGCAAAGGTCGGCACGTCCGGAGGAATCGTTGAACCGTTGTCGTAGGCTCCGGTGTTGAAGACGTAGTTCCCTGTGAGGAATGCGTACCGGGACGGACCGCAAACAGGCGATGCGCAGTACGCCTCATCAAAGCACGCGGATTCACGTGCGAATGCCTCGATGTTGGGGGCCACCACCGGCGTCTCACCGTAACCAGGACAGATGTTTGCCCCGAAATGCTCCGCCATGACAATGACAAAATTCGGTCTGTCCTTCACATCGCATCTCCCACTGCCGCGCTCAGTCGCGCGATCCGTCGTCGCTCTAGGAGCGACCTGCAGACCGGGGCTCTTCTGATCTACCTACACAGGCCGCTGTCAAGCCATTAAGTCGCTGTCTCCACGTCGCTTTGAGACTGTGCACTCTATCGTGCAGATCACGGGCCCGGCGCTTCGACGGGCCCGTGAATCTGGCTGGTTCACCTTTCGTGTCTTGTCTTTTTCACCCCGAAGTGGGTGAGTCCAACGTAGCCCCGGGCATCGCCCGGGGGCCTGTGTCCACATCCGCATTTGTGCCCTGACGGGGCACGTCATCTCTCCCGATCCCTTCGGCAATCGACGCACGTCTGTGATGCCCGCTGTCAACCGTTTCTGGTTGGGCAAGGTCGTGCCACCCGGGCGCTGCCCGGGCCTACGATGTGTTGCACCTATGGCGCAAGAACAAGGTCGCCTCGCGGCGGGCCTGATCTCGGGCGAAGCCAGCCGATCATCTTTCCTCCCCGGTGAACGAACGGCAACATCCTCAGTTCCTCCGAGGCGGCGGAGGGACGACGTAAAATAGCTCAGGAGGCACAGCATCACCTGCAGGAGTTGCTGTGCATCCCTCCCTGTTCCCGGAGTCGATCGAATGCGGATGGGCTTCGGCCCGACCGCAAGAAATCAATGACACGGTTCGCGCACGTCTCGCACGATTCGCGTGACGTGTCGAGGCGGATGTCGTAGACGTCATCCTGATGGACCGTGTGGAACTGTCGCCTGGCCGTTCCGGGAGCATCGTCCCAGCGCTGCCTCCGGGCCTCCCGTTGCTCGAGGTCCGGGAGATCCGCAAACACCCCCACAAAGAGCACCGAAAACGGCCGGAACGCCTCAAGCCACTCGTCCAACCAACAGGGCTCTGCTCTGACCGTGTCCACAATCACACGGTTCCCCTGAGCCGCCATTGCGGCGATGCTGCCGTGGAAGCCCTGGCGCAACTGGGCGACCACGCAGGGCCTGTCGTTGGGACATCCCGGCGTGAGGTATCTCTCCGGGAGCATCGAGACAAACGTATCGATCTGCATGAGCAGCCGCGGAACGGACGATCTCTTCTGAATCAAGCGGGCAATGCTCGTCTTACCCGCACACGTGGGGCCGTTCAGAAGGATAATTTGGACATCGCTCATGTTGGTCTCGTGGCCGATGGCTGTCGCCGCTTTCCCCTCCCCCGCTGCTCGGTGCCATGGTCGTCTCTACAGCTGGAACGTACGGGATTGCGTCAGAGCCGTCAAGCGTCGCCCTGACTGAATCGCGATGCTTCAGTTGCGTGGGGGGAGAACTCAAAGGTGGCTCGACGGAGTCTCTCCCTCCAGGGATTCTCTGGGCCATCTGTGTCCGATGGAGGGAGAGACTCTGTCGAGCCATCTCATGTAACTGAGGGGGGGCACTGAATCAGAAAGGCCATTCCCACTCGCGCAGCATTGACAGTCAGCCTGCGACAGTCATGTTGTCACTTTCTCCCACCATAGGGTTGGCGTGGAAACTCCATTGACGTGAACGAGGAAGTGGCAATTTGAGCATGTCAGTACACACCCCGGCGACTCGAATGATCTCCCTGGTCGTAGCATTGACGCCCATTCTGGTTGCAACAGCGCTGGGACAGGTGATCGGCGGATCGGCTCCAGGTTCCATCCGCGCAGCAATCAGTTACTCGACCACGCCTCCTGAAGAGATGAGAGCTCATGAGAAGCAGCGCTGCGTTTTTGACCTCTACCTTCCGGCCGGCCGTCCAGCGTTCGCCACGCTCGTGTGGTTTCATGAAGGTGATTTCCGCAGCGGGACCCGCACGATTCCGGAACTGCTCAGAACCGAGAGTTTCGCCGTGGCTGCGCCCGACTACCGTCTCGTCCCAACCGTGACATGCGAGGAAGCCATCCAAGACGCGGCACGGGCTGTTGCCTGCGTATTCCGCACCATTGAGAGTCTGGGCGGTGATCCAGGCCGGATCTTCCTCGGAGGCAGTGGCACAGGTGCTTACCTCGCCGAACTGATTGCGCTCGACCCGTCACTGCTTGCCGGCTGTGGATTGGCAGACGTGAGCGTGGCTGGGCTCGTCGCCATTAACGGCACAGCTTGCACGCACCCGGCGGTTGTTCAGGAACGCGGCGGCGAGGCGGTTGGGCGCATTATCGCCGACCGGTTTGCGCCCATGCACCATGTGCGCAGGGACGCCCCTCCCATTCTCCTTGCGACAGCTGATCGTCGTATTGAGACGAGTGAACTCTACGAATCGAACGCATACATGTGGCGGATGCTGCAGGTTGCAGGACACCGAACCAGCCGAATCTGCGAACTGCAGGGATACGGGCGTAAGGACCTGGACATGTTCCTTCCGTTAGTAACCCGCTTCGTCCAAACGCAGTGTGCCTTGCTTGACGACAAGGGAGCCAACAAATGAGCCCCACTCTGAAAGCTCACCGGCTGATAGGCAATGCTGCCCGGGCCTGTGCCCGAATACCGGTGCTGTGTCTGATTGCTCCTGCGCTGCTGTTCCCCGCCTGCCCACATGCTGCCACGATAACCTACAAGCGCGTCAGCAATCTTCCCTATTCCCAGGAACCGGAGGAGCAGCAGACAGACTACCAGAAGGAACGCTGTGTCCTCGACCTCTACTACCCGGAGAAGCGCACGGGATTCGCCACCGTCGTTTGGTACCATGGGGGGGGACTAACCGCTGGCAACAAACACTTCCCCGGCCTAACCGGGAAGCACCTTGGACTGGTCGCCGTCAACTATCGCCTCCACCCCGGAGTGTCATGCGAAACCGCCATCAGTGATGCCGCCGCCGCGCTTGCCTGGACGTTCAAGAACATCGCCACTTACGGGGGGGATCCCACACTGATTTTCGTTTCCGGATCCTCGGCTGGTGGATACCTCACCAGCATGCTGGGATTCGACAAGCGCTGGTTGGCGAAATACGGCGTTGATGCCGATGCTATAAAGGGGCTGATTCCCTACACCGGTCACACGATCACTCACATGACCGTGCGCAAGGAGCGCTATGCCCTGAACAGCAGAATCCCCGTCATCGATGAGTTTGCACCGATCTACCACGCCCGGGCGGATGCGCCCCCGGTACTGCTTCTCACCGGCGACCGCAGGCTGGAAATGCTGGGACGCTGTGAGGAAAACGAGCTGTTTTACCGCGTGTTGAAAAACATCGGGCATCCCCACGTCGAGCACCTGGAGTTCGAGGGGTATGGCCACGGGATGAGTCATCCTGCAAACCCGGTGGCACTCAAATGGATCACCAAAGTGATTGGCTGCTCCCCCAAAGCACTCATTGTCCCGCTGGACTACTCCTGGAGCTATACCAAGCGAGACCGGAAGTACCCCTGGAGAAACAGGGGGACGAACGCGGAGAATGAGAAGAAGAAACCCAGCGTGGAACTCCTGACCGCAGTTGGCCGCGAAGGCAGCGGTTGCCTTGCCGTTCGCGACATCTCGACAGCGACAAACGCGTACGGGGAGAGTCCCGCCCTGCCCGTTCGCCCCGGCAGGGAATATGTTCTCACCGGATGGGTGAAGAATGAAGAAGTCGGTGACGGCATTGCCGGAGTCTGCTTCAACGTGACCCAGAGCGGCAGGATTCGGAAGCAAACGAAGAACACCAGGTTCCCGGCAACGGCAGAGTGGTCGCGCTTCGAAGTCGCTTGCCCTCCCGTTGCTGAGGGCATGGACGGACTGATTCTCTACATCCTGCCACGCCCCCCCGGCCAGCCAAACACCACGACCGGAGCTGTACTGTTTGATGACCTCCGAATCTGCGAGCAGCCCAAAGCGAAGCAGTAAGGGCACGAGACCAAATAGGAACACGACGAATGCGTAGGAACCTGCTCCTTGGCCCGATCATATTGGTGTGCTGCGTGGGAATGGTCCAGAGCGCGGATCTCTCCCCCTCCCCCGGACGCATTGCGGTGTTCGCGGATGCTCAAGCACCAAAGCTGACCCTCGGATGTGCCAACCCCAGGCGTTTGGGAGACCTCCTGCGTACCCCGCAACGCAGCATCACGTTTCTGACTGCCGAACAGCTCGCCGCCCCGGAACAGCTGTCCACCAAATCCTTCGACCTGTTGGTACTTCCCTATGGTCCTGGCCTGCCCGAGGCCGCCACAGATTCGGTGCGGAGCTTCCTCAGAGCCGGCGGGGACTTCGTTTCCGTCGGCGGATATGCCTTCGACAATCTGTATGGAGGCAAGGCCAATCCTCTCCTGGAACTGCTGGAAGCCCCCGGGTTGGAGGAGGAGGACTCAATCGAACGTTGGCAGTCTGACCAAGCCGGGATCCAGGGCGCCGACCTCGACACGTTGGGCCGCTCGATTGTGCCGGATAGTCCGCACAGCGGGGCATCCTGCGTCCGCCTGCGTGTTCCGGACGGTCTGCCAAAGGCCTGGTACAACGTCAACCAGAGGGTGGCTGGGCTCGTCCCCGGCGAGAGCTATTCGGCCAGTTGCTGGATCAGAACAGAGGATGTGCACGGTGGCTTCGCCTACCTGGCGGTCGGCTTCTACGACGGCACAGGGACACGCCTTTCATTCGCCCAAAACACAGGCGGAACGAACTTCTGTGGAACCGCCAACTGGCGGAGGCTGCAATGTCGATTCGAAGTGCCGCCCGGCACCGTGACTGTGAGAGTTGTCGGGAATCTCTACGGGTACGGCACAGCGTACTTCGATGATTTCTCCCTGAAATGGGCTGAGGTGGGTGGACTGAACACGCACTTCGGTCAAGAAGGAGATCAGCTCCGTTTCAGTCGGGATCAGATCGGTGTGTTCGATCCGTCATACCGTTTGGAGCAGGCTGTTTCGAGCCACACGTCACGCCATCAGCAAATCGTCACGAGTCCGTGTGATCTTCAGGCCTCTCTTGCGGGGTACGCGGCAGTTGGCATGACCAGCCCAAACGACGCGGTCGGGCCCAAACCCCGTGCGCGGTGGACATCGCTCGTGCAAGGCCGGGACAGCTACGGACGCCTAACCGGTTCGTTGATGGGGCTGACGCACAACTTCAACGACACGTTCAAGCATTCGTTGTGGGCCTACGTCGGGGTGGAGAATCTCGACGTGTTCGACGGCTCGCACGCCACGTTCGACATGGCCCTGCAGCAAGTGGTCGATCACATCCTGACCGGCGTGTTCCTGCACACGCCCACATCGGAGTTCATGCTCTACCGACCGGGTGAGCAAATGCGAGCGAATGTCAACCTCTGTAACTCAGGTAGGGAAACGCGCGACTTGCGTGTGATCGTTGAGGCCATGCTCGGTGATCGTGTTGTCGGTGCGGACGAACACGCGCTCTCTCTGACACCCGGCCAGGACGAGGCAGTCGCGTTCGAGTTGCCATGTCCCCGGACCACAACCGAGACGGTCTGCAAACTCCGCTACCAGCTGCGGATGGGCCAACGCACCGTCGACACCGTCCGCACTGGTGTCTTTGTCCCGAACGGCCGTGAAGAGAGCGGATTCCCACTGTCGTTCAAGGACAACTACTTTCGCGCGGGAGGTCGCCCGATGATGCTGTTTGGGGTCAACCAGACGGGGGTCATGTTCGGGCCGCACTATGAGAATCCCCTCACCTGGGCCCAGGACTACGGACGTTGCCGGGACTTCGGCTTCAATGTCTGGCGCGTCCTTCATGTGTCGGCCTTCGCAGACCCCGCGGGCTATCGTTTCGGGACGTTCAACATCGGCAACCCGCCCGAACGCCTGTTGCGGCGCATGGATGCTGCCTTCCAACTCGCCCAACACTACAACCTGGTGCCGATGCCGTGCTGGCACGACACCAAAGGAGGCGCTGCGGTCAGCGATCGCGAACTTGAGTTCCAGGCCGGCTTCGCACGCCGATACGGTGAACGCTACCGGAATCTCTCCGCGATGCTCTACGATGTGTCCAATGAGACCACTGTCGACTACGCAGACGTGCCTGACCTGCAACGCGACTTCCGGGCGTTCCTCACCAGGCGTTACGGCCATGACGACGCACTGCGCGCAGCCTGGCAGGACCCTGAGGCGAGCCTGGCGAGTGCTCGCTACGCGAGGCCGGAAGGGCAGTGGCACAGCCGCCGGGATCGGGATATTGAGGTCTTCCGACTATACGTCATGGAACGCTGGCTGACCGCAAGCATCAACACCGTCCGCGATACCGGGGACACCCATCCGGTCACAACCGAGAACTACGTATCCAAGCTTCCCGGGGGCGACCCGTTCGAGAGTCGGCGTCACCTCACCTTCGCCAACATGCACCACTACGGCGATTGGCAGCCCGGTTACGCGCGGTTCTTCGGCCGACGCATGCAGGGCAAAGGCCATGTCATCGGGGAGTTCGGTCGCAACAGCCACCCCGGGCAGGTGAACTTCAGGACCTACTGTCCGGAACCTGAAGCACTGGCCTACTTCCGCCGGGTCACTTTCTTGAACGCAGGGCTGGGTGCCGCGGGGCTGTTTGTCTGGGATGTGAAGGACATGCGCGGTTCCGGCTTCCCCTACGGTATCCACTACCACAGCGAACTGGTGCCCAAGAAAGTCGGCTATCAGTTCCGGAACCTGGCTTTCTTTTTCCGTCGCTTCGCCCTGGAATTCCAGCCGGAGGCGCTTTGGTTCGTCGTGCCGGACCAACTTCTCCTGGGAGGCCGTCAGAACGATCTGCAGGTGCAGCTCTATTCCGCTCTGACGGCACTGACTCGAACGAACATCCAGTTCTCCACCATTCGGCAGTATGAACTGCCAAAGATCCTTGAGCACGCCCCCACCGCAATCATGCTCCCTCTGGCCTACATCCTGAGCGACGGCGACGTGGAGACACTTGTCGAATACGCGAGAAACGGGGGAACGGTCTACCTTTCCGGCGACTGCGCTTTCACGCCGGACCGTGAGGAGACACGCGGACACGTCCTCACGACGCTCGTTGGCATCAAGCCGGGACACCGTCGCTACCCCGATCTGCGCTACCAGCTGGCTCCCGCTGTCTCGGCCGAGGCCGTACGCGACCTGCCCGCCTACGATGCCCGTCCGACCTATGAACTGAACCCAACAGGGGCGGATGTCCTCCGCCAAGCCGGCCCTTTCCCACTCGTCTGCGCACGTCGGGTCGGCAAGGGCAAGGTGGTTTTCGTGAATGATCCCATCGAACTGCATCTGTCTGAGGAGGAACTGCTCCCTGTCTATGCGGAGTTCGCAACACGGGCTGGGCTCAGACCGTTGCTGAAGGCCCACACAGACTCCAAGCTGATTGCCCTCCAGACACACACAGAGCGGAAGGGCGCGTTGACGGTGGCGCTGAATGACGGTACGCAGGCACAGACGGTAGACATAGGAGACGTTGAACTGGCCTGTCCCGCTGGAGCACAAGTCGCCGTACACCGCACGCGTTCCGGCGAAATCGTCGCTCTTGCGCTTGCGGGAAATGCTGCCATCGATGGGAAGCCCTTCCGGACGTCCACCGGGCACTTGCTGCTGGCTGCTCTGGACGAGAAAGACCTGCGCCGTTCACAAGCCATCCTCGCTCTTCCGCTAAGCCGGGGTAACGTCGGTCTGGCGGGCATTGATGATGGACTCACCGCCCACGTTGGTGAAGTTGTCGATGGACACTGGATGAACTACGAACGTATCCCCAACGGGCAACGCCTCGAAGTAGACGATCTCCGCGCCACGACGATGATCCTGCTGACCCGTCCCAAGGCACTCAAGAAGTGGGCCGGTAGAGTGGAAGACATGGTCCTGAAGCCGGAAGCAATGCCAAGATGACCAAGCACCACGCTCCCTGGAGAATCACCGTGACACTCTCCCTCGCGTCGCTTTGTTTCAACACCGCAGCCCAGACACAGCCGTTGCAGATCGGCAACCGGGAGCAGCTGTTCCTGGACGATTACATGATCGCCCGAACGGGGAACATCTCCCGCCGAATCAACAGCGCCCGGAAACACCCGGAACCGGTCATCGCACCCGACAAGGTCTGGGAACGCAACATGACGGTTGTGTTCGGTACCGTGTTGTTCGATGCCGAGGAGAAGACCTATAAGGCGTGGTACTATGCCGGCGGTCATGTGGGATACGCCGTCAGCACAGATGGACTGACGTGGGAGAAGCCCGAGCTCGACGTTGTGACGTATGACGGCAGGAAAACCAACCTTGTCGTCGAACGCGGTAGATTCGGGGACTTCTTTGAGCTCTTTGGTGTGCTCAAAGATCCGACAGACCCCGACCCGGCGCGGCGGTACAAGATGGCGTTCGTGACTCTGGATCGAGAGTTCGATGGCACCTACAGGCATCAGTTCCACCGCGGAGAGCGACGTGCCCTTGGCACAGCAGTGAGCCCCGATGGCATCCACTGGTCCATGGAGAGGGAGGTCGCCAGCACGGACGTGTGCGATATCAGCCGCTTCTACCAGGATCCTCAGACCGGGAAGTACATCCTGTTCGGACGTACCAAGATCACGCCGGATCGCGATGACGGCACCTGGAAAGTCGCGGGCTGGGGCCGGGCTGTGCATTACCTCGAGAGCCCCGATTTCCGCAACTGGAGCGCCGGAGAACTCGTACTGGCAGCCGACAATACAGATCCGAGTGGGGCTGAAGTCTACTCCCTGAGCGCGTTTCCGTACGAAGGCGTCACCATCGGTCTGGTGCAAATGTTCTATGCACTCCCGGACGAGTTGAATCTGGATGTGCAGCTCGGGATCAGCCGCGACGGACGACACTTCCAGCGTGTATCGCCGCGCACCCCTTTCATTGCCGAAGGCCCAGTCGGCGCCTGGGATCGCTACAATATTTCAGTCGGCTGCCTGCCCCCGGTCGCGGTCGGGGATGAGCTCTGGTTCTATTACAGCGGGAGGACCTGTCGACATTCACCGTATGCGGGGCCTGACAACGGACCGAAGATCGGCCAAATCGGGCTGGCTAAGATCACGCGTGGACGGTTCGTGTCGCTGGAAGCAAGCTTCGACGGCGGGACACTCCTGACCAAGTCCTTCATCGTTGACGGCGATGTCCTTTACCTGAATGCAGATGCCCAGTACGGTCAGATCCTGGTCTCCCTTCAATCCCCCGACGGCAGCGAGATCGCCACGCGCACACTGAGCGGCAAGGATGGCGTGAACATCCACGCCAACTTCCGTGAACGCACACTGTCGGAATTGCGAGGCAAGCCGGCGCAGCTGCTGTTCACATTGCGTAACGCGCAACTCTACGGATTCTGCCTCAAATGATCGTGACCGTTAAGCTGGAGGTCTGCTTGCGTGTCCGGCAGTAGCGCCGCGCTCCGGGCGGCGTTTCTGGCGATCGCGGCACCGGGACAGCCAACGTCGCAAAAGACAAGACGTCGAACGATGGGAAGTGATATGAAACTCGCACGCACCGCGATCGCTGTTGCCGGACTTGCTCTCTGTGTCCAGGGCACAGAAATCTGGGTCGCAGTGACCGGCGATGACCAGGGACCGGGAACCCGGGAAAGTCCATTCGCCAGCGTTGAGAAGGCGCAGCAGGCTGTCCGAGCCCTCCACCGTGACGGTTTGCAGGAAGATGTGCTCGTCCACCTCACAGCTGGTGTCTACGAGCTGCCGGAGCCCCTGACCTTCGGGCCGGACGACGGAGGGACAGGCGCCCATGCGGTCACCTATGTCGGCGAACCAGGCAACCCAACTGTGCTCAGCGGAGGACGACGAATTAGGGGGTGGACGATTACCCCTGAGGGCCTCTGGACTGCCGTACTGCCGGAAGTCGTCAACGGTACATGGCAGCCGCGCCAACTCGTTGTCCATGGGCGGACAGCACAGCGCGCCCGGTGGCCAAATGTCGACGCGCCGCAGCCATACGGCCGCGTCAAAGCCGCGGCATTGGCGGAGGACCGCAGCCGTTACACAGTCTCAATCGATTCGTCAGCCGTGTCAGCCTGGAACAACGTGTCCGAGGTCGAGATCGTGGTATGCGGCAACTGGGAAATCACCCGCAAGAAGCTGCTTTCAGTGGATCCACAGAGTGGGACCCTGACCCTAGCCCCACCTCACGCTGGGGCTCATCCGGCGATACGCCCTGTCAAGGGGCGGTTTTTCTTTCTTGAGAACGCCAGGGAGTTCCTGGACCAACCCGGAGAGTGGTATCTAGACGTCCGCACCGGGCAACTCACCTACTCGCCACGCCCGGAAGACGTGCTCGCAACAAGCATCATGGAGATGCCACGCCTGACCCGTCTTCTCGATCTGCAGGGCACCCCCGAACGCCCAGTGCGCAATCTGCACTTCCAGGGCTTGCACTTCGCCTGCGCGGACTGGGACTTCCCCGACTATGGCTTCAATGGCATACAGGCCTCTTTCCATACGTTCCCCACGGATGGGCAGAAGGGCTGGGTCTGGTTCCCGTGGCTCGGAACGAAACCGGCCCTGCAATGGGAATTTGCGGAGGCGTGCACCTTGCAGAATGGGGTGCTGCGCAATCTCGGGGGTGTGGGTCTCCACCTGAAACGCGGGTGCTCCAGAAACACAGTAGAAGGCAACCTCGTTGAAGAGGTCGGAGCCAACGGGATCATGATCGGCGAGAACCTGGTGGGGTTCCCCTGGGGTAAAGAGACACTCCCTCCCGGGGAACTGCCGGTCGGCAACCGCGTCGCCAACAATATTGTGCGTCGCTGCGGCCTGGACGACTACGGGGCTGTCGGCATCTGGGTGTCCTTCACCGACGGCACCCACGTGGCTCACAATCTGCTTTACGACCTTCCCTACAGTGGCATCTCCGTGGGGTGGATGTGGAACGAGAATCCCACCGACAACCGCAACAATCTGATCGAGGCCAACCACGTGCATACGGTCCTGCAGAAGCTCTGCGACGGAGGCTGTCTCTATACGCTCGGACGCCAGCCGGGAACGGTCATTCGAGGGAATCGATTCCACAACGTCCTGCGTTCGGAGACCGCTCAGGGAGCCCCGAATAACGGGATCTTCTTCGATCAGGGCTCGAAGGGATTCCTGGTCGAGAATAACCTGATCTACGCGACCAGCGGGGAGCCGATCCGCTTCAACCAGTGCCGCAAGGAGTGGCATACGTGGGGCAGGAACTTCTTCGGGATGCCGCGCAAGGTCCCGGGCAAGCGAGGAGCGGCCCTGGGGTGCGATGGACAGAGCGCAGGCTTCGAGGTCCCGCACACAACCGAACTGGATCCTCTGGAGATCACTGCAGAGGCATGGATCCGCCGCCGGCGCTTTGCTGCTCACGGAGACAGACGCCGCTGGGTCATCAACAAGAACGATGACGAATGGACAGACGGCCACTGGGCCCTGATGGTCAATGACAGCAAAGCCGGAGCCTACCTCAATATCGGCGGCGGCAGAGAAAACTCGTTTGAAGCCTGGAGCGAAGAGGGCGTCCTCAAACTGGGGACCTGGCAACACCTTGCCGTCACCTATGACGGGAAAGACCTTCGCGTCTACACGGATGGCAAGGAGGTCGCCTGCACCGCGATCAACCGGGCTCGCGTTCCGGGCACCCTTCCCCTGGCCATTGGTCGGCGCCAGGATGCGTACAACAGCTTCCTCGGCGCGATTGACGAGGCTGTGGTCTATGCGGGGGCCTTGTCTCCCCCCCAAATCCTCGCCCGAGCCCGGGCAGACGGAGCCCCGCCGCTGGCATCGTTGCCGGTTGTGGGACAATGGGACTTCGAGTCCCTGGATGACAAGACTGACCAATTGCAGCAGGTTGAGAAAAGTGCCGGGCTGGAGCCGCGGTTCCGAAAGCGTATGAACAAGTAGAGTGACCCGGCCAGTCCCCTGCTCCCCCCCATCCGGCGACCTCTTCCCGGGTGCACGTTGGCTGTACCTGACCTCAATGTGGGAGGCGGTGCCATCCGGCGGCCTCTTCCCGGGTGCACGTTGGCTGCACCTGACCTCAATGTGGGAGGCGGTGCCATCCGGCGACCTCTTTCCGGGTGCACTTGCCGCCGCTTATTTTGATCGTGGCGCGGCTGTTTGTCACGTCTCCGGCTCCCTGCGAGTTTCGCGTCGCCCATCCGGCGTTGCCCACAGATCAGAGACGGCAGCGATTCGCCACGGAGGGGCATGAGGCACGCTCTTTTCCCTTTCCCTTTCCCTCTGCCTTTGCTCCCGATGAGACCATCGCCGGAATCTGGAACGACCTTCCGAGGGCGGGCCGGAGTCCGGCGATCTCCGCTCTCCGCCTGTCCCGCCATAGCGACTCCCCGGGACCTGATATTCCCGGTCCGAACAGGACGAGACATAGGCCGCATACGGAGATGCGGCACCTCCATCGCGTGCTTCGTATAGGGCGCTTCTGGAGGAGCCGGTTTTCCATAACCGGCCTTCTTGTCTCAGTAGAGCTCTTGAGCGACGACGGATGCCTCCGTGTCTCCAGCGGAGCGGGTGGTGAAATCTGGAAGGTCATCCGGTCCGGGCCAACAAGTTACTTCTTCGTTCGCCTTGAGCAGATCCCGGGTCCGCTCCCGCACCAACCCCTCCAAGTGCGCATTGTGTTCTTCGAGCTCACGTTGCAGACGTCGAAGCCTGAGATGGGTTGCCACTCTGGCCTCGACTTCCTCAGGCTGGAATGGCTTGGTCACGTAATCCGCGCCGCCCTCAGCAAGAGCCCTCACCTTCTGTCTCGTTTCGGCCAGTGCGCTGACAAAAATGGCCGGCACGTCTCTGAGGTCTTGCTCAGCCTTCAGTCGGCGGCAAGCCGCGAAGCCGTCCAACCCAGGCATCATGATGTCCAAGAGGATCAGGTCCGGTGAGACCGCCGCAGCAAGTTCCAGCGCGCCCTGTCCGTCTGTGGCGACCCTCAACCTGTACGCACCCCGCAACATCCCGACAAGGATGTCGAGATTCGCGGGCGTGTCGTCAACAATCAGGATTGTCTCACGCTCAGTTGCTGTCGGTGTTGCTTTCAGTTACATCGACACCAAGGGAATCGGCGAGACCTTCAGCAGTACACCCACAAGGCCCCAAGACGACAATGATGCCAACGATATGTCGCACTGTGCCCGTTCTCATTCTGTTCGAGTGTACCATCCGACGAGTACGGTCAGTCCCAGCGCGACGCCCCCCCAATGCTATTGACTTTCTCTGCCCCCCGTGTCTGGCCGAAGAGTCGCCGGGTGGCACCGCCTCCCACATTGTGTGCTTCTCGAGAGTGGGAGGGGCCGTTTCGACGCGTCCCACGGCTGTGGGACTTGCTCAAGGCCCTGAGCCT
>JABHEG010000266.1 GCA_018676675.1 Lentisphaerota bacterium
ACGTGACTACGCGGACTCCAACAACAACCGGCGTCCCGCGTATATCGCCCTCGGCGAGTTTCGCCCGGGCGCAGACCAACCGGTTTGGTTCAGCGAGTCGAAGTTGCTCATGGACAATGATGGGGTGCGCCTGGGCCCGCTTGAGCGTCTGGAATGCGGCTGCTACTCGAGTTTCACGACTCGTGGCGGAAACAACGTGCTCTGGCACCCGGACCGCAAGTTTTTCCTGCTTGGGAAGCAGATCACAGACGACTTCCTTGCCGACCTCAGCGTCCCGACGACGCGTTGAGAGGGACGCTCGCCTGAACGTCGCGCAGCAACTCGCATTTCCTCACCAGTGCCGTCCGAATCCAGCCTTGCGGCGCAGACGATTGACCGTTTCGGTGTCCGCCTTGAACGGGATCTCCGGGGGTGAGGGCGGGGCGATGCGGAGCGCATCGGTGAAGGGAGTGGTGGCTGCCTTCAAGTTGAAGGCAATGACCATCAGGTACTCAAGATTGACGACATCGGTCATGTTGTAGGCGATGAGCGTTTCCAGTGCTTTGCGATTGCCCTTGTTGTAGAAATCGTACCAAAGGAGAACTGCGAAGAAGCCGTCGACTCCCTCCAGTTCCTCGCGGTCAAGTCCGAGATGCTTTTCGCAGTTCTTGAGCCCTCCTTTGAAGCCGAGGGAGGCGAGGTGTGAGAGCCCCAATCAGCTGAACCAAAGAGTGATGCAACGCCAGTCGAGGCAGGGCCACGACAGCGGCATGTCAGCCACTACGGCCCCAAGGCCGGGATCAAGTATGGCATCACAGTGCTTGTTCCCGTGTCCTAAGCGCTTGGTTGCCAACGTGCCAACTGAGTACTGTGGTCACAGCCATCGTGGTTTTTTGCGTTGCTATTCTCCATGACAACGCGTCCGTGCGCCCACCGACCGAGAATGTTGGCCTGGCAATGGCGCTTCGCGGACATTCTGGGCCGTTTGCGTCTCCATCGATGCCAAATTGCGGCCCGGCAACCGGTCCAACCCACGGAATTGCGAGCCTGGAGCCCCATGTAGAGCCTTTTCGCGCGAGCTCGAGCTCGAGTTTGGGCCTCGTCACTTGCCACCATCAACATAAAGGTGTACGATTCATTCTAGGCGTTCGGCCCCGCCCACGCCGCGATCGGTCGACTTCCCGACTCCTCGCGACCTGTCTGCTCCCGGCTTCTTCCCCAGCCGCCGATTTGGGAGCGAACTGGTGGCAACTCCGCGACCTTCGGCGCTCATCCGGTGAGTGCACAGTTAGAGCCTGTACAAAGAGCCGTGAGTGGAGACTGGTGAGGAATGGGTGTTTGATGCACAGAGAGTTGCGGGTCCGTCGTCCGGCGGGAGACAGCCCGGACGGCCCTCCGTTCGCCAGACAGTAGACCGGCTATTGATAGACTTCCCCAGCACGAACCAGTCACGACTCAGCAACCGCACGAGCTCGGAGCACAGCGCGAGACCTTTCTGGACGGGGTGTGGCTATCGGCTCGGCCGCTCCTAGCGGGGCTCTGCCGCCGGGGAGGCACGTTGCTTCCTTTTCTCAGAGCCCCTAGTCTGAGCATGACTTCGGGAAGCTCTTGAGGCGAGGAAGCCACCGATCCGCTGGACAAATCCAGCTCAGACGTACGCAGTTCCCGGATGCGCTCCATTCTTGGTTCATCCAACAGCCGGTATGCGAGGGGGCCGGCGGCGAAAGCAAGGTACGAGCAAGGCGATGGAAAACACTGACCAAGCCCGTCAATCAAGCGATCGCGCGGGGAAGCACACGGCCGAATCGGCTTGCCCCAACGCGATGTGCAGCAGTCGCGGGTGCGCTCAGGACACCCCTGGGACGGCTGATCGGCTTGGAGGAGAGGACAGGCCGAACTCCGCAGCTAGGCTGGACGCCCTGCGACACGGATTGCTGCTCGCCGGCCTGTCCGTGACGCTGGCTTCTGCTGCCATCGGGATTGCCTTGCTGTTCACCCGCGATCGTGAGCCCTGGATCGATTGGTCGCAACGCACGACGCCCGTCGCCCTGACGCACCCGATCCAGCGGGACGACGCTATCCTTCGATTTGCTGTGGCGACCATGGTTAACGCGGAGACGACGTTTGCGGCATACCGCCGCTTCGTGCAAGAGGTGAGTCGGCAGGTCGGGCGAACCCCCGCTTTCGTCCTCCACGGCTCCTATGCAGAGACCCGGAGAGAGTTGGAGGGCCGCCGCCTGGACGTCGCTTTGGTCTGCACGGGCACATATGTTCGGCTCATCCGGTAAGTGCGTACTTCTTGATGTGTAGTGTCCTGAGCTTGAGAGTGTAGAACTTCATATTTCTGTAGCCGTAAGCCTGGCGTTTCATTGTCTGGGCTTTGTTGTTGAAGCCC